>CAVFXS010000020.1:0-33641 GCA_963626805.1 Bacteroidales bacterium H4 | reverse complement strand
CGGTTCGCCTTGGTTAATAAGTTACGTTATCAAGAAGACAACCAACTCGTCCAAAGTTTAGCGGTTGTCTTTTTGATTTCTATCTTTTAGGATATCGTAAATCTTAAACCCTATCAGGATCAGATCCAGCACATACCCAATGATGGTAATCATTATGTACCTCTACTCCTTTTCATTCGTCTATCCATTGGAATCATAATTCAACCTCCAATCTTCCTAAACGGACGAAAGGCAAACCGCTTTACCGTTAGGTAACGCTCCATATCTATTATAATACAAAAATTTGCTAAGTGCAATCATTCATTAAAGAACATATATAGCTTATAAAACATACACTCTAAAATAGATTTTACGCCTTCCATCGTGTATTTCTTTTATCCAGATAATCTTTACTCCAACAGCACCATAAACATTATCTTCTGTACCCCCTCTCTGTTTAATGCGATTGCATTCCGCACTATATATATCCTGTATATTTCCTTCGGTATCCCAGTACTGCCCTGCATATCCATCATCACCATCGCACTCCCACCAGCTATCCTCCTTCTCGTCTCCATTGGTTCTCGCATTCGGATAAGCGGAAGTCAGCATTGCTGTCACCTGATCTGCGATGTAGTTCCAGTTTAAGTAGTAGTCACTTGGACGATAGGTGACATATTGTCCTTCCCCATACTCAAATGTACCATTCACCCAATGACCTTCACCTGGCTGATATACCGTTACCGTCTCCTCTGATATACCTGCCTTTGCTGCGATTGCGGTAAATTCCGGACATCCAGCGAAGCACCGGAGAATGGTTCGTCTGCTTTCTCCGTTGTTTATACGCCCAAGCCAGTAGTTCATTCCATCCTGATCATATTCCCGGCCCATAAAGGTACGATAAAGAACTTTTATATATTCCTCATTGTTTAATCCTTTTGATTCAAACTCTGGTGAAAGGATAAAGCTCTCTGCAGCGGCCACCGGTGTCATGGTATGATTCTTGATATTTCTGCACCACCAGTTCATTCCATCATCATCCGGATGTCTGTCTAAAGCCTTATCATAAAGTCTGCCAACATATTCTGTCAGCTCCGGCCAGCGGTCTCTTTCACTATCCAGTGTGATAACACCTCTGGTGATTTTATAATCTTTGCAGATATCCGAAAATTCCTGAGAATGTGCGAACTTCCGATATACATATCTTCTGGAGTATCCTTTCTGAAGCAGAGATACCCAATAAGCCTTACCTTCTGGATCTGACTTTCTGTCCATGAACACGTTATAGAGCATTTCTACAAAAGCATCATCCTTTGCATTCTTACTCTTATATTCTTCACTGAATACGAAACCGTATCCAACCTCGGCTGCAGTCTTCTCTTTCTTCATCAGAGTATCCGTCCAGTATTCTACTCCGGCTGCATCAGCTTCTCTTCCAAGTGCTTTCGTGTACATTCTCTCTACAAAAGCCTTTACCTTTTCCCGGTTCATAGATGCTTCCTGTTCAGAAATTTCTTCTTCCGGTGTGAAGTCTTCCAAAGATGCATTTGCATCTGTAATGGTATCTTCTGTTGCCATATCTTCTTCAAATTCTGTAACCGCTTCTGCTTCTTCTGTGACAGCTTCGGTATCTTCAGCGGAAGTCTCTGTTGACTCCTCTGTCAGATCCATAACCGTACCGATTTCTTCCCCGTATGTCGGAACCACTGTGGTTCCAAGCATTGCTACTACAAGTAACATGGACACAACTCTCATTTTTCTCATAATAATCGCTCCCTTCTTATTGATTATCTAATTCTCTAAGTTTCTTCATGTAATAGACCGCCCGATCAACGTCTTCCCTGTCCTTTTTTTGCTGATCTACCACTACATCAAACGGAATCGCTTTCTCCCTTACTGTCTTTCGCATTATATCTCTCTAAATAATATACTATAACCACTCTATTAATCAAGACTATTTGTTAATATAGTAAAAAAGTGAAGACACCTACACCTGTCTTCACTCTTTCTGTTCTTATCCTATTCAATTAAAGTGAACCTACCAAAGCTGTACCCCAAGTACTCACCTGCCTGCATCAGTCCCCGGATACAGAAGCAAGTGACAGGACCATGTAGGAACATCGGCACTTAGATGCCGTCCTCTGGCATCTTATGTGCCGCTATGTTCCGATTTGAGCGAGAGTGCGTCCTGCACTGCTTCTGTAGCAGGGGACGCTACATCCGTATTCCTATCCCCTTACTGCTTCTTCAGCTGATACCCGCTCTTTTCTGCCACACGTTCCAGTCCATAAGTGATCAACTCGATAATTACCGTCAACAGCCAGTAGAGGATACCGGTCGCAACGAATGCTTCAAAGTACTTCCAGTTGCCGCTTGCCATAACCTTGGCCGTTCCGGTCACCTCCTGAAGAGATACGAAGTACGCCAGGGAGGATGCCTGCAGGACACTGATCAGGTTTGCTGAGAAATTCGGGATACACAGTACAAACACCTGCGGAATAATGATTCTGCGTACCACCATTGCCGGTGTCATACCAATGGAATATGCCGCCTCGATTTCTCCCTTTCCGAGTGAGATCAGACCGCCACGAATAATCTCGGACAGATATGCCGATACGTTTAATGCCAATGCGATCAATACCAGCACCTTGATTTCAATCTGATTGGTCCGGAATGCAATATCCGCCTTCTCCAGAATCGCATCCAGTGCCATCGGGATCATATAGTATACAATGTACAGCTGTAGCATAACCGGAGTTCCCCGGATGAATGATACATAGAACTGGAATATCTTATTTAACACCGGGATTTCCTTATAACGGATCAGTGCGATCACGATTGCAATTACCATTCCGATCAGGAACGCCCAGAGCGTCAGATACAAGGTCAGAGGAATCGCCTGTACACATTTTTTCAGGACTTCAAGACAAAATTCAAAATTGAATATCATTTGCGTTCCTCCTCTAGTATTTCTCGAACGAGAATTTCTTCTCTAACACATTAAATCCCTTTTTCAGGAACAGATAGATTACATAATATATGATTGCCAGCGCAATATAGCTTTCCATCTTATGCTGCATTGCTCCGGAGAGCTGATTGGCTCTTGCCACGATTTCAACCACGCCTACCGAGAATGCAATGGACGTATTCTTTAATGTTGAAATGCACAGATTGGAAAAGTTCGGAAGTGCCACCACCATTGCCTGCGGCAGAGTCACCCGGAAGAATGCCATCCGGTTCGTCATACCGATCGAATAAGCTGCTTCCGTCTGTCCCTTACCTACACTGGCGAATGCAGACCGGAATGTCTCCATCACCGTTGCACTCTGGCCCAATGCATATGCCAGCACAACGAACACCAGCGGTGCCCAGTCATTGACATTGATTCCGACCAATGACAGGATCTTCGGCAGTCCGTAATAGAATACAAACAGCTGTGTCAGCGGCGGGAATCCACGGATGATTGACATGATCACCCGCACCAGCTGGGACAGGATCGGGATCTTCTTCTCCCGAATAACCATAAACCCTGCCCCCAGTATCAATGCTCCGACAACTGACAGAATCCATATCAGCAGTGTGATCGGAAGCATTGGTAACAGCTTCGGCAAAAATATAAAGATGTACTTCCATTCAAAAATCTTCATAACGTGTCCTTCTAAGTGTCTCTTTTATCTTTTATTTAAAGCTCTCTACATAATCTCTGTTGATATCTTTTGCGTAATCTTCACCATAGTATTCCTTGGAAATCTCACTTAAGGTACCATCTGCATACAGCTCAGCCAGTGCGGTATCTACAGCGTCACGCAGCTCGGTGTCTTCCGGTGAGAACCACAGATATGCATTGTAATCTGCGACTACGCTGCCTTCCTCTGCCAGATTATCAATCGGCTCACCAACGGTCTTAAACTGTGCATCCTCATAGCTGGAGTTCAGACTCAGAACATATCTCTGCGGGTCAATAATCGCATCGATTCTGCCTGCTACCAGATCCGGTACCGGGTCAGAAGAATAAACCAGCTCAATGTCTGCTCCGGACTTCTCAATATACTGCTCTAAAATACCTGCCTGTGTAGAGCCTTCGTTAATACCCAGCTTCTTACCGTTCAGGTCATCAATTCCGTTAATATCTGAGTTACCGTCTAACACAATAATGTAATATGGAGATGTGATGTATGCTTCCTTGGAGTGAATATAATTAGCATCTCTGTCCTCGGTTCTTCTTAAGTTAGAGCATGCAATCTGTACCTTACCGGCATCTACGGCCGGCAGGATTGCTGCGAATTCCATCGTGCTGTATTCAAACTCATACTGTGGCAGCTTCTCATCGATTGCCTTGCAGACTGCGATCTCTGCGCCATCCAGCTCTCCTCCATCATTAATGAAGGACTGCAGTGCATATAATCCGGTAGTACCGACTACCACCTTCTTTACTCCATCTGCATCTGCTGCACCGTTATCTGTCTGTGCTCCACAACCTGCAAGAACGGATACTCCTAAAATACCTGCCAATGATATGGCGCCTAATCTCTTAATAAATTTACCTGCTTCTCTTCTCATGTCTGTTCTCTCCTTCTTCTTATTAAATAATATATGAATATTCAGGAATTATCTTCTGTAAAAACTGGCGTGTCCGCTCTTCCTTTGCATTCCGGAAGATATCCTTTGCACTGCCCTGCTCTATGACTTTTCCTTCATCCATGACAACTACCTTCGTTGCGATATCCATCGCGAACTGTATCTCATGTGTAACAACCACCATGGTGATCCCTTCTTTGGCAATCGCCCGCATAACCGAAAGGACTTCTCCTACCAGCTCCGGATCCAGTGCGGATGTCGGCTCATCAAATAAGATTACGTCCGGTCGTAATGCCAGTGCTCTGGCAATTCCGACTCTCTGCTGCTGTCCGCCGGAAAGATTCGCCGGATATGCGTCATATTTCTTTGACAGTCCTACCCGGTCCAGATATTCCTTGGCGATCTTTTCTGCCTCAGCCTTCGGTTTCTTCTGTACCTGAATCAGACCTTCCGTCACATTCTGCAGTGCCGTCTTGTTCTTAAACAGGTTATATTGCTGAAATACCATCGCTGTTTTTCTGCGAAGCTTTACGATGTCTTTCTTGTTTACGTTATGTGCATCCACGGTCAGGTCATCAATCGTGATCTTGCCGGAATTGGGCTTTTCCAGGAAGTTCAAACATCGCAGGAAGGTCGTTTTACCTGCTCCGCTCGGTCCCAGGATTACGACTACATCGCCCTTGTCAACCTCCAGATTCACGCCCTTCAGAATGTGGTTGCTGCCAAAGGACTTTTTAATATCTTCTGCCTTTAACATACATATCTTTTCTTCTGCCATTCTACTTCTCCTTTGCCTTCTTCACGATTTCCTTCAAGACCTGAACGACCTTCTGATTCTCCTCGTAGGTTCCCATGGAAATCCGGATCCACTCCCGATATCCATAATCCAGACCGCTTCGGATCATAATCGCATGCTTCAGGAACTCCTGCTGCAGCCATGCGGCATCTATACCGGTATGCACGAATACGAAATTCGTACTGCTTTCCAGATAATCAAATCCCAGCTCCCGGAATGTCTCATAATACAGTTCCATACTCTTACGGTTGTTCTCCAGTACTTGGTTTAAGTACGCATCATCCTCTACTGCAGCAACCGCAGCCGCCTGTGCGACAGAGCTGACATTTAACGGGATCCTGACCTTGGACAAAGTATCTATCACCGCCTGAGTTGCGATTCCGTATCCGATTCGTAAGCCTGCCAGTCCGTAGCTCTTCGAAAAGGTCCGTAGTAAGATCAGGTTTTCCTTCTGCGTTGCAAGCGCTACCGTATCCAGATAATCACCTTCTGCGAAGTCCAGATACGCTTCATCTATAACAAATAAGATTCGTTCCGGAATCTCCCGGATCAGTCGTTCCAGATGCTCCTTCTTCATCAGCAATCCGGTCGGGTTGTTCGGATTACAGAGGAAGATCACCTTGGTCCGTTCCGTAATAGCATTCAGAATCTTATCCGGATGGATTGTGAAATTCTCTTCCACATTGACATATACCGGCTTTCCGCCATTGATCAGTGTCACATTGGTATACCAGTTAAAGGATGGAACCGGAATGATTGCCTCCTCGCCTTCCTCGATATAACTGTCACCGATGATCGACAGCAGTTCAAAGGATCCGTTTCCGAAGATCAGGTTATCCCCCGCGATCTTCAGCCGGTCTGCCAGCTTCTTTCTCAGCTGCGTCACATTCAGATCCGGATAGAAGGAGAAGCTCTGTGCCTCCTTTGCAACCGCTTCTGCTACCTTCGGAGAACAGCCCATCCGGTTTTCATTTCCTTCCAGCTTAATGATTTCCTCCGGTGAATATCCGTACTGCTTCACTACCGATTCGATCGTTGCTGCTGCTTTATATAATGCAATTTCCTTTAATGCTTCTTTTTCTTTAACACTCATGCCTTACGCATCTCCTTTATCCGCCGGTCGGTTTCCTTCATGGCTGCGACCAGCTTTGCAGTCTCTTCATCTGTTACCTGTTTTCCTTCAAACTCGGACTGCATTCGCTCTGCGATCGTAATCAGCTGTTCCTCTTCCGGAAGTCCTAACTCTTCCAATGTATAAGTATTATCGAATTTCCGGAGAATCTGAATCCGCTCTGTGATTTCTTCCTTCGAGCGTTCCTCATAAATTCCCTGTACCACCAATGCAAATGCTACGATTTCTCCATGCAGCCGGATATAGGTGGAATGGTATCTCCGGGAAGAATGATAAAACGGATGTGCCAGTCCGGAGAATGCTTCCTTTCCGACAAAGCTTCCGATATTTCCTGCCAGATAGATGATGGCATCCACAGCTGCGATCGTGTCTTCATTTACGATACCGTCTTCTGCCTGTGCTACTACCTGCGGGCCTTTTGTTCTGAGGAAATCAAAGGCAAGCTTCGCAGTATGCGTCGATATCTGCATGGTAAAGGATGGTGTCTCTCTGTAGACCGGCTCATACCATTTTGCAAATGTATCTACAATACCGGCCTTTAAGTACCGGACCGGAGCCTTTGCAATGATGTCGGTATCTGCCACAATATATTTCGCTGATTTCGGATTAAACAGGAACTTATCGAAATCGCCCTGATCGGTATAAATGATGGATACGGCTGCCCATGCAGCACAGGTAGCTGCTACCGTCGGCACTGTGATCACCGGAAGCCCGGAATAGGTACCGGCTGCCTTTGTCACATCCATAACCCGGCCGCCGCCGACCCCCAGAATCACCCCGGCACCAACTGCCTTTGCCTCTTCCGCATAGCTGCGTGCCTTTGCGTCCGTCGGGAATCCTTCAAAGAGCTGCTCCTCATAAGCAATTCCCTTCTGTCCAAGATCTTCATCCAAGGCTTCCTTTACAAGAGACCTCGGCGTCTTTGTCCAGATGATATAGGCTTTCTTTCTTCCTTCGCCAATTGCCAGCTCTGTATAATCCGCTACCTTATAAATTGCTCCTGGTTCGTTGATATATATTTCCGGTGTATTGATTGAAACCATTCCGTATTCCACCCTTTCTCTTATCCTGTTCTCTTTCGTATATGTATTCTTTCTGTTCTTTCCTGTCACTATCCGGCAGTATGTTATTTGCCGGTTTACGTCATTTCATATTATTTTAATAGGAATTATATGTTTTATGTGCAGTATCATAATCCAACTTACCCGTTTTGTCAATTCCATAGGTTATACGTTTTAGGTGTTACTGGATATAGCCCCTGGCTATAGCCAGCCTCATCCCGATTTTCAATTCCTTCCGGCTCCCCGGAAACACTACCTTCTCCCCGGAGGAACTACCGACTTTCCGGAAGAGCTACCGGCTTTCCTGGAACGGATCATCTGCCAATCTGTGAATCCGGTACTGACCGGTCAACAGGAGGTAAAGCTCTAACAGGCTGGTTGCAATTCCGGTACTGCCATCGTAAAAGCTGTATTTCACATCTACCGTCTGCGGATCGATCCGTGCGAATGCCGTTGGCCAGAATACTTCCTGCTCATCCTCTTCCTTCTCGCCGAGGATTATTTCACCACAGGTCTTGGCCAGCTCCAGATATTGTGCATCCTGCTCCGTTATATATAACGAGATAAAATAGTGCAGTAACCCTGCCGCACCACAGCAGTAGGTTACATTATTCCATAATGTCTTGCCCTGCACGGTCGGTGCCCCGGTCGCAAGTACACCCTTGCAAAGTTCAATTGAAAAATCATGGTATACGGCCTCGCCCGTTGCCCGATAAAGTGTATAGAAGAACCGTCCGGTTCCTGCCGGTCCATGGCAAGCATTTACATAAAAGATCGTCTCCTCTTCTCCAAGGATATACGGAATCAGCTTTCCGTCACCGGTCTGAACCGCAAGATTCATCAGATACTCTGCCAGCTCTTTCGCCAATGCCAGATATTTCTCTTCTCCACTGACCTCATACAGTCTGGTCAGTACAAATCCGGTTCCGGACGGGCCATATACATAGTTCGGACAGTCACTGCCGTATAACGGCTTCGTGTCACATTTGATACCATATGAAGTCTCCTCCCGATAGGTCTCAATATAATCACCGCCACGGAGTGCCAGCTCCTTCGCCTTTTCAAGCTGATATTTCTCTGCCGCCTCCAGCAGAAACAGGATCACTCCCGGATCGCCGATCAGACCGGTCTGATGTCCCCAGTAGATTCCCTGCTCTGTCTCAACCTTCGTCTGATCCAGATAATCCACGATCTCCTCAATTGTCTTACGATACAGAGGATCTCCGATCACATCATCCGCGATCATAATGACAGAGCCCACACCGCCGATTCCGAAATAAAATCCGTTCTTTGCATCCGGCACACTGATATGCTGATAGGTGAAAATTGACCGAAAATCCTTACAAATCAGTGCCAGTGCCTCCTTTGCGATCTCCAGCACCTCCTTCTCACCTGTTACCTGATACAGGGAGAGAAGATAATATACAATACCGGCATTCCCGCCGTACAGGCTCAGATCCAGCAGCTCTACCGGCCGCTTTCCCGGCTCATACTTCGCCAGCTGTGGTCGTACATTTCTTAAATACTGATCCCCGATGCTGGCATCGAAATAAAGGCCATCCTCCAGCTGAAACTCTATATTTTTCAGACTGTTATAAACCTTCTCTGCCACCCGGCGATACTCTTCCGGCCCCTCCGGTGTCACCCGTTTATATTTTTTTCCGATTCTGAATAAATGCTCTGTGTATGTTTTCCGTTCCATGTGCCATCTGCTCCTCTCGTTATCATTTGTCGTTTGATATTCTGTACTTATGACTTGTCTTGCAGTATAACACCGGTTGCCGTTTCACTGGTAATATATAAAAAAAATCGTGCGTAATAGTTTTTAGCTATTACGCACGTCCTGTTCTTCCATCGCTGCGAGCAATCGTTCATGCAATTCCGGATTTACCCGTTTCAGTGAAATCGGCTGTCCCGCCTTATTTGTAAAGCAGTGCTTACTTCTTCCGGTCGTCCGGAGCTCACCGGTCGCCTTATCCCTTACCTCATACGTCACATAGAACTTCACACCGGTATATCCTTCAAATCTGGTATACACCTCGACCACATCCTCAAAGTGTACCATAGACTTATACGTGCAGGTCACTTCCATAACCGGACTGATGATTCCCATTTCCTCACACTTCCGGTAGTCGATTCCGATTTCCTTCAGAAACTGGATCCGTGCGGACTCAAACCACCGCAGATAGTTGGAATGATGGATAATTCCCATCTGATCTGTCTCATAATACTGTGCCTCATGCTCATATACTGTCATTGTTTTCTCCCCACCTGTTATAAAATCAAATTCTGGCTGCCCACAATGGAATTCACCAGATTCTGGATGAATTCTGAATGCGGATTGATCACTCCTCCGTAGAAGATCAGCCAGCCCGGTATTCCGATAATAATGCTCAGGATACCTGCGACAATTGCGGCAATCGCACCTACCGGTCGTTTTCCGTTCGGACGCACTGCCTTAATCCCAAGCACCAGTCCGATAATGCCGGGAATCATTCCGAAGCCGATAAATGCCAGTGGCACGCCGGAAATTCCGACGATACAGGATATAAACGCCTGCTTCTCCACTCTTTTTAATTCCTCTGCAGCTCCTCCCTGTCGGGGATTTACCCGTGTTGTAACCTTTACGGCCGATTTATTTTTGCTCATGATACCTCTCCTTATCTTTCTCCTGCAGTCAGCCTTTTATCCACACTGCATATCTTCACTGTCTGGCCTTACTGTGCTGCGCCTAAAATCTTCACTGCTGCTTCCGGTAATTTCTGTAAGCTCTGAATCACCGGCACCTCGGCATCCACCTGTCCGAAACCATATCCGGCCATAATAAACGGAATTCCCGCCTTACATGCCGAATCATAGTCTCCCTGAATATCTCCCAGATATACCGCACGATCCAGCTGATTCCGGTCACAGACCAGACGGATATTATCCCCCTTCTGTAATCCGGTCCTGCCGAAATTCTCCGTATCCGAGAAATAGTCTCCGAGCTGATGATACTCCAGAAATGCTTCTATATATCCTACCTGACAGTTGCTGACAATTGCCAGGAAATAATCCTTTGAAAGCTGCTCCAGTACCTCTTTCAGATGGGGGAACAATATACCACCCCGCTGCCGCAGGTACTCATTCTCATATTCCTCACAGGCCCTCATGACCTCGCGGATCCGTTCCTCTGACAGTCCTTCTCCCTGAAAGCACCGTCTGCCGATCTCGTCCATCGGAAGTCCCATAAAGCCCTGCATGTCCTCCATTGTCACCCGCCGTTTTACATCCGGCTGTTGCTCTAATATCACATTCCAGGACTCCACAACCTGTCTGCTGGAATCCCACAAGGTTCCATCCAAATCAAAAAGAATTCCCTGCTTCATAAATCTGCTCCTTTGCCTTTTCTCTTACATCTGATAATAAATCAGATTCTCTTTCAGCTCCGGTGTGATCTCACCGCCTGCCTTCATATACTTATTATACACTGCCCCAAATCGTTGCAGCTTCTTTGCAGTCTCCGTCTCGAACCGGGTAATAGATACCTGATACAACGGATTGCTCCGCAGATCGTTCCGGATTGCTTTTGCAAACGGACAATAATGCACCAGAATGTCCCGTACGACCTTATTTAATCGGAAACTGCCCTTGGATTCAAACTTCACCCAGTTTACATAATCTCTTACAAATACCTCCCGGTAATTATTCTTCGCCCGAACCAGTGCACTCTTTACCTTCTCCTTCGCATCTGCCGACAGATCATGATTCTTCCGGTAAAACTGCAGATACGTACAGTATTCTGCGGTCAATGACTTCTCCCGGATATCATTCCAGTGCACACCCTCTAACCGGCGGCACATCTCCCAGCGATACTGCCCTACTGCTTCTAACATCAGCTCATCCAGCTCTACCGCTGTAAAAATCGGGAACATAAACCGTCCCGGTGTACTGCTCTTTCGTCCGGAGGTCTCCTGCCACATCATCACTCTGGTTCCGGCATTCGGCATCAGGATCATATCCGGAAGGATCTCTTTCATGATTCGCTCGTTATTAATGCCCTTTTCCGGATCCGAGAACGATACCTCCTGATAAAATACAGAATAATCAATTTTCCGGATTTCATTCAATGCCTGCTCTAATTTCTCCGCTGTCACCAGCATCCGCTCCAGAGAATTCAACAGATCATCCTTGCGCAGCAACGGACAGAAGGTCGATATCTTGCCATAAGTCAGCTTGTTGACAGATGCAAACATATTCCGGATCTCAAATTCCACCCGCTTCTCCGGGTTCTGGTAATACTCCTTCACCTGAGCAGGTGTCAGCTTGCCGTTCTTATTCTGCTCTACCAGATATGCCTCAAAGTTCAGATCAAACTCATTCTTGGAAGGCTCCTTCTCACCCCTGTAAACACACTTCAGCCACTCATATATCGTAAAAATCCGTTCCGAGTGACAGATGTCCAGATGTGCACAGAATTCATATAACTCCTTGGCATACTCCTCCCCTGTCAGTCCGGTATCCACAAATCCGAAATTCAGGAACATCTTAAGCACCGGTGTCAACCGGTTCTCATCCTTCATGGCACGTAAAAATGCCCGTTCATACATATCATAATATACTGTTGTAATCTGCTTTCGTAATGCCCGCACTTCATTCTCTGTGGACTGCGGATCTGCCAGCTCCCGGTATGCAGTTACCATACCTGTAATCTGTTCCGCTGTTGCGTCATCATATCCGGCAAATTCCAGAATATGATTCAGACAGTCCTCCGTCGTGATGTCCTGCTCCTTCTGTGCCACCATATTTCCGGCAGCCGTGCCACCGGCATAATCATATTCCTGAAACTCCCGCAGCTTCCGGCTGATCATTCTCGGATTATAAATGTTCAGACGTTCTGCCAGCTTCGCAATCAGCTGGATCTTCTCTGAAATCACATCGACCTTATACTTTTTCTCATACATTGCAATTGACAGGTCAAAATAAAGCCGGAACAGATCGGTCTGTTCCTCTCCGATCAGAATCCCCCGATTATAGCTCAGGTAGGACTCCATCTCCAGAATACCCAGCATAAACCGCTGCATCTGTGCTGCGGCCTCTTTAATGGCACCGATCGTCAGGTTCTCGTCCTTCTCCATCAGGTGCAGGTATTCTTCTATATATTTCATAACGCTGGCAGAATTATTCACTTCCCATTCATCTGCCTTGTGCTGCATGATCAAAGGATTGAAATGCTCTATTTTCGGGAATAACTGCTCCTCAATCCTGTATTTTCCACATAAATTCTTGTAATCATTATAAACAGTCTCCACAAACATATGAAACTGCCGGCTCCGATTACTTAAGTCCGAATATAAGGTCAGCAATGCGTTTCTCTGCTCCATTGCCGCCCGCAGGAATATATTCCGAATCCGTTCCTGCCCGGTCAGGATCTGCTTTAATTCCTCTGTATTCTCGCACAGAAACTGTGCCAGTACGACATCTTCGCCTGCCACATACTCACATAAAGAGATATCCCGTTCTCCGATTCCGATGATAGAATTCTTCCGAAGCGGAACCTCCGAAAACTCAAACTTCTGCAGAACGGTTCCTTCCTGCACCAGATACCAATACTTCACTTTTTCATTTTTGCGGGCAACCGTCTGCCCCTTCTGAATCTTTATTATTTCCATGCGTATCCCTCTATGCTCTTTTCCCTTCTCCGTATCCGTAATTTCCATGTTTCGCAGCTCTCCCACCAAACGTCTGTTGCATTCATACGACTCACACAGACTAAGAAAAGGAGCTGCACACTAATTGCTTAATGCGACAACTCCTTTCATTTAATCTTTATCCCGGATCAATTAATTACTTAATAAGCTTTAATCCACCGATCAATGGTAATGGCTCGTCATCTTCCTGAATTGCCTTAATCAGACCCCAGATAGCAAAGATGCTGGCTGCAATCTGTGTAATACCGATCGGAATGATTGCCAGGATATTGCAGATCAAAGCCTGATTTAAATGCTGTTTTAATCCTTCATCGCTATCCTTATCACCAGAAACCAATGCAATAATCCAGCCAATCCATGTAATATAACTAAGAATTCTCGCTGTTTTTCCGTTCATTGTCTCTCCTCCTTTTCTCTTTTACTCCCTCATGGGATAATTCTACAAATTCAATATACAAATAATCCCTTATATTGTCAATAGAAACGATGAATTTTTAGTTTTTTTCTGCACTTCTTTTTTCCTTCTTTTTCTGCCAATAACTTCTTTTCTGAAATTATTGTTTTTTTCTTTATTATTAGATATAATAAATGGGTTGTGACAATATTAAAGGAGGAGCATCCAATGACAAATATAACCGGTGCAGAAACGCCGATCGAAAAATATGCCGGTATTCTGGTGCATCCGACCTCATTCCCAAGCCCTTACGGCATTGGTGATTTAGGGAACGGTGCTTACCATTTTATCGACTTTCTTGAAAAATCCGGATTGAATCTGTGGCAGGTTCTTCCACTTGGACATACGGGATTTGGCGATTCTCCATACCAGCCTTTTTCATCCTTTGCCGGGCAGCCGTTAATTATCAGCATTGACTTCTTAAAACGTGTAAAACTGCTATATGACAGCGACTTTACAAATATGCCGGCATGGAATCCGGTGCAGATCGATTATGGTACTTTGATCTCATTCAAAACCTCTTTACTGCATCTGGCTTATGACCGTTTTCTGGATGATTCCGTTTCGGATGATTTTACGGGAAATCCGGAACTGATGCAGGCTTATCAGGATTTCTGTGAACATACCTTCTGGCTAGAGGACTACGCTTTATTCATGGCAGGCAAGGATTACCATGAGGGCGCCCCATGGTATCTGTGGGAAGACTCCTTAAAGAAGCCGACCGCCAAGCAGCGCGCTTCCTGGATTGAGAAACTGGATCATGAAATGGGCTACTATAATTTTATTCAGTTCCTGTTCTATCACGATTGGTCATTACTTAAGAACTATGCGAATGAAAAGGGCATCAAGATCGTTGGTGATATTCCGATCTTCGTTGCATGGGACAGTGTGGATGTATGGCGGAATCCAAGCCTTTTCAAGCTAGACTCCAAGGGCTATCCGACCGTGGTTGCCGGTGTACCGCCTGACTATTTCAGTGCTACCGGACAGTTATGGGGTAATCCGTTATATAACTGGAAGAATCACACCAAGACCGGTTATCAGTGGTGGATCGATCGTATCCGCTACCAGCTGACTCTGACTGATTTCCTGCGGATCGATCATTTTCGCGGTTTTGATAAATACTGGGCCGTACCTTATGGCGATGACACTGCCGTAAACGGTAAATGGGAAGAGGCTCCGGGCGTAAACTTCTTTACCACACTGGAGGCTACCTTGGGCTACAATCTGCCGATCATCGCAGAGGATCTGGGTGAGATCGATCATTCCGTTGTTGAACTTCGTGATAAGTTCAGCCTGCCGGGTATGAAGATCCTGCAGTTCGCTTTTGAAAATCCGGAGGAGAATGATTTTCTTCCTCACAACTTCACAAGAAACTGCGTCTGCTATACCGGTACCCATGATAATGATACTACCCTTGGCTGGTATCAGAAAGCATTTGAAGCATCCCGTGACAAGCTCCGCCGCTATTTCAGCACAGATGCCAGTGACATCTGCTGGGTTATGATCCGTGCCTGCTTCTCATCTGTAGCTAATATGGCAATCGTTCCGATGCAGGATGTCCTCTGTCTGGATTCCTGGGCACGTCTGAATACCCCTGGTGTTGCACAAGGCAACTGGAGCTGGCGCTTTACGGAAAGTGATATGAGCCGCCAGTTAGAGGAACGTTTATATGAGACCGCTAAGTTATACGGTCGTTAGGAGGAATTCATGAAGACCAATTTCAGAACAATTATCTGTCTTATATTTGTTGCTCTGTTTTTGATTTTATCTATGCCACTTCATTTCGTTCTCTGGCTGATTGGCCGGAAGAAACCAATGACGAAGTACCGGATATCTCATAAGGTCATCCGCTGGGCATTCCGGGTTGTATTTGCAATCGGCGGTATTAAACGGAATGTAACCGGTGCAGAACAGATCCCAACGGATACTCCGGTTGTATTTGTCAGCAACCACCGAAGCTATCTGGATATTCTCCTGCTACAGTCCACTGCGAATGTTCCGGTCGGATTTGTCGCTAAGACAGAGCTTAAGAAGATTCCACTTCTCGGCTTCTGGATGCAGGATATCGGCTGTGTATTTATTGACCGGTCCAGCATCAAGTCTGCAGTCAAGAGTATCAGTGAAGGTGTTGACCATATTAAATCCGGCTGTTGCATGACCATCTGTCCGGAAGGCACCCGTGGTCACAGTGAAGAAATGGCAGCCTTCAAGGATGGCAGCCTGAAGCTTGCAACCAAGGCTAAGGTCCCGGTTGTTCCGGTTGCGATCATCGGCACCGATGATTGCCTGGAGAACAACGCCGGGCTAAAGCTGACAAAGGGAACTGTTACCATTGCCTATGGTGCACCGATTGAAATGGCTGCTTTGGGCGATGAGGATAAAAAGCATCTGGGTGCCTACACTCAGAAGTTTGTAGAAACACTTTATACACAGAACAAATAATGAATCAAAAAATGAATTTAGAAAAGGAGGAATCGTATGAGTCCATGGATTATTGCTTTAATCGTATTAGTCGTACTGGTCGCCGGTCTGATTGCTCTGTATATCTTCGGTAACAAGATGCAGAAAAAACAGATGGCTCAGAAGGAACAGATGATGGCTGCTGCACAGCCGGTTTCCATGCTGATCATTGACAAGAAGTTTATGAAAATGAAGGATGCCAAGCTTCCTAAGGTAGTAATGGAGCAGACTCCAAAGCGTTATCAGAATTCCAAGCTCCCAATCGTAAAAGCCAAGATTGGTCCACAGATCATGACTCTGATCGCCGATGATGCTATTTTCGATAATCTCCCAACCAAAGGTGAGATAAAGGCTATGGTCAGCGGAATCTATATCGTTCAGGTTAAGAGTGTCCGCGGCAAGGTTGCACCTGTAGAAGAGGGCAAAAAGAAGTCCTTCGGTGCAAAGCTTCGTAAGAAACAGACCGAATATCAACAGATTATGGCAAATGATGAAAAGACAAAAAAAGCAGAGAAAGAAGCAAAGGCCCGTGAAAAAGCCCAGAAGGAAGCTGCCAAGAAGATTATGAAATAGAGAAAGCCATAAAAGTGCTTCAGATTCCAGCCGGAACCTGAAGCACTTTTTTATAATGGGTTCTGAAATATGTACATCTTTTCATCCGTATCTTCGGCATAATTCGGCAGCTTAATCAGCCGTTTCTGTTTCCATCCCATATCACGGATAATCTGCAGATAATCATCTGCCGCATAATAGAGTATCAGATTCACTACCCGGAAATTCTCTTCAATGGACCGGACAATATTCTCCAGAATTTCCTCAAAATGCTCCGGTGAGCATGGATTAAAGAAATAAAAAATGTTATCCTCTCTGGCGATCGGATAATGCTCTGCCCGCATCTGATATAGTTCAACCAAGGAGCCACGTTCCTTAAAACGGACATCATAATACGCTTTATTATCTTCCAACTGCTGATATAACCCGGCATCCTGCTCAATGCCCTTGACTCTGCATAGAAAATAGTTATTAAAGAAATAAAGAATTCTCCCTTTTCCGCACCCAAAATCTACCAGACAATCTGTCTGCTTGATATGAAGCTGCTCACAGACCACGCTCAGCACATCATAGGGCGTTGCTTCATATCGGTTGCATTCCGATGGAATCCCCTCCTCTTCCCAGCCTGCATCCTTTGTATCGATTCCCAGATAGGAATCATACATCTTCTCGTAATCATACTCCAGCATCGCGTATCCCCTTTCTACTGCGGTGCTATCTGAATCCGAATCTCATTCTCTGTCACATAGGTATTATGAATCTCCAGCTCATAACGGATCAGCACCTCGATATAATGTTCCTCCTCCAGCAGCCGGTATTCCATGGTATTAATGTTCATACTCATCGGCCCTGCCGGAGTTGAATAATAAGTCGTAAAGTTTCTCTGCGGATCAAAGATCATCTGCGCATTCACAGCACCCTTTTTCATCATTTCAAAGGAATCCTGATTAAACTTTAATGTGTTCTTTATCAAAGAGTCCTCCCCCTCCGGCATCTCCTCATATAGAACATAATGCTTACCGTTCCTCTTGTAATATCTGGCAACCGTCACCAGCTCTGTACTGTCTTCTTCATTTTCAATCAACTGACTTCCCGTCAGATTCAGCAAAACCTGCTTTGTCATTCTAACACCCGCTGTCTAATAACTCTCAATATCTACAACACTTGCCCGCTCTACATGATATGGCAGCACCTGATCTGCAAATGCAGCGAATTTATCTACTCCATCGCTGACAAAAAACTCATAGGCTGCCATATTGCCGGACTTATTTAACATTCCCTGTTCAGATAATAATACCTTCAGACTCTTTGCTGTCTCATAGGCCGGATTCACCAGATTCACGCCCGATCCCATATATCTTCCGATTGCATTTCGGATCAGAGGGTAATGGGTACAGCCAAGGATCAGCGAATCAATTCCATACTCCTTCAGCTCATGCAGATACCTTCCGATCATATCATCCGTGATCCGATCCTCCAGCAGTCCTTCCTCAACTAAAGGTACAAACAACGGACACGCCTTGGCTACAACTGTGATATCCGGATTCAACGCCCGGAGATATTTGGAATAAATTCCACTCTTGATCGTACTCTCCGTTCCGATAATACCGATATTATTGGTCTTCGTACTCTCTGCCGCCATCTTTGCTCCCGGTTCTACCACACCGATCACCGGGATCTCTATCTCCTGACGGATCTCGTCTAACGCCAGTGCACTTGCGGTATTACAGGCAATTACGATTGCCTTCACGCCCTTAGACTGCAGAAAATGAACGATCTGTCTCGAATACTTCAGGACGGTTTTCTTTGACTTGGAGCCATACGGAACCCGTGCCGTATCTCCGAAATATACCAGATTCTCTCCCGGCAGCTGTCGCATGATCTCTTTTACTACAGTTAATCCGCCTACGCCGGAATCAAATACTCCGATTGGTGCTTCTACATCCATCTCATGTGCCTACTTTCTTCTCTCATATGCCAGCTCGATCAGCTTGCTGACCAGCGACCGGATCTCCAGTCCCTTCGCCTGCCACAGCATCGGATACATACTGATGCCGGTAAATCCAGGCAAGGTATTGATCTCATTAAAAATCACACGGTTCGTATCCTTCTCTAAGAAGAAGTCCACTCTCGCCAATCCCATACCGTCCAATGCCTTGAAAATACGAACTGCTGCCTGACGGATCTCATCCTCTTTGCCCTCCGGGAGCTCCGGTGAGATCACGGTCTTCGATTCCGCATCGTTATACTTCGCATCATAATCATAAAACTCTGCAGCTGCCAGAATCTCGCCTACGCCGGATGCCTCTACCTCTGTATTACCCAGTACGCTGCACTCCAGCTCTCTTCCGATAATCGTTTCTTCTACTAAGATCTTAGCATCATGCTTGGCTGCCTCCAGCAATGCCGTCTTTAACTCATCCTTACTATGTGCCTTGGAAATCCCCTTCGAAGAACCGGCATTGGAAGGCTTTACAAATACCGGATAGCTGAGTCTTTCTTCCACCTTTGCAACCGCTGCATCCATATCTGCAAGCTCTGTCTTACGTATCGGCACATAGGAAGCCTGTGCGATTCCCAGTGTATCTACCACAATCTTTGCATATAATTTATCCATACCCAGGGCAGATGCGATCACACCGCAGCCTACATAAGGGATCTTTGCCAGCTCAAACAGTCCCTGGATCGTTCCGTCTTCTCCATAGAGTCCATGCAATACCGGGAAGATCACATCTACCGCAACTGCTCTGTATCCATCCGGACCATTGTAAATAATCTCTTTTCTGGTTGCATCCGGAGAGATCACTGCGGTTGTTGTTCCGTTTCTCCAGGTGCCATCTGCAATCTTCTCTACAGAATCAACTGCCAGCCAGTGTCCTTCCTTTGTAATACCGATGATCTCCACCTTGTACTCTTCACGGTCAATTGCCTGAAGAATCGTTCTGACTGATACGCATGATACCTCATGCTCTGATGACTGGCCTCCGAAAAGCACTGCTATGGTCTTCTTATTCATTTCTGAAATCCTTCTTTCCTCTAATTCCTGATTTATATTCCTATCTTTATCTTATTCATCTGAATCAACTTCTGATATTTAATAGATTATACCTTATGCCATTCCGGATGTAAAGATGCCGGAAGCAATGTACAATCTCCATACACCGCGTCCGGCACTAAAATAATTCCCGTTCTAACTGGTTCAAATATTCTTCTATGCATTTCATTCGCTTCTTATACTCCTGACGCCCGGTCGCCGTCTTACATCTGCGAATCTTCGGCTGATTAATCCGGTAATAATTCTTGATCCGGTAATATGCCTTCTTATATGTCGGCTCATCCTCACCTGCCGTCGCCATCGCATCCCAAAGCACACTCATGGCACCTACTTCATCCAGCAGATCTGCATCCATAACGATCCGACACTCCAGAGACAGATCCTCCTTCGTATCCTGATTCTCATGTCTTAAGATAATATCACCGACTCTGCCGACCAGTGCATCATCATAACCCTCGTTCACCAGAAACTCCACTGCCAGCTCTGCACTTACCTCTTCGTGCGGTCTGCCGTCTATCTCCCAGCCGACATCATGCAGCAAGGATGCCAGTGCAATAACCTCCAGATTTCCGCCTTCTTTGGCCTGTATCTTGATCGCCCATCGATATACCCGCATGATATGCTCATAACGGCTGCGAAACGGATAATTCGCCGGTCTTCCATTTTGACTTGTCTGTTCTTTTACAAATTCAATTACCTTCTGGTAGTCCATGAATTCCAAATACTCCTTACTACAACCTCGACAAAGCAGGCTTCTCCTCCTGCTTTCCATAATAACATAAACCCTTGTAGACTATGGTAACATCTTTACTGAAAAATTGCTATCTATTTTTTTATTTTTTTTGTGATTTTATGATACAAACAGCAAAGAAAAATTATCAATATAATATAGAAATCTGTGCGGACTGGGTTGTGAAGATTCTCATAAACGTTACCTCCGCAGTTAACTCAGCCCAGGCACCCTCGCGGCACATGGAAAATCCCTCTTAGTGCTGCTCCGTTCCCGACCTGACACGGTTCGTGGGCATCCATTGCGCAAGACCCAGACTTCAACGCCACTTACGAAGGGCAGCTTTATGAAAAAGCGACCCGAACCAGTCCATCACCCCTGCTATAGCGGATTGCAGGTATAGGGCACCGCTAACTCCCCGGCTGCACAGAAATTTGAAAACATATTAAAATGCGATAAACGCACTGTTTTTATAGTATAACGGAAACCGGGACTTCTGTCAATGCTAAGCAGGCATCTTCAGTTTCCCCGGTTTCCGTTGTCAATTATTATCTATATAGACCGTTATCTATTCTGCCGTTTTAACCTTAAAATCCTTTACAAGCAGATTATACTGCCACATAACGTTATAATCTACGTCCAACTTATCCGTATTCACTGCTGTTACCTGCTTACGATAAAAGAGGTTTTTATATGGGCAAGCATCCGTTGCTGTTTTAATAGCTTCCGCCAGTATCGTACTCCGTTCTGTATTATCTGTACTGGAATTCGCTTCCAGGATCAGCTGATCTACATCCGGGTTAGAGTATGCAGCAGTATTACATCCACCTCTTCCGATACAGTTTGAATTATACATAATATTTGCAAATCCTGACGGATCCACCGCATCCGGGATCCAGAAACCAACCATCATTTCATAGTCTCTGATATCATTATCATCTGTAATCGTTCCATATACATAAGACCAGTAATCTCCGGGCGATACTTCATCAAGAGTAACGTTTACTCCAATCTCAGCAAGATTTGCCTGAATAGCGAGCGCTTCATTCTTATTTGCATTCTTGGTATAATACATGAGTGTTACATCCGTTCCATCCGGATAAGCCGACTTCGCCAGATATTCCTTTGCCTTGTCAAGGTCATAGGCATAGCTTTCCATTTCTCCTTCCGCTTCATTCCACACATCTTCTGCAACCGTATACATTGCTTTACCAAACGGAAGTCCGGTTGCATCTTCTGCATATTCGCCGTATACACTTTCCCGGATACTTACTGCATCAATCGCATATGCACAGGCTTTCCTGAAGTTCTCATCATCGAATGGTGCCTTCATACAGTTAAATGCAACATCGTCATCATAGAGTGAATCTGCCTGCAGAATTTCTACACCCGGTATTTCTTCCAGATTACTCAGCATATCTACAGACGGACTGACGATAATGTCTACCTGTCCCGACTTCATTGCCAGTGTACAGGCTGCTTCATCTGAAATAATATAATAATGAATCGTATCGATATCAATATCGGCACTCTTGTCCCAGTAGTTCTCGTTTTTCTTTAACACGATTTCACTATCCATGGTCCAACTGTCACATACATATGGACCGGTTGCCAGAATATTACCTTCTGCCGTACCATATGCATCGCCTTTTTCTTCGCAATAAGACTTACTTATGATCTGGCAGGCACTGGTAGCTGCATAGTATTTCCACAACGGATTGGCATTCGCCAGCTTTACTGTCAATTCCCAGTCTCCGGTCTGTTCAATGCTTTCTACATCATCAAACAGCCATGCCATATCTGCAGAAGACTCGGGATTCATTGTTCTCTGAAGGGAAAACAATACATCGTCCATAGTCATCGGCGTGCCATCTGAAAAGCAGACATCATCCCGAATCTGATATGTATAGGTGGTGCTGTCAACTTCTTCCCATGAAGATGCAAGGCAAGGCTTCAATGTCACACCGTCACTGTCAAAAGTTAAAAGGCTCTCTGCTATATTATTCACTACACAGAAAGAAGATACCTCATAATTATGGATCGGATCCAAAGAAGATATATCACTGGCTAATGCAAAATTCAGTGTCGTTTTTGCACCTCCTGCGCTTCCCGATCCACAGCCGGTCGCCAGTATGGCAACCATAACACATGATAACGCTACGCAAATCCATCTTTTTAAATGTCTCTTCATATGCATGACCTCCTCATACTCTTTTTATGAAACCAGGTTCATAATATAAATTTAAGGCGTTGCTATATCTTCTATAAGCAACACCTTTGTTACCGTTTCTATACTTATGACTCTAACGGATTGTGACAGGCTACGAAGTGACCTTCCGCCACTTCCCGTAGCTCCGGGCTAAGCTCATTACACAATCCATCCTTACACCTCGGACAGCGGTTTGCAAACCGGCAGCCTTTGGGAACATTCACCGCATCCGGGATATCTCCTTCCAATACATAGTCTTCTTTCTGTTCCAACGGATGTTCCTTAGGCTTCGCCATGATCAGACTCTTTGTATACGGATGCTGCATATTATCAAACAGCTCTTTGGTTGGTGCCAGCTCTACAATAACTCCCAGATACATAACAGCTACTCTGTCACACATATGACGGACCACTGTCAGTTCATGCGAGATAAAAAGCATCGTCAGTTTCATCTGCTCATTCAGATCCAGTAATACATTCAGAATCTGTCCCTGTACCGAAACATCCAATGCAGACACCGGCTCATCTGCCACGATAAACTGTGGCGAATTCACAAGAGATCTTACAATTGCAAGTCTCTGCAGCTGACCACCGGATAGCTGCGTCGGCAACCGGTTGAGTGTATCCATCGGAAGATTCACATATTCCATCAGTTCCAACAATCTTCCTTCCGTTTCCTTGTTGTTCATGCCTCTTACATGACACACCTCAACCAGCGACTGCTTTAAGGTCATCTTGGGGTTAAATGAAGCCATCGGATTCTGAAAGACCATCTGCATCTGTTCTTTCTGCTTCTTGAGCTGCCGTCCCTTCATGTCCATAACATTTTTCCCGTTAAAAAGGATTGTTCCTTCATCCGGCTCAATCAGATCGATCATGCAGCGCCCGAGCGTGGACTTTCCCGATCCACTTTCACCGACCAGCCCGAAAATCTCACCCTTGCTGATTTCAAAGGATGCATCTTCGACGGCATGGACATATCTCCTTTTTCCCTTTTTATCGGTGCCAATATCAAAATATTTTTTCAAATGCTTTACTTCATAAACCATTTCATTCTCCATAGGCTACCTCCCGAGTTCATCCATAAAGTGGCAGGCACATACTCTCCCGGTTCCTGCCTCTTTTAACTCCGGTTCTTTGCTCCGGCACAATTCCTGTGCATGCTTACATCGTTCCGCAAACGGACATCCTTTCAGCTCTCCGACCAGAGAAGGCGGAGTTCCATTAATCGTTGCCATCTTTGTTTTACTCTTGCCATATTTCGGATTGCTGTCGATCAATGCCATCGTGTACGGATGCTTTGGATGGTCAAATAAATCTACAACCGGGGCACTTTCTACAACTCTGCCGGCATACATGACAGACACCCGGTCACATATTTCTGCAATCACACCAAGATTGTGTGTTACGATAATAATACTCATTCCCGTATCCTGCTGCAGGGACTTCATCAGCTTCAGAATCTGTGCCTGAATCGTTACATCAAGAGCGGTTGTTGGTTCATCTGCGATCAGCAGTTCCGGATTACAGGATACTGCCATTGCGATCATAATACGTTGTAGAAGTCCGCCGCTCATCTGAAACGGATATTGCTCGTATCGTTCCTCCGCCGGCATAATCCGTATCTGTTCAAAAATCTTAAGGATCTTTTCTTTTGCTTC
The DNA here is from genome assembly GCA_963626805.1 of Bacteroidales bacterium H4. Lineage (GTDB taxonomy): Bacteria > Bacillota > Clostridia > Lachnospirales > Lachnospiraceae > CAG-632. The sequence goes on along the minus strand of CAVFXS010000020.1, from coordinate 9,281 downwards.
CGATCTGCTTACTCCGGTCTTCTGCACTACCATTTCCTCAATCTGGCGGCCTACTTTCATGATTGGATTTAAGGAAACCATTGGATCCTGAAAGATCATTGCAATCTCATTGCCGCGAATGTTTCTGATATCCTTCTTTTTCATTTCCAGGATATTCTGATCCTCCCGGTACAGAATCTGTCCGCCATATCTTACACGATCCTCACTGTGCAGGCGCATGATAGACTTGATGGTCATGCTTTTTCCGCAGCCGCTCTCGCCGACGATACCATGAATTTCACCTTTCTGTACAGTCAGATCCACTCCTCGGACAGCATGCACGATTCCCTGCACCGACATGAGGTCCACCTGCAGATTTTTCAATTCGATCAAATTAGCAGTTCCCATGTAATCGCCTACCTTTCAACTTTCGCTCCAGCTTCTTAAATGATGGTAGCTTTCTCTGATCCGGGTCCAGATACATCTGGATACCGTCTGCCAGAATATTGACACATGTAATCGTGATTACAATTGCAATTGCGGGGATCATTGCCGATAACGGTCTTTGCAGCAGATACTGCAATCCCTCCTCCAGCATACTTCCCCAATCAGCGGTCGGTGCCTGGACACCGAGTCCAAGAAAGCTTAAGGATGCCAGACTCATGATCGCATATCCAAAGTCCAGCGTAATCTCTGCCATCATCATTGGAATGCAATTCTTCAGAATATGTCCGAATAGGATTCGCATATCGGAATACCCCAGCGACTTACATGCTTCTACATAAACCTTCTTCTTTTCTGTCATACAGATGGATCTTGTCAATTTTGATAACATTGGAATATATATAATTCCGGTGGCTATTACCGCCTTTGATGCACCTCTTCCAAATGCTGCCACAAGTACAAATGCCAGTAGAAGAGATGGAAATGACAGAATAAAATCCCATATCTTCATTATCACTGCATCTACCTTTCCCCGATAATAACCACAGATCAGCCCCAACGGAACGCCCACTGCAATCGAGATACAGATTACAAGGAATGCATTGAGCAGCGATGTCCTGGCTCCGTACAGCAGCCTTGTAAACTGGTCTCTGCCAACTGCATCCGTTCCCAGAATATGCTCTGCGCTGAATCCGGCAAGTGCATTTCCCATATCAACCGCAACAGGATCATATGTTGTGATAAGAGGTGCAAATATAGACGAAATTGCGATCAAACCAAGTATCAGGATCGCTATAATAACCGGAACTGTAAAAAATGTCCCTACCCCTTTGGATTTCTTCATATTCATCCCTCCTATTCCAGATCTACTCTTGGATCCAAGGCAACATATAAAATATCAGACAGGAATCCAATCACCATAAATATGATCAAAAGCATCAGCACCAGAATCTGAACAACCGGATAATTATAACTTTTTATTGATTCGATCAGAAGATTTCCGACACCGGTCAACGAGAATACCGATTCAACCAGAACTCCATACGATATCGAGCTTCCAACCGTAACTGTAACAACTGTCAAAACAGGCAAAATACCATTATGAAATGCATGTCCGAATATTACCTGAATAGGGCGGATTCCTTTTGCTTCAGCCGTTGTCACATATCCGCTTTTCAACTGCTGGATCATACTGCTTCTTGTAATTCTTGCAAATAATGCTACAGAGTTACAAGCCAGTGCCATAGCCGGAAGTGTCAGACGGGATAACATCTGCCAGAAATTATCAGATAATCCCACAAAGGAATAAGCCGGAAAATACTTAGAAACAATCACCAGCATCAGGATACTGATTACAAATCCCGGTACCGATGACATCAGCAATAATATCGTTGATATAATCTGATCGATCACAGTATTTTTCTTAAGTGCACAGATCACACCGGCCGGAATCGCCACGATCAGAGATAACACTGTACTATACAACACCAATGTCAATGTCAGCGGCAGGCGTCCCTTGATCAGGAACGCCACATCCTGCTGCTTTACATAATCCTTGCCCAAATCACCCTGCACTACGCCTTTCAGCCAAATAAAATACTGTTCCACCACCGGCTTGTCCAGATTATATTCCTGTGTTAATTCCATGCGCACCGCATCAGATGCTGGTTTATTCTTTGTCATAACTGTAATTGGGTCTACCGCCGACATCCGAATCAGAATGAACACTACAAAGGATGCCAGTAGTAATGTAACAGCCATAGTCAAAAACTTTTTTAATACATATTTCGCATACTTCATAGGCCATCCCTCATTTCTTTTATACTAATGTATCTCCATAGGTCAGTACTTTGTCTGTTGTCTCCAGGATCAGATTGATGTCATCCTCCGTTACTATCAATGGAGGAGCAATGATCAGACGACCCGGAAGAATATAAGGTAACATGCCCAGTCTCATATATTCTTTCTTCATCAGCGCATATGATGCAGGCGTTGCTGCATTTCCTACAAAATCAAAACCGGTCAGCAGTCCAAGACCCCTTGCATTTTTAACACACGGATGCTTCTTTTCCAGTTCTTTCATTCCGGCCAGAAGAAACTTGCCCATATTGGCAGAATTTTCAATCAGATTCTCTTCCTCATATACCTGTAAGGTTGCCAATGCTGCCGCACAACAGATCGGATGCGCATTATATGTAAGTCCTGCCGGGAAGTCTACATCATCAAAGTACTCTGCAATCTTTTTACTTACGATCAAACCGCCTAATGGTGTATAACCACAGGTGCTTCCTTTTGCAAATGTGATCATATCCGGCTCAATTCCATAATGTTCAAAGGTAAACCATTTACCGGTACGGCCGAATCCTACCATGACTTCATCACAGATCATCAGAATACCATACTTATCGCACAATGCTCTGACACCCTGTGCAAACGGAACCGGAAGCGGAACCGCACCGCCGCCGCCCTGCATGGATTCCATCAGGATTGCTGCAATTTTATTTGGTCCCTCCTGAATAATCTGCCGTTCCAGCATCCGGAGTAAAAATGCACTGTAGTCTTCTTCAGATTCAAAAGTCAGTCCATGATCTCTCCAGTTTGGTCCAAAGAAATGAATGATTCCTGCAATACCGGGATCAATCGTGCCTCTTGCAACCTGTCCGTTCAGATTGGCGGCACCATAGGTTGAACCATGATAGCTCATGTACTGCGTCAATATTTTATACCGACCGGTATATACATTGGCTACCCGCATCGCATACTCATTTGCATCAGCACCACCCAGTGTAAACATTACCTTTCCCATGTTCTTCGGTGCAATATCTTCAATAATTTTCTGTCCAAGCATCCCGCGGATATCTGTCGCATAGCTTGGTGCGATATAGCACATCTTGTTTGCCTGATCCTTAATCGCCTGTACTACCTTAGGATTCTGGAATCCTATATTCAGGTTGACCAGCTGGGATGCCGCATCGAAATATTTATTGCCATCGTAATCCCAGAAATAACAGCCTTCCGTTTTCTTAACTGCAATATGTTCAATCTTCTTCTGTGGCGTCCAGGTGTAAAACACATACTTGCCCGCCAGTTCCAATACTTCTTCTTCTGTTTCAGGTCTTTTAATCTCCATATCCATTACCTCCTCGATACTTATCGTTTGATTTTATCTGATTTCTTCTTACCGGCTGCGCAGCTTTTCATCCAAAATATTGAAAAGGCGCCGTACCTGTTTCTCCAACAGGTTCCGACGCCTTTGTCATGCATTTATTATATTTTCCAATTTCATTTGTGTCTATGTACAAACGGTCACATAAATAACGGAAATTTTTGTACGCTGAATACAAATTCCTTAAAATGCCGCTTTGTAGATATCAATAACAGCCTGTTTATCAAGCTTTACATATGCATTGATCATCCCGGCAGGGCCTAATGCTTTTTCTGCCATGATTTCAAAAAGACTGTCATCTGTAAGCCCGATTCCGCTTTCCCGCAGATTGGCCGGAATCCCCCAGGAATCAAATAATTCCTTTGTTGCATCAATGGCCGCATGCGCCATGGCGTATCGGTCTTCCTGCTCCGGTATTTCAAATACGTATTTTCCATAATCCGCAAACATATCTACTGTGTCATCATTTAATATATAACGCATCCAGTGTGGTGTCAGAATTGCCAATCCGATTCCATGTGTTTCATCATAATATGCACCCAGCTGGTGTTCGATCGGATGCACAGACCAACGTCTTCCAATCTTTCCATCTGCAAAAAAACCATTACATCCCCAGGAGGATGCCCACATCAGATTGGCTCTGGCCTCGTAATCATCCGGCTCATCGATTGCTTTCTTTCCATATTTAACAACCGTCTTCAGTACGGATTCCATCATGCGATCCTGCATATAGGCTCCCGGTGTTTTTGAGAAATATACTTCAAAAATATGCGACATGATATCGGCCGCACCTGCTGCTGTCTGTTTTGCCGGGATCGTACAGGTATAAGTCGGATCCATTAAGCTATATTTCGGAAACAACTGCGCATTGCCGATCCCCATTTTATCCTTTGTATCCGGGTTGATCAGCATTGCTCCGCTATCCATTTCTGAACCGGAGGCTGCCATGGTCGGTACCGCAATGATTGGCAGGCACTCTCCGATCAGACTTCCGTCAAGAACAATATCCCATGCCGGTCCTTCGTACTTCCATGCGGCCGCAATTCCTTTTGCCGTATCAATGACGCTTCCTCCACCGATTGCGATCAGCACTCCAATCTCCTTCTTCCGACAGATTTCCACACCTGTATCAACCGAGTCAATTCGTGGATTAGGAAGAATACCGGATAATTCTTCATATTCAATTCCTGCTGCCTGCAGACTCTTTGTAACATCCTGATAAGATCCATTCTTCTTTACACTGCCGCCTCCATAAATTACCAATGCCTTCTTTGAAAACTCTCCGGCAAGCTCTCCGGCCTTCTCTGCTACACCTTTTCCGAAAAAGATTTTTGTCGGGATACTAAACATAAAATTCTCCATATGATCTCCTCCTATTCTTCCTGCTTCTGCTTTTTTCTTTTCTCAGCATTCATGCTTATCCGCATTCCTGCAAACATGATAACAATACCGATAGCTACAATGCCTGCACTGCACTGCAGAGTCCTTGTCAGGCCAAAGCATTCCATGATCCGTCCACTTAACAGCGATCCGACGACACCTCCCATTCCAAGTGAACATATATTGATCAGCGCCTGACCTTTTACCCAGTCCTGCTCCGGTATTTCCTGTGATACATAATAAACACTCGCTGCCCAATACATACCGACACCAAATATCTGAAATACCTGTGCAAAGATCAGCATCGGTACACTACCGGCAAATAATGTCAGAACAATCTGTATGAATGTACTGACAATACTGATAAACAATATGATTCTCACATTCAGCTTCTTACTAAGCGTTACAAACAACACAGCCGGCGGCAACTCAAAGATTGCCAACGCCATCTCCACATATCCAAGCTCCGGATTACCACCTCCAACCCTGGATACAATATCCACCATATAGGTACTCAGCAGATTATTTGCAATAAACATACACACGGATGCGATCAGAAATAAAGTATATCCCGGATAATGCCGGAACAGATATCCATAAGAATGAACCTGTCCTGCCTTTTTCTCCGTCTCCACCATCGGCGGAACCTTATCCATCATGATCGCACACGCTAATTGCAGCAACACCATGATCAACTGAATCACCAGAACACTTTCAATCCCAAAGCTTTCCACTGACCAGCTGATTATGACGCTGGAAATCCCCCACATAACAGAACCTGCGCCTCTGGCATAACTATAGTAGACCTTTCGCCCGGCCTTGGTATATTTCGTTGCCATCGCATTAATATATGGATAAACTCCATTAATCGTACAGCCAAACAAAGCATAGCAGATCATAGTTCCTATATAGCCCATATGAATCTGCCAGAACAGAAAAGTAACAATTGCACAAAGTCCGCTCAGAAAATAAATCACCATTTTCAGTGAAATTTTTCTGGCCAGCTTATCGACTATATAAGATAGTACAAATTGTGAAACGACCGCGGCCAGATACTTGGCTGCCAGAATCTCGCCAATCCCGGCAGAAGTAAATCCCCTGTCTCTGAGAAGCGCAACAACATATACCATCGTGGATGCTGTGACAAACCAATAACATGCCTGCAGCATTCCATATCGGATATTTAAATTCCAGTCAATTTTTTCCTTTGACTTTGATATCTGTTTCATTGCATTCACCTCTTTTCTTTTTTAACATCTAAATCCATATTTCTCTTAAAAGTCAATTCTTTCACTACTCCGCAGATCATATTTCGTATTCCGGAACCAAATCCGGCTCCTGATTTTGGTGTCGTCATACATGTTTTATTTTTCTGCATCCACTTATATTGAAGAATCTTATTTTCCCTGCTATAGTTACGCTAATTCATTCCGGAAGGAGGTGGCAGAGATGCTCGAAACGCAATCTTATACCATAATGACCATCATTACCCGTCCAGAGAAACTGGATGTTCTGGAGGAAACTCTTCTGACTCTTGGAATTAACGGAATGACTGCTACACCTGTTGAAGGCTGTGGTCGTCAAAATGCTGAAATCTCATATAAAGAAGATGGAATTGCAAAAGTGATGTTAATTCCGAAAATTCAGGTAGAGGTTCTCTTTTCCGGCATATCTACAGACATAGTGATTGAAAAAGTATGTGATGTACTAAGAACCGGAATTATGGGCGATGGTAAGATATTTATTCAGAATCAGACCGGACATATCATGAAGGTACGAACCGGAGAGACAAATCAGAGTGCATTAAACTAATGCGAGATATACGGAGGTGTTCAAATGAGTGATTTTATGACAAAAGTAACGATTATCACACGTCGCGAAAAGTTTGAAGTTTTAAGAAAAGAACTGGTGCGGATCGGTGTAACCGGTATGACAGTGACCAAAGTCGAAGGCTTCGGCGCTCAGCATGGAATCCAGAAAGTAATTGAAGGAATGAACCGCAGAGGCATTCTGGCGCAGAAGGTTAAGGTCGAAATCGTTGTCTGCACCGTTCCGGTAGAACAGGTTATCGAATGTGCCAAAAATGTACTATATACCGGTAATATCGGTGATGGAAAGATCTTTACTTCCAAGATTGATCGTGTTGTCCGGATCCGGACCGGCGAACTGGACAAAGAGGCTCTGTCAGACTAAACAGGCATACATTAATGAAAGCGGTTCCGGAACGCCAAGCTCCGTGAACTGCTTTTATTTATAATGTTCACTCGATTCCGACATTTGTTTTGTAATTCCCATATATTCCTGTATCTTAAAGCACAGATATAATAAAAAAACATGCTCTGTATCTTTCAAATCCATCTGCAGAATCTCTTCAATACGCTGAAGCCGATATCGCAGGGTATTTTTATGCAAAAACAGCTCATTACTTGTCTTTATCAGATTACAATCATTACATATATATGTCTGCAGTGTTCCTACCAGATTACTGTTATTTTCCATATCATATGCCTGGAGGCTTCCAAGATAATCAGAGTAAAACTTCTGAAATTCTGCCGGATCATGTATATTTCTGAGTAACCGATAGGTTCCCACATGATTATAATCTTTTACAAACTGCGTTTTTTGCTTTTCCGCCAGGTCATACATATCCATCGTAAACAATGCTTCATCAAAGCTTTTACGCACTGCCGAAATAGGCTGATAACTCCTTCCCATTGTGGCACGGACCTGTACGCTAAGCTTCTCATGAAATACCTGCCGGATACAGTCATCCAGTGCCTGAGCCACCGATTCCGATACAATATTGGCCTTTGTCGTCTGAAATGCGATAATAAAAATATCCTCCCAGATCTTTGTCAAAATATTTCCATTATACCTGCTCTTCAGTTCCTCTTTTAATAGCCGATATTGATATTCCAGTGAAATATCGGAATGCTCACCCACTACCTTCACAACTGCCACTTCATAACAGGCTAAAGAATCAATATCACAGTTTTCCAATCGTTCCATTGCACAGATAAGCTTCTGGCGATCCTTAAATAAAAAATCTGTAAGCAATGACTCTGACATCAGAACCGAATTCTCAAGATAGCAGATTTCTTTATTGATTTCTTTCTCATAATATCTGGCATTTTTTTCTTTATTTCCATTGAATACTGCCATGTCATGCTGCTGTGCCAATTCTTTCAGGCATTCCAGGATATTCCCGGATATCTTACTTTTCGTGAGAAAAAGAACAGCCGGAACGCTGCTTGCATCCAGCTCTTCAAATAGTTTTCTGAGTTTACCGGATGCCATAACAAACCATGAATCATCCAATATAACCAGATCGCCACCCTTTACTTCACTTATCATCTGTTCATTTGCCAGCTCTATACACCAGGAGACAATTTTATCATACCCATACTCACCCGACAGCGACACCGTATTTCTCATCACATGACATCTGCTAAGTTTTGCTACCGTAGCATTCATAATAATTCATCTCCTCTTTCTATCATTTCTTATGGTATGACAGAAAAAAGAAAACTTGTATAGTAAATATAGGACACGTTTAGACCGATTGCGGAAGTCGTGTCATATTGTGAGAGATCAGCGGGAAAATTCGTGTTGATTAGTGTGAAAAATCAATAAAATTTCATTGTTTATTGCATGAACATCTGCTATACTATGTTTAATACCTTTAAGGAGGACCGCTTATGTATAGAAAGATTATGGACTTCTTGGAAGCGTGGAAAGAAAATGAGCACCGCAAGCCTCTTATTTTACAGGGTGCAAGACAGGTTGGAAAAACCTATTCCATTCTGGAGTTCGGACGTACCCACTATGAAAATGTAGCATACTTCAACTTTGAAACCAACCCAAAGCTGAATGAAACCTTTGAGGAAAACATCAGTCCCGATTATCTGATACCGATTTTATCCCATATCGCAGGTCAGACCATCGTAAGGGAAAAAACGCTGATTGTCTTTGACGAGGTGCAGCTTTGCGAAAGGGCTTTGACCTCGCTCAAATACTTTTGCGAGAACGCTCCAGATTATCACATCATCGTCGCAGGCAGCTTGCTCGGCGTTGCGGTCAACAGAGCGAAATTCTCTTTTCCCGTAGGAAAGGTCGATATGAAAACGCTTTATCCTATGGATATGGAGGAATTTATGTTGGCGCTCGGTGAGGACGATTTGGTAGAGCAGATTAAAAAGTGCTTCCAAACCGATACGCCGCTGCCGTCTGCTTTGCACGATGCCGCAATGCAGCTTTACCGTCAGTATCTTGTGGTCGGCGGTATGCCAGAGTGCGTGATGCAGTTTGCCGA
>CAVFXS010000019.1:65186-75395 GCA_963626805.1 Bacteroidales bacterium H4 | reverse complement strand
GACGATAGAGGTTCCAATGGTGGATGATAATAATAATATGTATTTACTGGAATCAGATATTAAAGTGAAAGAATTGCTGGCATATATCGTTTTTGTGGAACAGGCACAAAATTATGCTGCAGATATGGAACGAGATATGTTAGAAGAAAAGTCAACGAGAGGGAGCTTTTCTATGGATTATGAAGAATTCTATAATGATCTTGTGGCTTTTTATGATACATATATTACCTTTGAGGCTACTGTAAATGGACGTGAGGAATTAAATCGTAAGCTGGGTTTAGCATTGTGCAGTCGAACGGCAATAGAAGCAGTCAAAAATATAAAGGGGGTAAATACTGCATATAAATATCTGGGAGATTACACAAGAATTACATACAAAGCAGACTCTGATACGGATGATGTATATTATTATATAATGTCAGGTGGAGACTCAAGTCAATATAATAGTTATATTGAGAAGAAATTAGAAAATGTAGATGATTTTATTACAAGACTAAAAGGAATTAAGACAACATATAAAGCGTTTTCAGGAGGGGATAAAATAGGAACAGTAGTTGCGGGAATAAAATGTTTTCGTGATTTTTCAGGACATAAATACGATAATATTTTTACCAAAGCAGCGGATGCAGTAGTAAATGCGAAATCAGTGTTAGATGGATTAAATTTGCTGTGTGAAAATCCATGGTTATTTGGAATGAAAGAGGGAGTTAAGTTTACAACAAAATATATTGAAGAGGTAAAAAAACTAATTGATAGTGCAGAAAAGAAGAATGCCGGGTGGTATGCTGCATGTATATATAATATGTATGGAAGTCATGATGAGGCATTAAATAGTATTATTAATACGAATACATTAGAAGTGTATAACATATTTGATTCAGCTTGTAACTTCCCGGATGATGAGACGGATGGAATTTATCAGAAATTAATCACAGATTATCAGAATAAATTTGCGGCTTATGGAGAAGGTGCATCTCTTTATATGCCGGAAAAAAGTACACGTCTTCAGTTGATAAAGGCGGCCTTGTTATTAAAAAGAATGAAAGAGTATGACGCTACAGAGTTAAAAGAGAGTCTGATTGAAAGCCTAATAGCAAAGCTTGACTTAACAGCAGAATATAGCCTGAGCGCAGATGTAAAGGAAATCAGTTTTGGATCATTTTATAAAGGGGATAATGTTGCGGCAGAAGATATAACAATAACGAATACATCTGCATATAGTGTGACTTTAATGGAGGAAGCTACTATATACTTTGATTCGACGAATGTTAACGGAAAGGTATTACAACCGGGGGAGACGGTAGTAATATCTGTTAAACCTCGTACCGGAAGCTGGACTGATGGTTATTACGAAGAAAAATTAACATTATATTGTAAAGAGGAACCGGAAGCAGGCTTAAAAGTAAACCTATGTATGATGTTAAAGGATAAACAAGCAGAAAATGTACAATTAGCAGAGAAAGCTCCAATAGAAATAGGGAGCAATCAAATATTAAAGATAAAAAATAATCAATGTATATTGGTAGAGGGTGACGGCAAGGAGACGGTTCAGGAAGATATAAAGGATTTGTTATATTGTGGAGTGATTTTAAAAGGTGGAAAGCTGCAAGTTTATAATGATGTATATATTAAAGAACTAGAGTATATAAAAGGAAGCGTCGAGGGATTTAATAATGCGACGGTAACAATTGATAAATTGATAACACAGAATGAAAGTGGTGACTTATATTTTAAAGGGGCTACCTATAGAGTATATAGTGACACAACAATAAAGCGGAATATAAACACTACATCAGAGACAACCGTTGTTTTTGAGAAAAATTTAGAAACATCAGAAATTAGTATTGGAAACGGGGATTTTGAGATATATGGTAAAACGACCGGAAGAATCAAAATGGGATCCGGAGATTTTGTTTGTCGAGGAGATTATGAGGGCGGAATCACAATGGGGACTGGTAAGGTAAGGATATGTGGAACCTTTCAGCAGTCTCAATTATTAGCAATGCATAGTGAAAACGCAGAACTTTATGTGGAAAAAAATTGGAATGCATATGGAAGAATGTTAACAAGCTATGACGAAACAGTAGATGCTGGAACAATTACGATAAAAGGTGATATTTATACGTCTGGAAATGATTTGTGTATAGCGGGAAAAGCAAAGTTATATTTATCAGGTGGAGATGGACAAAAAATTATATCAGATGAAAAAATATCAAGTATGTATATGAAATACAGATTTCATGGTGCAGGTATTTATAGTTATATACGTAATATAGAAGCAAATTCAAGAGTTGAAATTCAAAATTGTTGGATTGGTAAATTAGATAGTGGCATCAAACTTTCTAAGAATACAACGGGTCTTGTTGTTGAAAATGGAAATTATAATCGCTTAAATGTAGAGAGCGGATGTGATGGAAATTTTATGTTAGTGAATTGTAATGTAGAATATGAGGGGGATACACAAGGAGGATTTTATTTTGAGGGATGTAATGTTACGATAAATGGTAACTGTATAGCTAATAATATAGTGGGAAAACATAGAAATCAGACTTGTTGTTTTTTGTTAGATGATTCAAATGCCATAATTAAAAAAAATCTTATTACAAATTCAATAGAAATAGATAGTGGACGCTTGGATGTGGGAGAAGATTTTACATATAAAGGTGATATAAGTATGCACAGTTCAGATGCGTATATTTGCGTCAATGGTAATGTTTATGCGAATGGATGTTCGGGTTGCGTGGCGGCATTAGGCGGTTCAACGTGGTTAACAGATGGAGTCTTAGAAGTAAAAGGAGATCTTATAGCAAAGGATAATTGGTACGATTCGAGCGGTTGGGGAAAATATTATTATTCATTTGACACTAGGGATAATTTTACACTTTTGTTAACAGGGGATGGGATTCAGACGATAGATATTCCGACTGATAGCAAAATTGTAAATTTATCACAGGGGGAAAAGAGCATTTTGCAGTTGGAGAAAGGACTGACAATTAGCCAGCTAAAGTCAGATATAAAGATAAAAGATATAGAAAAAACATTGTTAGTAATAAATGGAAATGAAAACCAAGTGGAATTATTGAGTGGATGTACAGGTAATATTAATGTTAAAAAAACAATTGTAAAAGCAAACACAGATATTGTTCTTGGAAGCTTGGAACTGAGTGATTCAAGTGCACAAATTGTCGGTAAGATAAATGCTAGTCGTATAGAAGTAAATGATGCAAGTAAAATAGCGATAAGTAAAGACTGTGAAACCAAAAGTTTGCTTATAGAGAATGGGAACATGGAAATAGGTGGTGATTGTACTACAGGTTCATTGAGCCTGAGAAATAGTAGGGTAGAAATAGCGGGAGATTGTACCTATACTGGATGGATTAATATGAAAAATTCAGAGGATTATTTGAAAATTGGTGGGAATTTATATGCAAATGGATATAGTAGAGAGAACTCTTATTATCTTCTAACCAATGGCACAATGGAGATACACGGAGATATCGTAGCAAGAGATAATTGGTCAGAGACAATAGGATATTATCATTATTACTATTATCCATTTGATACCAAGGATGATTTTAAGCTTCTTATGACAGGTGATGGGATTCAGACAATCTCTATTCCGGCAAATAATCAGGTTGCTAATTTACAGCAGGGTGAAGATTCCATTATTCAGGGATCAAATAATCTGAATATCACCAACCTGCAGTCTGATTGTCATATGGAAAACGTTGCAAAGGCGACAATCAAGAACTGGAATGATTATACATTGACGAATGCGAGATGCAGCGGTGAGATTAAATTCTCATATCCGAATAATTATTCTTATTCTGTGTCACAGGATGAGGAACAGCTGTATACGAGTGTCTATAAACCGGAGCAATTATCCCGGCCGACTTCGAATATTTCTAATGGTTCTACTGTGGAGCTGAGTACGGCTGTGAAGTTAAAGCAAGGGAATAGCAGAGCTACTATTTATTATACATTGGATGGCAGTGATCCAACCAGAGAGAGTATACGGTACACAGAACCAATCGTGCTGACACAGGATACCAGAATTCGGTGTATGGCAGTCATGGATGGTGTGGAAGACAGTGATATTGCAGAGTATGCATATACGATCCGACGATATCAGGTAACAGTAGCATCCAATGTGCCGGATGGGCTTGTCACAACTGATATGGATAAATGTATAGAGGGAACCAAAGTCCGGATTCAAATAGGAGAAGTTCGGGGACGGAATTATGTAGCAGATAGTCTGAAGGTTCGAAAAGGCAGCGGCACATATTGTGAAGTGTTGGAAGATGAGAATGGATATTATTTCTATATGCCAAAGGGTAATGTCACAGTACAGGCGGATTATGAGAATCTTCAATATGCAATTACGTATCATATGGACGGAGGAAACATAGAAGTTCCGGTTGACAATTATACATATAGCAAGGGATGTGAGCTTCCGCTTCCAATAAAAGAAGGATATCGATTTGAGGGATGGTATGAAACGAAAACATATACCGGAGAAGCGATAACATCTATTGGAACTGATGAAATCGGGGAGAAAGAGTATTGGGCAAAGTGGCAGGAGAAAGAAGTGATAGCGATTGATCCTGCGGTGCAGACCACTGTCTATGATGAAGAGGGACATGCATATACAGTGCATACAGATCGAAATCTGACTGGATACCAGATTACATACTACCTGAATGGGGAGCAAATAGAAGAACCAACAGAAAGTGGCGTATATGACGTACAGATCACAAGGCCGGAGGATGAAACTTATAAAAGAATAGATTTAAAGATTTCCGGTGGTCTGATTATTGAAAAAGCGGAGGTACAGATAGTTACACAACCAACAGTAAAAGATGTTAAGGCCGGAGATACACTGCAGAATGCAATTTTGGATATCAACAGTGATGCACAGGTGGTAAGTGTAGAAAATAATAAACTTTCGGTATATGGTACATTTGAATGGGAAGCACCGGAGACAATAGTGGATACCAGTGGGGATTACTATGCTGTATTCCATCCGGTTAATGAGAATTATAATATCTGTCGGGTATTGCTTCCGGTAACAGCAAGTGGTGAACCTCATAAACTGTTGACATCTGATATTATGGAGTATGGAAGTCTACAGTTTAGTGCAGACGAAGCCGTACCGGGAGAGCAGATTATAGTAACAGTTATGCCGGAGACGGGGTATCACTGGACACAGGAACTGGACAGAGTGACAGTGACTTATAATGGAAAACATTTGAAGAAACTAGAATATGTGGATGAGAATCGGTTCCGGTTTGAAATGCCGGCCAGTGATACATCTGTAGCAGTAGAGTTACAGTTAAATACTTATACAGTTACAAAGGAATATGATCCGGAACAGGGAGAACTGGAAGGTCCGGAACAGGTACGACATGGGGAAACAGCGATATACCGAGCAGTGCCTCAGGAAGGTTATTTAGTAAAGGATATCCTGGTAAATGGAAAATCTGTATACGCAGGAACAGATACGGTAACAGTATCGGAAATACAGGCGGATATGCGGATTTCAGCAGTTTTTGAAAAGAAAAAAGTGACTTTCTCATATGGGACTTATGAACATGGAAGTATTACTGCCTATGTTGATGACCGGGAAGTTTCAGATGGTGATATCTTGGAATATGGTACGATCCTGACTCTGGAGATTCAGCCGGAAGAAGGCTATGAGATTAAGGAATTGACTTATGAGGGAAAACCGGTATTGAATCAACAGATTCGCTTGAAGGATACCGGTGAAATCAAGGCAGTATTTGGAAAAACACAGGAAACACTGGATAAAGAAGCACTAGCGGCAGAGAAGGAAAAGTTGTGCACAGAACGATTTATTTCATATGAAACTTATCCTGACCTAGAGGAAATTCTTTACCCGGAAGATGTGACAGCAAATCCGGAGATTCAATATAGAATCCAGAATATGGAGGAAGTACAAGACTATATAAATGAAAATGGAACTGTCATTTATCGGAATGATGATTCAAATGTAAAACAGATAGAACTCAATGTACAAATGAGCTTGGGGAATGTAGTAGATGAGATAGAAATAACGTTGCAGTTCTTGGTTGATGTAAATGAATATACAGTAACTGCGGCAGAACTGGAGCACGGCAGGATTGTTCCGGCGAAAGATAAGGTAAGATATGGTGAGGAAATAGATTATCAGGTTCTTCCGGATGAAGGTTATCAAATGAAAGCTGGAAGTCTGTGTGTGAATGGAATGTTGACGGAGAAAGCAATTATGTCACATGGAGATGTGGTATTGTCAGCAGAATTTGAGCGGATAAAATACCATATCGAACTGGATGTATCAGTAGGTGGCAAGGTAACTGGTGATACAGAGGTCTTATATGGAAATGAAGCTAAGTTTTTTGTGAAAGCGGATCCATATTATTGCCTGGATAGTATTAACGTGGATGATGATGTTGCTAGTTCGTTTACGAATGATTGGCTTGAAATATATAATGTCCATAAAGATACAAAAGTTCAGGTTGTATTTAAACGAAAGGATGCAAGTTTTTATATTGAACCATTAGAGCATGGAACGATTATTGTACAGCAGGATAATAAGGATTTGGAACATAGTACGATTGTGGATCAGGGAAGACCAATATCTATAATAGTCAAACCGGATGCAGGGTATAGAGAGATCCCTAATTCACTAACTGTAAATGGAAAGGCAATAAAGGATCATTCGTATTTTGTAACAGAAGATACGTTTACAATTCATGGGGCAGTGGCACCGATTAAATCGGAGCGAATACAGTTATCCAAGACTGAAGTGACTTTAACCAAAGGGAAAAATACAATGCTTAAGGCGACCGTAACGCCAGCCGATGCTCTAAACAAAGCAGTAATCTGGACTTCATCCAATACCGAGGTCGCAACGGTTGATAGCACCGGTAAAGTGACTGCGAAGGCTGTTGGAACTGCAACTATTACCTGTACGGCTAAGGATGGCAGTGGCGTAAAAGCAACCTGTAAGGTCACAGTGAAGAATCCGGTGGTAAAGGTATCCAAGGTTACATTAAATAAGACCAGTGCATTCTTGGTTAAGGGTGATACATTGACCTTAAAGGCGACCGTAACACCAACGACTGCAACGAATAAGGCAGTAACTTGGAAGTCATCGAATACGAAGATAGCAACCGTCAGCAACACCGGTAAAGTAACAGCGAAATCAGCAGGTACAGTAACGATTACCTGTACGGCCAAAGATGGCAGTGGTAGGAAGGCAACCTGTAAGATTACGGTTTATAACAATACGCAGGCGTATGTAGCACGGATCTATACCAAGGCGTTAGGCAGAGCTGCAGAGCCTGCCGGATTGAATTATTGGACCAATGAAATCCAGACCGGGAAACGCACCCCGGTAAAAGTGGCAGAAGAGTTCTTCTTTGCACCGGAGTTTATGAACAAGAATCTGAATAACACAGAGTATGTTAAAGTATTGTACAGGACCTTTATGGGACGTGAATACGATAAAGGTGGACTGGATTACTGGGTAGGACGTTTGAACAAGGGTGAAAGCCGAAAGAGCGTGCTGGAAGCGTTTGCCGGCTGTCCGGAATTCCAGAAGATTGTAAAGAGCTTTGGATTATAGATACAAGGATACTTAGGGAGAAAAAGGATGGCATGGGTGCCGATTGCGAGTACATATCTGATGTTTATATTACCGGTCAGAAAGTTTAAGATTTTGATTTTCAATAAAGAGCTGGAGCGGTGCTTATCCTTGCACTGATTGTTGCAGGCAAGGAACCGAGACCGGGGTGAAATTACATAAATGAAAAGGATGCAGGAAGTTGTAAACAAAAGTGACAACAATCCGGATAAAAGTGACGATGTTCTCCAATCATGAAATGTATTTGTTATAGTAACTACAGAAGCAAGGAACAACGGAAGTTGCAAAGGCTTAGAAAAATTAATTAATAGGAGGACAAGGTTATGAAGAAGATGAATGCAGAGGAAATGAGAGAAGTTGTTGGCGGTGGTACAAGATGTGATTGTTGTGGAAAGTGGTGCAGTAACTGGTTTTCATATGTGGTTCACTCATTCCGCCATTACAGAAGAGGTTATGTGTGTTAATCCAAGGTAGTTAATTATTACAGGCAGGTGTTTATAGTTGCACCTGCCTGTGCTATTTACAGAGATAATAATGGAAAAGGGATATAGCATGTTCTGCTTATTATGCCTGTAAATGGAAATTTTGAAGGAGGAGAATAGAATGTATCGGAAGTATAGACAGCATGATGAACGAGACTGCGGAGCAGCATGCCTAGCAACCGTGCTTTCCTGTTATAAGGTTCAATTGTCACTTGCAAAATGTAAGGAATTGGTAAAAGTAGACATTGAAGGAAGTAATATTTATGGATTAGTAGATGGAGCACGAAAAGAAGGATTTCAGGCAGATGCTTATGAAGGCACATATGAAGATTTGGTAAAAGGGATAAGAGAAAAAGAATTTTCATTGCCTGTTATTGCACATATTAATTCAGAAGAAGGCTTTGAACATTTTATTGTTCTCATTGGACTTCATCAAAACGGGGTTAAAATATTTGACCCGGCGCAGGGCATGAGAAGATTGTCTGTTACAAAGTTTTGTGAAATGTGGACAGGCCATATAGTGGTTGTGCAACCGGGAGAACAGGTACAGAAGAGAAATGAAAATAAAGGGGAATTACAGAGATATGTGCGATTATTAAAAGGGCAATATAGGACCTTTATATTGGCAATTGTGTTGTCCGGAGTAATTGTAGGAATATCACTGGTCGGGTCGTTTTTATATGAAGCTATAATAGATAGAACGATGAAGAATGATCAAAATAAAATATTTATGGTTGTTGGTGGTTTGTATGTGGCACAGGCAGTTTTACAGATCGTCAAGGGAAAGCTGGTGGCTAATATATCGCAAAAAATAGATCAAAAGCTGGCTGACATGTTACTGGAAAAAATATATGTGCTTCCGCTAAAATATTTTGAGACCATGAGGAGTGGGGAAATGTTATCCAGATTTACAGAGCTTGGCCGAGTTCGGGACGCATTGATCAGTGTATTACTGATATTGATATTTGATATAGTTTGTTTTGTGGGAAGTGTGATAGTAACGGGAGTTGTATCACCGGGCTTGTTAATGCTTACATTGGTGATAGTGGTTTTTTATATCGGATTAATATTATTGTTTAAGCCTGTAATAGGCGGAATCAGTAACCGGACCATGAGTGAGCAGGCAAAAGCGGTGTCCGATTTTAAGGAATTGATAGATGGTGGAGAGATATTAAAGTATTATGGTGGGAGAAGAGTAATAGATCAGAAATTACGAACCAACTATGATAGGTTTAGCAAAGATATACAGAAAAGGAATATTTTATTCAGTACAGAAGATTCGGTAATAGGCTTGATAAGTTCACTGGGAATATTAATAATATTATGGCTGGGAACCGGCCTGGTAGGACAGGGAAAATTGACAATTGGATTGTTGATGACCTTTTCGGTATTGATCAGTTATGCAATGATGCCAATTCGTGAAATAGTAGAATTACAACCGACACTGCAGGAGGCATATATGTCGGCTCAACGTTTAAACGATGTATTAGATGCAACAGAAGAAACATGGAATCAAAAACAATGGAGTGATAAAACAGTAGATTTAAAAGGAGATATTGAAATTAAAGATCTGGATTATCGATATGCAAATCATACATTGACATTACAGGATATAAATCTGAAGATTAGGAGAGGAGAAAAGGTTGCTCTGGTCGGAGGGAATGGTTGTGGAAAGTCAACGATAACGAAATTATTAATGAAAGTAGATTGTCCTGAAAAAGGAAGAATTATTATAAATGGTAATGATATTGATGAATTGCCAACGAATCAATATCGTGCAAAAATAGGGTATGTACCGCAGACGATATATCTGTTTAATAACACATTACGGGAAAATATATTGTTGGGAAATGAAGATGCTACTGAATATGAAGTGGAGGAGGTTCTTGCGAAGTGTGGATTGAAGGAGTGGATACAGCAGTTGCCCGGTGGATTGGATACATTTATTGAGGAAAATGGTAGGAATCTGTCCGGAGGACAAAAGCAAAAGATAGCAATGGCACGTGTAATGTTGAAAAGGCCGGAATTAATTATTCTAGATGAAGCAACAAACCAAATAGATGGGAAAACCGATAGAAAAAT
>CAVFXS010000019.1:0-65150 GCA_963626805.1 Bacteroidales bacterium H4 | reverse complement strand
GAAAAATTTTGGATACGTTGTTTGAAACCTTTTCGGACATTACATGTATAATCGTTACACACAAAACGGAAATCATGGAAATGTGTGATCGAATAATAAATCTTGAAAATATAAATGCAAGGAGTAAAAACAATATAGAATAGAGTTTTCCGGCTCCGGATTCCGGGAGCAGGGCGGTGTGCTCGGCTGTTACTGTGTAACGACAGACGAAGAGATTTATATGTAAATCAAAATGTAAAAACAGTAAAAAATAACAACAAATCTATTGACAAGCAGAAATAGGTAATGTATACTTAGTATCAAGCAAGTATATATTATCTATTTTTTCTATAGTCGCAGGTAGTCATTACCATTCTAGAAAGAAGATCTTGCTGAAATTCAAGAGAACAGAGGACAGGATCTTTGGAGGAATGGATACAAGTATTCAAAGGATAAGAGGAAGCTGGCACAGATCATGCAGGCAGATGCAGAGCGGTTTAAACATATGGAAAGAGAGGCGGTACAGTTGTTAAATCTAGTGACCGGAGCCGAGATGGAAATGGATGAAGAAGAGGAGGTCGTGAATATGTGTAAAGCAATCCAGGATATGAGAAAGGAAGAGCGGGAGCTTGGGCAGCAGGAAGGACAGCAGAAGAGTAAGCAGCAGATAATACAGAGTATGTTAGCACATGGTTATACATTAGATGAGATCATGGAAGTTGTGGAGGATGGAGAAGAAACAGGAACGATGTGCAAAGCATTGGAAGATATGAGAAAGGAAGAGCGAGAACTCGGCCAGCAGGAAGGAGAACAGAAGGGGAGGCAGCAGGTAATAAGAAACATGTTATTGCATAATTATGCCATAGCGGATATTATGACTCTTGTGGAGTGTAAGGAAGATGAGGTTATAGAAGTGCAGAAAAGCATGGAATGATAAAAGAACCTCTTATTTTGCGGAGTTTAAGGAGCATAGCAGAATGAAGCAATATATAGAATCAGATATCAGAAAAAATTACAGGGATCTTACCAGATTTCTGATTGCGCATAATATGACAATTACAACCATGGAGAGTGCGACCGCCGGACAGATCGCGTCACTCATTACGGATACGGAAGGCTCATCTGCGGTTCTGAAAGGTGCGTTTATTACCTATTGTAATGAAGCAAAGATTATGCAGGGAGTGCCTGCAGAGATCCTGGACAAGTATACCGTATATTCAAAAGAAACAGCGGCTGCCATGGCAGAAGCATGTGCCCGGACATATGATGCGGATATTGGACTGGGTGTTACCGGAACCATGGGAAATGTGGATCCGGCGAATCCGGACAGTTCGGTACCGGGACAGGTATATTTTGCAATCACGATAAAAGGACACACAGAGTCTTATTATAGGGAGATAACACCACAGCCGACCAGACTGGCATATAAGCTGGCGGTGGCAGAGGAAATCTATGATGCGCTGATGCTGAGGTTAGATGAGAAGTGACATTTTTATGAGGGAGATTTAAGCATGGAGAATGAGCTGATCTTGTTTGAGACCGCTGATAAGAAAATAAAGCTGACGGTACCTATTGAAAATAATACGGTATGGCTTAATAGAAATCAGTTAGCTGAGTTATTTGGAAGAGATGTAAAGACAATTGGCAAACATATTAATAATGCATTAAAAGAAGAATTAGATAATTCAGTTGTCGCAAATTTTGCGACAACTGCTTCGGATGGGAAAGTATATCAAGTAGAACATTATAATTTAGATATGATTATTTCTGTAGGTTATAGAGTTAAATCTAATCGAGGGGTGGAATTTAGAAAATGGGCGAATAGTGTTTTGAAACAGTATATTATTCAGGGATATGCAATTAATGAAAAAAGATTAGAGGCTTTGCAACGAACAGTAGATATTCAAACTAAAATGCTTGCATGTACTTTAGAAGTGGATGAAGCAGAGGTGCTGAAGGCTGTTAATTTATATACAAATGCATTGCTGTTATTGGATCAGTATGATCATCAATCCCTTAAAAAACCTGTAGGAAATAGGGCTATATATAGAATTACATATGAGGATTGCCGAAATATGGTGAATGCGATGGAAGACTCATTTCATTCGGATGTTTTTGGTGTTGAAAAGGAAAAGGGAAAAGTTGAAGGTATTCTGGCTGCGGTTTATCAAAATGTTTTTGGTGGAGAGGTTTATCCTTCTTTAGAAGAGAAAGCAGCGAATCTTTTATATTTTATGATAAAAGATCATCCTTATGCCGATGGATGTAAGAGGATTGCTGCAACATTATTTTTGGAGTTTTTGGCTCGTAATGATGTGCTCTGTAAAGATGGACAGAAGAGGATAAGTGATGGTGCATTGGTAGCAATAACATTAATGATTGCAGAGTCAGACCCAAAAGAAAAAGATATCATGGTTAATTTGGTGATGAATTTGCTAACAATGTAGTTTGATGTCAAACCGCAATTTCCCCACGCATATTTTCCCCCCACCACAGATATATTTATATGGAGTAAAGCTTTCCGGACATACGTATATGTTAAATTACATCTGGGCAATTCTGATTATGGTCGGCATCATGGTAGCGGCATTTACCGGCACCATGGAGAATGTTTCTACCGGCATTCTGGACTCTTCCAGGGAGGCAATTCAGTTATGTATCGTGATGCTTGGCGTCGTTGGTATGTGGACAGGGATCATGAAACTTGCAGAGGCGACCGGACTGGTCAGGCAGCTGACGCGGCTGCTGATGCCGATACTCCGATTACTATTTCCTCGTATCGCAGGGGATGAAAAAGCAATGGGATACATTGCCGCCAATATGGTTGCGAATCTGCTGGGACTGGGCTGGGCGGCTACACCGACCGGTCTGCAGGCGATGAAGGAACTGCAGCGGATTCATCGGGAGAGCTGCCGGACAACGGGGGGAGATCCGAATGCAGCGAGCGATGAAATGTGTTTCTTTATGGTGATCAATATCTCGTCTCTTCAATTAATCCCGATCAACATGATAGCGTATCGTTCCCAATACGGTTCGGTGCATCCGGGAGCCATTATTCTGCCGGGTATGATCGCAACGTTTGTCTCAACGCTGGCAGGCGTGCTGTATGGTCTCTGGCGTTGTAGGAGAGGAGGCGGGAAATGAGTCTGATGGGTATCATTTCCATGGTGTCCAACTTCCTGATGCCGTTGGTGATTTTCTATATTGTCGGTTATGGAATCCTGAATCGGGAGAAGGTATATGATATATTTATTCGGGGCGTGAAGGATGGATTCCGGATTGTAGTGGATATTGCCCCGACCCTGGTGGGACTGATGGTTGCAGTCGGAATTATACGGACATCCGGTGCATTGAATATGCTGGCGGAGCTTCTTGCTCCGGTGGGAGAGCTTTTTCGGATCCCGGCGGAGGTGCTGCCGCTGATTCTGGTACGGATGTTTTCCACCTCGGCGGCAAATGGACTGGTATTTGATCTGTTTAAGGAGTTTGGAACCGATTCGCAGATCGGGCTGCTGGCATCCATTGTCATGAGCTGTACGGAGAGTATTTTCTATATTATGTCGGTGTATTTTCTGGCAGTCGGCATTAAGAAAACCAGATGGACGCTGGTTGGCGGACTGATCGCGACCATGGCCGGAATCATAGCAAGTGTGGTAATAAGTACCTTGTTATTCCATTAGGGATTTGTTATGATAACTATATATTTAACTTATATATTGTTACGGATACGAGGAGGTTACAAATGGACGGCAACTTTTTTTCAGAGGATGATCTGGCAGGATTATTCAGTGAGTTAGATGAGCAGGCAATCGAAGAGGAAATTGATCAGATGGCAGACCGGGAGACCGATGCCTCTTATCAGAGATTTAAAGAAATTATCGAAAAACATCGGACAGAATAGTTATTTTTTGACGAATGTCGCTTCTGTATAGACCTAAAATCTTTCAAAATATTATATGATAATCCATATGAATCAAAAGAGAACAGGTGGGAGAGTGCAGAAGCGATGACAGAGATGGATTTGATCATGGATGAATATTTACAGGAGCATTTTGTGAATGATCCTGAGAAAAGTTTTAAGCGGTACGTGGAGCAGCGAATCAATGACTTGATTCTATCTGGTGAATTTGAACATCCCTACAGTATTTATAAGCGCGGGAACATTGACCGGCGGGTACATAGTAAGTTAAAAAAGGTTGGTGACCGGTATCGACCGACCAAGGCAATCGCACTGGCATATTGTATTGCACTGGGGCTGACGGTGGAGGAAGCAGAAGAGTTATTACATCTGGCAGGTTACCATTTTGAGGATGCCTGTTTAAATGATCAGATTGTGAAATGCTGCCTGGAGCAGCAGGTATATTCCGCATCCGTGGTCAATACTTATATTTATCGTTTCTCCGAAGCATATGGGATGAAGCCGACACTGATAGGCTCGTTTCCGCGAGAAGCATAAAGAGCAATATGAAAAGGAGCAGGCATTCGTGCAACTGCTCCTTTTCTAAATGAACTTATCGCTTCACTATTTAACTGTCTCAATATATCGATCAACCTGTGTCCGCAAGGTATCGAAATCACACGGACCGGTTTCCAGAATGACCTTATGGTAGGCTACCTCGTCAAAATCCTCACCGAGCTTCTCCTCGGCATAGTCCCGCAGTTCAACGAACTCCAGATAACCGATGAAGTACTGAGGATAATATCCCGGTTCTTCAATCATCATATCATATAAGCCCTGTGCGGCATCGCCGTTAAATCCGTTATCATCCATATAGCTTGCCAGCTGATCCACAGTGTATCCGTAATAATTTACATAGATGTCGGCCAGACAGGAGAACGCAATGTTTTGCAGGGTACCTGCGATATACATCTCACGGACATAGTTACTGTCATAATTTTCATAGGTGACCAGATTGTAGGAACGCATTTCAACATACATGGCCCAGCCCTCATCATAGCCGAGGAAGCTTAAGGTATCCCGAACCGGATAAGGATCCGTGGACAGGAAATACGTCATCTGGTAAAGATGTCCCGGATATCCCTCATGTGCATAGGTGGCAGATAAGCCGCCGGCACCGCCATTGTCCTTGCTTCGGTTTACCTGGATCACATTGTCGGTATAATCATCAATGCAAGGAGTTACACAGAATGCAGGAGATAAAATATCTGCAATGGATGGATCGATGTCACTGATCTTATAGTTGACCTCCGGCGGTGTCGGATAAGAACCGTCCATTTCCTGCTTGTAATATTCTAAGAAGCTGCGTGGATCGGATAATCCCTCTACCACGAAGTTCTCATCTCCGAAATATTCCATATACACATCCGGTGCATTCACATAGACGTCATAAAGCATTTCCATGGAGTCATCCAGCACCTGATTCAGGACCGTTTCCATTTCCTTAACGGATTTGGAGGAACCGGTCTTATGCGCCAGAATATACTCATAATATTCTTTTCCGCCTTCATAATTGCAGATGCCGCCCAGATCCTTACCCTTGCCCTTCAGACCGTTCAGCTCATCGATCATGTTCTCGTAGGCAGGAATCACGGTATTCAGAACGGAGTTTTTGTTCTGGTCCTTATAGGAGCTTTTTTCGGTTTCGGTTAAGAAATCCAGCTCATCCATCCGGTTATCAAAGGTGGTGATCAGATAATTGTCCTCGCGGTGTGCCAGAAACTCATTACATTGTTCGACCGCATCGTCGATGGCACCGTCGGACATACCGTATCCGTTATCGGTACGGTACTTCTCATAATCCACGCAGTATTCAAAATAATCATCCAGAAGCTCCATCAGTGCCAGATAATCTTCCACGTCATCCTTGGAGTAGAATTCATACAGAGACATATTAAGCGGCATATTGCTCTGCACGCCGGTGACCTGACCGAAAACGGTTCCCTCGTACTTGCAGTCACGCACGGATAATTCCTGTTCCATGTAATGATACAGGACATCATAAGTCAGCTGCTGCTTGGCATCCAGCTTCTTATAATTATAGGACTTTAATTCCTGAAAGGTGCCATCCAGATCGTCCCAGTCGGAATCCATGCTTGCAAAGTCGCGGTCATCCAGATCGCCGAGCGTTGGCTCCAGATCCTCAATGCCGTACCCCTCCGGATCCTTTAAGGTGAAATGGAGATTCAGGGTATTTGAGGTGACTTCCTCTGTAAATAACTCCTCCAGAAATGCATCAAACTCGGCATCGGGTGTTGCGGCAACCGAGGAATTGGTACATCCGGAAGCGGTAAACAACAGCACTGCACTTAAGGCAACGGCTGTGATTCGTTTCGAAATAGTATGTAGATTCATATAAACTCCTTCTATGCTTGTGTTTTACATAAAATAACCTATGATAATTATACGCATAGCATTGAGAAAAAACAACTAAAAATAGAGAAGAAGCAGTGGAATCGGTGGAATTTCTGACCGGATTTTGGTATACTGACAAGTAGCAGAAAAGAGCATATGTGTATGGAATATTCGCACATGCAGATATAAGAGTAAGGAGGATGTAAGGTATGGGATTTTTAACAGGCAAAACAGCAATCATTACCGGTGGCGGACGTGCAGTCTTAAGTGACGGAAGATGCGGCTCGATCGGTTACGGAATCGCAACAGCATATGCGAAAGAAGGCGCCAATCTTGTTATCACAGGACGGAATGTGAAGAAGCTTGAAGATGCAAAGGAAGAGCTGGAGCGTCTGTACGGAATCAAGGTACTGGCAGTTCAGGCAGACATTGAAGCAAGTGCAGACAATGAAGCAGTGGTTGCCAATGTGATAAAACAGACCATGGATACATTTGGAAGAATCGATGTGCTGATCAATAACGCACAGGCATCTGCTTCTGGTGTGCCGCTGGCAGAGCACACGACCGACCAGTTTAATCTGGCAATGTACTCCGGCCTATATGCAGCTTTTTATTATATGAAGGCATGCTATCCGTATTTGAAGGAGCAGAAGGGTTCGGTGATCAATTTCGCATCCGGTGCCGGTCTGTTCGGTAATTTCGGGCAGTGTGCATACGCAGCAGCGAAGGAAGGCATTCGTGGTCTGACCAGAGTAGCGGCAACCGAGTGGGCAAAGGACGGAATTAATGTAAATATTATCTGCCCGCTGGCATGGACCTCACAGCTGGAGCAGTTCCAGAAGGCATATCCGGATGCATTTGAGAAGAACGTACACACGCCCCCGATGGGACACATCGGAGATTCTGAGTTGGAGATCGGAAGAGTCTGTGTACAGCTGGCATCACCGGATTTCAAGTATATGACAGGCGAGACAATTACACTGGAAGGCGGCTTAGGACAGAGACCATGATGACATTAGTAGTAGGTGCGGGAGCAATTGGAATTGCGATCGCAACATTTTTAAGAAGCCAGGATGTGCAGGTGGATATTCTGGCGCGGGGAAAGACCCTGCAGGCAATCCGTGAGAAAGGAATCGGCAGGAATGGACTGTTTGGTGAGTACAGCTGTCCGGCGGGAGATGTCGGAGCGTATGAGTCTTATGAAGAACTTCCTTCCGATGCATATGATTATGTAATCATCAGTACAAAGACGATGGCTAACCCGGAAGTGAGCAAAGAACTGTGGAATCACCGGGAGTGTCTGAAGAAGAACGGCAAGCTCGTAATTATGCAGAACGGCTGGGGAAATGATGTTCCGTATCTGGAATATTTCCCGAAGGAGCAGGTGTATAATGCCAGAGTGATTACCGGATTTTTAAGACCGGAGCCGAATATCAGTCATGTCACCGTGCATACGGCACCGATCTTACTGGGTTCCCTGCACGGATGTGATAACAGCTGCATGGAGCCGCTGGCACACGCATTGGACACGGCAGGGATGCCGACGCAGGTAACAGAGGATGTCGGTAAGTTCCTGTGGGCAAAGATGCTTTACAATACGACGCTGAATCCGCTGGGAGCGATTCTTGGTGTGAATTACGGAAAGCTGATGGAGTCGGAATCCTCCAGAGCCATTATGGATCAGCTGATTGATGAGACCTATGCGGTTATGGATGCGGCAGGATACACGACCAACTGGGCGACTGCTAAGGAATATAAGCAGGTATTTTATGAGAAACTGATACCGGATACCTATTATCATCGGGCATCCACATTACAGGATATCGAGAAGAAGCAGAAGACGGAAATCGATACGTTAAATGGCTGTATTGTGG
Source organism: Bacteroidales bacterium H4 (assembly GCA_963626805.1). Taxonomy (GTDB): domain Bacteria; phylum Bacillota; class Clostridia; order Lachnospirales; family Lachnospiraceae; genus CAG-632. The sequence goes on along the minus strand of CAVFXS010000019.1, from coordinate 56,984 downwards.
ATCTGGCAAAGAAGTATGGAGTGCCGGTTCCGGGACATACTATGATTGTCCGGCTGATTCACAGCATGGAAGATAATTTCGAGTAGAATGCTTGACAGTTGAGAACCGGATAGGTATACTTAAAGTTAGTTTTATAAGGTTATACGCAAGGAAAAGAAGAGTACATGAGAAGGACACTGACAGAGACTCTGGGGAGCTGTGAACAGAGAGTGGAGTACTTATGGAAGATGGTCTTGGAGTGATTTATACCCGTCTTTAAGATGACTTGAACAGAAGGTCGAAACGCCGGACAGGAATCTTAAGGGCGGGTTTTCTGATAGGAAGAGAAATAGAATGCAGGAGGAGCAGAAATGGCAAAGAAACCTTATTACATCACAACTGCGATTGCCTATACATCAGGCAAGCCGCACATTGGAAACACGTATGAAATCGTACTGGCAGACAGTATTGCACGGTACAAGAGATTTTTAGGCTATGACGTACGGTTCCAGACCGGTACCGATGAGCATGGTCAGAAGATCGAGCAGAAGGCAGCAGAGGCAGGCGTTACCCCGAAGGAGTTCGTAGACAAGACTGCCGGTGAGATCAAGAGAATCTGGGATCTGATGAATACTTCCTATGATAAGTTTATCCGTACTACCGATGAGGATCATGAGAAGCAGGTTCAGAAGATCTTTAAGAAATTATATGAAAAAGGTGATATTTATAAGGGTGAGTATGAGGGTATGTACTGTACACCTTGTGAGTCCTTCTTTACCAGCTCCCAGCTGATCGACGGCAAATGTCCGGACTGCGGCAGAGAGTGTCAGCCGGCGAAGGAAGAGGCATACTTCTTCAAGCTCAGCAAATACACCGACAAGCTGATCCAGCACATTAACGCTCATCCGGAGTTCATTCAGCCGGAGGCAAGAAAGAACGAGATGATGAATAACTTCCTGCTTCCTGGACTGCAGGATCTGTGTGTATCCAGAACCTCCTTTAAGTGGGGCATCCCGGTTGATTTTGATGACAAGCATGTTATTTATGTATGGATCGATGCATTAACAAACTACATTACCGGTCTTGGCTATGATGTAGACGGCAACAGTGATCCGTTATTTAAGAAGTACTGGCCGGCAGATCTGCATCTGATCGGAAAGGATATCTTACGATTCCATACCATTTACTGGCCGATCATGCTGATGGCATTAGACCTTCCGCTTCCGAAGCAGGTATTCGGTCATCCATGGCTGATCCAGAGTGACGGAAAGATGAGTAAGTCCAAGGGAAATGTAATCTATGCCGATGATCTGGTAGAGATGTTTGGTGTCGATGCGGTTCGTTATTTCCTGCTTCATGAGATGCCGTTTGAGAATGATGGCGTGATCTCATGGGAGCTGATCGTAGAGCGTATGAACTCCGATCTGGCCAATACTTTAGGAAATCTGGTGAACCGGACCATTTCCATGTCTAATAAGTACTTTGGCGGTATCGTCTATAATTCAGAGGTTTCGGAACCGGTAGACGAGGAGCTGAAGAAGCTGGCACTGGAGACTCCGTTAAAGGTAACAAAGGCAATGGAGAAGCTTCGGGTTGCAGATGCGATTACAGAGATATTCACACTCTTTAAGAGATGTAACAAATACATTGATGAGACCATGCCTTGGGCATTGGCAAAGGATGAGGCATCCCGTGGCAGACTGGAGACCGTTCTTTACAATCTGGTTGAGAGTATCACCATTGGTGCGGTATTGTTAAAGTCCTTCATGCCGGAGACTGCAGAAAAGATCTTAAAGCAGTTAAATGCAACCGATCGTGAGTGCGATCAGTTGGGAAGCTTCGGTATGTATCCGAATAATAATAAGGTAACCGAGAAGCCGGAGATCTTATTCGCACGTCTGGATGTTAATGAGGTTCTGGAGGAGCTGGAGCGCCGGAAGGAAGAGGCGAAATTAAATCAGTACGGTCCTGGTATTGATGTTGAGCAGAAGGAAGAAATCGACATTGATCTGTTTGACAAGGTACAGTTACGGATGGGACAGATTATTGCCTGTGAAGAGGTAAAGAAGTCCAAGAAGCTGTTGTGCTCACAGGTTAAGATCGGCAGCGAGATCCGTCAGATCGTATCCGGCATCAAGTCCCAGTACTCACCGGAAGAGATGGTAGGTAAGAAGGTCGTTGTAGTAACGAACTTAAAGCCGGCAACACTGGCAGGAGTAAAATCAGAGGGCATGCTTCTGTGTGCAGAGGATGAGAACGGAAATCTTTCTCTGTTGACATCCGAGAAGGAGATGCCGCACGGAGCAGAGATCCGTTAACAGAATTTGAAGAAATGAATGACCGCATATCAGGAATGGTGTGCGGTCATTTATAAAACCGGTAGAAAAGCAGGAGATAAAGGTTATGTGGCAGTATTTACAATATGTATTATCCGCAGCACTTACGCTGGGATTTGTGACGATCGGGATTATCAGTTGTGTGGTTTTGCACCGGCAGAAGGGTATTCTGGTGGAAAGCCGGCTGGGGCGCTCCAGCAGTGTGTCAGAGATCATCAATGTCAATGTGGCACTGGTGGGAATCGCCATGTCTGTCTGGTTCCGGTATTACATATTTGTGCCGCCGCTCCTGATGTATATCTTCTTTATTGTCATAACGACTCGAATCCGCAGTGGACTTTCCGAAGAAGGCATGTTTGTGGGATTAACTTTTATTGACTGGGAGCACATTGAAGGTTATAAATTCGTAAATGACAACATAAATACAATAAAGGTGAAGCTGCGCGCCAATAAGCGGCAGTACATTATTGAATGCGAGAAGAACCAGCAGGAAGAGGTGGAGAATCTGGTTCGCAGAAAGTTAAAAGAGATTCCGGGAAATAATTGACACAGGAAGGGCGGAAGATTATACTGTTGAAGGACAAAAACAGATGAAGGTACGGAGGTGCATTATGCGACATTTGATTGATCCAATGGATTTAAGCGTACAGGAAATTGAGAAGCTGTTGGCACTGGCCAATGACATTATCGAACACAAAGAAAAATACAGTGAGGTATGTAAGGGAAAGAAGCTTGCAACCTTATTTTTTGAACCAAGTACAAGAACCCGATTAAGCTTTGAAGCAGCTATGATAGAGTTAGGCGGCAGCGTACTTGGTTTTTCTTCGGCCGATTCGTCTTCGGCAACGAAGGGAGAAAGCGTTCATGATACGGTTCAGGTCGTAGGCTGCTATGCGGATATTATTGCAATGCGGCATCCAAAGGAGGGAGCACCATTGCTCGCATCCTTAAAGTCGCCGGTACCGATCATCAATGCGGGAGACGGCGGACATGCACATCCGACACAGACCCTGACGGATCTGTTAACCATTCAGCGGGAGAAGGGAAGACTGGAGAACTTCACAATCGGCTTTTGTGGCGATCTGAAATTCGGCAGAACCGTACACTCCCTGATCAAGGCATTATCCAGATATCAGAATATCCATTACGTTCTGATCTCACCACAGGAGCTGCAGGTACCGGATTATATTCGGGAGGAAGTATTTGAGAAAAACAACATCCCGTATGAGCAGGTAGAGAGTATGGAGGATGTGATCGGGGATCTGGATATTTTATACATGACCCGTGTTCAGAAGGAACGGTTCTTCAATGAAGCGGATTATATCCGGTTACGGGATACCTACATTCTGGATACCGAGAAGCTGAAGAAGGCGAAGCCGGATATGTCGATCCTGCATCCGCTGCCAAGGGTAAATGAGATTTCGACAGAGGTGGATGATGATCCGCGGGCATGTTATTTCAAGCAGGTAATGAACGGAAAGCATGTACGTATGGCATTGATCATGACACTTCTCGGTCTTGCACCGGAGAATCTGTAAAGGAGACAGGGAGTATGAATATTGACAGTATTACAAACGGAATCGTATTAGATCATATTAAAGCAGGAAAGAGTATGCAGATCTACCAGGATCTGGAGCTGGATAAGCTGGACTGCAGCGTGGCGATTATTAAAAATGTAAAGAGTAATAAGCTGGGACGCAAGGATATCATCAAGATCGATCAGGATTATTCCATCAATCTGGATGTGCTTGGATACATTGATCCGGATATTACCGTCAGCATTATCAAGGACGGAAAGACCGTAGAAAAGAAAAAAGTTGAACTGCCGGAGAAGCTGGTGAATATAATATTCTGTAAGAATCCACGTTGTATCACTACAACCGAGCAGGGGATTGATCATATATTTAAGCTGGTAAATCGCGAGAAACGTACATACCGTTGTATCTATTGCGAAGAAGAGCGGCAGACAATGAGCTAAGACCGGGACACCTCTTGAGAAAAAAGGTTTACAAACAGGAAAGTTGTGTTATAATTAGCCTAGTTATGCTTAATAATGGGCGTAGAATGTAATCTGATAAAAATAATTAATTGATATATAAAATAATGTAAGAGGTGCATTATGGAGCAGTATGTAATAAAGGGCGGAACCCCTTTAGTTGGCGAAGTAACAATAGCAGGAGCAAAGAACGCAGCCCTTGGAATTCTGGCGGCTGCGGTTATGACAGATAAAGAGTGTATTATTGAGAATGTACCGAATGTCCGGGATACCAAGGTATTATTGCAGGCTATCCGGGAGATTGGAGCAACGGTACGATATATTGATGAGCATACGGTCAGCATTTGTGGCGGAACGATCACGAATATTGATTCGTTATGTGTAGATGATGAGTTTATTCGTAAGATTCGGGCATCTTACTATCTTCTGGGTGCCTTACTTGGAAAATATCGGCGTTCTCAGGTTGCCCTGCCGGGTGGCTGTGAGATCGGAAGCAGACCGATCGACCTGCATGTCAAGGGCTTTAAGGCATTAGGTGCCGAGGTTGTGATCGATGGCGGAATGATCACCGTCAGTGCAGATCAGCTGATCGGAAAGCATATTTATCTGGATACCGTCAGTGTCGGTGCAACCATTAATATCATGATGGCAGCGGTTCTGGCAGAAGGTAAGACCACGATCGAGAATGCAGCGAAGGAGCCGCACATTGTTGATGTAGCGAACTTCTTAAACAGTATGGGTGCAAATATCAAGGGTGCCGGTACGAATGAGATTCGGATCCGTGGTGTAAAGGAATTAAGCGGCACCGAATATTCGATTATTCCGGACCAGATCGAGGCAGGTACCTTTATGATGGCAGCCGCAGCGACCGGTGGTAATATCCTGATCAAGAATGTCATTCCGAAGCATCTGGAGGCAATCAGTTCCAAGCTGACAGAGATCGGAGCTACCGTAGAGGAATACGATGATGCGGTACGCGTGATCGGAGATAAGGAGAAACGGCTGGGTGCAACACAGATCAAGACACAGCCATATCCGGGCTTCCCGACTGATATGCAGCCACAGATGGCGATTACACTTGGACTTTCGGAAGGAACCAGTGTGATTACCGAGAATATTTTTGAAAATCGTTTTAAATATGTGGATGAGTTAATGCGCATGGGTGCGAATATTAAGGTAGAGGGTAATATGGCAATTATTACCGGCGTGGATCATTACAGCGGTGCTTCCGTGGTGGCACCGGACCTTCGGGCAGGTGCGGCACTGGTAATCGCAGGACTGGCAGCAGAAGGCTTTACCGTTGTGGAGGATATCAAGTATATCCAGCGTGGCTATGAGCGGTTTGAAGAGAAATTACGGGATCTGGGCGGTAAGATCGAGATCGTAGAGACCGAGAAGGATATTATGAAATTTAAACTGAAGGTCAGTTAAGAATCAGGGGAAATGAGGAGCGAACAGTTTGAATGTTCGCTCTTTTTGATTACTGGGACAGATTTTTCTGACAGGCATCGTTGATCAGATCCACGATCAGATCAATGGAATTTGTCATCTGGCTGTTTTTCATAGCCGCCTGGTATTCTGCCCGGTGAGTATATACCTGATCAACAGCGTTCAACAGGGTTTCCTTTGTGAGCTCTTCCTCCGGAAGAACATAACTGAAGCCCTGTTTTTTAAATGATTCTGCATTCAGGATCTGGTCCCCGCGGCTGGCATTGGCACCTAACGGAATCAGAAGATTCGGCTTGGCAAGTGCCTGAAGCTCGCAGATCGCATTCGCTCCGGCTCTGGAGATTACAATATCAGCAAGAGCAAGCAGGGAGCTTAATTCCTTCTTGATGTATTCATACTGGACATAACCGTCACGATGCTCATAAGCAATGTCCAGCTTTCCTTTTCCGCATAAATGGATAACCTGATAGGTCTTTAAAAGCTCGTCCAGACATTCACGAACGGCTTCATTTACCTTCACACTACCGGTGCTGCCGCCGATTACAAGAATGGTCGGCTTATTTGCCTGAAGACCGGTGAACTGAATGGCATCCAGAGGATTTCCGTTAAATAATTCCTGACGGATCGGAGTTCCGGTCAGCACTGCTTTTCCCTTCGGAAGATGCTCCATAGCTTCCGGGAAGTTACAGCAGATCTTAGTTGCACTTGGAATGCAAAGCTTGTTTGCCAGACCCGGAGTCATATCAGACTCATGAATGATCGCCGGAATCCGGTGATTCTTGGCAGCCATAACAACCGGAACGGATACGAAACCGCCCTTGCTGAAGACAACGTCCGGTTTCAGGCTCTTCATCAGGCGGGATGCCTCTCCGTAACCCTTAATAACCCGGAACGGATCCGAGAAATTCTTTACATCAAAGTAACGGCGCAGCTTTCCGGATGAAATCCCATGATACGGGATGCGCATATCCTCAATCAGCTTTTTCTCCATTCCGTTGTAAGAACCAATATAATGAATATCATAGCCCTCTTCCTTCAGCTTTGGAATCAAGGCAATGTTTGGGGTGACGTGTCCGGCTGTTCCACCGCCGGTTAAAATAATTCGTTTCATATGCCCTCCTTATTTGTTGGCAATGGCTTCCTTTAATGCGGTTGCCAGCTGGTCCGGACAGGAAGTAGGACGGAAGCCGCAACGGATACCTTCCATACGGCTGATTGCTTCGTTTACATCCATGCCTTCGACTAAGGCAGCGACACCCTGTGTGTTGCCGTTGCATCCGCCGGTAAATTTAACATTGCGTACCTTGTTGTCAATGACATCAAAAGAAATCTGTGTAGAACAGGTTCCATGTGTTTTATATACCATACTGAATCACTCCTTTTGTGAAATACGGGACACTATCAGTATCCCTAAATGTAAGAAGAATTATAGCAGTCTGCGATTACTTTTGCAATCTGTTTTCACCCTGCAATGCCTGTGAAACGAGGTTGATTCCCCGCGTGGAAGCCAGACAGGTGGTTCCGTTGGTTAGATAAATGGACTGGGTCTCCCGGTCCACGCTCCGGACATGATTCAGATTGACCAGACAGCCTTTATGGGAACGGATGAAATAGGCAGGAAGGTCATGGCTGATCTTTGTCAGAGTGCCGTAAAGCTCCGTGGTACGATTCTCCATGACGACCAGAATCTTGTGAGGAACCGATGACGCCATGATATAAAGAATATCATTGGCACGCAGCTTGATCGTCTGATGTCCGATCTTAAAAGCAATCGTATCGGTCGGCATTCCCGGTGTCAGATAGCGGGTCACGGCCTGATCCAGGCACTCATGAATGCGAGTGACAATATTCCAGCTCTCATCCTTCAGGATAAAATCCATGGCTTCAACCTTGTATTTGAAGGTAAGCATTGCCATCTCGGAATGCGTGGTAATAAAGACAATGAAGCCGCGGGAATCGAATTCACGGATCTTTTTCGCCAGTTCAAAGCCATCGATAGATGCCTGCAGATCAATATCCAGCAGATAGAAGCCAGCATCCGGAGTCTGACCATGATAGCTTCTGGCAGCATCCAGAAGTTCATCCGGCGAAGTCACAGCCGCAAGGAGCTTCATATCATATTCTTCGATCAGGATTACATTTTCAATAATTTGTCGATATTGCTGTAAAAGAACAGGATTATCTTCGCAAATAAAAACCGGCAGCATTACGATCACTCCTTATGATAGATAATTAATGTCTGGGTAAAGGCGTGATCCTCATAGGATGGTGTGGACTGGATGTTGCGATAATTCCGCAGAGTCTGTCTGGCCAGATACAGTCCCATTCCACGATTCTCGCCCTTGGTGGAATAATTCAGAGTACCTAATTTCTGAAGCTGGAGAGGAAAATCCTGGCAGATATTCCGGATAATGAAAACAACTGCATCCGAATCAGTAAGGACTGCCACATGGAGCTGGCGTTGATCGTCAGAAAGCTCCGAAGCATTTAAGGCGTCAATGGCATTATCCAGATAAATACCCAGGACGCGGGCAATGTCTACAGGATCTGCATCCAGCTGACGGATCAGTTCCCGGATCTCCAGATTTACGGCAATATTCATCTCAACAGCCTTTACAAATTTATTGTATAAAATACTTTTGATTTCTGCAATCTCCAGATTCCGAAGCTGACCCAGATCCTGATAGCTATTCTGAAGCATGGCGCGGGTCGGAGAGATCTTAGTTTCATAAAAGACCATCATAGCCTCCCAGTCCTTGCTGGCAATGTAATAGTCCATGGTAGTCAGCAGATTCAGATAGTCATGCTTGAAGCCACGGAGATTCTGATAAAGCGCTTCAACCTGAGCCGTATAGTTTTGCAGACTCTTATACTGGACATTCTGTGTCTGGAGCTTCACATCTTTTTTGAACATATGAATCAGCAGAATAATGAAGATACTGGTGATCGTAAAGAAGACGATAAACAGGAGCGTATTCATGTGTACCAGCTCCTGCGGGAAATTCTGCGTTTCCTCATAGGTGTAATTATATACAAAGATAAGGGCACATAACCCAAGGTAAACCAGAAATAGTGTAGCAAGAGGAAAGGTCAGCTTCAAGGTGTTGCCGATGAAATGATGATACAACCAGCGCAGACCAAAGGATACAAGGAGTAGAAGAACAGTGAAAAAGGTGTAATAAGGAATAGGGTAAATGGTAATAGCATCGTTTTCTGAAATACCGTGTGTCAAATAGTGAAATGCCAGTAGACCATAGTTCAAAACAATGGATAACAGATAGTTAAACAAGGATAAACATACGGACAGAATATTGCGTTTCGTCAGAATGTAGATATAAATAAAAATCAAACATAGCTCAATATATGGCGAAAAATCTGACAGAAAAACAATACAGGCAGGAGAGGTAATAAAAAACAGAATATGCAAAATTATTTTATTGCGCGTGGTTAACATACCCAGAATAGGGATAAGTAGTACAATATATAAATCAACAACACCAAATATGTAATATGAAAGTTCGTAAAATGTCAAATTTTGTCGCCTGCCTTGTCTTTTTTTTACATACATGCTTTAAAATCCAACGTTTGTGACAAAAATGAAAACGATAGAAATTTACATGCTACAATTCTACCATAATCAGCAAGGGAAGAAAAGAAGCAGAATGAGTTTAACAGAAAAAATTGCCAATCGAATTGCAGTATGGAGTCTGCCGAAAGATCAGGAGCATTATGAGGAACAATTAGAGGTCCTTTCCTACGGATATGTCCTGTTTCTGGAAAATGCCTATAAGACTCTGGCACTGCTTATTATAGCAATTCTGACGCACACATTGCTTCAGACAGCTATCATTCTCGGAAGCTTCGTGCTTGTGAGAAGCTTTGCCGGGGGAATTCATTGCAAGAGCGGTCTGGGATGTACGGCATGTATGATTCTGGTCTGGGCAATCGGTCTGGTAATTGCCAGAGTTGGTATTTTACTTCCATTGGTTTTGTTTATGATGTTGATTGTGATAGGCGTGATCGTGAAATATGCACCCAGAACGACCCGGAATAATCCGCTCCGGAGGGAAGATGTCCGCAAGGCAAAGCGGAGAGGTGCAATTATCTCAACGATTGTTCTGCTTGGAATCGGAGCGGTCATCGGCTTTGGGTTCGGCAGAATGGAGGTGTTGAATATGATAACGGCTTCCTTATTTATTGAAAGCCTTAGCATATTACTATTAGTTAAGAAGGAGGAAAACAAGTATGAAGAAAATGAGTGAAGTGAAGGCAACCGTTGCTAAGATGGGGGAGCATCTGGCATGTAATTCTGTTGGAAAGAGTATCCCTTATTACTTCTATGAGCCAAAGGTGCCTGCAGCACTGAAGGACAAGATGGAAAAGGATTGCAAATAATATCTAATGTGGGGAGTTTTTACTGAGGACAGTAAATAGACGAGGGAGAGAACGGAAAGCCATAAAAAACAGCTTCAAAGGGCAGCACACTCTGAGGCTGTTTTTTTAATGCTGTGATTAATGTGTAAAAGTGGTATCTATGATCGATTATGTGAATAAAAATCAGACAAAACACGTAATAACTATTGAAGATCCGATCGAATACGTTTATTATCATGCTAAGTCCATAATTCAGTAGAGGGAGATCTGGCTAACAGAGACTCTTGCAAAAGATAAGATATCAGAAGGAGGAAATGACATGCTTGGTATCATTGGCGCAATGGAAGAAGAAGTGGAGAAGTTAAAGGAGCAGATGACGGAGATCCGAGTGCAGACAAAGGCATCGATGGAATTCTACCAGGGAAAGCTGGAAGGGAAAGAGGTTGTAGTAGTCCGGTCCGGAATCGGAAAGGTAAATGCTGCAATCTGCACACAGATTCTGGCAGATGATTATCAGGTAGACGGGATTGTCAATACCGGAATTGCCGGCTCATTACAGGCCGAGATTAATATCGGAGATATTGTAATTTCCACAGATGCAGTGCAGCATGATATGGATGCGGTTGCGTTCGGTTACAAGCCGGGACAGATCCCACGGATGGATACCTGGTCGTTTCCGGCAGATCAGAAGCTGATAGAGGCTGCGGAAGCCAGCTGTCGGAAGGTATTGCCGGAGCTTGGCATCTTTATCGGAAGAGTTGCCAGTGGAGATGAGTTTGTAGCGAAGCGGGAACGGAAGGATCAGATCACCGAAGGTTTTCAGGCATGCTGCTGTGAGATGGAGGGTGCTGCGATCGCTCAGGCTGCGTATCTGAATCACATACCGTTTGTCATCCTTCGTGCGATCTCCGACAAGGCAGATGACAGTGCTCACATGGATTATCCGACCTTTGAGGCACAGGCAATTCAGAACTCCGTAAAATTAATCTTAGAAATGGTGGTGCGTGTATAATGGAAAAAATAGCAAGCTTTACAGTGGATCATTTAAACTTAATACCGGGTGTTTATGTGTCCCGGAAGGATCATATCGGTTCTGAGATTGTGACGACCTTTGATATCCGGATGACCAGACCGAATTACGAGCCGGTGATGAATACGGCAGAGGTACATACCATCGAGCATCTGGGTGCTACCTTTTTAAGAAATGATAAGGAATATGGAAGCAAAGTGGTTTATTTCGGACCAATGGGATGCAGAACCGGATTCTATCTGCTGCTTGCAGGGGATTATGAGTCCATTGATATCGTATCATTATTAACCCGGATGTATGAATTTATTGCAGATTATCAGGGGGAGGTGCCTGGGGCATCCCCGAGAGACTGCGGTAATTATCTGGATATGAATCTTCCGATGGCCAACTATCTGGCAAAGAAATATCTGGATGAAGTATTATATTGCATCGCGGCAGAACAGCTGGTATATCCGGAAGAGTAGGTGAGACTATGATTCGTTTCTATAATGGTAAGCTTCTGACAATGGATGGAGAGCTTCAGGTGCAGGAGCCGTGCGAGGTCTGGGTGGATCGGGACCGGATCGTTCTGGCAGGAGATGCCGGACGAGTGCGGGAGTTCTGCCGGACACAGGCGGAGAAGGTCGGAAAGGATGAAGCGCAGGCGGGGATCTCGTTTGAACGTGAGATTGATCTTCATGGTAATCTTCTGATGCCCGGCTTTAAGGATGCACATACGCATTCACCGATGACATTTCTGCGTTCTTACGCCGATGATATGCCATTACAGGACTGGTTATATAAGCAGGTGTTTCCGATGGAGGCGAAGCTGACACCGGAAATGATCTATCATTTTACAAAGCTGGCGGTGCTGGAATATCTGACCAGCGGTATCACAGCCAGCTTTGATATGTATGTGGAGCCGGAGGCAAATGCTCGTGCGAATCTGGAGATGGGATTTCGGACGGTTCTTTGTGGTACCTTAAATGACTTTAAAGATTCCATCGAGACACTGGAAGGCTTCTATCGGAAATACAATCAGTATCATCCGCTGATCTCCTATCAGCTGGGATTCCATGCGGAATATACAACCTCCGAAGGCTTATTACGGGATCTGGCGGCACTGGCCGAACAGTACCGGGCACCGGTTTACACACATCTGTCGGAAACAGCGGCGGAGGTCGTCGGTTGCAGGGAGAGGTATGGCAGCAGTCCGGTAAAGACGCTGGCGGAGCTGGGGCTGTGGGAGCATGGCGGCGGTGGGTTCCACTGCGTACATGTGTCGGAAGAAGATCTGGATATTATAAAGGAAAAGGGTATCTACGTGGTAACGAATCCGGCAAGCAACGCCAAGCTTGCGAGCGGCATTGCACCGATCTGTTCCATGCTGGAACGGGAGATTCCTCTGGCAATCGGTACGGATGGCCCGGCAAGTAATAATTGCCTCGATATGTTCCGGGAAATGTTTCTGGTCACCGGTCTGGCGAAGCTGCGGGAGCAGAATGCGGCAGCCTGTCCGGCAGAGGCGGTACTGAAGATGGCAACGGTCGGTGGTGCGGAAGCGATGGGACTGAAGGATTGTGATTGCATTGCCGAGGGGAAACAGGCGGATCTGATCGTGATCGATTTGCATCAGCCGAATATGCAGCCGGAGCATAATCTGATCAAGAATCTGGTGTACAGCGGTTCCAAGCAGAATGTTCTGCTCACTATGGTGGCAGGCAGAATTTTATATGAGAACGGACAGTTTTTTACAGGAGAGGATCCGGAGCAGATATATGAGGAGGTTAAAAATGACCTTCAGATTCTGCAGGTATGAGGAAACCTGTCGTAAGAAACGGGAAAATGTCGGAGTTCTCAAGTTGATTTCATAATTTCACAAATGCAATACTTTACAGGAACGAAACTGAGCGCAGCGGGATCGTTCAAAACATAAATTGGGAGGAACGTATTATGCAGGAATTATGGAATATGGTAGAAAATCAGAGCAGGTTTGTATATTTCATTGCAGGAGTGTGTATTGTCGGAATCCTGTGCAGGCTGATTCTTCAGGGGAGATTCCGGCGGTTATTAAAAGAATCGGAAAACATGACGTCCGCAACGGACAAACAGCTGCGGGAAATCCGGAATCATTATGAAAACAGTCTGACTATGAATCGACAGGTGTATAATATCCATGCCTATGTGGATAAATATCTTCTGAAACTCAAGCTATGTGGAATACCCATCAGGACGTGGGCGGGCATGACGATGGAAATGGCACTGCTGGCAGTTGCAGGTGGCGGACTGGGAATTGTGAACAGCATACATAGGGGATACGGGGAAGAGGTGATCTTCAGTATCCTGTTTGCAACGATCATTTCCTGTGCATGTTTGATCAGCATGGAGAATATATTTCGAGTAGAAGGTTCCTATGACCGACTTCAGGCGAATATCGAAGATTATCTGGAAAATAATCTGAAAAACCGACTGGAACGACCGATCTCAAGCCGACAGGAACGGCTGCGGCGTACACAGACAGGGGACGCAGGGCGGGGGGATACCCGCCCTGTAAACGGTTCTGCAGAACCGGCTCTGCTCGCAGAGCAGGCGATCGGAGTACGGCAGGCAGTGGCCCGGAGGCAGGCAGCCGAGCAGATTGCGGCAACCGATTGCCCACAGGAGGAGCCATCCGGCATACCGCAGAAGGGAACCGGTCAGGCAGGATGGCAGCAGAAGGAGCTGTCATCGGAGGAGGCACAACCGGTCGAGGCAATGGGGCAGGCGGCAGCAGGTCAGGATGCGGAACTGGTCGCACAGGTCTTACGGAATTTCTTCTCAAGTTAATGGAAGAAGGAGCAGGTATGATAAGAAAAAGGTTGAACAGACTACTTGGGCTTTTATGTATGGGAATCTTGTTACTGGGTCTGAGTGGTTGCAATGAAATCAAGGTAGTGGAAATGAATCAGGGGTCTGAAGGCAGTGAGGATCTGACAGGCGGAGAGACCGGCATGGAGTCCGGAAGTGAAGCGAATGGCTCTTCCGATGTGTCGGAAGCGGGTGATTCCGGGACGGAACAGAAGGAATCGTCCGGGGATAGCACTTCTGAAACCGGTCAGGCAGAAGCAACGGAGCAGAGCAGCTCCGGTGCAGGGACGACTGAGATCGTGGAACGGTCGGCAGAGGAATATGCGGCAATCAGCAATGAGCTGCAGGCATGGTGGTTTAAGCGGAATGAAGACCACCAGCCTTCCGGATGTCAGGAGGATTTTGATATTGAGCAATATCACGCATATTATGTAAACAAAAATGCGACGGATCAAGTTATTTATCTGACCTTTGACTGCGGATATGAGAACGGATATACACCTGCCATTCTGGATACGCTAAAGGAAGCGGATGTAAAGGCGATCTTTTTCGTGACACAGACATTTATCCGGGATAATCCGGATCTGGTCAAACGGATGAAGGAGGAAGGGCACATGGTAGGAAATCATACGATTACCCATCCGAGCCTTCCGGGTCTTAGCATTGAGGAGCAGAGAGCAGAGATCCAGGGATGTGCGGACTATATGAAGGAAGCAACCGGATATGAAATGGATCCTTATATCCGGCCGCCAAAGGGTGAGTACAGCGAGCGAACCCTGCAGTTATGCGAGGATATGGGATACTGTACGTTATTCTGGAGTATTGCATATCTGGATTATGATGTGAATAATCAGCCGTCCTCGGATTATGTGTTGCAGCATTTTGATAAATATTGTCATCCGGGAGCGATGCCATTGATTCATAACGTGTCCAGTGCGAATACACAGGCACTTCCACAGCTGATCCGAAATCTGCGGGAGGCAGGATACCGGTTCGGAACCGTGGATGAGTTCTGCCATTTTTAAATACCGTCGGATTTTGTCTTGAATTTCAATAGCTGCTCTGCTACAATCATTCTTGGATGCTGGATAAGGAGAATTATTCGGTAAATATATGAACGAGAGCAAGGAGAAGAAGCAATGGATTACAATATCAGTTTTGATTACAGTAATGCAAGATTTATGGTTTCAGATGATAATCTGAAGGCAATGAGCAAGCGTGTCTTAGATGCGAAAGAAGTCCTGGTAAGCCGTACCGGAGCAGGAAATGATTTTCTGGGCTGGTTAGACCTTCCTATTAATTATGACAAGGAGGAGTTTGCCAGAATTAAAAAGGCAGCAGCAAAGATTCAGAGCGATTCTGAGATCCTGATCGTAATCGGTATCGGTGGTTCTTACCTTGGCGCAAGAGCAGCCATTGAAGCATTAAGACATAGTTTCTATAATGTGATTCCAAAGGAGCAGCGTAAGACTCCACAGATTTTCTTCGCCGGAAATAACATCAGTTCCACATATCTGGAGCATTTGTTAGAGGTTGTTGGAGATCGCGACTTCTCTATTAATATTATTTCAAAGTCCGGTACTACCACAGAGCCGGCAATCGCATTCCGTCTGTTTAAGCGTCTTCTGATCGAGAAGTACGGCGAGAAAGAGGCAGCAAAGCGTATCTATGCAACAACCGATAAGGCAAAGGGAGCTTTGAAGAATCTGGCAGATGCAGAAGGTTATGAGACATTCGTAGTTCCGGATGATGTCGGAGGACGTTTCTCTGTGTTGACAGCCGTAGGTCTTCTTCCGATCGCTGTATCCGGAGCAGATATTGATAAGTTAATGGAAGGTGCTGCATATTCCAGAGATTTCTGTCTGACACAGCCGTTTGAGCAGAACTATGCACTGCAGTATGCCGCTATCCGTAACATCTTACTGGAAAAGGGTAAGACCATGGAGATCCTGGCAAACTATACACCATCCGTTCACTACATCGGTGAGTGGTGGAAGCAGTTGTTCGGTGAGTCTGAGGGTAAGGATGGAATGGGTCTGTTCCCAACCGCCTGCGACTTTACAACCGATCTTCATTCTTTAGGTCAGTTTATTCAGGATGGCACCAAGAACCATATTGAGACTGTTCTGGATGTTCAGAATCCAAGAAGAAAGATCATCATGGAGCAGGAAGACAATGATCTGGATGGAATGAACTATCTGGCAGGAAGAACCGTTGATTTCATTAATCGTCAGGCTATGATGGGTACAATTCTGGCACACGTAGATGGTCAGATTCCGAACTTAAAGATCACAATTCCGCATATGGATGAGTATTGTCTGGGTGAGCTGTTCTATTTCTTCGAATTCGCTTGTGGTGTCAGCGGTTATGTTCTGGGTGTTAACCCATTCAACCAGCCGGGTGTTGAGAGCTACAAGAAGAACATGTTCGCATTACTGGGTAAGCCTGGTTATGAGGAGCAGCGTGAGAAATTAAAGGCTCGTATGGAAAATAAATAAGATCGTTCTGGAACAGGACGTAATGAAACGGGGAAGCCGATTTCGGCTTTCCCGTTTGTGTTATAGTGACAGGAAAACGTAGGTATGCATCGTGTGTTTGCTTGCAGTGGCACAGTGATGCGAAAATTGCGAGACAAAGCAAATTATGCTAGAGTATAAGAAGGGTGTTACGCACTTATACGAATGAGAAGGGAAGGGGATACATATGAAGACGATCAAAGCGAAGATGGTGATTTTACTGGTGATTTGTACGATTATTTCAACAGTGATCAGCGGGGGCTTAACCTTGATTGGAATGTTGAATGTGTCGAATCAGAATGCAGGAGAGATCATGGCACTGGAGTGTAAGAACAGCAGTCAGGAGATCAATACGACACTGAGCCGGGTGGAGCAGTCGGTGGATACACTGGCAGAGCTGGCGGAGCAGTCCGGAGTCTGGGAACTGCGATTGAGGAAATTACAGAAGCAGTCGATGGTATCAGTCGTATGACAGAAGAATCTGCAGAGGGCATTTCCACGATTGCGGAAAAGACATCTGAGATTGTGGAACGAATGGAAGAGGAAGAGAATCTGATCGCAGAAAATCAGGAGAAGGCACAGGCATTGGGCGAGATCGTAGGCGCATTTACGGTGGAATAGGACAGCCTGTGGCAGGAAGATGAGAGGAAGACATGGCAAGTACAATATTACTGGTAGAGGATGATTTTGCCCTCGCAATGGGAACAGAATATACACTCCAGGCAGAGGGGTATACCGTCATTCAGGCCGGAACGATCCAGGGTGCCAGAGAGGCTTTGCAATCTGGGAATCCGGATCTGATACTGCTGGATGTAATGCTGCCGGACGGAAACGGCTATGATTTCTGTAAAGAGGTACGACAGACAAATGTCCAGATCCCGATTATTTTCCTGACGGCGGTCGGAGAAGAAGTGAACATTGTGCAGGGACTGGAGCTCGGAGCGGATGATTATGTGACAAAGCCGTATCGTGTGAAGGAGCTATTGTCAAGAATTGCCGCCAATCTTCGTCGGGCAGGAGTTCAGAATGCGCGACAGGATGTTGCAAAGAGAACGGATGAGGATGAGATTTATGTCTTTGGAAGCCATAGATTTTACAGGAAAGAGCTGCGGCTTCTTCAGGCGGATCAGCTGGTCGATCTGACGCCGAATGAGCTGCGTTTGTTGCAGGAGTTTATCCGGAATGAAGGAATCGTGCTGACCAGAAATCAGCTTCTGGAGCGGATTTATGACACCGGAGAAAGCTTTGTGGATGATAATACATTGTCGGTATATATGAAACGATTGCGGGATAAGCTGGGTGCGGATGCGGAATGGATCGAGACTGTCCGTGGTGTCGGCTATCGATTCCGCCGTAAGGATGACCGGACAGAAGGTAATTAAGGGACAGAACCTCAGTATTGCTGGGGTTCTGTGTGATTGTAAAGGTGGATACACAGAGGGAGACAGGCATGCGAAGTGATTATGAGAGAAATCGGTTTCGAATCATATATGGAATTCTGGCAGTTATATTTCTGGCGGTTATCGCCGGCTGGTGTCTGATGGCATGGGGATACTGGGACTGGAGAAGTATCGGAGTGATCGGGTTCACCGCATTATTTCTTGTGATAATCTATATCGTTGTTTATCGTATGTTAAATCATGCATATAAGAATATGGAACATGCATCACAGATCATGAATGACATGATGGAGAAAGGGATTGATCCGCCATCGGAGGATTATCAGGATGGCACCATAGGAATCATGTATAGCAACTTTTATAAGATGGTCTACGCATTGAAGGAAAGCCGGAACCGGGAGATGGAAGAAAAGCTGTTTCTGCGGGATATTATCTCGGATATTTCCCATCAGCTGAAGACACCGCTGGCATCTCTGAATGTGTTTGTGGATCTCCTGGTAGAGGATAAGGTGGAGGACGAGGAGAAACGGAAGCAGGTGCTTCGTGAAGCGCAGAATCAGCTGAATCGTATGGAGTGGATGGTTTTGTCCATGTTGAAATTAGCCAGAATAGAAGCCGGAGCGATTCAGTTTGAGAAGCAGGAGGTACTGCTGCTTCCGTTGCTGTCAGAGGCGGGCGAGGGCATTCGCTATCTGACCGGTAAGCGAAATCAGACATTGGAGATCACCTGTGAGCCGGAGTGCCGGTTGAACTGTGACAGAGACTGGTTGATCGAGGCAGTGATCAATCTTTTGAAAAATGCATCGGATTACTCCGATGAGAATACCCGGATTCAGATTGAGATAGAGCAGACACAGATCTATACCCGGATTTATGTGAAGGATGAGGGTGTGGGAATTGCGGAGGAGGAGCTTCCGCATATTTTTGAACGCTTTTACCGGGTACATCAGGAAGTAAATCCGAACAGTGTAGGAATCGGGTTGTCATTAACGAAGTCTATCGTAGAGGGCATGGGAGGCAGTATCCGCGTAAAGAGTGAGGTCGGAAACTATACGTGGTTTATACTTACCTTTTTGAAGTGAAAAGTCACTCAACTGTCGGTTGAATACTCTCCGATCAACCGCCGGTAGGTAGAAATTCGCACGAATAATCCGTACACTGAAAGCAGAAAGGAGGAAGAATTATGGATCAGGTAAAAATCGGAAAATTTATCGCTGAATGCAGAAAAAAGAATCAGTTAACACAAGTGCAATTAGCAGAAAAATTAAATATCACCGATCGTGCCGTATCAAAATGGGAACGGGGGAAGTCAATGCCGGACTCTTCTATTATGCTGGAACTGTGTAAGATACTTAAAATTAGTGTGAATGACTTATTAAGCGGGGAGGTAGTAACTATGGACGCATATAATGAAAAATTGGAAAAGAACCTGTTGGAGGCTGTAAAGCAGAAACAGGAGGCAGATAAACGTCTGTTATCGTTAGAAACTTTAATTGGAATATTTTCGGTTGTTATTTTAATAGGATTTGTTTTTACGGCATCGTTTGTACCAATGGCAGCAGGTGTAAGAATCAGTCTTATCGTTGCAGGACTTATCCTGGCAGTTATAGGAATCCTGTATGCGTTGAAGATTGAGCAGGAGGCAGGATATTATGAATGTGCAGTCTGCCATCACAGATATGTTCCGACTTTTAACGGTGTATTGTGGGCAATGCATATGGGAAGAACCAGATATATGCGATGTCCGGAGTGCGGTAAGAAATCCTGGAACAAAAAGGTGTTAAGCAGGGATTTGGACAAATGATATTGGTGGAAAGCAGAAAGGGGAGGTAAGTATGCATTTGGAGGAATATGGAAAAGAGAATGAGCAGATTATCGTCATGCTGCATGGTGCTAATTTTGTGCATTCGTTTGGAAGGCAGTATGTTCTGGCGGAAAACTATCACCTGATCATTCCGCATCTGATGGGATATGGAAACGAGACAGATAAAATATTTGATACGGAGGCACAGGTTCGTGAACTGGCAACGTATATTGAATCATTAGGACAGAAGGTTCTGCTGGTAGGATTTTCACTGGGAGCGCAGGTGGCATTTAAGCTGGTGACGGAGCATGAGGAGTTGTTTACGGCTGCGATTCTTGTAAGTCCGTGGCTGGATAAGAACGAGACGATGCTGCAGTATGCGATGAAGCAGAATGAAAAGCAATTTCATTCATTTAAGAAACGGTGGTTCTGCAATCTGATTGGAATGATGAATGGTCTTCCGAAAGAACAGCGCAAAGAGTTTGTGGAACAAGTGCAGAATCTGAAGATAGAAACTGTCTATAATGCAGTTGACAACGGAATCACATTAGAGTCGGTAAAAGGATTTGAGAATGTAAAGATTCCGGTGTATGCACTTGCCGGTAAAAAGGAACAGAAAGAGGTAACGGAAAGCGTAAAGGCACTGGCAAAGTGTAATCCGAACTGCAGATATGAGATCTGGAGCAAGGCAGCACATAATATACCACCGATGCATTATAAGAGATTTAATGAACTGATAGAGAAGGTAGTCGGTCAGGACCAGGCTATGTAATAAGGGTGGCTGGCCTTATGGAAATGTAAACAATAGTACAACGGAGGAGCAGAATATGACATTACAGCAATTAGCATACTACGTAACGGTGGCAGAATGCGGCAGTCTTACAGAAGCAGCGGGAAAGCTGTTTATTGCGCAGCCAAGCCTCAGTAGTGCAATTCATAATTTAGAAAAAGAAATGGGAATCGTGGCATTTTCCAGATCAAATCGCGGCGTCGTGCTTACCAGAGAGGGTGAGGAACTACTGTCATATTCCAGAATGCTTCTGGAGCAGGCAGATATCATGAAGGAGCATTTTGGTACAGGGGTGAGAAGGAAACCCAGATTTTCGGTATCCTGTCAGCATTATTCCTTTGCGGTGAACGCATTTGTAGATCTGATCAAGGAGTATGATGCGGATCAGTATAGCTTTATATTAAGGGAAACGCAGACCGGTGAGATCATAGATGATGTAGCGGAGGGGAAAAGTGAGATCGGGGTTATCTATCTGTCAGAAAGTAATGAAGAGGTTCTTAGTAAGATGATTAAGAAACAGGAGCTGATCTTCGAGGAGCTGTTTGTTGCGGCACCACATGTTTTTATCTGCAAGGATCATCCGCTGGCGGAGCAGGAGAAGATTACCGTGGAACAGTTAAAGCTATATCCATATCTGGTTTTTGAACAGGGAGAGCGGAATTCTTTTTACTATTCCGAGGAGTTTCTGAGTGTGCTGGATTTTCCGAAAAATATTCAAGTACGGGACAGAGCAACCTTATTTAATCTGGTGATCGGCTTGAATGGCTTTACCGTCAGCTCCGGTGTGATTGATTCGAAGTTAAACGGCGACAGCATTATTGCCAGACCGCTGGAGGTAGACTGCACGATGAGAATCGGAATTATCAGAAAGAAAAATATACTGTTCAGTAAGTATGCATATTCCTATTTAGATGCATTAAAAAAGCATCTGTCTATAGATTGAAACTTATAGATAACCTCATTTTAAATGTATTTTTCAAATAATAGCAGGGTTGGTATACTATCCTCAGATTCAAACGATTATTAAATAAATAGGTATGGAGGATAGAATTATGAGTACATTACAGACACCGTTTCGATATGATTTTGTAGGTAGCTTTCTGAGACCGGAAAAGTTAAAGAAGGCAAGAAGAGAGTTTGATGAGGGCAAGATCGATTATGCTGCATTAAAGGTAGTAGAGGATGAGGCGATTACAGAGCTTGTGGCTAAGATAAAGGAGTTGGGCTACCATGTGATCACAGATGGTGAATTCCGGAGAGCGACCTGGCATCTTGATTTTATGTGGGGATTTGATGGTATTGGCCATACACCGACCAAGACGGGTCTTCCGTTCCATGGAGAGGCCGCTATGGTGGATGATACCTACATTGTCGGAAAGGTTGGATTATCCAAGGAGCATCCGTTTGTAGAACATTTCCGGTTCGTGAAGGCACTCGAAGATGAGAACACGGTAGCAAAGCAGACGATGCCATCACCGGCGCAGTTCCTGGCACAGTTTACCATGCCGTTCAACCGGATCAATACAGAGAAATATTATGAGAAGGATGAAGATCTGGTGAATGATATTGTAGAAGGTTATGGTAAGGTGATTAATGATCTGTATGCTGCAGGCTGCAGAAATATACAGCTGGATGATTGTACCTGGGGTATGTTTGCGGATAAGATCGGTCATACCCTCTACGGAACAACCAGAGAAGGCCTGATCGAGGTTCAGAAGGCACATAAGGATATTAACAATCAGGTTATCGCGAATGCACCGAAGGATATGATCATAAATACACATGTATGCCGGGGTAACTTCCATTCTACTTATGCAAGTGAAGGAGCATATGATTCCGTTGCGGATATCTTATTCGGAGAAGAGAATGTAAATGCATACTTCCTGGAGTTTGATGATGAGAGATCCGGTGGATTTGCACCGCTTGCAAAGGTTTCCGGAGATAAGAAAGTGGTTCTTGGACTGATCACGACCAAGTCACCGGTGCTGGAGGATAAGCAGCTTGTAATCAACCGGATCCATGAAGCAGCGAACTATGTTCCGCTGGAGCGCCTGTATCTGAGCCCGCAGTGCGGCTTTGCTTCCTGTGAGATCGGCAATAAGCTGACAGAGGAAGAGCAGTGGGCAAAGCTCAGACTTGTAAAGGAAGTAGCAGAGGAAGTCTGGGGTAACTAATAATCCGGCAGATTTTCTGTGAATGGCTTTTCTTACAATTCTGTAAGATTCCAAGTCACCGAAACGTAATATAGAGCAGTTATAATAGGTATTGTCAATAAAAGGCAATACCTATTTGTGTTATGGAGATATATTGTGGAGGGAGACTATGAAGGATTATAAGGGTCTGGCGTTACGCTATTTAAAGATGAATAAGAGCAGGAACCGGATTGCAATCTTAGGTGTTATTATTACAACGATTCTGGTTACGGCTTTTCTGAATGTGGTATTTTGTTTTCTGCTGCAGTTCCGGGAGGAAACGAGAGCCGACGGAGATTATGAGGCGATTCTTTTCACACAGTCAGAAACGCAGGCACAGGCAATCTTAGAGGATGACCGGATCGCGAGTGCTTATATCGGCCCATATTATGACCATGATATTCATGGGGTGGAACAGGACATTCAATATCAGAATTGCCTGTACATTAACGTTAGAAATCCGTACACACTGGAGCGGCAGTTTACAGATCTGTGTGGAGAGTATGGTGTGGAAGGAGAGATCAACGACTGGGTCGCAAGCGGGTATTTTCAGGGAAGTGACAAGAATGATGTGTTGGTCTTCGTTTATTTCAGTCTGGTGATCGCCTATATTATAGCAATCTTCGGTGTCGGAATCGTCCGGAATGCAATTCAGCTGGACGCTCTGGAAAATATTCGGGACTATGGAAATCTTCGCTGCATCGGATCGACCAGTAAGCAGTTAAAGGGTCTGATGTACCTGCAGGGAGCGATTCTTGAGCTAATCGGCATCGGCATCGGCTTGGTACTCGGCATCGGAGTCAGCCTGGGCCTGGCAGCAGTTTTACGTCTTCCGCTCGGATTTCAGCCGTTAATTATTCCGGTGCTTCTGATCTTCTTCCTGGGAGATCTTTATTTTACGATGGGAGAAAACAGCAAGCTGATCACAAAAATGTCTCCGGTCAGTGCGATCCGCGGTGAGTACCGGATTAAGAAGGAAAAGGCGAAAGTCCGGAAGAGTGGTATCTTCGGCAAGATCTTTGGTATGGAAGGGGATTATGCATATAAGAGCCTGATGCGCAATCCCGGAAGATTCAGAAGAACGACAGCGGCCATGGCAATTGGAATTGCCATGCTCATGACGGTTACGGGAATTGGCTTTTCGGTAGGAAAGTATACGCAGGATACGCGAAACAGGTACGGATATTATCAGCTCTATTTCTTAAATTCCTTAAATGTCATAGAAACCATAGATGAAGTACATGCATCGCTTCCGGCGACCGATCAGCTGGCAGCCATGAATGATTTTCCGGAAGTAACTGACAGCAAGCGGGAGTACTCGGCAGATATCTGGTTACGGGATTATGAGACCGATCATTATACAAATGACTATCTGGAATATCTGGGCGATACGGATTTTACTCAGAATATATTGAGCAAATTGCAGGAGCGGGAAGAACAGGAGAGTACATTGGCAGCCGGAGAGGAAAAGGAGCAGAATGAGGGACAGATTGGCTGGTGTGCCAAGCTGTTGGCAGCAGATACCTGCTACGGATATGATGATGTGGATCTGGCACGTTGTAAGTCTGCATTGACAGCCGGTACGGTTGACCTCAGCGACCATGGTATCATTCTGGTCAATCCGGAGTCACGGAGGGTAATAGAAACGGATGATGGTTATATAACGAAGACGATCACGATGCTTGACTATCAGCTGGGAGACACGATTGACATTGTGAATATGAAGCGGTTCCGGGAAATGATGCAGTCGGAGATTCAGAAGCTGAATGCTGAGCGGGATCAGGAGCTTTCAAAGCTTGGGACGACCGGGGGAGAGGATGAAGAGCATCCGTCCTGGCTGCTGGATGTTGTACAGGAATATGAACTGAGCGTCGAGCTGACACCGACAGAGGAGATCCAGAACCGGTATTATAAGAAGAAACAATACGCAGCTTACCGTTGCTGGAAGCAATTACTGGCAGAAGGAGATTATGAGACATATACCATTGAGGGCATTGTCTCAAGAGACCCGAATATGAACAGGGGAATTGTTGATGAAGACAGTATGGGAGAGAGCGGGTGGATTCTTCCGCTACAGCAATATTATATGACAACAGGTACGGATGAGAGCATGATGACGGGTATGGCGTATCATATAAAGAACGGAACGCTCAGCGAAAAATTGCAGAATACCTATTATGAAATTACAAACGGAATATGGGAAGGCTCCTATTATGGAGATGCCATATGCACGGTTTCCGGATATCGGGATGTGTACACGCTGTTGGAGGGCACAAAATGGCAGGTAGCGATCGCAGTCCTGATTCTGACCTTTGTGGTGCTGATGTATTCGTTGAATTTCATCAATGCAACGGCGAGCAATCTTCATCTGCGGCGAAAGGAGTTTGCACAGCTGCAGGTGCTTGGAGCAACCAGAGGTGAGATTCTGAAGATGACACTTCTGGAAGGTGTGATCACAACCCTGGTGTCAAATCTCATCGGCATTACCGTTGGATGCGGTCTGAGTGCATGGCTGTATTATTACATCATGCAGCTGGTGCAGATTCCGTACTATTTCCCATGGGCGATGATACCGATCTGTATCGCAGGCTCATTCCTGCTTCTGGTCGGATCCATTTATGCTCCAATGCGTCATATGACACGGGATATGATCGGTGATCTGACAACGGGTGGAGACTGATTCAGAATAGAAAGTAAGAAAAAGCTGGCAAGTACGAAGTGGAAAATCAGGAGGAATCAATATGGATATTGTAACAATGGAACATGTCACAAAGGTATATGGAGAAGGCGACAGCAGAGTGTGGGGCCTGCATGATGTCAGTATGACGGTGAAACAGGGGGAAATCGTATCAATCGTAGGTGCTTCCGGTTCCGGTAAATCCACCCTGCTTCATGTCATGGGTGGTGTGGATACACCGACCAGCGGCAAGGTCGTGGTGGATGGCAAGGACATCACAAAGTTAAATGATGAGCAGATGGCAATTTTCCGTCGGCGGAAGGTCGGGTTTATCTTTCAGGCATACCATTTGATTCCGGTGCTGACCGTGGAGGAAAATATTACCATGCCGATCTTTCTGGATCACAGAAAGCCGGATCGGGAATATGTCGAGCAGATCATGGAATTATTGGGGTTGCAGGATCGGAGAAAGCACCTGCCGAATCAGTTGTCCGGTGGACAGCAGCAGAGAACGGCAATTGCAAGAGCTCTGGCAAATCAGCCATCCCTAATTCTGGCGGACGAGCCGACCGGAGCCCTGGATTCCAAGAATGGAAATGAGGTTATTGCACTGTTACAAAGCTCCGTGAAAAAGCTGAATCAGACATTGGTTCTGATCACACATAACATTGATCTGGCAAGAGAGGCAGACCGGATCATTAAGATCGCAGATGGAGAGATTGTGGAGGGATAAGCCATGCAGGAAGTGAGACAGAGAATCAAAGTTACACAAAGGAAAGCGTATCGATTTCTGATTCCGGTATTGATTCTGATACTGGTATTGGTACTGAAGGTGCAGGAGGCGCAGGCCGCTACTCCGCGGGTAATGCTGTCCAATTATTCGATTGAAGAAGGGGAAATCGTGGCGGGACAGCCGTTCACATTACATATTACGCTGAAGAATACAGCGGCGAATTCCATCCGGAATCTGAAGCTTACAATCTCCACGGAAAAGGGCGAATTTCTTCCGGTGGATGGAGCAGGTACGGCATATCTGGAGAAGCTGGCCGGCAGAAGTGAATCCGAGTTTACATTTGCGATGCAGGCTGTGGACGGACTGACCACTCAGTCCTATAAGCTGTTTCTGAAATCAGAGTATGAGGGAAACGATGGCTATCCATACACGGTTGAGGAGTCCATATTCCTTCCGGTTACCCTGCAGCAGCGATGTTCGGTAACGGATGTGTTTCTTCCGGACAGCGATGTTGAGCTGGGAGATACGGTAGAGATCGGAGCGTCTGTAAATAATCTGGGAGAGGAGCCTCTTTATAATGTGACCGCCAGTGTCAGCGGAAGTAATGTAGCCGTTGCCGACACGTATATCGGAACCATCGATGCCGGAAAGCGGGGAAATGTAGATCTTCTGACAAAGGCGAGTGCAATATCGGAGATGAGCGGAGATAAAAATGAGCTGACCGTTTCCTATGAGGATCGGAAGGGAGAACGCCATACCGTGGTTCAGAGTATTGAGCTGAAGGTGGCACAGCCGGTCTATGAGAATCTGGAGAAGGTGAAGGATGACACACATACAGGACAGGGCTGGATGATAACCAGCATTGTACTGGGAGTTCTTGTGATCACAGGCGGAGTTGTTGGGTTAATTTTGCAGAGGAGACGCAGGAAGAAAAAACTGCTGGAGGAGTTTTAGCCTATGAAATGGATATGGCATTTATGCTGGGTCAATATGAAACAGCGGGGCATCCGTACATTTCTTACGATTCTGGGAGTTGTGATCGGAATCGTATCGATCGTATCCCTGCTGGCAATCGGGTTGGGAACGAAGAAGGTGCTTCTGACCATGGCAGGAGAGGAAGGAAGCGTTACGGAAATTCGTATCCGGGGCATCACAGAAGGCAAGCGAAAGGATCAGATGATCACAGACCGCCGGCTGGAAGAGGTGCGGAAGCTGGATGCGGTGGCGGCTGTTTATCCGATACTTTCCGTAGATGCCCGGTTCTCATATGATAATTATGTTGGCTATTGGACAATTGATGGTGTACCCCAGGAATATCTGGATGAAATAGAGACGTTGCATGGAAATCCGATAAAAGGGGATAATTGGGTACCGGAGCTGATCATGGGAAATCAGGTGCTGAATCTGTTTTTTAATGAAGTGACCGGAAGCAGCTACGGAGAAATCCATGAGAGTGACAGCAGCGAGGAAACCGAAGATCTGACCGGGAAAAAGCTGGAAACCACGTTTTCACAGGCAGGAAGCGATAATGAGACAAAGGTACGGCTCCCGATTACGGATATGACAAAGCAGAATTCCTATTCCATCTACTGCAATCAGGATGAACTGAAGCTATACCTGAAACGCCTGGCAGATGGAGGAAAAATTCCGGGACAGCCGGTCAATCAGAATGATGAGAATTATAAAGAATGGATCTATGGAAGTGCGATTGTAGAAGCCGATGATATAAAGTCTGTAAAAAAACTGGAGCAGACCTTAAAGGATATGGGGTTCCAGACAGAAAGCAATATTGAATTTGTAGAATATATCGAGAAAACAATGAAGATCGCACAGTTGATTCTGGCGGGAATTGGTATGATCGCACTGATCGTTGCGGTCATTGGAATCGGAAATACCATGACTACAGCGGTCTATGACCGGGTGCAGGAGGTGAGTATGCTGAAGGTTCTGGGGGCAGACCCGGAGGAGCTGCTCTCGCTGTTTCTGTTAGAATCCGGGATATTGGGCGGCATCGGTGGCGCAATCGGGGTGCTGATATCGTATGGTATCTCCGGGCTGGTGGTAAATCAGCTTGCAGTGAAGCTGCTCTCTTTGTCAAAAGGGACAACGCTGGCGGAGATTCCTATCTGGCTGGCATTTAGTGCAGTGATCTTTGCAGTGATTTTAGGTGTGGCGGCTGGATTCTTCCCGGCGCGCTGGGCGGCAAAATTAAATCCAATCGAAGGCATGCGGGGCAAGTAAAGGCTCGCGTGCCTTTTTTATGCCATGCGGTGACCGGATATGCAGATCAGATATGCGATTGCCGTCCATGCGATACATGCAGAGATTGGATACACGATTGCCGTCCCGCGATACAGGGAGCAGTGCAGGACGCGCTCTCGCTCAAATCGGAACATAGCAGCACATAAGATGCCAAAGGACGGCATCTAAGTGCCGATGTTCCTACATGGTCCTGTCACAAGCTCCTGTATCTAGGGACTGGGGAGGTGGGCACAGGTTTGACTTTCGTAGCGTAAGGCATGATGTGTGTACTATATGAGTGATGATTTTCTGAAATAAAAGTTGCTTTGAATTAGAGATACGAATTCGCCTATGGTCTATGAATCGACAATGACAGATGTATGTATACAGGCTATTCAGCTAACAGCGTTCGGAACGGATGATGATTCTACGAAGGGACGTTTGCACCCGCCGGTACTTAATGAGTGCGGAGCACGAATTTAGTATCCGCTGCGAGGGGCAAATTAGTGGGAACGGTCCCGGAGTAGAACCATCGTAGTGGAGAACGCGTCAATCGAATGCGCGCCTGCCGGTTACAGAAAGCCCACTGCCGTGCTTGCGGTTTTCATGGAAAAGTAGTATAGTATTATGGAATGTATACTGAGGTCAATAGACATAGCTGATACTATAAAACAATGGGGAGAATCAATGGAACAGGATAGCATAACACTTTTTCGGTGCTGCAAGAAAATAGCCAGAGAGATGGATGCAAACGGAATCCTTTTGGAAGGGGATTTCAGTGCGGTAGAACAGCTTCGTATGGATTTGAGAAACTTTTTTTGCTATCTGGCAATTTCAGATGGCATCGTGAATAAAGAAGAGATCCGGTATATCAATAAGTTGCTGGAATATGAGTTTGATCAGGATACGATCCTGGACTGTATTCGCAGGAATAAGATTGGGGACCGGGATTTCCTGAGCAATCCACCATTATCGGTTCGTTATTTTATGAAGGATAAGAATATTCCGGATGTGATATATCAGTCAAAATACTACGACATACGGCGACTGTATTATCATACGTTTCAGGAATTGGGCAGAGATTTTATTGCGTGCAATCGCAAGGTTGAGGACAAAGAGATTCGAAGCCTGACCCGTTATCTGCTGATGCTGGAGAATCAGATCAATACCTATTGGAATTTTGGAGAAGAGCGGGTAGAGACTCCGGACAGTATTCCGTATCGGATCAAAGAGAAATCTCAGAATACAGAAGAGGAGATCGCATTTGTAGGAGATATTACGGAAGCACCGGCAGAGGGATATTCATTACCGGAATTGATGCGGGAGCTGAATAATCTGATCGGTCTTGACAGTGTGAAGAAGGAAGTTAAGAATATTGTAAATCTGCTTCAGATTAATGAGCTGCGGGCAGAGAATGGCCTGAAAAAGGCACCGGTTGCGAAGCATTTTGTCTTTACGGGCAACCCGGGTACCGGTAAGACGACAGTTGCCAGACTGTTATCTAAGATTTATTGTGCTCTGGGTGTTTTGTCCAAGGGACATCTGGTAGAGGTGGACCGATCCGGTATGGTTGCAGGCTATATGGGTCAGACGGCACTGAAGACTAAGCAGGTAATCGACAAGGCAAAGGGCGGCGTGTTATTTATTGATGAGGCATATGCATTAAGTAATCACGGACCGGAAGGAGACTTCGGGCAGGAGGCGATCGACACGCTGAATAAAGCGATGGAGGATTACCGGGATGATTTAATCGTGATTGTAGCAGGGTATCCGGAGCTGATGGAGGACTTTATTGATGCTAATCCGGGATTAAAATCCAGATTTAATAAGACAATCGAATTCCAGGATTATACTGCAGAGGATTTATTTACGATCTTTGAATATATGTGCAGAGAGCAGGATTATCATCTGAGTCCGGCGGGCGAGACGCGGCTGAGAGAGGTGCTTGCAAAGATGGTGCGGGAGAAGGATGAGAATTTCGGTAATGCCCGCGACATTCGGAATTATTTAAGTCGGGTAATTGAGCGACAGGCAAATCGTCTGGTGACCGCGGCATCTGTGAATAAGGAGCAGCTGCTGGAGATCACAGTAGAAGACCTTTTGTGATAGAAAGGATAGGAGCAGAGAGAAATGAATAACGAACAGGAAACTGTAACGGTAAAACAAAGACCGAAAAAGGTTGTTCTGAAAAATCAAATAGAGCGGTATCTGCGAATACCATTTTTTCTGTTGATACCATTGGCAGTGCTGAATTGCGGCATTTATTTCCGGGATCTGGAAGCCGGAATTGCTCTGTCTATCGGCTTAATGATCTATACGCTGATCGTTATATTTATTTATGTGCATAATAAGCCGAACATCATGAGCACCCTGATCAGCTTTGCATTTGAACAGGGACAGGTACAGAAAGAGCTGTTAAAGGATCTGGCGATTCCATACGCCCTCATTGATCTGGATGGCAGGATTCTCTGGGCGAACGGAATGTTTTATGGCATTGTCGGAAGTGAGAAATCTTCCAAAAAGAGCGTCATTCAGATTTTTCCGGAGATTACCAGAGAGCTGTTTCCGCAGAAGAATGATCTGACAGAGTTTGGCATGCATTATCAGGAGGGATATTACCGGGTAGAGATGCGCCGTGTGATCATCCATGATATTTTGCCGGAGGATGTGGAAGTCGATAAGGATGATGTTCTGATCGCCATGTATCTGTTCGATGAGACAGAGCTGCGGCGTTATATTCAGGAGAATAAGGATCAGAAGCTGGTTTCGGCACTGATTTATATTGATAATTATGAGGAAGCGTTAGAGGGTGTTGAGGAAGTGCGCAGACCGCTTCTGACGGCACTGGTAGACCGGAAGATTAACAAGTATTTCCAGAATATTGATGCGATCGTGAAGAAGCTGGAGAAGGATAAATTCTTGGTTGTATTCCAGCAGAAATATCTGCAGCAGCTGCAGACCACGAAGTTCGCACTGTTGGATGAGGTTCGTTCCATCAATATCGGTAATGAAATCGCCGTAACATTAAGTATCGGCCTAGGTGTCGGATTCCCGTCCTATATTCAGGCCTATGATGCTTCTCGGGTATCTATTGATCTGGCGCTGGGCCGTGGCGGTGATCAGGCGGTAGTGAAGGAAGGCGAGCAGATCTATTATTACGGTGGTAAGTCACAGGGTGTGGAGAAGAATACCCGTGTGAAAGCCCGTGTAAAGGCACATGCCCTTCGGGAAGTACTAGAGACCAAGGATCAGGTGCTGATCATGGGACATAAGAATCCGGATGCGGATTCCATTGGCTCTGCAATCGGTATTTACCGGCTGGCTACGGCTATGAACCGGCAGGCACATATTGTTATCAACGAGGTGTCTACCGCAATCCGACCAATTATGAACAACTTCATCGGAAACAATCTGTATCCGGATGATATGTTTATTGACAGTGAGCAGGCGATGAATCTGGCCGACATGAATACGGCAGTGGTCGTGGTAGATGTCAACCGGCCGAGCTTTACAGAGTGTGAGAAGCTGCTGACCATGACGAAATCCATTGTGGTCATTGATCATCATCGGACGATGAGTGATTCAATCCAGAATGCGATTCTGTCTTACATTGAGCCGTATGCATCTTCGGCCTGTGAAATGGTGGCGGAGATTTTGCAATATATTATTGATAAGCCGAAGCTTCGACCGATCGAGGCGGATGCCATGTATTCCGGAATCCTGGTGGATACGGATACCTTTGTTACAAAGACCGGCGTACGTACCTTTGAAGCGGCATCCTTCTTAAAACGGAGTGGTGCAGATGTGGCACGGGTTCGTAAGATGTTCCGGACGGATCTGGAGGCCTATAAGCATAAGGTAGAGGGTGTTGAAAATGCGGAGCTGTTTATGGACAATTACGCGATCGGCATTCTTCCGGCAGAGGGTGTGGACAGTCCGACCGTTATGGCAGCCCAGATTGCAAATGAGCTGTTGGATGTAGATGGTGTAAAAGCGTCCTTTATGCTGACGAAGGTAAAGGATACCGTTTATGTCAGTGCAAGATCCATTGATGAAGTCAATGTACAGGTTATTATGGAGCGCCTGGGCGGTGGCGGACATGCTTCGGTTGCAGGTGCGCAGTTCCATGACTGCACGGCGGAGGAAGCCAGACAGCAGCTGGAGGATTTATTAAGAACTATGACAGCGGAAGGAGATATATAAGATGGAAGTAATTTTATTGCAGGATGTAAAAGCATTAGGAAAAAAGGGACAGATTGTAAAGGTAAATGACGGCTATGCCAGAAACTTCATTCTGCCGAAGAAGCTGGGTGTGGAAGCAAACAGCAAGAACTTAAATGATCTGAAGCTGCAGAAGGCACATGAGGCAAAGGTAGCGGCAGAGCAGCTGGCGGCAGCAGAGCAGTTGGCAGCAGAGATCAAGGAGAAGGAAGTTGTTCTGAAGCTGAAGCTTGGTGAAGGCGGTAAGACCTTCGGTTCCGTATCTTCAAAGGAAATCGCAGATGCAGCGAAGGAACAGCTGGGATATGATATTGACAAGAAGAAGATCCAGCTGAAGGAAAGCATTAAAACACTTGGTGTACACAATGTGCCGATCCGGCTTCATGCAAAGGTGACCGC
Organism: Bacteroidales bacterium H4; assembly: GCA_963626805.1. Taxonomy (GTDB): domain Bacteria; phylum Bacillota; class Clostridia; order Lachnospirales; family Lachnospiraceae; genus CAG-632. The sequence goes on along the minus strand of CAVFXS010000019.1, from coordinate 24,021 downwards.
TGAGTTAAAGGTGAAGGTTGTAGAAGAGTAATCAGAGTGCGGGACACAGGAAGAGAAGATGGAAGAGACAATCATTCGTAAGGTACAACCACATAGTGTAGAGGCGGAGCAGGCAGTGCTGGCATCCATGCTGATGAACCGGGAGGCTGTAGTAAATGTTGCAGACATGCTGGTGAAGGATGATTTTTATCAGGCACAGTATGGTGTGATTTTTGAGGCCATGGTAGAGCTGTATCATGAAGGAACCTCGATTGATATGATCACATTGCCGGAGCGTCTGAAGGAGAAAGGAGTTCCGGAGAATGTATACAGCATTGAGGTTATGCAGGAGCTGTTAAATGTAGTTCCGGTTTCCACCAATGCGAAAAAATACGCGGAAATCGTCAAGGATCGTGCGAATATGCGCCGGTTGATCAAGATGGCAGAAACGACGGCTAATGAGTGCTATTCGTTAAAGGATTCTTCAACGAATATATTGAGCAACGTTGAGAATCAGATTCTGGAACTGTCACAGAGTGGCGGCAATGGGGATGATTTCACACCGATCCGGGAGGTAGTAGATAATGTACTGCGGAATATCCGGAAGGCATCCAAGCAGCAGGGAAACATTATCGGTGTACCGACCGGATTTCTGGATCTGGATGATATGCTGACGGGTCTGCACGGATCGGAGCTGATCCTGATCGCAGCACGACCGGCAATGGGTAAGACCGCATTTGTATTGAACATTGCAGAGTATGTCATTCTGAAAACAGACGTGCCGGTAGCCATTTTTAACTTCGAAATGAATAAGGAGCAATTGGTACAGCGTATGATCGCAATGGAATCACAGGTAAATTCGCAGAATATCCGAACCGGTAATCTGCAGGATGATCAGTGGATGAAGCTGTATGAGAGCTCCAACATTATCGGCAGCACGAAGCTGTTTATTGAAGATCAGTCGAATGTAACGATCGGTGATATCCGGAATAAGTGTCGAAAGCTAAAGCAGCGGCATAATGTCGGACTGATTATTATCGATTACCTGCAATTGATGAGCGGTAACGGAAGATCCGATTCCAGACAGCAGGAGGTATCAGAGATTTCCCGTGGCCTGAAGGTGCTGGCAAAGGAGCTGGATGTTCCGATTATTGCACTGTCGCAGCTGAGCCGTGCGGTAGAGGCACGAACCGATCACAGACCGATGCTTTCGGATCTGCGAGAATCCGGTTCTATCGAGCAGGATGCCGACGTGGTTATGTTTATTTACCGCGAGGATAAATACCGGGATGATCTACCGGAGGAAGATAAGAATAAGGCAGAGATCATCATTGCCAAGCAGAGAAATGGTGCGACCGGTACTGTAATGCTGGGCTGGCAGGGTGAGTATACAAAGTTTGTAAATCTGGAGCACAGTCGCAGATCGTAACAGGATGGGATATAGACAGAAGCCTGTAGGTGTGAGAGTGGAAGGACATATTTTGTCAAAGCAGGCAATATAATAGCATACGATAGAAATTGTAGGAGAAATCCCCCTCGGTGTATGATGGAATCAGTAACGAATACACGATGAGGGGGATTTTTTATGAACGAGACCAGATACCTGATATCCGATGCATCCCATATGCTGAATGTGGAACCACACGTTCTGCGCTACTGGGAGGAAGAGCTGGGACTGGAGATCAGGCGAAATCAGATGGGGCATCGATATTATACAGACGAAGATATTCGCGTGCTGAAGGCAATTCAGGAAATGAAGGATCAGGGCATCCTGTTGAAAGCGATCAAGCAGATTCTTCCGGATCTGTATGCAAATCCGAAATTAAATTATGAGCAGATGATGAAGCAGGAGACTCCGGGAACGGAAAATAAAGCGGCAGAGCATCCTGAACAACAGGAGGAGGCTGCGATTACCGGGGTGATCTCCGGCGGAACCTCAAAAAAGGTAATGGAAATGAAGCAGGCACGCCAGATCGTGAGTGCACAGAATCGTACCGCAGTAGAAACGGTTTCTGCCGAGTTCAAGATGGAACAGTTCCAGGAAATTATGACCAAGATCATAGGAAAGGCACTGGAGGCCAACAACCGTTCCCTAAGCGGCGCCATCAGCAACGAAGTATCGGACAAGGTGTCGGAGCGGATCATCAAGCAGATGGACTATACGATGCGGGAGAATGAGGAACGGCAGGAGGAACGATTCCGGAAGCTGGATGAAGCGATCCGAAGCAGACAGAAGGCAAATGCGGAGGCCGCGGCAGCACTGGAAGAGGCGAATCGTAAAAAGAAGAAGCGGAGGCTGTTTGGAAAGCCGGCGCGGGGCGGTCGCAACAATAGACCGAATGCTTGAAAAATAAAAACAAATGTGCTAACATGAAGATTCAGTAATGAATAAATATAAGTCGAAAATTATAAAAATAAGACGAGAGATAAGGGGATTGAGACCATGAAAAACATGCTGAACTTTAAGGAACATAGCAAAGAGGAATTAATGGACATCTTAAATCTTGCACTGGACATGAAGAAGAGTCCGGAGAAATATGCAGAGATTTTAAAGGGTAAGAAGTTATATACATTATTTGAAAAGACCTCGACCAGAACATTTCTGTCTTTTACAACCGGTATTACAGAGCTGGGTGGTACCTATTATAATCAGCTGTGGAAGGATTCCAACTTTGTACTGGGTGAACCGGTATCCGAGCTGCGTTATGTAGGACGGAATGTAGATATTATCATGGCACGTCTGGTAAAGAATGAGACGGTAGAGCTGTTTGGTGCGAATACCACAGTTCCGTTTATTAACGGTTGTGACAGCACCTACCATCCATGCCAGATTCTGGCAGATGCATTAACGCTTCTGGAGAAATTCGGAAGTCTGAATGTGAAGTTTTTATACATCGGAGCAAAGAACAATGTATTTAATTCGCTGGTAGAATTCTTCTCAAAGATGGAAATGGGCACACTTTATGGCCTGACACCGCTTGTAAATGATACTGCAGTTGATGCAGACTTCTATGAGAAGGCAAAGGCAACCGGATACTATGTAGAGCTTGATCCGACAATGTCCATGGAAGAAGCTAAGAACTATGTAAAGGATATGGATGTATTATATACCGACACCTGGGTAGATATGGAATTCTTTAACAATCCTGCATATGCACAGAAGAAGGAAGAGACTCTGAAAATGATGATGCCATATCAGATCAATAAGGAGTTTCTGGAAGGAAGTCATGCGATCGTGCTTCACGATATGCCAATGCATGTCGGATATGAGATTTCGCAGGATGTGGTAGATGAGAATCTGGAGCACATCCTGGATCAGGCGGAGAACCGTCGACATGCAGAGAAAGCAGTCATGGCAACTCTGTTAGGCAAAGGACAGCTCTCTTAAGAAGCAGCCGTTACCTGATATTTTGTAACGCCGAGAACGGTTTCTCCGTCAATCTGCAGAGCCGTTGGGCGATCAAATTCAACTGTAATACTCTGACCGGTAAGTACCTGGAACATTTCCTTGTGCTTGATATGGTTTCCTTTGAAGATCGAAGGGAACACGGTCAGAGTTTTTAATTTATTACTTCCGTACATCACGCCGACAGAAACAGTCCGGTTCTTCAGACGATCCTGATCCGGTGTGATCATCATACCGCCACCGTAAAACCGACCGTTCATGGTAGGTGCCAGCCATACCTTCTCAAAGGTATATTCGGTGCCGTCTACGGTAATGGTTGCATTCGTTGGCTCATAATGGAACAGAAGACCCTTGATCGCAATTGCAGTATAATTGGCAGGCTTTGAAGAGGTCTCCTTCTGCTTGTCTGCGACTTCGCAGCAATATCCGTCAATGCCATATCCGATGCCATTCAGAAAATAATGATTTTCTCCGTTTACGGATACGATCGGAAGATGCTCCAGATACTGGTTGATCTGAATCGGAAGCCCTCCCTTTTCCTTGCCGAGATCCCGCAGAAAATCATTTCCGCTGCCGGTAGAATAGTAAAGAATCGGATTCTGAACGGAAAGCCCGGCAATATCATTTACAAAATGATTTAATGTGCCGTCGCCGCCACAGATTGTGATGTGATCCTTTGGAGAAAGGCTGTCAAAAAGCTCTTTATAGTTGAGCGGTTCGGTTACATTGTGAAAGGTCAGCTGATTTCCCGCCAGAAGCATCTTAAGCTTCATGGCCTCTGCCTCGCCCTGTCCGTTGCAGGCTAAGGGATTATATAAAATATGGTAGTTCATAAGTACCTCCTTTGTGTATTTCGCTATGGTGCATAAGGGATATGGTGCATTAAGCGGATGTGCTGCATCATATCGGGTGTGATAAATCTTCCAGCATAAGCTCCCGGATCGTCTGCTCCAGGTCACCGGTTCTCTGTGCCTTTACATCCTCAGCAGAGATGGTAGTTATTATATTTAAGAAAACGTCCGTATGGTGAAACGGAATGTTTTTATATATGGATTCGGTTCCGCAGATCGTCATAACGACAATTGGAACATGAGCCTTCTGGGCAATCTTGAATACACCATGATGAAATGGCAGAAGCTCCAGATTTTTACTCCGTGTTCCTTCCGGATAAACAGCAACGGAACATTCATCTGCCTGAAGCAGATGGGCGGCATTCTGAATGGTTGTAAATGCCTTTTGGGGATTTTCGCGATCAATCGCCATAAAGCAGCACTTGCGGATCAGACGTCCCCAGATCGGGATCTTAAAATTGTCCGCCTTGGATATAAAGGCGAGATCGCTTGTGCGCAGGACATGCCAGGTAACGATCGGATCATAATTGGAACGATGGTTACAGACCAGAAGAAAACGACCGGTCTCCGGCAATTGCTCCATTCCGCTGCAATGAGGGCGGATGCGGATCAGCTTTAAGGCAGTCGCAGTAGAACTATTTAAAAGAAAACGATAAAAACGGCTGTTTGTCGCATATTCTTTTTTCGGATTGACAAATAATGCGGCAACTGTCAGAAGTAATAGGTATAGTACAATGACAGCTGCGATGCTGATGCCGATTATTTTTAATACAGTTAACATGTAACCCCTCTTTTCTTATAAAAAGAGAACCATAAAAGTATGGTCCTCTTTTTATAGGCTATATTGCTTGAATTATTCTTCTGAAATAGCTCCTGCCGGACAGGAACCAGCGCAAGAACCACAGCTGATACAGGTATCTGCATCGATAACGAACTGTCCATCACCCTCAGAAATAGCACCTACCGGACAAGAACCAGCACAGGCACCACATGATAAACAAGCATCAGAAATTACAAATGCCATAATGTATATCCTCCTTATTTAATATTTTATCATCTACTCTTTGATTTTAAGCCATTTTATGTATTATAGCAAGTAGAACTTTCAGGAAAATTGAGAAGAAAATACGAATAAGGACAAAACCTTTGCAAGAACAGAGAATGCATGAAAAATCATAAGAAAAAATGAAAAAAACGGAAACAACTCTTTTTATTTAAATTATATTGGGATAAGATAAGAATGTACTATATAAAAAGCGGAGGACATATGAATAAGGTTTACAGATTCTGGGTCATGCTTCTGGGAACGATCGGAGGCGTGAGTCTGGCATATTTTATATTTTTGATCACAAGGCTTGGATTTTCCAATAAATTTAATTATGCATGGCTTGGGATTGCTCTTGTGTGTGCAGGGCTGATCCTTCTGGTGAGACATTATGCAGTGCGTAAGCGGATTCCGCCTAAATGGGTGACGATACCGGTGGAAATTCTGGTCGGGATCAGCTTTTTTCTGTTTATTCTGGTAGAAACAATTATCATTCATGCCGGTCAGGGACGGCCGGAGCAGCAGGCGGATTATCTGATCGTCCTCGGTGCGAAGGTTAATGGAACCCGCCCTTCGTTGATCCTGGGATACCGGATTGAAGCGGCGGCAGAATATTTAAAAGAGAATCCGGGAACAATGGTAGTTGCAAGCGGCGGAAAAGGAAATGATGAGGATATATCGGAAGCACAGTGCATATATCAGGAGCTGGTCCGTAAAGGGATCGCACCGGATCGAATTCTGATAGAAGAGACGTCGGTGAATACAAAGGAAAATCTGATGAATTCTGCGAAGCTGCTGGATCCGGAGCAGGATACGGTGGTACTGACCACCACGGATTTTCATCTGTTCCGGGCACTCCGGCTGGCGAAAAAATGCGGATATCAGCATATTTCTGGCAATCCGGCAAGGTCTGTATGGTGGCTGATACCGACGAATTATACCAGGGAATTTTTCGCAATCGTAAAAGAACTGATATGCGGGAATCTCTAAAGGTGAAAACGCTTGCGTTCTTTGCAGTCGTGTATTATATTATGAATATGTGTCGAAATATGAAAGGCACAGACAGAGATTTATTATGAAACTACGCAGATCACAGCGTCTAAAGGAGGACTTATAATGGCACAGGTAGTAACAAAGGATATGATTATCGCAGATATTTTAGCAATTGATCCGGGTAATGCCGCAATTCTGATGGCGGCAGGTATGCACTGCATCGGATGCCCTGCATCTCAGGGTGAACCTTTGGAGGAAGCATGCATGGTTCATGGCATGAATGTAGATGAAGTTATTACAGAAATTAACGAATATCTGGCTAAAAAGGAAGCATAAATCTTGTGATTTTGTCCTGTTTATGGTATGATTCTGGTACTGGATGAACGGTATGATTGGGATTGGATCAGGCAGGAAAGTGAGGATTACAATATGGGAGAGGAACAGAACAACGAAGGGCTGAATCAGGGAAAAACGGGTGCTTCGGGGAAGAAAGGCATGACGTCCGTATTGAAAGGCGGAGCAGTCTCCAGCACTTATAATACTGCATATAATTACGAGCAGATAGATAAATCCAAAACAGAGTCTAAGGTGGGAAATGTTCTGATGATCCTGTTGATCATCCTCTTTGTGGTTGTAGCAGTGGTGGCAGCCCTGAGTTATTTTAAGGTCATTTAATGTACAGTTTGATTTAACAGCTGAGAAAAGAATTGGAAGAACAGAGCATACGGCGAGCGTTCCGTGGCTCTGTTCTTCTTTTCTACAGCAGCTACTTGCTATCTGCAGCAAATGATGCTAGAATATCAAATTGGTATGGTTTGTATAAGACAAAGGAGGATACCTTGCAATGAATATTGATATGAAATCTGTAAATGCGATTCGGGTTCTGTCAGCAGATGCGATTCAAAAAGCGAATTCCGGACATCCGGGACTTCCGTTAGGATCAGCTGCGATGGCATACGAGTTATGGGCAAAGCATATGAAGCATAATCCTGCAGATCCCAATTGGGAGAACAGAGATCGCTTTATTCTGTCCGGTGGACACGGATCCGCATTATTATATTCGCTTCTTCATTTATTTGGATATGGACTGACAATAGATGATATGAAGAGCTTCAGACAGCTGGGTTCTAAGACGCCGGGACATCCGGAGTATGGTCATACGATTGGAGTAGAAGCGACAACCGGACCGCTGGGGGCCGGTATGGCAATGGCAGTTGGTATGGCGATGGCAGAGAACCATCTGGCTGCTATATTTAATAAAGAAGGATACCCGGTCGTTGATCACTATACATTCGTGCTCGGTGGTGACGGCTGTATGATGGAAGGAATCTCCTACGAGGCGTTCTCACTGGCAGGTTCCCTGGGTCTTGACAAACTGATCGTATTATATGATTCCAACAACATTTCGATTGAAGGAGATACCAATATTGCATTCCGCGAGAATGTACAGGAGCGGTTCCGGGCATTCGGATTCCAGACTTTGTTGGTAAAGGATGGAAATGATCTGGAAGAGATCAGCAAGGCAATTGAAGAAGCAAAGGCAGATACCACCAGACCGACCATGATCGAAGTAAAGACGAAGATCGGCTTTGGCTGTCCGGCAAAGGAAGGCAAGGCAGCTGCACATGGAGAGCCATTGGGTGTAGAGAATGTAGCAGCACTTCGTAAGAATCTGGGCTGGGATATCGAAGAGAGCTTCGTAATTCCACAGGATGTATATGACAACTGCAAGGCGATTGCAGAAGAAAACGCAAAAGAAGAAGATGCATGGAACGCAATGTTTGCGGAGTATGCACAGAAGTATCCGGAGATGAAGAAACTCTGGGATACCTATCATGATAAGAAGCAGGCTGAAAAGCTTATGGACAATGAGAAATTTTGGAAGGTTCCGGAGAAGGCAGAGGCAACCAGAAGTCTGTCCGGTAAGCTGATCAATATTATGAAGCAGGAGCTTCCGAATATGTTTGGCGGAGCAGCAGATCTGGCGCCGTCTACAAAGACCTATATGGCAGATATGGGAGATTATTCAAAGGAAAATCCGACCGGAAATAACATTCATTTCGGTATCCGCGAGCTGGCAATGGCAGCAATTGGAAACGGTATTGCACTCCATGGCGGATTACGTCCGTTTGTATCCACATTCTTTGTATTCAGTGATTATGTGAAGCCAATGGCACGTCTGTCTGCATTAATGGGAGTACCGCTTACTTATGTACTGACCCATGACAGTATCGGTGTCGGTGAAGACGGACCGACCCATGAACCGATCGAGCAGCTGGCAATGTTCCGTGCAATGCCGAACTTTACCGTATATCGTCCGGCAGATGCTACCGAGACAGCAGCAGCCTGGTATTATGCAGCAACCTCAGAGAAGACACCGACAGCACTGGTATTATCCAGACAGAATCTTCCACAGTTAGAGGGTTCCAGCAAAGAGGCCTTAAAGGGTGGCTATGTAGTAGCAAGAGAGACAAAAGAAACACCGGATGCAATCATAGTTGCGAGCGGTTCCGAAGTTCAGCTTGGTATCGAGGCAAAGAAGCTTCTGGCAGAAGAAGGTGTAGATGTCCGGGTAGTCAGCATGCCATCTATGGATGTATTTGAACAGCAGACACAGGAATACAAGGAAGAGATCTTGCCTAAGAAGGTCCGGGCACGTGTTGCGGTAGAAGCATTATCCGGATTCGGATGGGATAAATATACTGGGCTTGACGGAGAAATCGTATCCATGAAGAGCTTTGGTGCTTCCGCACCGGGTAATCTGTTGTTTGAGCATTTCGGAATCACAACAGAGGCAGTTGTAGCTGCTGTTAAGAAGACATTACAGTAAAGACTGTTTGCCCGAAGACAGAGAGAAAAGCCAACAGAAAATAAGAAATAAAATCAAAACAGAAGCCGTTCAGATGAAAGCTCATACTGAACGGCTTCTGTCTTTTATAAAATCATCAGCAGATGATTATAATACACCTAATGTCTGTAAAGCATTCGCCTGAATGATTAATTGAAAATGCTCTGACATGTGATAAGGCATCGCACAGGAAGTCTTTATCTTACTGCCGAATTCACAGAGGGTATTACATACCATGTTAAACTCATCAGATGTATGTTCCGAACGATTCAGAATCAGATAGTATCTGGAGTCGGAAGGATTCTTAAATAAGGAGTTCTCTCCGTTATAGAAACCGTTCAGCTGACCGGCCGCCATGGTGATACTGTCCAATGTAGGAAATACAAATATACGATATACATCATGATTTGACTTCCGTGAATCCTCCGCAGATTCGGATGAATCTGTGGAAGCAGCAGGAGTGGCAGATCTGATGTCGGCAGCACCTTTTCTTACAGCCTCAAGGTTCTCTACTATATTGTCTAAGACATCAAAGATGGTCTCTGAATCCGAATCATCATTTGTGCCGTCATAAAAGTCATCGTCTTCTCTGTCATCATAATCATCATCCGGAGCAGGTTTTGTAAATTTGGAAAAACGGGTATCCAGTTCTTCCGGATCTTCAACCTTGGTTACAATTAAAATCAGGCAATCCGGATTTACGGGAATTGCTTCTATCATTAACGGAATATCGCCAACTTCAAAACCAACATCGTCAGAAGCCTTTTGCATCATGTCACGGAACAGAGCCTTTGCCCGGTCTGTGCCATATGCCAGCTCGGTCAGACGAATATGGTGATCTTCCAAATCTGCCTTGCTTAAAGTACAACGAATTTGATTCTCATTTAATTTTTCTATTTTCATAGGAATCATCTCCTTTTCGTTATATATGGTTCCACAATGCTTTTGTCCATAGGTGTATTATTAGTTTAACACAAAATGCTCATAAGTAAAGAGGATTTATACGGCAAATATGTAAAAATTATAAAAAAATATAAAAATTTCCTTGAACTGTGTCAAAAAATAATTTATAATCTTCTTTAGAGATAATCAATCTAAGAATCTGTTTTCTGTATAGATTTCTTTTTTTCTTATTCGTATTATCTCAGATTTCAAATTATAAACACCATAAGAAAGGATAAGTAATGCCATTCGGCAGGACGTCCGGTTGTAATGGAAAAGGGGAGGAACCTGAAACGATGTCTCGCAGCATTTTGAAACAGGTAAAAGGTCTTTGCATCTTTACACAGGACGGTGAGCCGGGGATCTGCTTGTCCCGTCGGGATCTTCATACATGCCGGTATAAGGATCCGGGCGCTGGTTGCAGACAGGGGGGTGACAGACCGGTAAAATATCAATAGACACAGTTAAATAGCAGCAGAGACAATCTGATATGTATCCTGATATATATCATGGAAGAAAAGCCTGCATAAATCGTAATATCACACATAAATTATGTTAAGAGCAACAGGTCATGCATACAGATTGGCGATGACCGGCGGACACCGTCCCATTGGTGTCTGCCGTGTTTAAAAAGATTCGTACTCCGCGGGCGATCGCATAGGCGATCAGATCCTGATAGGATTCCGTATTTAACAGAGCCGCCTCCGTTGGATTGGATAGGAAGCCACATTCCACGATCGCGGCGGGACAGCTGACATTTTTTAACATATAGTAAGAATCATTGGACTTCTCCTGCCGATGATTCTCAGGGTTAACAGTTTCAATCAGAGAGGTCTGAATCGTACCGGCCAGCTGATTGCTGCTGTCAGAGGTATGATAATAAAATGTCTGAGCACCATATTCCGTCTGAGAAGGGAAGCTGTTCTGATGAATACTGATCATAAGGTCCGGTTGGAGTTGTTCTATAAAGGCTGCCCGGTTTTTCATATCAGACTGTTTTTTATTGGAGGCATCAGAATCGGACAGGCTGCAATCGGTTTCACGGGTCAGATAGACCTGACAGTCTGCGGCAGTCAGATATTCCTGAAGTCGAAGGGCGATTGCAAGGTTAATATCCTTTTCCGGTGTGCCGTCAACAGAGATCTTACCGGGGTCAAAACCGCCGTGACCGACATCTATGACCACGACCGCTGTTTCCCGGGATGTCTGCAGAACCTGTTTCAGAGGGAAATGCAGGCAGATTGCCGGTAACAGCAGAAGAAATACGGTCAAAAGTGCGGGCAGGTGATATTTTTTCATATTTGCCTCAATAATTTTATAAAAAATCTGTCGTTATAGTATATTCTTGTGGTATAATTTTAATGCACGTATCAGCGACATTGTTTGAGGATGAAATGCTCCGATAGGTGAATAATATTTTTGATGGAGTGCGAAAGAAAGACATGGATACGATAATTGAAAAAGTTGACAGTCATATTGCAGGCAATGAACCCAATGCGGCGCTGGATGCTGCAACAGAAATATTGAAAAAAGGTGGGCTGGTAGCGATTCCGACAGAGACCGTATATGGACTGGCAGGAGATGCACTGAATCCGGATGCGGCAAGGAAGATTTATGAGGCGAAGGGCAGACCGTCGGATAATCCGCTGATCGTTCATATTGCAAATGAAGAGGATCTGAAGAAGATCGCAAAGGATATTCCGGATGCAGCTTATAAGCTGATGGATGTGTTCTGGCCGGGTCCGATGACCATGATCTTTAATAAGACCGATCTGGTTCCCTCCACGACGACCGGAGGACTGGAAACAGTTGCTGTGCGTATGCCGTCCCATCATGTTGCATATGAGCTGATAAGACGTTCGGGAATCATGCTGGCAGCACCAAGTGCGAATACTTCCGGCAGACCAAGCCCGACAGATGCGGCACATGTAAAGGAAGATCTGGATGGCAAGATTGATATGATCCTGGATGGCGGTGCATGCCATTATGGAATCGAGTCAACCATTATAGATATGACAACCGAGATTCCGACGATTTTAAGACCTGGTTATATCACCAAGGATATGCTGGAAGAGGTTGTGGGAACGGTTCAGGTGGATCCGGGACTTGAGAGTACTTCGTTAAATATCCGGCCGAAGGCACCGGGCATGAAGTATACACATTATGCACCAAAGGGCATTATGTACATTGTAGAAGGAAGCTCTGCCAATGGTATTATCCGTTGCATTAACCGTATGGTAAAGGAACGTCAGGCAGTGGGCTGCAAGGTAGGTGTTCTGGCAACCAGAAGAAATGCATCTGCATATGAGGCAGATGAGGTGATCGTGATCGGAGACCGGGAGGATGAACTGATGATTTCATCGAACCTGTATCGTGCATTACGTGAGTTTGATGCCAGAGGCGTGGATTACATTTATTCAGAATCCTTTGAAGGAGACGGACTGGGCGATGCGATCATGAACCGACTGATCAAGGCAGCCGGACATCGTGTGATTCAGGCACCGACGATATAATCAATAATTAAGGAGTATGAGAGGAGTCAGATATGATAGCATTAGGAAGTGACCATGGCGGATATGGATTGAAGCAGGAGGTAATCAGGCACCTGGAGGAGCGAGGGATTGCGTATAAGGATTACGGATGCTACAGTGAAGAGTCCTGCGATTATCCGATTTACGGTAAGAAGGTAGCAGAGGCAGTTGCCGGCGGAGAGTGTGAGTTTGGTATTATCATTTGCGGAACCGGTATCGGTATTTCCATTTCTGCAAACAAGGTTCCGGGTATCCGGGCAGCACTTTGTCATGATTGCTTCAGTGCTCAGGCAACCAGAGAGCATAATAATGCAAATATTCTGGCAATGGGTGCCAGGGTGATCGGACTGGGGCTTGCCCTGAAAATCGTAGATACCTTCCTGGATACTCCGTTTTCGAATGAAGAACGTCACGTTCGTCGTATCTCCATGATCGAATAATCCGGATAGAGAAACAGGATAGAGAAAGACCGGAAATGGTTGTAAGAAGTGAATAGAAGCACCTTCATGGGGAAAGCTAAAGAAAAGTCTGTATGTTTTGGTAAAAAGAACTGAAAACGCATGCGATTATTGTGCGATTTTGGGAAAATTTACGTATTTTTTATAGACTTTGACCGCCACATTTAGTATAATTTACTACGAGGTGAGAGAACCATGAGGGAACATAATCAAATTTTCAAGATGATAGCATTGATTTCCCAGATCGGAATAACCATGTTATCATCTGTTTTTATTTGTGGACTGATTGGGTATCTTATTGATAATCACTTTGGAACCCATCTGTTTCTGCCGCTTTTGATACTCGGAGTGGCGGGTGGTTATCGTGCGGTTTATTCTTTGATCAAACAGTTCATTAAGAAAAAGGAGAATCAGAATGCTGAAGAGACTGGATCCGACCGTTAGAGATCTGCTGTTTGGCGGATTGCTGTATGGAGTCCTTGCAGAGTTGATCGGTCTGTTTATTGTAAAGGATCGTCTGGCTTATAGTCTGGGTATTCTTGTGGGCTATGTTTGTATGGTGTTTATTACCTGCCATATGTATCTGACACTGGAGAAAGCGCTGGATATGGAGCCTTCGAAGGCGGTTAAATACAGTATGACCTGTAATATCATACGATATGTGTTGGCAGCAGGACTTGTGTGCCTGGTGGCATATATACCTCGGGTAAATGTGATTGCAATGCTGATCATGATATTCGGATTGAAGGTATCAGCTTTTTTGCAACCGACCATTCATAAACTGATTACCTCGAAAATATTTAAGGAAGGAAGGTGAATCTATGGTGATTCTGGCAGCGGAGAAGACTGTGGATTTCTTTATTCATGAGTTGATTCCGTATAACTTTTTTGGCCAGACAGTATATATTACAACGACGCATGTCTGCGAATTGATTATTATTCTGGGCATCATTATATTTGCTCTGATCGCAAGACATAAAATTATGCATGCAGAAGAGGTCCCGAGAGGCTTCCAGAATATTGTGGAGCTGCTCGTGGAGACATTACAGAAATATGTATATGGTTCTATGGGAAAGTATGGTACGAAGTGCTATGTCAACTATATTGGAACAATCATCCTGCTGATCTTTCTGTGCAATCTTTCCGGATTGATCGGTCTGCGACCGCCTACAGCGGATTATGGAACGACGCTGTGTCTGGCCGTGATTTCTGTAATCATGATACAGTATAACAATATTAAGTGGAATAAATGGGGGGCATTTACCAGTTTATTTGAACCGGTATTCCTGTTCTTTCCAATCAACGTAATTGGTGAGTTATCATCCGTGGTATCTCTGTCACTTCGTTTGTTTGGTAACATTCTGGCAGGCACCGTTATGACCACACTGTATTATTCGCTGCTTCCGGTTTTTGTGAAGATAGGTATTCCGGCAGCTCTGCATATATATCTGGATGTGTTCTCCGGAGCGATTCAGGCGTATGTATTTACTATGCTGACTATGGTATTTATTACCAATAAGATAGAGGGATAGTGTAGTATACCTCATAGTAAGAAAAAAAAGAAATTGGAGGAATTAAAAATGAATCAGATCACGAATGAAGGTTTAATTTTAGCATGCTCTGCCATCGGTGCAGGGATTGCCATGATCGCCGGTGTCGGTCCTGGTATTGGACAGGGTATTGCGGCTGGACATGGTGCAGCAGCAGTTGGACGGAATCCAGGCGCCAAAGGCGACATTATGTCAACTATGCTGTTAGGACAGGCAGTTGCCGAGACCACCGGTCTTTACAGTTTGGTTATTGCATTGCTGTTGTTCTATGCAAACCCATTATTAAGCAGATTCCTGAAGCTGTAGGGAACATAATTCCCGAACAGACGGAAAGGAGGCTGGGACGTGTTAAATATATGCATGATGAACGGTATGACTGCAGTGCTGGAAGGAAGAGTTTTCGGACTGGATGCACAGCTGGCAGCAGACGTTTTGCTTCAGGCGATTGCAATCTTTATCCTGTTCGCATTTCTTTCATACATTCTGTTTGAGCCAACCAAGAAGTTGCTGAATAACCGAACAGAACGGATCAAGAATGATATCGAAAGTGCAAAGAAGGATAAGGAAGAAGCTGAGAAGCTGAAGGAAGAATATGACAGCAAGATTCAGACAGCAGATACGGAAGTACAGGAAATATTAAGTGAAGCACGTAAAAAGGCGAAGAAACGGGAAAACGACATCATAGATGAGGCAAACGAAGAGGCAGCAAGAGTGAAGAACCGTGCAACGCAGGAAATCGAGCTGGAGAAGGCAAAGGCAGAGGATGAGATCCGTCAGGAGATCCTCAAGGTTGCAACTGCAATGGCGGGTAAAATCGTAACGGTAAGCCTGACGGAGGAGCAGCAGAATGCACTCCTTGAGGAGACCTTGAAGGAAATGGGTGATGATACATGGCTAAGCAGGTAAATACTACGTATGGCGATGCACTCTTTGAACTGGCGGTAGAAGAGAATCGGGTGGATTCCATTCAGGAAGAAATCACGGCGTTACTCCAGATACTGCGGGAAAACGGAGAACTTCTTCAGGTACTGACACATCCGGAGATCCTGAAAGAGGACAAGGAGCAGATGCTTGAGAATGTTTTCAAGGGCAGAGTCAGTGATGCAGTCATGGGAATGCTTCTGATCGTAGTGAGGAATGACAGAAGCGGTGAACTGATCCACATTTGCGAATATGTGATTTCCAGAATCAAGGAATATAAGAATATCGGAATCGCATATGTAACTTCTGCAATTGATTTGTCGGCTGCACAGAAGAAAGCGATAGAAGGAAAACTGTTAAATACAACCGGTTATGCAAAGATGGAGATGCATTATTCAACGGATGCGACTCTGATCGGCGGACTGGTGATCCGGATGGATGACCGGGTTGTGGACAGCAGTGTGAAAAGACAGCTGGAGAGAATGTCAACGGCACTCTCCCGGGGATAGAATATTAGAAGAAAGAAGGTGCCAAGGCTCCATGAATTTAAGACCAGAAGAGATTAGTTCTGTCATCAAAGAGCAGATTAAGAATTACTCGGTTCATTTGGAAACCGCCGATGTAGGTACGGTTATTCAGGTGGCAGATGGTATTGTCCGTATTCATGGTTTGGAAAGCGCGATGCAGGGAGAGCTTCTTGCATTTCCGAATGATGTATATGGCATGGTCATGAACTTAGAGGTGGATAACGTTGGTGCGGTTTTACTTGGAAACAGCAGTAACGTAAATGAAGGCGACACCGTAAAGACCACCGGACGTGTAGTAGAAGTTCCGGTTGGCGATGCAATGCTTGGACGAGTTGTAAATGCATTAGGACAGCCGATCGATGGCAAGGGTCCGATCCAGACAATCAGGACAAGACAGATTGAACGAGTTGCATCCGGTGTTATCAGCCGTAAGTCTGTAGATACACCATTACAGACCGGTATTAAGGCAATTGATGCCATGGTTCCGATCGGAAGAGGTCAGCGTGAGCTGATCATCGGTGACCGTCAGACAGGTAAGACGGCAATCGCAATCGATACGATCATTAACCAGAAGGGACAGGGCGTTAATTGTATTTATGTGGCAATCGGACAGAAAGCGTCTACGGTTGCATCGATCGTTAAGACATTAACGGAATTTGGCGCAATGGATTATACGACCATTGTTGCATCAACGGCTTCCGAACCGGCTCCGCTGCAGTATATTGCACCATATGCAGGTTGTGCGATCGGCGAGGAGTGGATGGAAGCAGGAAAGGACGTACTGGTTGTATATGATGATCTGAGTAAGCATGCAACTGCTTATCGTACACTCTCATTGCTCCTCCGGAGACCACCAGGCAGAGAGGCTTATCCGGGTGATGTATTCTACCTGCACAGCCGTCTGTTAGAGCGTGCAGCCAGATTGTCCGATGAATTAGGCGGAGGATCGCTTACAGCACTTCCGATTATTGAGACACAGGCAGGTGATGTATCTGCTTATATTCCGACCAATGTTATTTCCATTACAGATGGTCAGATCTATCTGGAAACAGAGATGTTCAATGCAGGTTTCCGACCGGCGGTAAATGCAGGTCTTTCGGTATCCCGTGTAGGTGGTTCCGCACAGATCGGTGCAATGAAAAAGATTGCAGCTCCGATTCGTGTCGAGCTGGCACAGTACCGGGAGCTGGCAGCATTCTCACAGTTCGGTTCTGAGCTGGATGCAGATACCAAGGAGAAGCTGGCACAGGGCGAACGTATCAAGGAGATGTTGAAGCAGCCACAGTATGCACCAATGCCGGTAGAATGGCAGGTAGTGATCATCTATGCTGCAACGAAGAAGTATCTGCTTGATATTCCGGTAGAAGATATTCAGCAGTTTGAAACAGAGCTGTTTGACTTCATTGATACCAAGTATCCGGAGATTTTTGAGACCATTCGTACCAACAAGAAGCTGGATGACGCATTGGAAGAGATGATGGTTAAGGCAATCACAGAGTTCAAGGCTGAATTTGTGAAGTAGCGGAGGTGACAGATTATGGCATCTATGCGTGATATAAAACGAAGACAGATGAGTGTCACCAGTACCCAGCAGATTACTAAGGCGATGAAGCTGGTTTCTACCGTAAAGCTGCAGAAGGCGAAGGCAAGAGCAGAACGGAATAAGCCGTATTTCCATGCATTGTATAAGACGATTTGTTCCATCCTGTCCAAGACAGAGAAGATGGAGCATCCGTATATGATGGATAACGGCAGCATCCGGAAAGCGATGATCGTCATTACATCCAATAAGGGACTGGCTGGCGGCTATAACTCCAATGTTATAAAGGAGGTAGTCGGCACAGGATTTCCGGTAGAGGATGTAGATATTTATGCGGTCGGACGAAAAGGCGTAGAAGGACTGGCCCGAAAGGGGTATCGGATTGTGGAGGATGATTCGGAAGCGATCAATGATCCGCTATATAAGGATGCGGTGGATATTACCAAGCGGGTGCTGGAGTCTTATACAAAGGGCGAAGTAGGAGAAATCTACATGGCCTATACAAATTTCAAAAATACAGTGTCCCAGGAGGCGAAGCTGATCAAACTGCTTCCGCTGAATGTGGATGAGCTTCCGACAGAGGAAGAGGATGATCATGTATTGATGAATTATGAACCGGAGGCGGATGAGGCTCTGGATGCATTAGTACCGAAGTATGTAGGAAATCTGCTCTACGGAGCATTTATTGAAGCACTGGCAAGTGAAAACGGTGCCAGAATGCAGGCTATGGATTCGGCAACTACGAATGCAGATAATATGATCGCTGATTTGTCTTTGAAGTACAATCGGGCAAGACAGGCTTCCATTACACAGGAGCTGACAGAGATTATTGCAGGTTCCGAGGCAATCAGCTAAGAGTATTAATATAAGTAAAGGAGAACGTGATGGCAGATAAGAATATAGGTAAAATTACCCAGATTATCGGTGCCGTACTGGATATCAAGTTCGCAGAGGGCGAGCTGCCGGAGATCAATGACGCGATCCAGATCACACGTAAGAATGGCGAAAAGCTGACGGTAGAAGTTTCCCAGCATATGGGAGATGATACCGTGCGCTGTATCGCTATGGGACCAACGGATGGTCTGGTACGTGGAATGGATGCGGTTGCAACCGGCAATCCGATCATGGTACCGGTTGGCGAGAAGACATTAGGCAGAATGTTTAATGTCCTGGGTGAGCCGATTGATAATAAACCGGCACCGGAAGTAGAAAAGCATTATCCGATTCATCGTCCGGCTCCGAAATTCTCAGAACAGGCAACTGAGACTGAGATGCTGGAGACCGGTATTAAGGTCGTAGACCTTCTGTGTCCGTATCAGAAGGGTGGTAAAATCGGTTTGTTCGGTGGTGCAGGTGTTGGTAAGACAGTCCTGATTCAGGAGCTGATCCGAAATATTGCAACTGAGCATGGCGGATATTCTGTATTTACCGGTGTTGGAGAGCGTACCCGTGAGGGTAACGATCTTTACCATGAAATGACAGATTCCGGAGTTATTAATAAGACAACCATGGTGTTCGGACAGATGAACGAACCACCTGGAGCCAGAATGCGTGTTGGTCTTTCCGGACTGACCATGGCAGAGTATTTCCGTGATGAGGGCGGTAAGGATGTACTGCTTTTCATTGATAATATTTTCCGTTTCACCCAGGCAGGTTCTGAGGTATCGGCATTGCTTGGACGTGTGCCGAGTGCGGTTGGTTATCAGCCAACTCTGCAGACGGAGATGGGTGCATTGCAGGAGCGTATTACATCAACAAAGAATGGTTCTATTACATCTGTACAGGCTGTATATGTGCCGGCCGATGACTTGACAGACCCGGCTCCGGCAACCACATTCGCACATCTGGATGCAACCACGGTTTTGTCCAGATCAATCGTAGAGCTTGGTATTTATCCGGCGGTAGATCCGCTTGAGTCTACATCCAGAATTCTGGATCCTAGAATTGTAGGCGAGGAGCATTATAAGGTAGCGCGTGGTGTACAGGAGATTCTGCAGAAGTATAAGGAATTACAGGATATTATTGCGATCCTTGGTATGGATGAGTTATCAGAGGAAGATAAGCTGGTAGTATCCAGAGCCAGAAAGGTACAGAGATTCCTGTCGCAGCCGTTCTTCGTAGCAGGACAGTTTACAGGTCTGGAAGGTAAGTATGTGCCGATCGAGGATACCATTCAGGGCTTTAAGGAGATTCTGGAAGGTAAGCATGATGATATTCCGGAGAGTTATTTCCTGAATGCCGGAAGTATCGAGGATGTACTCGCAAAAGTTCAGAAATAATATGAAAGGGCGGGTGCATTATGGCAGATAAAACATTCCGATTGAAAATCATAGCACCGGAGCGAATCTTTTATGAAGATGATGTCCCTTTTGTAGAGTTTCGGACGACAGAAGGAGAGATCGGTGTATATCCGGGGCATATTCCGCTGACATCTATTATTGCACCGGGTGTTGTACGAATTCACACAACCGACGGTGAGATCAAAGAGGCAGCATTGCTGGAGGGATTCTCTGAGATTCTTCCGAATGAGGTTGTGATATTGGCGGAAACCGTAGAGTGGCCGGATGAAATCGATGCAAACCGGGCGAAGGAAGCGCAGATCCGTGCAGAACGCAGACTGCAAAGTCAGGATGGCGATATGGATCGTGCAGAACTGGCATTAAAGCGGGCAATCGTCAGACAGAGATTGGCGAAATAAGAGATATAGGATCACCCTGATTCAGATGGATCGGGGTGATTTTTTTATGTAAATTGCGGTTTGTACAGATGTTTCCACTCGCCGCCGCTTCCTGTCATATGACTCCTGTGTGGCAAGCTCTCGCATCTGCCAGCACGTAGTGGCACGTAAGGCCGTAAAGGACACAGCCTAAGTGCCAACGTGCTTCTAGAGCCCCACAGGAGTATATGACAGAAGCTCTGGCTACTACAGTTCTCCATCTTCCCAATCCAGATTTGATGAGGTGGGGGATGTACATGCACCAGACTCCGGTTCCTTGCGGGCAGGATTTCAGTACAGTGAAAATGGAGCCTCTGTCCTTGTTTTATGTGCGGCCCTAGAAGCACGTCGGTTCTTGGACTGCGTATTTTGCAGTCCTATGTACCGCTACGTGCTGGCTGGTGCGAGAGCTTGCCGCACATGAAATATAGGACAGAAGGCGACATATAATATCTATAGCTAAATCCCGCATTAACTTATGACCGGAGCAGAGGCTACCTCATCAAACCGCAATTTATATCCATACTTATTAGGAGGTGGTCTCACCTCTTGCCTGCAGTTTCCTGATTTCCCGGATGACCCGCTTCTGATGGCGGTGTTCCAGGTAGAATTTATTGGTTAAATAGTAGCCGAGAGGTGCCAGAATCGAGAACGGAACGGTCAGCCAGTAGAGTCCGAAATGCCATACAAAGATGCAGAACAGGATCACATATCCGATGCAGGCAGTATAAAAGGACAGAGATTTTAATTGGTAAGTACGGTGGTGGAATTGCATTCGGTCAGATTCTGGAAAGATATCCTCGGCCTGATATCCTTTTTCAAACAATGCCATGTCATAGGTGGAGACTCCGCGTACCCAGTCAGCCTCCTGAATTACGCCTTTAGCTCTAAGTGAGAGAAATAATCGCTCGGATTCATGGGCATTCTCTTCAGCATGGGAACTTCCATAAGCTAGCAGAGACAGGTGATTATAGGCATTTACATCACTAAGCAGAGATGTGATATTGTAAATACCCAGTGCGACCAGATAAACTGTGATAAAGAGATCAAAAAAACCGGAACCCGGAAGTCGCAGATAGGCGGTGATGTCACCTAAGAAGAAATTTAATGCGTCCAGAAATAAGATACAGATATTAAACCACAGAAACAGGCTGTGACGATAAAAGAGGTTATAATGAATACGGTCATATGCAATATAAAAGATATGCTTGTAACAGGCGGAGCTATGGACCTGTACCGGATTATCATAATAATCATCTTTGAAATTAAACCCGGTCTTCTCATATTCCCAACGATAAATCTTGGCGAGACCACGGTACTGATTGCCTTTGGCTCCTTCCGGCTCGCTTAAAAGATCATAGTAGGTACGGGTGCGGTAGTTGTGAATCATCAGATCGATATAAAGCGTAATCAGGATGATAAAGGCGGTAAATCCGATCAATAATGGAAAACTGTTTAATTGCAGAGATGGAATAATAGCAATCAGGCAAATAGCAATAGCAATCGGTGTAATAATCTTTCTGGTATGATTTCGCTGCCGGTGGCTGAAAGACTCATTTTGAAAGGGGACGATAAAAACCTTTTTCTGAGCCAATACCTGATTCAGAGCAGCCGGTGTGGATGGAAACAGATCCATGTAGTCATGAAGAGACTGCAGATTCGAGCATTGCTCTGCGGTATAGGTATGATATTTCCATAGAAGGAGAATCAAAACAGAGAAAAGCAGAAGAAATAAATAAAAGAGGTTATGGTTGGATGGCATGGCAAGGAAATCCCATTTATCCAGAAGAAAATAAGGCATCAGGGAGCAGATTACCATGCATCCATTCAGAATGATCAGCAGAATGGTAAGCAAATTCAAGCGGTGACGCCGCTTCTGGATGACCAGACTGAGTTTATGCCGGACATCGGATTCTGTAATAGAAATAGTCGGGATATAGGTTTCTTTTATTTTCAGGTATTCTTCAAATTTTCCATTGGCCAGTTCGGAATTGAACATAGAAAAAATCAGAATCCAGGTGAGAAACTGGCAGGGTTTATCACAGATTAGCTTTAGCTTCGCATGAAAAATAGGATCGTTATCCGCAATCCGTTTAAAAAAGCGGAGCAGCTTCTGATATTTTTCAGGAGAATGATTCATTAGATTTGAGCAAAGCAGATCATAATAATCATACATCTGCGGAATATCAATCTGGCTGCAAAACTCTAAAATTGGAAACCGGTGACTGTTTTCTTTTGGATTCATCAGTTCAGAAAAGGAATTACGAATATTGGGATAACTCTGATAGGAGTCCTGCGGATGGGCAAGGAAATATCGGAGATCATTATCGGAAAAGGTACCATTTTCATAAAAGGCCGGATAAACAAGGGAGGCAATCACCGTGTTTACTCTGTAACTGCCATTTTTATTTTTCTCAAAGTGAAAATCAAATATGTCTTCCAGTTCTGTAAAAAAATCACGTAACACCATAATACGGATATCCCCCTTGCCGATGAAACTTCTCTATGAACAAATTGTTATATATATACAGGATACTATAGCACAACGAAAAAATATTGTAAAGCACTAGAGAAAATTCGGGGGGGGGTAGAAACGGGTATAAAAAACCACTGTAATCAGGTGTACACAGACTCCAGTGCAGATGAAGTGCACATGTGGAAACCCTTGTAAATAAAGGAAAGTGACTGCACTCAGAAAGTCAGTGCGTTAAGGATATTGATATGAAAATCCAAAGCGTGCTATGGTGGCAGAGATGAGAAAGATAGAAACAGGATTTATAAAAATAATCAAAAAATGTAAAGGGAATGAAAATTATGCATGAATTAATGCAAGTTATGCAAGGTCCATAAAATGCGGAAAAAAATTCTGTTATAATTATTTTTAAGGGGTGAGAGCGGTGGATTACGTAAGAAAAAATGGGTGTGATATCCGATGAAAATAGGTATTTGTGGAACCACTCAGGCAGAGATAAAAGAAATAAAGAAGTTGATTCTACATCATTTTCCGGATAAGAAGCAATTCCAAATCAAAGGGTACCTGCCGAATGAAGTGATGATGGATATAGAAGAGCAGGAATTTGATCGAAATATTATGATTCTAAATACACAATATCGGCGACAAGAGACGGACGGAATCCGGTTAGGACGGAAATTGAATGCGGAATATGCAGATTGTCAGCTTATTTATATATCAGATAACCCGGAAATAGATTCTTCTTTATATGAGATCCGACATTGCTATCTGATTCAGAGGGAACATATAACTGATTATCTGGAACAGGCAGTTCAGAAAGCGCTGAGGCAGTTTCAGGAACAGGTCCGGGTTGGAATCCTGGAGCTGGTTAGTCAGGGACACCGGGTATACATCAGACAGAAAGATATTCTTTATATAGAGCGACAAAAACGGGAGGTGGAGGTAGTAACCAGAGACAAAAAGTATACGACCTATGAGTCGTTACAAAGCATTTCTAAAAAGTTAATGTTTCCTTTAATGCGTTGCCATGCGGGATACATAGTAAATCTGGCAGTGGTGGATTGCATTGCAGATGGATATCTGATCGGAATTCATGGATTGCGAGTACCCATTGGCAGGACGTATGCCAGAGAGGTACGGCAGGAAGTTCGAAAAATGACAAAGGAGACAAAGAAAGAGGAGAATGGAGCTTCCTGTATAATTCAAAATGTAGACGTTGAAAAATAAAAATACCTCAGAGT
>CAVFXS010000018.1:0-54270 GCA_963626805.1 Bacteroidales bacterium H4 | reverse complement strand
GTCCTATACATACCATTCCACTATCCTCTGTCATTTCAAATCCTATTGCATCCCCTGCTGGAGCTAATGAAGATTTATCATGTGCCATTATCCTGATATTCGGTTTATCACGGAGTCTTGCCACCAGCAAAACACTTCTGGCAGTTGCCTGTATATCAATAGAGCCAAGTCCTCTGTATGTTGATTTGCTGCCGGATGCCTTATTCATATGACCGATAAGAATAATCGCACAATTATGTTTTTCTGCTATTATTCCAAGATGTTTTAGCACCGGTCTTATTTCATTTGCCCTGTGCATATCAACTGTAGCTCCGATATACGCCTGAATCGGATCAAGAATGATTAACCTCGCCTTAGTCTCGATTATTGCCTGCTCCAGCCTGTCATCTGTCATTGATAATTCCTTATCTGTCTCATCAATAACCCGAATCATGGAACAATCTGCTCCTGCCTTTTCTAATCTGGGCTTAATCGTATCTTCAATTCCATCTTCTGCGGTCTGATAAATGATATGAATAGGTTCATATTCTTTATCATCATCACAGGGGAGCGGTAAGCCCCTGCTAAGAGCTGCCGCTAATTTAAGAACCAGAGTTGTCTTTCCTTCTCCCGAATCTCCTTCTATTATTGTTATCTTTCCGTATGGTATATATGGATACCATAGCCATTCCACCTCTTTTGAAACCACATCCTCCATATGGATAAGTTTCAGTTCAACATTCTGTTTTTCAATCATATTCATCCTCCTTGCTATACTGCTTCTTTGTTAAAATATCCTGTTTCTTCCCAAACTTTTTTATCAGGACAATAATAGCTGAACTCATTTGAGTTCCCTACCTTTATTGCCGTTCCAAATTTGAGTAATCCTTGTTGTATTCCCAGCCTTACATACTGTGCGTCCTTCCCTATTGCACTTGCAATTTCTTTTATTGGTACATTTCTCCCTGTAAAAGCTGGTAAATCACCCTGATAGATAACTTCTGGCATCTCTACCACCTCCTCTTTTATATAGAGCACTTCTTGCTCTGTTATGTTTTGCATTATACAGACCTTTGTTTGCTCTGTCAATAGTTTAAAATTTAATGTTGACTATTAAATATTGGTGTGTTACATTTACAATCACAGGAGGTTGAAGCAATGAATACAGGTAAAAAGATTAAATTAATACGAACCTTTCGTGGTTTAACCCAGAAAGAACTTGGCGAAGCTTGCGGAATACATGAAGTTGCAATCCGTAAGTATGAGCTTGGAAAGAATCTTCCTAAGCCTGAACAGCTTAGAAAGATTGCAGATGCACTTGGTGTCAATGTTAATTCATTGATGGAATTTGATATCGAAGCAGATGGTGATGTACTACCATTACTATTTGCTATTGATGAAGCATTTGACATTTCTATCAAGAATTTAGACGGAGAGCCCGGCATATTCTTTTCCAATAAGAATCTTGTTCAGTTTCTTAAAGACTGGCAGGCTATGAAAGAATTACTTGATAATGGCAGCCAGACACAGGATAATTACGAAATATGGAAGACTATTCGCCCAAGTGTGACAAAGGTAACCCACGAATAACAATCATTTTATCCGTTTGCTATCAGCTTTCTAGTAAATAGCGAAAGGATGGTGCTTATGAAGTTACCCAACGGATACGGAAGCGTTGTAAAACTTTCCGGCAAAAGAAGACGACCTTATCAAGTGAGAAAGACTGTAGGCTGGCACTACGATGAGGCAAAAGACAAACAGGTTCAGGATATGATTACAATTGGATATGCAGCTACCAGAGCTGAAGCCTTACAAATGCTTGCTGATTACAATAATAATCCATTTGATACCAAGGCTGCTAAGATGACATTTTCAGATGTCTATGAAGAATGGTCAAAGCGTAAGTTTCCTACTATATCTGAATCTAATGTAAAAGGATACACAGCATCCTATAAATCCTGTGAATCTCTTTACAACAAAGTTTTCAAGGATATTAAATTAGTTGATTTACAGACTGTTATTGATACTTGCGGCAAGAATTTCCCTACCCTCAAGAAAATTAAAGTCCTGTTTAACCAGCTATTTGATTATGCTTTGAAAAATGATATTTGCAACAAAGATTATTCAAGCTTCGTTGATATTGTTCAATACAAGGATCGTAACCCTAACAAATACGATAGAAACAAGTTTGAGAAAAATGAAATTGATATTATCTGGGAACAAAAGGATGATAAATATTATCAGATAGTATTGATGCTCCTATATAGCGGAGTCCGTATCTCTGAAATGCTTGATTTGAAGAAAGAGAATGTTCATCTGGATGAACAGTATTTTGATGTTATCTGTAGTAAAACAGAGAATGGTATCAGAAAAGTTCCAATAGCAGACAAGGTTCTGCCATATTACAAGGCTTGGTATGAATCCTGCCCTGAATGTGAATATTTACTTCATACAGAAGATGGAAAGCATTTTGAATACCGAAACTACTATGATAGCTATTTCAAGCCATTGATGGAACAGCTAGGTATTAATCGTACACCTCACTGCTGCAGACATACATGCATCTCAATGTTAGCAGAAGCCGGTATTAACCAGACGATTATCAAAAAGATTGTGGGGCACTCAGGTGCAATGACACTCACCGAGAAAGTGTATACCCACTTTGATATAAAGGAGCTTGTAGATGCGATTAATAAGATTTAAATTAAGAAAGGACATTCCCCAGTATCTCTACTGAAAAATGTCCTGTACATATCAATATCTTTGTTGCATACCTGCTGCATATGTGTTGCATTCGATGTAAATTCCAACACATCTGACGACATTCCACAACTTCTGTAACCCTTGAAAAATGGGCTTTTCTTGATATCTTCGTTCTCGAAATCCTATCTCTTGGAGAACTGCGGTGCGCGACGAGCTGCTTTTAAACCGTACTTCTTTCTTTCCTTCATACGTGGATCACGAGTTAAGAATCCAGCCTTCTTTAATGCCGGTCTGTACTCTGGATCAGCTACGCATAATGCTCTTGAAATACCATGACGGATTGCACCAGCCTGTCCGGTAAATCCACCACCCTTAACGTTTACTAATACATCAAACTTACCCTGTGTAGAAGTAGCTTCAAATGGCTGATTTACGATTAACTTCAGAGTCTCTAATCCGAAATACTCATCCATATCTCTCTTATTGATTGTAACCTTACCTGTACCAGGTACTAAATATACTCTGGCAATACTGCTTTTTCTTCTACCAGTTCCGTAAAACTTGTTATCTTTCTTCTTAGCCACTGTTATGTCCTCCTTCTACAATTAATACTTAATCTCTAAAGCAACCGGCTTCTGTGCTGCCTGCTCATGCTCTGGACCTGCATATACGTGAAGCTTCTTGATCATCTCACGTCCTAAAGGTCCCTTTGGAAGCATACCCTTAACTGCCAAGTAGATAACATCTTCCGGCTTCTTGTTCATCTTTTCTCTTAATGTAGTTTCCTTCATTCCGCCTACATAATCAGAGTGATTGTAATATACCTTCTGATCCATCTTCTTACCTGTAACCTGAATCTTATCAGCGTTAACTACGATTACATAATCGCCTGTATCAATATGTGGAGTATAAGTAGGCTTGTTCTTACCTCTTAATACCTTTGCAATCTCGGATGCTAAACGTCCTAATGTATGTCCTGTAGCATCTACTACATACCACTGTCTTTCAATCGTTGATGGGCTAGCCATATAACTCTTCATGGTTGTTCCTCCTTCAAATTTTAACCTAACATATATGCGATAAATACTATTACCGGGGCTTTGGTTTAAGTATTAATCTTTCTTGTCACATTTGTATATTATATTACACCGTTCCATGTGTGTCAACCAATTTTCTTCTTATTTTCGGCTGATTTTCTGCTAAATTTCCGCCGGTTCTCCGCTTTTACAATTCAATCCCGATCCGTGCGGGAATCCCCTGATCATACGGATGCCGGATCTTACGCATCTCTGTTATATAATCGGCTGCCTGCAGGATTTCCTCTGCCGGATTCCGCCCGGTCAACACCAGTTCCACCCTGCCCTTTGCCTGTGTCAGAAACTGTTGGAACAGGCTTCGATCCAGTAGCTCCCAATTATATGGATACGTGATTTCATCCATTATGATCACATCCGGGTGCCATACTGCTTCATTATCCGCCGAGCTGTTGCTTACAGATCTATCGCTTACAAAACGGCTGCCTGCATCCAGTGATTCTGTCATCTTCTGAAGCATCCCGTTATGGATATCCGTTAATTCCTGCTTCTGCTCTGCTGACATGTATTCATAAAATGGAAATTCCTTCTCACTACGCATAAGTCTGATACTCGGAATCTCTTTCAGAATCTGAAGCTCCGAGGACTGCCCGCCCTTCATAAACTGGGAGAACAATACCTGCTTCCCGGCGCCTGCCGCTCTGATGGCAAGTCCGATGGCTGCAGTTGTTTTTCCCTTACTGTCTCCGCAATATACATGTATGCAGGCAATCTGTTTCTTTTCCTGTACACGCATGTTCTCCGTCATTTTCTGTTCTCCCTTCTCATATCCGTTCGTCTTTGCTGATTCTCCGGCTGCCTGGTTTTATCTACTTATTTTATCTGCCCTGCTTTTTCATCCACTTGCTTTGCATCTGCCTGCTTCTCATCCGCTCGTTTTTTCAACTGCCTCTGCTGACCAAAAAAGCGCTGATACCCATAGGAATACTGATTGCCCGTATATGGTTTCTCATTGTCAGGGGTTGTCTGCCGGAATATACAGTCCGTATTTTTACACTGCGAACATATATGGCACGGTTTACTGTCCACCTTTTTATCTGACATGACCAGAAAAAATGCGACACTTTTCTTTGGCGAGAGGATGCACTGCTCCGAGTAGGTGATCGGTCCCGGCTCCGTAAAAACCTGTCGATATAGGCCCGGCAGGGTCTCAATCGGGCAATTGTCACCCACAAATTCCAGCCGTTTCGCCCATTTATGCGTGTCCTTCTGTACCTGCTTCACAAACTCCTCATAGGCCTCTGTAAGCAGCTCCAGTCCGATGCATTCAAGCATATAGGCCTCCCGCAGGCATCCGGCATCCATATAAAGGCTCTGGAACTCATCCATTGCCTTTCCAAGACTCAGAAATACAAGAGCCTGAGTCTCATTTCTCTCATGCTCCATATCTGCATTCGGCGGTACCGTTTTGCATTCCGGTACCGCCTCCGCTTCCAACACCGGATCCCAGATATAGAATGCCTCTGTCCGGATCAATGGCAGTAACGCCTGATATAAAACAGAAAGACTCTCCCGGTCCTGCTCCAGGAAATGATATCGCTTTATCACCTGATTTATCACAGTTTCATTTTTTTCCGATCTAAGGCTTTTATATTCCATCGTTTCTGTCACCACATATCCTCTTCACGCATCTTAGTGTTCTCTGCTTTCCGTTTGCCACACATACATCTTTTAACATACGACCCAATTCACAGAATTATCGTGCTTTTTTGCAAAAGTTTTCCACGAATTGTTGATATTATTGTGGATATCATCCTGAATTTCGGGTATATTTCGCCTTTTTTCCACACAATTCCGGATATTTTACATCATTTTTACAAATACTCGATTTCCATCAGCGTCAATCCTCTGGCCTCTGCTTTGGGACCTGCCAGCCGCCGATCCTTGGCCTCCAGAATCTCCTTTACATGCTCCGGTGGATACATACCGGTTCCGACCTTTAATAAGGTTCCGACAATAATCCGCACCATATTATACAGGAAGCCGTTCCCATTAATCTGAATCCGGATCATATCTCCTTCCTTTATAACCCGAAGAAAATAGATCGTCCGGACGGTATTCTCCACCTGCGTTCTGGTAGAACAGAAGCTCTTAAAATCGTGCTCTCCCACCAGATAATCCGCCGCCTTCTGCATTTTCTCCACATCCAGCGGATAATAGAAGAAATGACTGTAAAGCCGCTCGGTGGGGATTGCAAACCGTCGGTTCAGGATCCGGTATTCATATGTCTTTCTGGTATCACAGTAGCGTGGATGCCAGTCCAACGGCACCTCGCAGGACTCCTGGATCCGAATATCCTCCGGCAGCCGCTGATTTAATGCAAAGCTCATCTTCTCTGCCGGAATCCGGCTCTCGGTATCAAACACCGCTACATTGCCCATTGCATGAACCCCGGAGTCGGTTCTGCTGGCGCCGATCACAGCAATCGGTTCCCCGACCAGCTCGGAAATGGTTTTATTTAATACCTCTTCCACTGTAATTCCGTTTATCTGTATCTGCCAGCCGCAATAATTTGTTCCATCATATGCAACAATTAATTTCACCCGTTTCATTTTGCTTCTCCACTTTGTACTCTTATTATAACAATATCCGCAGACTGATCATTCCTGCCATATATACCAGCAGAAGAATATAGGTTACCCGGTCACAGACCGTATACTGTAACGGTTTCATCTTCGTCCTTCCGTCTCCGCCGCGATAGCACCGTGCTTCCATTGCCAGTGCCAGATCGTTTGCCCGCCGGATCGCCGATACAAACATTGGCAGGATAACCGGAAAGAGACTTTTCAGCCGGTTCCAAATACTGCCATTCTCAAAGTCCGCACACCGTGCCTGCTGTGCCTTCATGATCTTATCCAGCTCCTCAACCAGAATCGGAATGAACCGCAGGGCAATACTTACCATCATTGCCACCTCATGCACCGGCACCCGAAAGCGCTTCAGCCAGGAAAATGCCCGTTCCAGGCCATCTGTCAGCTTCGTTGGAGTCGTTGTATATGTGATCACCGCGGCTCCCAGCACAAGGAAAATGATCCGCACCGTCGCGTAACAGGCGGTTCGGAATCCCTGCCAGGATATATGAATAAATCCGAAATCCAGAAATGGATCTCCCTTGGTAAAAAACATATTCAGCACTACGGAAAAGAGAATAAAAATCGCGATTCCCTTCAGGCCCTTCAGCATAAACTTTAACGGAACCTTCGAGCATCCGATATAAACCACCAGTGCCACCAGTGCCAAAAGATACATATATTTATTATTTGCCAGAAAAAGACTGATAATATATAGGAAACTGATTGCCAGCTTCGTTCGTGGGTCCAATCTGTGAATCACAGATTCCACCGGATAATATTGTCCAATGGTAATATCTCGAATCATGCTTACCTCCTGTCATGCAGTGCTTACACCTGCCCGGATAAATACGCTGTCAGCTCCTCCACTGCACGCTGCATCCGATATTCTCCCGCATTCACCTGATACCCCTCTTCACGCAACCGTTTCATCACATGTGTAATGACCGGTATATCCAGTCCCAGCTCCTGCAGATATTCTTCCCGCTGAAATACCTCTGCAGTTTTCCCATCAAAGTCAACCGTGCCCTGATTCATTACAATTACACGGTCGGCATATTCTGCGACATCCTCCATATTGTGCGAAACTAATACGATTGTCATGCCCTTTTGATTCAATTGCCGCAGCATCTGCAACAATTCTTTCCGTCCAACTGGATCCAGACCTGCCACCGGCTCGTCCAACACCAGAATATCCGGCTGCATTGCCAAAACACCTGCAATCGCCACCCGACGTTTCTGTCCGCCGGACAGTTCAAACGGAGACGAATCGTAAACCGCATCCGATAATCCGACTGCCTCAATTGCCTGAAATGCTCTCTGCTGTACTTCAAGCAACGGAAGCTTCAGATTCCTCGGTCCGAAGCTCACATCCTCCAGTACCGTTTCTGCGAACAGCTGATATTCCGGATACTGAAATACCAGTCCCACTTTTTCCCGCAAATGTGTCCGGTTATAGCCCTTTTCAAACACATCTTTTCCTTCAAAATATATATGCCCGCTATCCGGCTCCAGCAAACCGTTAAACTGCTGGATCAACGTAGATTTTCCGGACCCGGTATGTCCAATAATTGCTACAAATTCACCCTTTGCAAACGATAGCGAAACATCCTGCAGTGCCGGATACTCATAAATGGTTCCCGGATTATACCGATAGGAAATATGATCCAGAATCAATCCGGAGCGCATCACCTCTGTCCGGTCCGCCCGTTCTGCATTTCCTGCCTGCTCCGCCTGTGCTTCCTGTCCCATATAAGCTACATGCTCCGTCTGTGCTGACTGTCCGGTATGTGATCCTGCCTTCCTATAAGTCCGCTCCGTCTGTGCTGACTGACCCATATAAGATGTCCGTCCGACACGTCCTCCGGCCATCCGCTCTGCTACGCGTTCCAGCTCTGACACCAGCGTATCCTCATCCAGAATCGTACCGTTTATCGGAATCCCGTTCTTTTTCAGGCGAACCGCCAGCTCTGTAATTCTCGGCAGCTCCAGTCCGTATTCCTGCATCTGCTCCGGATGACTGAAAATCTCCTGTGGCGTTCCTTCTGCCACCAGCTTACCCAGATTCATCACTACGATCCGGTCTGCCTCTACAACTTCTTCCATGTTATGTGTAATAAACAGAATTGTAATCCCTTTTTCGCGGTTCAGCATGTGTGCCGCTTTCAGCACCTCCTGCCGTCCCTTCGGATCCAGCATTGCAGTCGACTCATCAAATATAATACACTTCGGCTGCATTGCAAGAACACCTGCAATCGCTACTCGTTGCTTCTGTCCACCGGACAGCCGATTCGGTGACTGCTCCCGATATGCAGTCATGCCTACCGTTTCCAATGCCGCTGAAACCCGGCTACATATCTCATCTGTCGGAACTCCCAGATTCTCCGGTCCGAATGCTACATCTTCCTCTACAATCGTACCGATGATCTGATTATCCGGATTCTGAAATACCATTCCGGTATTTTCTCTGATATTCCAGGTATTCGCACTGTCCTTTGTACTCATGCCTTCTATCCAGATCTCGCCCTCTGTCGGATCCAGCAGTGCATTCAACATCTTTGCAAATGTTGACTTTCCGGACCCATTACAGCCCAGAATGCCTATGAATTCGCCCTGCTTTACCTCAAGGGAAAGATCCTTGACCGCTTCCACCATATCAGATACATTGCCGTTTTCATCTCTGCGAAAATATTCAAATGATACATGTTCTGCTTTTATCATAACTTCTGATTCCTATCTCATTATGTGAAAAAAGGCTGCCGCATTCTATGCGACAGCCTTGTGCATTTCTTATACTAATTCAAGAATTACTTCCATAGCTGCATCACCCTTACGTGGTCCGATCTTTACGATACGTGTATAACCACCCTGACGGTCTGCATACTTCGGTGCGTACTCATCAAATAACTTAGCTGTTAAATCAACCTTCTTAGTTGCTTTCTTTCTTCCGGCGCCCTCTGCAGGAACTTCAACAACCGGATAAAGAACCTTTAACATCTGTCGTCTTGCATGAAGTCTGGAAGGCTGATCTTTCTTAACCTTCTTCTCAACAGTGTCATACTGGGTTACCTTCTTACCGTCAACCACTTCCTTGATTCTCTTGCCATCTTTGTCAAGCTTTGGAACCTTTGCGGTTACGGTTACTTCATCGAAGTTATCCTTTTCCTTAACAGCTAAAGCAATCATATGCTCAGCGATCTGCCGAACTTCCTTTGCTCTTGCCTCTGTAGTCTTAATCTTACCATTGTATAATAACATGGTTACCTGATTACGAAGTAATGCCTGTCTTGCACTTGATTTCTTACCAAGCTTTCTATACATTGCCATATAGATTTGTCCTCCTTGTGGATAATCATGCAGATTGCTCTGCATCTTCACTATGCTTACTCTTATTCAGCTTTAGTGGCATACATAGATCTTACTCATCGCCGTTGCGAAGCTCAAGACCTAATTCCTTTAACTTACTTAATACTTCTTCTAATGACTTCCGTCCTAAGTTACGAACCTTCATCATATCTTCTGAAGTCTTATTGGTTAATTCTTCAACTGTATTGATTCCTGCACGCTTTAAGCAGTTATAAGAACGTACGGATAATTCCAGTTCGTCGATGCTCATTTCAAGCACCTTACCCTTTTCATCATCCTTGGTTTCTACCATAACCTCTGTTGACTTTGCGTTCTCAGATAAATCAATAAACAGGTTCAAATGCTCGCTTAATACCTTAGCTGCAAGGCTGACTGCCTCATCCGGTGCCAGTGTACCATTAGTAAATACATCCAATGTTAACTTATCATAATCTGTCACCTGACCAACACGAGTATTCTCAACAATCATATTCACACGCTCAACCGGTGTGTAGATTGAATCAACTGCGATCACATCAATGGATAAATCTTCCTTCTTATTCTTGTCAGCTCCTACGTAGCCTCTGCCCTTGGAAATGGTTAATTCCATATCCAGACGGCAATCCGGACCACTTAAGGTAGCAATTACAAGATCCTTATTCAGGATCTCGATATTGCTGTCTACATGAATATCTGCTGCTGT
Organism: Bacteroidales bacterium H4; assembly: GCA_963626805.1. Lineage (GTDB taxonomy): Bacteria > Bacillota > Clostridia > Lachnospirales > Lachnospiraceae > CAG-632. The sequence goes on along the minus strand of CAVFXS010000018.1, from coordinate 43,876 downwards.
TACAACGCCTTCACCCTCAAACTCGATGTAAGCGGTAGATGTCTCTGCTGTGGAATTATTCTTAATCGCTAATTCCTTAATATTCATAATAATTTCGGTTACGTCTTCTTTTACACCCGGGATAGAACTGAATTCATGTAATACCCCTTTAATCTTAACAGAAGTAACTGCTGAACCTGGCAAAGAAGAAAGCATAATTCTTCTTAATGAGTTACCAAGAGTTGTACCATAACCTCTCTCTAAAGGCTCAACTACAAAGCGCCCATACTTATTGTCTTCAGAAATCTCTGCAATTTCAATTCTAGGTTTTTCAAATTCAAACACTATTGGGACCCTCCTTTTGGGTTAATAAGTTGAGGTTATTCCTAAATACTTAAGGATTATTTAGAATACAACTCAACGATAAGAGTTTCATTTACAGGTACATCGATCTGCTCTCTTAAAGGCATTTCAATAACAGTACCACTTAACTTCTCCTGATCTGCCTCTAACCATGCTGGAACTAATCTTCCTGCGGTTACTTCCACGATGTCCTTATATCTCTGAGAAGACTTGCTCTTCTCTCTGATTTCAATCTTATCGCCAGCCTTTACTCTGTAAGATGGAATGTTTACACACTTGCCATTTACCAGTACGTGCTTATGATCAACGATCTGTCTTGCTTCCTTACGTGTACGTGCCAGACCCATACGGAAAATAACATTGTCCAGTCTTAACTCTAATAAAATCATTAAGTTAGGACCTGTTAAGCCCTTCATGCGCTCTGCTGTTGCATATAAGTTACGGAAAGGCTTCTCTAATACACCATAAATAAACTTAGCCTTCTGCTTCTCGCGTAACTGAAGACCATATTCACTCATCTTTCTGTTTGCTCTATTTAATGTTCTGTTTGACTTCTTGTCAATTCCGAGATACATTGGCTCCATGCCTAAAGATCTGCATCTCTTAAGAACGGGAGTTCTATCTACTGCCATCTACTTGTACCTCCTATTAGACTCTACGACGCTTTGGTGGGCGACAACCATTATGTGGAACTGGGGTTACATCTGTGATGCTTAAAACATCCAGACCGCATGCCTGAAGAGCACGGATTGCTGCTTCACGACCAGAACCTGGGCCTTTAACCATAACGTCTACGGACTTTAATCCATGTACTAATGCTGCCTTTGTTGCAGTTTCAGCTGCCATCTGAGCTGCGTATGGGGTAGACTTTCTGGAACCTCTGAAGCCCAATCCACCTGCACTTGCCCAAGATAAAGCATTTCCCTGTGCATCTGTTAAGGTAACAATTGTATTATTAAAAGATGACTGAATATGCGCTTGTCCATGTTCAACGTTCTTCTTAACGCGCTTTTTTGTCACTTTTTTAGTAACTTTCTTTGCTGCTGCCATTACTAAACCTCCTAGGTATTCAGCGCCTGATGCGCCTGTATCATTTCAATTATTACTTCTTCTTGTTTGCTACTGTTCTCTTAGGACCTTTACGGGTTCTAGCATTTGTCTTAGTCTTCTGACCACGAACTGGAAGTCCCTTTCTATGACGGATACCACGGTAACATCCAATTTCCTGTAAACGCTTAATATTCATTGCTACTTCTCTACGTAAATCACCCTCAACAGTCTGAGTCTCATTAATAACTTCGCTTAATCTACGAACTTCATCATCCGTTAAATCACGGACACGGGTATCTGGATTTACGTTAGCTTCCTTTAAGATACGCGCAGCACTTGTTTTACCAATACCATAAATATAGGTAAGACCGATTTCGATACGCTTTTCTCTTGGTAAATCAACACCTGAAATACGAGCCATGTATTTCGCACCTCCATAAAATATTAGTATTCTGTTTGCTAATATAAAAACTTACGTATCCGCATACTGATTAAGTATGGGGTGAAATGCATACGTTCGTTCTCATACTATTACTATGACGTTTATTTAATTAGCATATGACTATGCTACAGCCGCTTCCTGTTTGTGACCTTACGGTCGATAGCAGATTGAGGAATCATTTATTAAGATCTGTGCGGGAATAACACAAATCACCAACAAATGTTCAATTTCCTAGCCCTGTCTCTGCTTGTGCTTAGGATTTTCACAGATTACTCTGATGCTTCCTTTTCTTTTGATGATTTTGCACTTGTCGCAAATTGGTTTTACGGATGCTCTAACCTTCATTGAAAATCTCTCCTTTCGAAAAAGTCCGCTACAAGCTAATACTTTATCACCTTTTGCAATACTTTGCAATAGTTTTTTCTCGTTTTGCCTAACTTTTTTATTCTGATTTATTCTGCTTCTTAATAACGTTATCTGATAGATCTTATTTGTTTCTCCAGACAATTCTGCCCTTTGTCAGATCATATGGAGATAACTCAATCTTTACGGTATCGCCAGGAAGAATCTTGATATATCCCATACGGATCTTACCACTGATATGTCCCAGTACCACATGTCCGTTCTCCAACTGTACCCGGAACATGGCATTTGGTAACTTCTCTAAAACAACACCTTCTACTTCAATTGCATCAACCTTTGACATTTTCAAACCTCCTGATTTCTATAAATAAACCTTATGCTATAATGGAATTCCGTCTGCCTGTGAAAGAATCACCGGCTCGCCTTCCGTAATCAAAATCGTGTTTTCATAATGGGCGGACAGGCTTCCATCATAAGTAACAACCGTCCAGTCATCATCCATCCATGCCACATCATACTCACCGGCATTTACCATCGGCTCTACTGCAATGGTCATACCGGCCTTTAACCGCGGACCCTTATGACGATCTGCAAAGTTCGGAACATTCGGCTTCTCATGAAGCTTCTTTCCGATTCCATGTCCCGTCAGATCCCGAACAACCGAAAATCCATGTTTCTCCACATATTCCTGTACGGCTCTTCCGATATCTATTATATGGTAGCTGGGTTTTGCATATTTAATCCCTTCAAAGAAGCTCTGTCTGGTAACCTCTACCAGCTTTCTGGCCTCCTCCGAAACATTTCCTACCATGATCGTCCGTGCTGCATCGGAATGATATCCCTGATAGATCACTCCCGCATCCAGACTTACAATATCGCCATCCCGGACAATGTGTTTCTCATTTGGAATTCCGTGTACCACTTCATCATTAATGGATACGCAGATGGAACCCGGATATCCGCAATAATTCAGGAATGAAGGTTCACACCCGAAATCCCGGATAATCGTTTCACCGATTTCATCAATCCGTTTGGTTGTAATACCCGGTTTCACTTCTTTGGCCAGCTCGTTATGCACAATGGCAAGTATTCTGCCGGCCTCCCGCATAAGTTCTATCTCTTTTTGAGATTTTCTTTTAATCGGCATAATTATTCACCTAAAATATCGCAAATTGCTGCAAAGACATCATTCATATCAACGGTACCGTCAACTTCCTTCATGATGCCCTTCTTATTATAATAATCGATCAACGGCTGTGTCTGCTCATGATAAACAGCCAGTCTCTTCTGTACGGTCTCCGGCTTGTCATCATCTCTTAAGATCAGTTCGCCACCACAGGCATCACACTTGTTCTCAACCTTTGTCGGATTATATACAATATGATATGTAGCGCCACAGCCGACACATGCACGACGGCCTGACATTCTGCGGACAATATTCTCATCCGGTACTTCTACATTGATTGCGTAATCAACACTGTCACCGATTGCGGCTAATGCCTTATCCAAAGCTTCTGCCTGCGGAATCGTTCTTGGGAATCCATCCAGAATGTAACCCTTCTTACAGTCATCTGCCTTAAACCGGTCAATTACCAGATCTACTACTAATTCATCCGGAACCAGAAGTCCCTGATCCATATATGTCTTAGCCTTTGCACCCAGTTCTGTGCCGTTCTTAATGTTTGCACGGAAAATATCACCAGTAGAGATATGTGGAATTCCGTACTTTTCAGCAATCATCTTTGCCTGTGTTCCTTTACCAGCTCCAGGAGCACCTAACATAATTATCTTCATTCATCTTCCTCCTCGTATCTATCTATACAATCTATTAGTTTTGCTAACACACCAATAAGCTGTAGAAATTCTACAGCTTATTCATGTTTAACTTATTTCAGAAATCCTTCGTAATTACGTTCCAGCATCTTGGAATCAATCTGCTTCATAGTCTCAAGAATAACACCAACTACGATGATCAGGGAAGTACCACCAAAGGATACATTCGCACCGAATACACCACTGAAGAAGATTGGGATCAATGCTACGATTACCAGTCCAACGGCTCCGATAAAGATGATATATTTTAATACCTTCTCCAGATATTCCTGGGTCGGTTTTCCAGGCCGGATACCCGGAATGGATGCGCCGCTCTTCTTTAAGTTATTTGCAACTTCCATCGGATTAAATGTAATGGAAGTATAGAAATATGCGAACATGATAACCAGTGCAATGTAAACTGCCAGTCCTACATAACCCCATGGATGGGATTTTGAAAACCAGCTGTTCTGTGACATACTGGAAATGATCTCCTGTACTACATTATTTGTTACCGTGATCTTGAATAAGTTAATAATCAAGGACGGAATCGACAACAATGATGATGCAAAGATAATTGGAATAACACCTGCGGTATTTACCTTTAACGGCATTTCAGAACCCTTACCGGCGAATGTTCTTCTTCCGCTCACCTTCTGCGAATATTGAATCGGGATCTTACGCACTGCATCCTGAAGCAGAATTACCAGTACTACTGTCACAATTATAACTGCTAAAATTACTAAGATAGCTCCGATTCCCTTTACATACTCTCCTGCACTAAACTGTGTCTTAACAAACATCTCATAAAGATTTGAGAAATCACTTGGCATTCTGGATACAATATTGATCAACAGAATAATGGAAATACCATTTCCAATCCCCCGCTCCGTGATCTGCTCGCCTAACCACATGACCAGGATACTGCCTGCGGTCAGAGTTACGATCATGACAACAACCGTGAATGCATTCGCACCGCTTCCCAGAGCGTTTGCATTATGAAGACTGATTGCCAGTCCGGCCGACTCCATAATTCCCAAAAGTACGGTCACATATCTGGTAATTGCTGTCATTTTCTTTCTTCCGTCTTCACCATCCCGCTGCATCTCTTCCAGTGCCGGAATAGCAATGGTCAACAGCTGCATGATAATGGAAGATGTAATGTATGGAGTTACATTCAACGCAAAGATTGACATCTGCTCAAATGAACCACCGGTAAATGCATTTAAGATGGAGTTCGAATCTCCGAGCAGTGAAGTCAGTGTTGACTTCACCACATCGGTGTCGATACCCGGAATTGGAAGGGTACAACCAATCCGAACTACCAATAATATCATAAGTGTGTAAAGGATTCGATTTCGTATGTCTTTCACTTTCAAAGCATTTACTAATGTTTTGAACATACTAAATCACCTCGGCTTTTCCACCAGCTGCTTCAATCTTAGCAACCGCTCCTTCACTGAAAGCGTTTGCCTTAACTGTAAGCTTCTTGGTTAATTCTCCATTTCCAAGAATCTTTACTCCATCCTTTGGATTCTTTACAATTCCCTGCTCAACTAATGTTGCTACAGTTACTTCTGTACCATTTTCGAAGCGTTCCAGAGCAGATACATTTACTGCTACGATTTCCTTAGAGTTTCTGCAAGTGAAACCTCTCTTAGGCAATCTTCTGTATAATGGCATCTGACCACCTTCAAAACCTGGTCTTGGAGCTCCTGAACGAGCCTTCTGTCCCTTATGACCCTTACCGGCTGTCTTGCCATTTCCTGAACCATGGCCACGACCTCTCCTGAAGTTATCGCTCTGTTTTGAACCCTCTGCAGGCTTTAAGCTTGATAAATTCATTACGTGCACCTCCTATTCCAAATTAAATTTCTTCAACTTTTACTAAATGTCTAACCTGCTGAACCATTCCTAATGTTGCATCATTGTTTGGAAGCTCTACAGACTTGTTAACCTTATGCAGTCCTAATGCTTCAACTGTCTTCTTATGCTTAGGAATTGCTCCGATTGTAGACTTTACTAATGTTACCTTTAACTTATCTGCCATTTCAAATAACCTCCTTAGCCCAGGATTTCTTCCACAGACTTACCACGAAGCTTAGCAACTTCTTCCGGAGTCTTAATCTGAGAAAGTCCATCAATCGTAGCTAATACTACGTTCTGCTTGTTGTTAGATCCTAAAGACTTGGTACGAATATTCTTGTATCCGGCCAGCTCCAGTACGTTACGTGCCGGACCACCAGCGATGATACCGGTACCTTCTGGAGATGCCTTTAATAATACAGATGCGCTACCGAACTTACCTGTCCAGTCATGAGGAATACTTCCCTCATCGTTGATTGCAACTGTAACCAGCTTCTTAATAGCATCTTCTTTTCCCTTACGAATTGCTTCCGGGATTTCAGCAGCCTTACCTAAGCCGGCACCAACATGACCATTTCTGTCGCCAACAACTACAAGTGCTGCGAATCTCATGTTACGTCCACCCTTAACAACCTTGGTAACACGCTTAATTGATACTACTTTTTCTTCTAATTCCAACTGACTAGCATCAATGATTGTATGCTTCATATTTGTGTATTCCTCCTTATTAGAATTCGAGACCAGCTTCACGGGCTGCATCTGCTAATGCTTTAACTTTACCTTTATATACGTAGCCGCCTCTATCGAATACGACAGTCTTGATACCCTTTGCTAATGCTTTCTCAGCGATTGCCTTTCCAACACTTGCTGCTGCTGCAACATCATTGGTATGATCTACAGAATCCTTTACAGCCTTCTCTAATGTAGATGCAGACACTAAGGTATTTCCAACTGTATCATCAATAATCTGAGCGTACATATGATTATTACTTCTGAAAACCGCTAAACGTGGGCATTCAGCAGTGCCACTGATACGGTTACGAAGTCTTGAATGCTTCTTTTCACGAATATCTTTTCTTGACGCTTTACTAACCATTGCTTATCACTCCTTTAATTATTTTTTACCAGTCTTACCAACCTTGCGTCGAATCACTTCATCAGCATACTTGATACCCTTACCCTTGTATGGTTCAGGCTCTCTCTTAGCTCTGATCTCTGCAGCATATTGGCCAACTTTTTCTTTATCAATACCTTTAACGATAATCTTGTTACCATCTACTGTTGACTCCAATCCTTCCGGATCTTCCATTTCAACCGGGTGAGAATAACCTAATGAAAGGGTTAACTTCTTTCCCTGCTTAGATGCTCTGTAACCAACACCGTTTACTTCCAGTTCCTTTGTAAAACCATCTGTAACACCAACTACCATGTTGTGGATCAGTGTTCTGGTCAGACCGTGTAAAGACTTCATTTTCTTTAAGTCGTTCGGTCTTGTTACGATGATCTCGCCATTTTCCTGCTTGATTTCCATCTCTGCAGGTAAAACTCTCTCTAAGGTTCCCTTAGGTCCCTTAACTGTCACCTTATTATTTTCTGCGATATCAACAGTTACACCTGCTGGTACAGCGATAGGCATTCTTCCGATACGTGACATCTGCCGTTACCTCCTAATATTATAATTACCATACGTAAGCGAGAACTTCGCCGCCTACGTTCTGTTTTCTAGCTTCCTTGTCGGTTAATACACCCTTATTTGTAGAAATAATTGCAATACCCAGACCACCAAGAACCTTTGGTAAATCTTCCTTGCTTGCATATACACGAAGACCAGGCTTAGAAATTCTCTTCAGACCTGTGATAATCTTCTCGTTCTTATCTGCACCATATTTCAATGTAATACGGATTGTCTTGAAATTACCATCATCTACGATATCAAAAGCCTTGATATAACCCTCATTTAAAAGGATCTCTGCAATTGAAACCTTCATTTTAGATGCCGGAACATCAACTGTATCATGTTTTGCAGTATTTGCATTACGGATTCTTGTAAGCATATCTGCAATTGGATCACTCATTGCCATTATTGTTTGCCTCCTTTCAACTCTTACCAGCTTGACTTCTTAACACCAGGGATCTCACCCTTGTATGCTAATTCACGGAAGCAGATTCTGCAAATTCCGTACTTTCTTAACACTGAATGTGGACGACCACAAATCTTGCAGCGGGTATATTCTCGGGTAGAGAACTTCTGCTTGCGCTGCTGTTTAACTTTCATAGATGTCTTTGCCATGAAACTCTTCCTCCTTCTTACTTGCTGAACGGCATTCCGAATAATGTCAATAATTCACGAGCCTCTTCATCGGTATTTGCTGTTGTTACGAAAATAACATCCATACCTCTTACCTTATCAACCTTATCGTATTCGATTTCAGGGAAGATTAACTGCTCCTTGATACCAAGTGCGTAGTTACCTCTGCCATCAAATGCGTTCGGATTAATACCTCTAAAGTCACGTACACGTGGCAGTGCCAAGTTAATCAGACGATCTGCGAACTCATACATCTTCTCGCCTCTTAATGTAACCTTACATCCGATTGGCATACCCTCTCTTAACTTGAAGTTTGCAATAGACTTCTTAGCCTTTGTTACAATAGCCTTCTGTCCTGAGATTGTCTCCAGATCCTTAATGGCAGCCTCTAATAACTTTGCGTTATCCTTTGCTTCGCCAACACCCATGTTGATTACGATCTTATCAAGCTTTGGCACCTGCATTTTATTCTTATATTCAAATTTCTTAATCATTTCGTCAACGATTGTCTCGTTGTACTGATCTTTCAGTCTACTCACCTTGTGCGGCCTCCTTTCCTATTAATCGATTACTTCTAACTTACCATCAACTTTAGCCACACGAACCTTATCTTTCTTCTCGCCCTGGAAACCAATACGAACCGGCTTTCCCTTGTAAAGATAAGCTACGTTTGAAATGTCAATTGGAGCTTCCTTCTGAATGATGCCGCCCTGCTGATTCTGCATGCTTGGCTTGCAATGCTTGGAAACCATATTCACACCTTCAACTAAAACCTTGTGATTCTTGGCATCTACGGAAAGAACCTTTCCCTCTTTACCTTTATCCTTACCGGTAATTACTACTACCTGGTCATTCTTTTTAATCTTCATTGTTGCCACAGTCGACACCTCCCTACAGCACTTCCGGTGCTAAAGAGACGATCTTCATGAACTTCTTATCTCTCAACTCTCTAGCTACAGGTCCAAAAATACGAGTTCCCTTTGGATTTAAGTCATCCTTGATAATTACAGCTGCATTCTCATCGAACTTGATGTAGGAACCGTCCTTACGACGAGCACCCTTCTTGCTTCTTACTACAACTGCCTTAACAACGTCGCCCTTCTTAACAACGCCACCTGGTGTTGCATCTTTAACAGAGGCAACGATAATGTCTCCAATATTTGCATATCTTCTGGTTGAACCGCCTAAAACACGAATGCAAAGTAATTCCTTAGCACCAGTGTTGTCAGCAACCTTAAGTCTTGTTTCCTGTTGAACCATGGTTTTGCCTCCTTACTTCGCTTTCTCTACGATTTCAACAAGTCTCCATCTCTTGTCCTTGGACAATGGTCTTGTCTCCATAACTTTTACTCTATCACCGATCTTGCACTCGTTATTCTCGTCATGTGCCTTTAACTTATAAGTTCTCTTTACAATTTTTCCATAAAGAGGATGCTTAACATTATCTATGATAGAAACAACAATTGTCTTATCCATCTTATCACTTGTAACGATACCTACACGTGTCTTTCTCAGATTTCTTTCCACAACAACTTCCTCCTTCCAGATAATTAAGCATTAGCCTTTTCAGTCATAACAGACTGAATACGGGCAATATTACGACGTACTTCTTTGATACGGCTTGTATTCTCTAACTGATTGGTAGCATTCTGGAATCTTAAATTGAAGAGTTCCTTTTTAGCAGCTACTAACTCAGCATTCAATTCTTCTACTGATTTTGTCTTTAAATCCTGAACATATTCCTTAGTTTTCACTGCCAGCACCTCCTTCTAAATCGGCCTTTGATACAATCTTACATTTAACCGGCAGCTTATGCATAGCAAGTCTTAATGCTTCCTTTGCTACATCTTCCGGTACGCCAGCGATCTCAAACATAACTCTGCCTGGCTTAACTACTGCTACCCAGTACTCCAGAGAGCCCTTACCAGAACCCATACGAGTCTCAGCAGGCTTTGCTGTTACAGGCTTATCCGGAAAAATCTTGATCCAAACTTTACCTGTACGCTTAATATAACGTGTCATAGCGATACGGGCTGCCTCAATCTGGTTGGACTTGATCCAAGCAGGCTCTAATGCAACGATACCATATTCACCATTTGAAATTGTATTACCACGTAACGCCTTACCAGCCATAGAACCTCTGAACTGCTTACGACGCTTTACTCTCTTAGGCATTAACATTATTTATTGCCCCCTTCCTTTTCTCCTTTAACAGGAAGTACTTCACCATGATAAATCCATGTCTTAACACCAACTTTTCCATAAGTGGTATCTGCTTCTGCAAAACCATAATCGATGTTTGCACGCAGTGTCTGAAGAGGAATTGTTCCCTCGCTGTAGAACTCTGTACGAGCCATATCAGCACCACCCAGACGACCAGATACAGAAGTCTTAATACCAAGTGCACCATTCTTCATAGTTCTTGACATGCATGACTTCATAGCACGGCGGAAAGAAACACGGTTCTCTAACTGCTGTGCAATGTTCTCAGCTACTAACTGAGCATCGCTATCCGGCTTCTTGATCTCCTTGATCTCAATGTTTAACTTCTTATCGGTCAGCTTCTGAACTTCTGCTCTCAGCTTATCGATCTCAGCGCCACCCTTACCGATTACAACACCGGCCTTAGCGGTCTGAACAATAACCTTAACGCGATCTGTGGTTCTTTCAATCTCGATCTTGGAAACACTTGCGTTCTTTAACTTCTTATTTAAGAATTCACGAATCTTGTGATCTTCAACAAGATTGTTTGAAAATTCATCATTCTTTGTGTCAGCATACCATCTGGAATCCCAATCCTTGATGACGCCGACTCTTAAACCATGAGGATTAACTTTCTGTCCCATAATGACCTCCTATTTCTTCTCATCAAGCACGATTGTGATGTGACTGCTTCTCTTCTCGATTCTGTAAGCTCTACCCTGTGCTCTAGGCTGAACTCTCTTCATTGTAGGTCCTTTATTTGCATAACACTCTGCAATGTAAAGATCCTCCATCTTCATACCATTATTGTTTTCTGCATTTGCAATAGCAGACTTTAATAACTTCTCTATTACACTTGAAGCATATCTTGGATTGTATGCTAAGATACCAAGTGCTGTCTGTACATCCTTGCCTCTGATTGCATCAAGAACGAAGCATGCCTTCTGAACAGATACTCTAGCGTAAGAAACCTTTGCTGATGGTCTGGTATCTTTGTTTGCATTCCGCTCTCTCTTAATCTGGGATCTATGTCCTTTTGCCATGGATGTTGCCTCCTTTCAAATCTTCTTATCTCTTACCCTTCTTCTCGGTCTTATCATGACCTCTGTAAGTACGGGTTGCTACGAATTCACCAAGCTTGTGTCCTACCATGTCTTCTGTAACATATACCGGAACATGCTTTCTTCCATCATATACAGCGATTGTATGGCCTACAAATGATGGGAAGATTGTAGAACGACGAGACCAAGTTTTAATTACCTGCTTGTCATTTGCAGCGTTTAACGCATCTACCTTCTTGAGCAAATAGTCATCTGCAAATGGTCCTTTTTTAACTGAACGTGCCATTAGGTTACCTCCTTAAACTATTTAATACTCTTACCGTTTCTTCTTCTTACGATCAACTTGTTAGACTGCTTGTTCTTCTTTCTGGTCTTCAAACCAAGAGCAGGCTTACCCCAAGGAGTGGATGGGCCAGAACGTCCGATAGGAGCTCTGCCTTCACCACCACCATGTGGATGGTCGTTAGGGTTCATAACAGAACCACGAACAGTAGGACGAATACCCATATGGCGCTTACGACCTGCTTTACCAATGTTAACCAGGTCATGTTCAATGTTTCCAACCTGTCCGATTGTTGCACGGCAGTTTAACGGAACCATTCTCATCTCGCCGGATGGAAGACGAAGGGTTGCATATTTTCCTTCCTTGGCCATCAGCTGTGCAGAGTTACCAGCTGCACGAACCAGCTGAGCACCCTTGCCAGGATATAATTCAATGTTATGAATTTCTGTACCAACCGGAATCATTTCAAGTGGTAAGCAGTTACCAACTTTGATTTCAGCTTCTGCACCGTTCATTACGGTATCTCCAACCTTCAAACCAACCGGTGCAAGGATGTATGCCTTTTCACCGTCTGCATAATTGATCAATGCAATATTTGCGGTTCTGTTTGGATCGTACTCGATAGAAGCAACCTTTGCCGGTACTCCATCTTTATTTCTCTTAAAGTCGATGATTCTGTACTTCTTTCTGGAACCACCGCCCTGATGTCTAACTGTAATCTTTCCCTGATTATTACGACCTGCATTCTTCTTCAAAGATACTGTCAAAGACTTCTCCGGAGTAGACTTTGTAATTTCTGCAAAATCTAAGCTGGTCATATGTCTTCTGGAAGGTGTATATGGGTTAAATGTCTTAATTCCCATTTTCTTATCTCCTTTCAACTATACCTATTTGTTATCACGCTTTCGTTGCGTATAATGCTGTCAGTCTTACAGACCCTCAAAGATCTCAATATCCTTGCTGTCAGCTGTCAGCTGTACGATTGCCTTCTTGGTCTTGGCAGTCTTGCCATAAACCATTCCACGTCTCTTTGTCTTGCCTTCGCAGTTCATGGTGTTAACTTTGGCAACCTTGGTTCCCTCGAACATCTTCTCAACCGCTTCCTTAACCTGGCTCTTGGTTGCTTCCGGATGAACAAGGAATGTGTATTTCTTCTCAGCCATCACGTTCATACTCTTCTCAGTTACAACCGGCTTTAAGATAACGTCATAATATTTAATATCTGCCATTATGCGTACACCTCCTCAATTGCTGCTACTGCATCCTTAGTTAATACTAAGGTATCATACTTCAAAATGTCATATACATTGATCTCATTTACAACCATGGTCTTTGCATCTGCTACATTCTTTGCTGAAAGAACTACGTTGTTCTCAACATCCTTTGTGACTACCAATGCCTTAGCTACCTTTAAGTTGTTCATGATCTCTACAAACTTCTTTGTCTTGATCTCATCCATCTTCAGTTCGTCTACTACAACCAGCTTCTCATCCTGAACCTTAGAAGTAAGTACAGACTTCATAGCAAGCTGCTTTTCCTTCTTGTTCATCTTTACGGAATAATCTCTTGGCTTTGGTGCGAATACTACACCACCACCGGTCCACTGTGGAGAACGTGTAGAACCCTGTCTTGCATGACCAGTTCCCTTCTGTCTCCAAGGCTTTCTACCACCACCGGAAACTTCAGAACGTGTCTTTGCACTCTGTGTTCCCTGGCGATTGTTTGCAAGCTGTCCTACAACAGCCATATGCACTAAATGTTCATTTATTTCAACACCGAATACGGAATCATTAAGCTCTAACTTATCTACTTCTTTACCTTCGATGTTATAAACTGCTACTGATGCCATCTAAAAGCTCCTCCTTCCTCAAGTCTATTTACCGACTTTTACTGTTTCCTTAAGCATTACTAATGACTTCTTAGGTCCCGGTACAGAACCCTTAACCAGGATTACGTTGTTATCCATATCTATCTTAACGATCTCCAGATTCTGAACAGTTACTCTTACATTACCCATATGTCCTGGCATCTTCTTGCCCTTGAATACACGACCTGGGGTTGTTGCGGAACCGTTGGAACCTGCATGGTTGTGATACTTGGAACCGTGTGCTGCAGGGCCTGAACGCATACCGTATCTCTTGATACCGCCTGCATATCCTTTACCCTTTGACTTAGCGGTTGCATCGATCTTATCGCCTTCAGCGAAGATGTCAGCCTTGATCTCACTACCGATCTCGTACTCTTCAGCATTATCCAATCTGAATTCTCTAACAAATAACTTTGGTGTTGTGCCAGCCTTCTTGAAGTGTCCAACCTCTGCCTTACCGGCGCCGTGTGGATTTACGATTGTCTTCTTGCCAGCTACATCCTTGCTTACGATTCGTTCTTTCTTCTCGCCGAATCCTACCTGAATTGCACTGTAACCATCATTTTCTACTGTCTTAACCTGAGTTACGACACATGGTCCAGCCTGAAGAACGGTAACAGGTGTTAATACTCCGTCTTCATTGAAGATTTGAGTCATTCCGACTTTTGTTGCTAAAATTGCTTTCTTCATTTTTTTCCTCCTAATTAATCTACAGCGGATTGCTTTCTGCAATCATACTAAATTCATTGGGAAAACCAACGTATTTGGTATTGCTTACTTCATCTTTACGTCGATGTAAACGCCAGCTGACATATCCATCTTCTGTAAAGCATCGATAGTCTTCTGGGTAGGCTGAATTACATCAATCAGTCTCTTATGAGTTCTCTGCTCAAACTGCTCTCTGGAATCCTTGTACTTGTGTACTGCCCGTAAGATTGTGATCTTCTCAACCTTAGTTGGCATTGGTACAGGTCCGCTCACCTTTGCTCCTGTCTTCTTTACAGTTTCGATGATGTTCTTTGCAGCCTGATCAATTAACTGATGATCGTAAGCCTTGAGTGTAATTCTCATTACTTGACTTGCCATAAAAAAAGCCGCCTCCTTTTCGCACTTAATTTCAGTACGACAAGCGGTGACTGTACACATTCCCGTGTGTTTCTTATTTATATCCACACGTCATTTCTACCTTTCCGGTAGATGGTTCATATAGTACAGTGACTTGTCGCCAGTTTCCTAACTTGACATTCGCTCCACGGAAAACCTGCAACGGTGTGCAGCAACCTCACGCTTCAACGCTATCAATGTCACAGCAAGAGATATTATAACCTGCTTTATATATAAATGCAAGTGGTTTTTATTATTTTTTATTTATTCTTTCTACGGGGTATAACCAAAATACTGGAATATCAGCGGATATCCGAAGCTGAATATTATTCCGAATACGGATACTGCCAGTGTCAGTGCTCCGAGCACAATTCCTATGATGGAAAATACCTTCGCATTTTGCGGTTTATTCTTTCTGGTCAGACCGCAAATTCCAAGAATAATCGCTGCCAGTGAAAGTACATACTGGAGCCCGCAGCAGCCAAATACAATACTGCATATACCGGTCACCATACTGGCGATTCCAAGTCCGGTGCCGTCCCCCTTTTTACCTCCCGGCATTCCGATCGGCTCCGGTTCCTCGCCATATCCATATTCATAATACGGATCCGGCTCATAATTCACATAATGCGGATCATTCGGATCAATCCCCCGGTTCTCTGGGATTTCTCCGGCAACTGCCTGACTGTCTTTGATTCCTTCGGCAACCGCCTGACCGTCCAGCATTCCCCCGATAAATGCCTGACTATCCGATATTTCCCCGGCAACCATCTGACCGTCCGGATTTCCTTCCGGTTGTACGGATACTTCTTCTTTTCCCCAGATACTTTCTGCCTGCTTCTGTTTTGCCTGTTCCGCAAAATCCTGTTCTGTCTGGAAAAATACCAGATCATCCAGATCACCGTCATAGCTTTCTATAATCTTTCGCTGTTCCTTTTTTTCTTCCAGCTTTTCTTCATTTCTCTCATCCATAATCTGCTCCTGTTTCCTTTCCGTGGCTCCCGCTTCCGTTCTAAATGCGTCCACCGGATTCTTCCTTTAACAGCCGGTAGAATGTCGGGTGCAGTTCAAATGCGCCCATCAAGGTTTCTGCTTCTTTTAACATCGTCTGTTTCTTTTCCTCCGAAACAGTTCCGCGTACGGCACGGATCAGAAGATTCTTCGGTGAATGCTCCATATCGATAAATTCCATAATCTGCGTCCGATATCCACAAACCTCTAACAGGTTTCCACGGATCGCATCTGTCATCAGTGCCGCCGAACGTTCCTTCAGAATCCCATATCTGGACAGAATCGGAAGTGCTCCCGGCTGCATCTGTTGATTCATCTCATGTTGGCAGCACGGAACGGATAATATCACATCCGCGTTCCAGCGAACTGCATGGTACAATGCATAATCCGTTGCCGTATCACACGCATGAAGAGATACCACCATATTAACCGGCTCCGAGGTCTGATATCCCTGAATATCCCCCACCTCAAAATGCAGGTTCCGATACTGATATTTATCTGCGATCTCCTGACATTTCCGGATTACGGATTCCTTCAGATCCAGCCCGGTGATCGTTACATCCATATGCTTCACTTCAACCAGATAATAATATAGAAGAAATGTCAGATAGGATTTTCCGCATCCGAAGTCAATAATATGGATCCGTCCCTCCGGCAGTTCCTTCCTGACATCCTCCACAATTTCCAGAAATCGGTTGATCTGACGATACTTGTCATACTTCGACTGTATGACCTTTCCTTCTTTGGTAAATATTCCCATGTCCACCAGCGGCGGAATCGGGGTTCCTTCCGGGATGCAGTAATTCTTCTGCTTATTATTGCCCTGCCGCAGCTCTGCCGGTCGTGTATTCTTATGCCGGTTCTGAAGCAGCTTGCTCCTTTTACTGATCTTTGCCTGATATTCCCACTGCTCCGTCCAGGCACTGCACTGCAGATATTCCTTCCCGAAATAAGTCTGAAGGCTGTTCTGCAGATCTGTTTCTTCTATATTAATATGAAATGCCTGTTTCTCCGTAAACTTCTCTATCTGATAACGGATGCCCTGTTTACTCTCTATCATACGGATCTCAACCTTATGAAACTCCGCTTCCTTTGTGACCGGCTGACTCAGTACGATTTTATATGGTCGTTCTTCGCTTAATTCCTGCAAATACTCTTCTACTGTCTTTTCCAATCTAATATCCTCCATATTTCTGTTGCACCATCGCCTTCGCCCGATCTGCTTTTCGCAGCATTTCTATAACAATGGCCCCAGCATATTTAATACGGCCCGTACCATTTTCCGGAACCCTGAGATCTTAATGCACTCTTCATATTGCATCTCCTCACAATCTGCAAAGGTTGCCTCAAAATCTTTCCGAATCACCTGCACCGCATCACACCGATACATCCAGACACCACACTCAAAATGCAGGAACAGGCTTCGATAGTCAAAGTTCACCGTTCCGACAGTTGCAATCTGGTCATCCACCAGTACAACCTTCGCATGTGTGAATCCCGGCGTATACTTGTAGACCCGAACACCATCCTTCAACAACGGCACGCAATTGGACTGTGATAATACATATACGATCTTTTTGTCCGGGATTCCCGGAATGATGATCCGGACATCCACGCCGCTCTTGGCCGCCAGTGTCAGAGCCGTCACCATCTCATTATCCAATATCAGGTATGGTGTTATAATATAAATCCGTTTCTTCGCCCGGTTGATCATATTCAGGTAAATATTCTCACCCAGGATTTCCTGATCCAGAGGTGAGTCACTGTACGGCTGTACATATCCGTCGACTGTCCGGTGCATTTTCTCGCCGTCAACCGGCCGGAATGCTTCAAAGTCCTCAATATCTCCGGACACGCATCGCCACATTTGCAGGAACATAACCGTCAGACTCCAGACCGCATCCCCTTTCAGCATAACGCCGGTATCCTTCCAGCGTCCGTATGGTGCAGTTTCATTAATATATTCATCCGACAGATTGATTCCTCCGGTAAATCCGGTATGTCCGTCAATCACGGTTATTTTTCTGTGATCCCGGTTATTCAGACGCAGGGTCAGGATTGGAATAAACCGGTTAAAGGAATAACAACGGATGCCTTTCTCCCGCAACCGCTTTTCATACCCGGAAGGAATCGTTGCCACACATCCCATGTCATCAAACATTACCCGGACATCAACACCTTCCTTTACTTTCTGCTCCAGAATCTCCAGAACAGAGTTCCAGAACAGCCCTTCCCGGATGATGAAATATTCCATGAAAATATATCGTTTTGCCTTCTTTAACTCCTCCAGCAGTGGTTCGAAGTTATCCTCTCCAAACGGATAATATGTGACCTCCGTATTCCGGAATGCCGGATACTTCCCCCAGTCCTGAATGTATCTTGACTGCATACCTGCAATCTCCGACTCCTGTGTTAACCGCTCCGCAACCTCCTCATCCTGCTTCAGAAACTGACAGGCATCGGTGATACTCTTTTCAATCTTACGTACAAAATGCTTGCTGGCATGATTACCCGCAATTGCCACATAAAAGACACCACCGAAAATAGGGAATAACAGAATCGGCACCACCCACGCCAGCTTATAAGCCGGATTATCCGGTTTATTAATGATATAAATAACCACAATCAGACTCAATACTGTACACAGCGCCTGCACATATGCAAAATACTTTCCGAGACTGATCATTCCAAATACTATGATTCCGATCTGCAAAACAAGGAGTAATCCTACAATGATTACCTTTGACAGGAACAGCCTATCCTTATCCTTCTTGTTCTTCTTCTGTTGACTCAATCCTCTCGCCCCCTTACTTTGCAGTCCACCTTCCTGCCGCCCCGCATGGCAGGACCAGGCCGGTTCTTTCTACCGGCAGTCCGATCTCCTGTGACTCCACATGTCCTCCATGCTTCGGTACCAGCTCCGATGCCAGCATATATGTCAGCACTGCCGGTGCAAGACCGGTTGTGTAGGAGTTCACCAGCACAAATAACGGCTGATCGCTCAGTACCTGCGTACACAGCTGAATAAACGGATGTATCTTCTCCTCTATCTTCCAGATCTCACCCTTCGGTCCTCTGCCGTAAGACGGTGGATCCATAATGATCGCATCATAATGATTACTGCGCCGGATTTCCCGCTCCACAAACTTCACACAGTCATCCACGATCCATCGGATCGGTGCGTCCTCCAGGCCGGATGCCTTTGCATTCTCTTTCGCCCATGTCACCATGCCCTTGGACGCATCCACATGTGTCACACTGGCACCTGCTTTGGCCGCTGCACAGGTTGCTCCGCCTGTATAGGCAAACAGATTTAACACCTTAATCGGGCGGTTCGCCGTCCGGATCTGTTCTGAAAACCAGTCCCAGTTCACCGCCTGCTCCGGAAACAGTCCCGTATGCTTAAAGCTGAACGGTTTTAAATGGAATGTCAGCTCTCCATAATGGATCTCCCACTGTTCCGGAAGCTTTCGGAACTCCCATTCACCGCCACCTTTGCTGCTTCTGTGGTAATGGCCGTTCCACTCCCGCCATCCCCGTTCCTTCCGTGAGAAGCTCCAGAGCACCTGCGGGTCCGGCCGGATCAGCGTATACTCGCCCCAGCGTTCCAGTTTCTCTCCATCCGAGCAATCTATCACCTTATAATCTTTCCAGTTATCTGCAATCCACATGTCCTTCTCCATTCTCTTTCCGATTCCATCACATTGTCTGCTAATTTCTACAGTCTGTTACATTGTCGCATATTCCTTTTCATTTGTAAAGTATGCGGGATTTACAAGTGTTCCGCAATTCGTTATACTGTTTCTAGTGATACATTTATGAGAAATGAAATTACCGGAGAGATAAGGAGGAGTATTATGAGCCGTTCTACCGCGACCTACGAAACAATCAAGCTGGATCAGGATGTCAATATGCGATACTCCTGTTGCACAGACTACAATTTCTTTGTTCCGATGCACTGGCATGACAGTATCGAGGTCATTTATGTTCTGGAAGGAGAATCTACCATTAACATGGATCAGCAGACCTATGCCCTGTCTGTGAATGATTTTATTATCATTGATTCCAATATCATCCATTCCACCCAGACCAGGGACCGGTGTCATTTCCTGCTGATTCAGATTCCGTATCAGTTTCTGCAGACCTATATCCCGGATATTGACTATATGCATTTTAAGAGTATCTCTTCGGTTGCAGGAGTTCCGCTCTCTGACGGCGTCAGCAGCAATCCTGCACTTCCTTCCGGTGAGCTTTTGCAACAGCTCCGCGGCATTCTGATACAGCTTGTGGATCTGTGGAATACTAAACCGGACGGTTACCGTTTAAAATATTACAGTTGCATTTTTGAACTGCTTTATATCATGATCACGCATTTCCGGGTGCCGATCACACAGAATGAATATTATCAGACCGAGAAATATATGGAACGTCTGGAACAGGTTATGAATTATGTGAAGCTTCATTATCAGGAGCCGATCTCCATGCAGGATATTTCAAACTATCTTGCCCTGAATCCCTCCTATTTTACACGTTTCTTTAAGAAGTACATGAATATGACTTTTACAGAATATTTAAATACCATTCGCCTGCATGGTATTTATAATGATATTTTAACCACCGATCTTCCGATCCAGACGATTGCGGAACGGAACGGTTTTACAAACTATAAGCTCTTCATGCGGATGTTCCGGCAGACCTACGGCTGTACGCCCAGCCAGAAACGCAAGGAGCTGACTGTTACCGATCACAAGCCGCATGCACATAAGTAAATACTACCATAAAAAACGACCTTTTTCCGGTCGTTTTGACATTTTAAATCCAGTGTGGTACCCTCTTGAATATCAATACAGAAAGGATGAGCTTCATGAAGAACTTTAACTTTTTTCAGATTTTTGGTTTTACCGTAGAGATTTTCTCGTTTGTAGCCCTCGTCATTAACATGATTACCAACGCACAGAACCCTTCCGCAAGAGTTCCATTTTATTTCCTCTTCCTGCTTGGTGTTATTCTGGTCTGCGTTGGCAACATTATAAAGCGTAATAAGAAATAATTACTGCTCTTCCGGTTCTTCTTCCTGCTCGGACACCCAGATTCCCCGGTGTTCGACAGAAGTGGAGAATACGATGACCGTTCTGGTTCTTCCATAGCACTGCAGTTCCCCGATAAACTGATCCAGTGCTACCGTATCCGAAAACAGCACTTCGAGAAGCATGGAATAATCCCCTGTTACGCAATTGCATTCAATCACATTTCTGCATTGCTTAATATATGGATAGAACTCTTTTTTTCTGACCGGCTCGATCTCCAGGCTGATAAATGCCTTAATGTGATATCCAAGCATAACCGGATTGACTTCCGCATGATAACCCGTGATATATCCCTGCTTTTCCAGTCGTTCGATCCGTGCTGCCACCGCCGGCGAGGACAGAAATACCTCCGCCGCAATCTCCTTTACCGATGTGGTTGCGTTTTCCTGCAACCGATTCAGAATCTTATAATCAATATGATCCAGGGTATGCTTTTTCATGTTTATCTTACTCCTTCCACCTATCCTGCCCGATATCCCCGTACCTGTTCCCTCTGCTTGCCGTTTGTTTGCTCCGCATCTTTTTCCTTTATATCTTTCTTTATCCTATCACTCCTTCTTCTCCGGGTCAACGTTTTCTCCCTCTTTTTTTCTTTATTAAATTAAGCAAACACTGTATTAAAGTTATTTATTTAATGTTTTCCGCTTAAATAAATTAATATTCCTTAAGTTTCAACTACCATCTTGACTTATTTCCCGTTCCTTACTATTATGGTTAAAGTTGATAATTTGAAAGCAAGTTACAGTCTGTGTCGCGGCAGACTCTTTTCATTATCACGCTCCTGCTGATATAATACTCCACAGAGCAGAGAACTTTTTAATTAGCAGAAAAGGCATGTTCCGATACAGATATTTTTATCCGCATCGGAACATGCCTTTTTTGTTGCTCTTTTCTTATTTTACCGATCCGATTTCTAACGCTTCCATGTATCACGGAAAAACAATACCACCATCGGGAATATCTCCAGTCTTCCTGCCAGCATATCCAGAATCAACACCAGCTTGGACAACCAGGACAAGCTACTGAAATTTCCCATCGGGCCTACCACACCAAGCCCAGGTCCGATATTGTTGAAACAGGTGATCACAGAAGTAACCGTCGTCACTAGATCAAAGCCGTTAATACTAACCAATAGAATTGACGCTGCCAGCAAAAGAATATAAATAATCAGATATATATTGGCAGAACGAATCGTCTCATGATCCACTACTTTGCCATCCATCTTAATCTTCTTTACACTGCTTGGATGCAGCAGACTGGCAATTTCCTTCTGTGCTGATTTAATATAAATAATAAATCGAGATACCTTCATACCACCACTGGTACTCCCGGCAC
The DNA here is from genome assembly GCA_963626805.1 of Bacteroidales bacterium H4. Taxonomy (GTDB): domain Bacteria; phylum Bacillota; class Clostridia; order Lachnospirales; family Lachnospiraceae; genus CAG-632. The sequence goes on along the minus strand of CAVFXS010000018.1, from coordinate 21,743 downwards.
AGGCTCCCACAAACATCAGAAGTACCAGAATCGTCTGCGACAGAATCGGCCACTGATTAAAATCAGCCGTTGCAAAACCGGTCGTTGTCATAACAGTTGCTACCTGAAATGCCGCATGCTTTACGCTGCCTCCTACTGTTCCCATCAGACGAAAAATATCAATTGCAATCACGATTGTCGCTACCGCATAAAGAATCATGTACCAGCGCACCTCTTCAATTGCGATTGCATCCTTAAACTTCCGCATGATCAGCAGAAAATAAAACTTAAAGTTCACACCGAACAGGAGCATAAAAATCGTTACAACAATCTGTACATAACTGGTATATCCACTAAAGCCGTCATTCTTGATTCCAAATCCGCCAGTACCCGCAGTTGCAAGACTCACGCAGATTGCATCAAAAAAATCTAGATTTCCAATCAGCAAAAGAACCAACTGCATTAAAGTCATTCCGATATACATGATATACAACAGACTGGCAGTCTTTTTCAGCTTTGGAACCAGCTTACCAAAGGACGGACCTGGACTCTCCGCTTTCATCAGATACATATTGGCATTCGCACCCACCATCGGCAGTATCGTTACCATAAATACAATCACGCCCATACCACCGATCCAGTTACTGAAGCAGCGCCAGAAATTCATACAATTCGGAAGCTCCTCCACTGCCGTCAGAATCGTTGCACCTGTGGTGGTATATCCGGATACCATTTCAAACACCGCATCTATGTAATCCGGAATTGCACCACTAATACATAGCGGAGCCGCACTAATCAGGCTGATAATAATCCAGCTTAATGCCACCAGAACAAAACCTTCTCTCGCATGCAACTGCACATTCTTCGGTTTTTTCACCGTCAGTGCAATTCCGACAATTCCGGTCACAATTGCAGTCAACAGGAAAGACCAACCAGATGTTTCCTGATATATCAGTGCTACCAAACTCGGAAGCAGCAGAAACACCGCCTGAAAATCAAGCACCCAGCCTAATATATATATTAATATCTGATAATTCATAGGAATCCCTCACTTAACCCAATATTTCATCAATACCATTTAAACCACGATTAGTCGTTACAACAATTACACTGTCACCCGGCATAATCCGATCACGACCGGTCGGACGTATGATCTTTTTATTCCGATTAATACAACAGAGCAGTGTGTTCTTCTTTATTCGCAGTTCCCCCAAGGTTGCACGTGTCACCTTTGCATCCTCTGCCACATTAAACTCCAGTGCTTCTACCTTATTATCCACCATCCTATACAAGGTTTCAACATTACTCCCATAGGAATTCTGCATAGAACGTACATAACGGATAATATACTCAGCAGTGATATCCTTTGGTGTTACCGTACTGCCGATCGGCAGTCCTCCAATGACATCCTCAAAAGACAAACGGTTAATTCTGGTGATCACCTTCGCATTAGATACCTTATTTGCATACAGGGCAAGCAACAGATTTTCCTCGTCATAGTTCGTAACTGCAACCACTGCATCGGTCGTTTCAACATCCTCTTCCACCAGAAGCTGACGATCGGTTGCATTTCCATTAATGATCATTGCCTTCGGAAGAATTTCACTCAATTCTGCACAACGCTTCTCATTCTGCTCAATAATCTTCACCTGTATCCTGGCCTCTGTCAGAATCCTTCCAAGATAATATCCGAGTGTACCGCCACCGGCAAGTAATACCTTTTTGATCGGCTTTTCTTTAATACCAATCTTATTTAAAAATCCATTCAACGTAGAAATCTGCATGGTGACATAAATCTTATCTCCTGCCCGCATTACAAAGCTTCCATCCGGAATATAAACCTCCTTATCCCGTTCCACGATACAGACCAGTGCGTCTGTTTCTACTTTGGAAGAAAAGTCAGCCAGCATCAATTGATCCAATACCGAGTCTGCCGGTATCTCGATCTTTATCAGATTCACCCGCCCCTTTGCAAAGGTGTCCACCTCTAACGCAGACGGAATCTGGATCAGCCGGGATATTTCCTGTGCTGCTGCAAATTCCGGATTAACCGCCATTGACAGCCCAAGTTCATCCCGGATATAATCAATTTCTGTGAAATACTGCGGGCTCCGGACTCTGGCAATTGTCTGACAGTTACCTGCCTTCTTTGCAATCAGACAAGTCAGCATATTTACCTCATCATGATCCGTCACTGCAATCAACAAATCCGCCTTATCAACACCTGCCTCCAGCTGTGCCAGATAACTGGTACTATTTCCCTGTATACCCATCACATCATACTGGGATGTAACTGCCTGTAAATTCTTACTGTTATAATCCAAGACCGTGACTTCATGTTTTTCCGCTGTCAACTGTTCTGCCAGCGTGCTTCCTACACCGCCGCAACCGGCAATAATAATATTCATTCTTATACCTCTCCTATATTACTATCTGTCAAGCTTCTGCCAAGTTTTATATTCTTACAGTTCAATCAGTTTCTTCGACGAATGTGCCAGATTATCATGTCCATGCTCCGTGACCACAACCATGTCCTCAATCCTTACACCGCCGAACCCGGGCAGATAAATTCCCGGTTCCACAGTCATGATCATGTTCGGCATCAGCACCGTGGTATCACGCATATTACATGCAGGACTCTCATGGATTTCCAGCCCGACACTATGTCCCAACCCATGTCCGAAATATTCTCCATAGCCTCCATCTGCAATAATATCTCTGGCAATCTGGTCTACTTCTTTACACACCATACCTGCATGCAGCAGACTCTCGGCTGTATGATTTGCTTTCCATACCAGCCGGTAAATCTCCTTCTGTTTATCGCTGGCTTTACCAAGAACGATTGTCCGCGTCATATCCGAACAATAGCCTTTATATTTACAGCCAAAATCCATGGTAATAAAGTCTCCGCATTCTACTTTTTTCTCAGATGGAATCGCATGCGGCATGGAGGAGTGAATCCCGGATGCTACAATGGTATCAAAGGAGGTGCCGGATGCCCCGCACTTCATCATCTGATACTCCAGCTCTGCCTGAATCTCAAGCTCCGTCATTCCCGGCTTAATAATATCCAGAATCTTTGTAAATGCAGCATCTCCGATGGCCTCTGCCTGCCGCAGATAACCGATCTCCTCCGGAGTCTTAATCTGGCGCAATCTGGTAACCGCCGCTCCAAGCGGAATCCATTCCCGGATTGCGGGGAGTCCCATCTGATATCCCCGAAAAGTACTGCAAAGCATTGACTCATCTTCATAACCGACTGTCAGAAGCTGTTCTCGTTCTATCCAGGCATTTAAGATATCCGTTGTCTTCCTCTGATGGTTACATTCCTCTACCTGAAAATCACTCTCCTGCTTTGCCGCCTCCGTATAACGAGAATCTGTGATCAGAACCCGGTCCTTTCGCGAGATCAGAAGAATCCCTTCTCCACCGCGGAAATGACTCACATACCGCATATTATATGGGTTGGTAATTAACATTGCATCTAAATGCATCTGATCTAAAATCTCTGTCAGCTTCATATGCATGCCTTCTTTCCTGTCCATTCTGCTGTTATGCCTGCTCCTTTGCATCTGCCTCTGCACGCTCCGGCTGGATCATCTCGTAACCGTAGCGTTCAAAATAAAATCCAAGTCTCTCATTTACTTTCTCGATCAGCTCCGGAGCATAATCATACTGATTGGTCTTATAATCCTTCATACTATCCATGTATTCCTTAAAATACGGATATGCCTTGTCATAATTCTTAATACCCAGCCGCTTGTAGATCTTCTCCAGATATTCCTCCTGGTTTTCCACAAAATCTTCGTATTTGATCTCTATTTTATCACACGGTGCCAGATTATCCAGATCCCGGAATGCCCGTCTGTATACCCGTTCAAATATCAGACATACTCGATCCAGCAGATACTGGTCACTCACGCTCTCGGATAATGCATATTTATCCATCTCGATCCGGAACATATTCAGAGCAGAACGTACAACCGTATATGGATTCCGATAAATATTAATAAATTTTGCCTTCGGATATGCACGCTTCAGAAATGCGATCCGTGCTGTATTATCCGGACTTTTTAACAGTAACTGCTTTCCACCTTTGATATAGGTCAGCTTCTTCAGCATATAATTGTATACTCGCCAAAACCGTTTCCGATCCTTACTGGATAACGCATCTGTAAAAATCGCTTCTACATACTTTGCACCCTTGCCGTGGTCCGGGAACGCCATCATATGGCTGACTGACAGATCCGTCAGATTGGTAAAACCATGTGCCTCTTCCATCGGAAGATTCAGTTCAAACTCCAGATTATCCATAGCTCTGGCACCCTTTAATCCATTCTTTGCCAAAGCAGTCAGAGGTTTTCGGAGCAGGATACAATTTCCGAATGTAATTGTGCTGACCGGATCAAACCATCCGAACTGCGGATCTCTGGTTAACAAATTCTGCAGATAGGTGGTTCCGCTTCTCCAGAAGCCGGTCACATAGATCGGATCTTTTTTCATCTTTGTAAAATGAATCGGAACCCAGAACAATAAATATTCCAGATAAGCAAGCGGTGTCAGCACAGCACTCTCCATTGTAATCACCACTGCCTGCGGATAAAACTTCTTATCCACCTTGTTCTCCCTTAACAGCTTGATCCATACATCCATACGGATTCCGGATAACATATGTCCAAAATCTACCGGTCTTTTCTTCATGTTTATTCACTCCTTTTCCTCTTAATAAATCACATTAAACAGATTACATGCCATCAACGAGACACCAATGGATGCCAGCACCTGCCAGACCGTATGTACCTTTTTCCGCTGCATCACACAGATGCCGCAGACGATCACAATCATAAGAAATGCAATGCTTCCGTACCCCCAGCCGGCATTATCCTCTACTACACAATTTGTTCCGTATAGGGATATACCTACACTGATAAGCAGTCCCGATACGATCGGCCGGATCAAATGGTTCAGTGCCTGGAGCATCTCCATCTTTCTCCATTTATCATATAAGATCTTCGCCACTCCAAACACTGCACAGGACATCCCGGTTGCACCGGCAAAGCCTGCCAGAGCTGCCACAATTCCACCCCATACGGTTCCAGTCTGATCAACGCCCCACAGGTAACCGATTCCGCTCAGTACCTTACAGAGAATGGAACCCGGCAGAATGTTTGCCATCGTAACGACACCACCGTAAAACTCATCTGTGGTTATCATACCCGAGTCCACAAACAATCCCTGTGCAACCGACAGGTACGCATCCCCGCCGCCGAATGACATAAGGGCTGATAACAGTCCCTGTCCGGTAAAGGTCAGAGACTTCGGCACCATAATCCATGCCGGAAGTGACAGCACCGCCAGAAATCCACCCCATAATAAGATCTCAACAATTATCTCTTTCCATTCACCAATGTGGCACGATTCCCTAATCCGGAAATTCATCACCAGCCGCACCAGCACCAGCACCAGCATGCAAAGCATCAGACCTTTGGTAAAGGTCGATGATCCGATCAGATGTGAATCACCGGTAGAAAACAGGAATACCAGACTGATCACACCGGCGATCACCGTCCACCAGGACTTAAATCGTCCACCATTGCAGATGATCACAAAAAAAGCCACAATAAAAATTTCAATCGTAGATACTCCAAAGATTGGTGTATCTGTAATCCCGCATAGGCGGAAAAAATTATCTTCCCCATTAAACATCCAGACCAGAAGAATCACCAGCGCCGCCAGAATCATTCCGCCCCGATTGTTCTTCGCCTTCTTTAAGGTCGTCAGTATATATTGTCCCAATATCACAATGATATAAGCGGTAATTCCAACGGATGCATAGCATATCTGCGTTGTCAGTTTTTCTCCGACCATCGCAGCAAACATCAGAAATAAGGTTGTCAATGCTGCTCCCGGTAACGCCATTGCAGATGCTGCCGCAAACATTCCAGCTGTCCCGCAGGTCGCCTTTCCGATGCCGGCCGCTATCTCAACCGGCAAGGCTCCCGGTGTAATGCTGGCTGCCACAATATCACTGTCCAGTTCATCCTCTGTAATCAGGCCTTTATCCTGTACTGCCTCCTTCTGCAGGACCGGTATCAGCGCACTGCCGCCTCCAAATCCGATACAGCCGATCTTCAGCATGGATAAGACCAGGGTTGCAAACTTCTTTTTCATGACCCTTTTTGTCACTTCCTATATGCTAATTTTCTTCCAAATACTGTAACAGCTTTGTTACAGCCTGTTCTACCGTCATATTGGTCGTATCAATCTGTATCTCCGGCTGCTCCGGTGCTTCATACGGACTGGAAATGCCGGTAAATACTGGGATCTCACCGTTTCTGGCCTTCTTATATAAGCCCTTCACATCCCGCTTTTCACATTCCTCCAGCGGCGTACTGACATAGATTTCCACAAAATCCTCCCCGATAATGGAACGTGCCAGCTCTCGGTCCTTCTGAAATGGTGAAATGAAGGATGTCAGAACGATCAGTCCCGCATCATTCATCAGCTTCGCCACCTCTGCGATCCGTCTGATATTCTCTGTACGATCCTCGTCAGAAAATCCCAGATCACGATTCAGACCCATACGAATATTATCCCCATCTAACAGCATGGTATGCTTACCCATTGCTGTCAGCCGAAGCTCCAGCTCATTGGCCAGTGTTGATTTTCCGGAACCGGACAAGCCGGTAAACCAGAGTGTTGCTGCCTTCTGATGCAGCTGCTTTTCACGAACTTCCTTCGTAATATCCGAATTCTGCCAGGTCAGATTATCAAACTGCGTTAACGGCTGTTCAACCACACCGCAGGCAGATGTCATATTGGTAATACGATCGATCAGGATCAATCCGCCCAGCGCTTCACTTTCTGCGAATTTCTCAAATACAATCTTTTCCGTTGTCAGGATACTGCAGGATACGATTCCGTTTTTCTCTACCTGCGTAACCGAAATATGTTCTCCTGTATTTACATCAATCTTATATTCAATCTTAACCACACGAGCCGGAATCTTTCTGGTTCCAAGCTTCAGCATATATTCCTTGCCCTCTACCAGCGGAACATCGTCCATCCACAGCATCGTCACACGGAACATATTTCCAACTACCGGTGCCTGTCCTTTCACAATCACACAGCCTCTGGAGCAGTCAATCTCCTTATCCAGACAGATGGTTACCGGCTGTCCTTTTATGATCTCTTCTGTATCCTCACCGGCTACCAGAAGTCTGAATACCGATGCCTGCTCTCCGCTCGGATATACCGTGATCATATCACCTCTCCGAAGACTGCCAGCTTCCACCTGTCCCTGGAAGCCACGGAATGTATGATTCGGTCGGCTCACACGCTGTACCGGCAATATAAAATCATCCTCGCCATTTCCGGTATCCAGCTCTAGCTCCTCCAGATAAGATAAGAGTGTCGGTCCCTGATACCAGTCCATATGCTCAGAGGCAGTCGTAATATTATCACCGACGGTCGCCGAAACCGGAATGACCGTCATGCTGTTGCATGGGAAGATCTGTACAAACTCCTCCAGCTCTTTCTTAATATTCTGAAATACAGACTCCCGATACTCTGCCAGATCCATCTTATTTACAATAAAAATAAAATCACGGATGCCCATCAGAGAACAGATCCTGGTATGTCTGCGGGTCTGCACCAGTACGCCCTTCGTTGCATCCAGCAGGATAACTGCCGCATCCGCAAAGGATGCCCCAACCGCCATATTTCTTGTATATTCTTCATGGCCCGGTGTATCTGCCACAATAAAACTTCTCTTTGAGGTCGTAAAATAACGATATGCCACATCGATCGTGATGCCCTGCTCCCGTTCTGCCATCAATCCATCTAACAGTAAGGAATAATCCAGGCTTCCATCCGTACTTCCGACCTTACTTTCCAGCTCCAGTGCACGTTCCTGATCCGCAAAGAGCAGCTTGGAATCGTACAACATATGTCCAATTAACGTTGATTTACCATCATCCACACTACCGCAGGTAATGAATTTTAACAGTTCCTTCATCTCTAAAAATATCCTTCCCTTTTTCTTCGCTCCATACTACCGGCACCCTCGTGATCGATCACACGACTGGTCCGCTCCGAATTCACGGCTCCCAATGTCTCCTCCACGATTGCCTCCAGGGTATCTGCATCCGATTCCACACCTCCGGTCAGCGGATAACATCCTAATGTCCGGAACCGTACCTTCTTCATCTGGATTTCCTCGCCCGGTAACAGACGCATCCGGTCATCATCTACCATGATGATGTTGCCATCCCGGTATACGACTGGTCGTTCCTTTGCAAAATAAAGGGATACGATATCAATCTTTTCTCTCAATATGTACTGCCAGATATCATTCTCGGTCCAGTTGGATAACGGGAACACCCGCATGCTCTCGCCCTTATGAATCTGTGTATTATATAACTTCCACATCTCCGGTCGCTGATTCTTCGGATCCCATGCATGCTCTGCATTCCGGAATGAAAAGATCCGCTCCTTTGCTCTGGACTTTTCTTCATCTCTTCTGCCGCCGCCGAAAGCCGCCGTGAACCCATACTTATTCAAACCCTGCTTTAACGCCTGCGTTTTCATAATATCTGTATAAGAAGCGCCATGATCAAACGGATTGATTCCGGCCTTTACCCCTTCTTCATTCGTATAAACGATCATATCGATTCCTAATTCCTTCGCCTTCCGATCCCGAAACTCTGTCATCTCTTTAAACTTCCATGTGGTATCGATATGCATAAACGGAAATGGTGGTTTCTCCGGGTAAAATGCCTTCATCGCCAGATGAAGCATGACCGAGCTGTCTTTTCCTATCGAATACAGCATAACCGGCTTTTCACATTCTGCTGCCACTTCCCGAATAATATAGATTGCTTCTGCTTCTAATTTATCCAAATGGGATAATGTTTTCATGTTCTTGCACCTCTTATTGTGTTTTCTTATCTTTTTCCGCTACGTTCCGATCTCCGTAATTGGATCCGAATGCAGCTCTGATAAAAATACTGCTCATTGCCTTGGGACATTATAACATAGTTTGTAGGAAATAGGAATTATATTCCTCTTTTTGAAGGTAAAATTTCAGTAAAGAACGTGCTAGATTTTTCTCATTATCATAATAAAAAGCCCTGCTGATTCTTGATTCAAAAATCAACAGGGTTCTGTTATTTTATTATTAATTACCGGATGTCGGCATATATGGAATTAACCGCTGTGCCAGCTCTGAAATCGACATGGTCTGTAACCATACCTTACCCGGACCGGTCAGGGTCGTCAGGAACAAGCCCTCACCGCCAAATAATACATTCTTAAAACCTTTTACCATCTGGGAATTATAAGTCACCGTGCTTTCCCATGCAGCCACATTACCGGTATCAATTACCAACTTCTGACCGGCTACCAGATTAATCTCCCGGATTGCACCATCCAGCTCACAAAATACCAGTCCCTGACCGGTATACTGTTGCAGAACAAATCCTTCTCCACCGAACAGTCCGCCTTTTGCATTGGTAACAAATGCTTTCAGCTCTACTCCCGGTGTTGCACAAAGGAATGCCCCCTTCTGTGCTACGATCGTATAATTCGGTGAGATTTCAAACGTCTTGATCTGACCCGGAACTGAGCTTGCCAGGGTAATCTGCTGCTCCGGTGCCTTCGCTGTATATGTAGCCATAAATAGTGACTCACCACTGAACATCCGTCCAAAGCCCTTCATCAGCCCCCCCTTCATGTTCGTTGTCATCTCAATCTGGTCTGTCATCCAGCTCATACCGCCGGACTGTGTGTAAATACTTTCTCCTGCCTCCAGAGACAGGGTAACTGCAGGCATCATATCGCCCCATACTTCATATTTCATAATACATTTCCTCCTCTTTTTTTCTTCTATACATTCTTTAGCTCTTCCTGATCCAGAAGTCTAATATCATGCTTTCCAAGCATTTCAGCAGCTTCCTCTACCTGCTTTACCTTCAGGATCAAATATGCAAAATCACTCTTTCTGGTGTTGAAGTCATATAAATACTCCAGATTGATTCCTGCTTCCTCCAGCAGAGTCAGCACATGGTAGAGACTACCCGGTTCATCCGAAATCGCAACTGCCAGTACCGGTGTAATTGAGAAAATATATCCCTGTGCCTTCAGGGTCGTAGCCGCCAGATAAGAATCGTTCACAATTACACGTAACACTCCAAAATCCTTGGTATCTGCCAATGAAATTGCATGCAGGCTGACTCCTGCATCTGCCAACACATTGGTCACCTCTGCCAGATTTCCAATCTTATTTTCCACAAAAATAGATATCTGCTTTACCGTCATACCATCTACCTCCTCTTTGTCTTATGCCTGATACAGATTCCGCTTGTCAATGACACGTACGGCTTTTCCTTCACTCCGTGCGATTGTCTTCGGTGCTACCAGCTTCACGTCTGCATAAATACCAAGCATTGCCTTTAATGCGCTTACCAGTTCCTTCTCTCTGCCTGAGATCTCACTGATGGAATCAGAGAACATCTCTGGTGTCATCTCAACCTGAACCTCCAGATTGTCACTGTTATTTACTCTGGTTACAATAATCTGATAATTTGCCGGATATCCCTTATTCAGAAGTACGGTTTCAATCTGAGACGGGAATACGTTAACGCCCTTGATAATCAGCATGTCATCACTACGTCCTAACGGCTTTGTCATCTTAACATGCGTTCTGCCGCAAGAACACTTCTGATGGCTCAAGATACAGATATCTCTTGTCCGATAACGCAGCAGTGGGAACGCCTCCTTGGTTATACTGGTAAATACCAGCTCACCCTTTTCTCCGTCCGGAAGTACCTCTCCGGTAATCGGATTGATAACCTCAGCAATAAAATGATCTTCATTCACATGCATACCGGTCTGTTCCTCACATTCAAAGGATACACCCGGTCCTGAAATCTCTGTCAGACCATAAATATCATATGCCTTAATGCCAAGCTTATTCTCGATATCATGCCGCATTTCCTCTGTCCATGCCTCTGCACCGAAGATACCGGCCTTCAGCTTAATCTTATCCCGCAGTCCGCGTTCAATGATCGACTCTGCCAGATATGCCGCATAGGACGGTGTGCAGCAGAGGATCGTAGATCCCAGATCTGTCATAAACTGAATCTGACGATCGGTATTACCGGATGACATCGGCAACGTCAGCGATCCCAGTCTGTGGGAACCACCATTTAAACCCGCACCACCGGTAAACAATCCGAATCCATAGCTGACATGTACCACATCATCCTTGGTACCGCCGGCTGCTACGATTGCTCTTGCACAGCACTCTTCCCATAAATCAATATCATGCTGTGTATAGAATGCAACGACACGCCGACCAGTCGTACCACTGGTTGACTGAATACGTACGCAGTCGGAAAGTGATGTTGCCAGAAGTCCGTAAGGATATTCATCCCGCAGGTCATCCTTTGTAATAAACGGAAGCTTGTGCAGATCCTCTACTCCCTTAATATCTTCCGGCTTCAGCCCTTTCTCATCCATCCGTTTCCGGTACAGCTCTACGTTATCGTAGACATGCTTCACCTGTTTTATCAGGCGTTCATCCTGCCATGCCCGAATCTGTTCCTGTGATGCGCACTCGATCTCAGGTTGAAAATAGTTCGCCATTTTTATAACCTCCACCTTTGTAATTTAAATATTTTTATCATTTCAAATACTACAAATATCCTAATTTCAGAATATCATTTTATCTCTTATTTCACAAGTCCTGAACGGTTAATTGCACTGATCAATGCATATGCAGATGCATCTATAATATCGTTCTGGATACCAGCACCCCATGCTACCGTTCCATCCTTCCGTTCAATACCCACATATGCACATGCCTGTGAATTAGAACCTACCTGTAATGCATGTTCTTCATAGCAGATCAATGAGAAATCAATCCTAAAATGCTTCTTTACCGCATTGGATATTGCATCCAGACGTCCGTTACCCTTGCCATGGTACACCTTTTTTGCACCATTGATCTCAATTGTAATCTCTGCTGTGAACTCTTCTCCCTGTGTGAAATGAGCCTCTAACAGCCGGATCGGACTGCTGATATTTACATAGGTCTTCTGGAAGATGTCAAGTACCTCACTTGCCTCCAGCTCCTTATGCATATGATCGGATACCTCCTTAACGGTATATCCGAGATCTTCCCGCATCTTTGGTGGAAGATCAAAACCGTACTTCTGCTCCAAAATGTAACCGATACCGCCCTTACCGGACTGACTGTTGATACGGATAACATCTCCATCATACCGTCTGCCAACATCCTTTGGATCCAACGGAAGATATGGTACAGTCCACTGCTCCAGATGCTTCTCTTCTCTCCACTTCATACCCTTGGCAATTGCATCCTGATGGGAGCCGGAGAATGCGGCAAATACAAGCTGACCGGTATATGGCGAACGTTCATATACATGCATTCTGGTCACACGCTCATATAATTCTGTTAATTCCGGTATATTGCTAAAGTCAAGCTTCGGATCCACTCCATGTGTATACATGTTCATTGCCAATGTAATAATATCCACATTACCGGTACGCTCACCATTGCCAAACAGGGTACCCTCGATCCGGTCTGCACCTGCCAGAATACCAAGCTCTGCATCTGCCACACCGCATCCGCGGTCATTATGCGGATGAAGGGAAAGGATCACATTCTCACGGTTATTCATATTCTCACTCATATACTCAATCTGACTTGCATATACGTGCGGAAGTGACATCTCTACGGTTGCCGGAAGGTTAATGATGACCTTATTATCCGGAGTCGGCTGCCATACATCAATCACGGCATTGCAGACCTCTAATGCATACTCCGGCTCAGTTCCGGTAAAGCTCTCCGGTGAATATTCGAACTGGAAGTTACCACCGTCTTCCTCCGCCAGCTGCTTTAAAAGCTTTGCTCCGGAAACTGCAATCTCCAGAATTTCTTTCTTTGATTTCTTAAATACCTGCTCCCGCTGTGCCAATGAAGTCGAATTATACAAATGTACCACTGCATGCTTGCAACCGCGAACAGCCTCAAATGTCTTCTTGATAATATGCTCTCTGGACTGGGTCAATACCTGAACCGTTACATCATCCGGGATCAGATCCTGCTCGATCAGGGTACGAAGAAACTCATACTCGGTCTCTGATGCTGCCGGGAATCCGACCTCAATCTCCTTAAAGCCTACCTTCACCAGCATCTTGAAAAACTCTACCTTCTCTTCCAGACTCATCGGGACGATCAATGCCTGATTGCCATCCCGCAGATCTACAGAACACCATGCCGGTGCGTGGTCAATATACTCCTTGTGTGTCCATTTCAAACACTCCGTTGGCGGCATAAAATAGCCTCTCTGATACTTCTGATAATTCATCATTTCTTTAACCTCCTATCTACCGTATCCTATGTGAAAAGTCAGTCCCGCATGCTTTCCTGCAAAAGAAAAAGCCCCTGACATCTCTCCGTTAGAGACGTAAGGAACTTACGCGGTACCACTCTAATTCATACTTCTGTATGCACTCTCACAGATACGAACCTGAAACTTACTGGTGATCCTGCTGCTGGATTTCGATCACCCGGTCTTATATCCTACTGCAATAACGGTCAGTCACCGGCAAAGCCTACTTCTGAATCTATCCTTCAGCCCGCTGCTCAAAGGCCAGTTCAAACTTATTCCACAACTGTCTCACACCAACCGACAGCTCTCTGAATCCTTCCTAAGTCCTACTATTCCTTGTCCTTGCATTTATAGATTTAACTTAGCATAAAATCAGAGAGCTGTCAATTCTTTATCCTTGATTTTTTATCTTTACTCCAATGCTCCTTTTACTTTTTTGTGGGATATATACCGTTCCTCCCGATTAGCAAGAGCCTTTATCCTGCCCTCCAACAGAAGTTCCCTTCCCTTTTCATTTCTTGTATATACGCAGTTATAATTCCCAATATACGGATGCATAGTTTTTGTGAAACGCTCCGCATCCTCCTTCTTTTGGGAAAAACAATTTGGAATGGCATAGAAACCGTTCATTCCTTTATACCCCTTACTTTTTACAAGTATGTAACGCTGGTTATCAATCTCATCAAAAAATTCATTGACACACTGTGCAAACAAGGCTTTATCCCTGCCGCTTCCACCTGACAAATATATAATATGCTTATCTGGCCCCGCCGATTCTGCCACTACCTTGCAATGTATTTCTTCCAAGAGCTGTTGCTCCTCTAATGCTTTGCGAATTCCATTGCCAAATGCCCTCAATCTTTTTAACGGACTCCACAGCATAAATACTTTTGGAAAACGCAACATAACTCCGGCCAGTCCAACCACAATCGGAAAGTAACAAATTCCGGCTAAAACTTCATTTTGGGAAGCTATTGCCACAAGGGCAGCCCCACTCGTTCCGATCAGACACAAAATGACTGACAAAATAGTTGTGAGAATTGCATCCCAGAAAACAACACTCGTCACAAATTTATCTTTCACCTCTGTCTCATCTACAATATCCATCTTGTCATAAATCGCGAGTGCACGGTCCCAACGCTCCTTTAACATATCACGCTGCCCCGACATTCTCAGCATTTGCTTATTTATTTTATTAATATTGGTCTCATTAAACGGAGCTTTAATAATTGACAGTCGAGTCATTCCGTTTTCAATGGTATTTTCTGTGTAATGCAAACCAAGAAAATGCTCCATTCTTCGTTTCAGCATGCTATAATCTTCACTGATCTGATTGTCATCTGTTTTCAGCACTTCACTCCATGGTCTCAGACAGACTAAATGCCAGATATTACTTGTTTTATCCGGCTGTTCTTTAAAGACACGGATGGCGCGTCCACGCATCTGATTGCTTAACATAAACGAACCTACAAAACTTGCAAGAATTAGGGAATTGATACAAGGCGAATCCCATCCCTCTCCCAACAACGATTTTGTCCCAATCAACACCTGCATATAACCTTTTGAAAAGACGTTGGTTACCGCTCCTGTCAAAAAATGTGCATTTCCAACAGCCGCCACCTTGAGATAATCGGTTTCAGAAAGATTTCCAATTCTGTCAAATATAACTTTCCCACTTGTTCCTATTTCCTGCTCTAACGCCTCTTTTGCCTCTGCCGGAATGATCACGATGGTTCCACAAAGCACTCCAAAACGAATTTGTTTGTTTTTCTTTTCATTTTCGCGGCGAAGCATTTCAAAAAAAGGAAGCACTCCAAGCGCGTTTACATCATATTCTGTATTTCCGATCGCTTTTTCATATTCTTTCCGGATGTAATCTGTCAAAACAAGCAGTCTTAAATTCTGACCGGATGACTCATGCTCATGAAATACAATATCACGGATGCTGTTACATTTTCCGAGAGAATTTGTGAGCATTTTTTCCACTGCCGCACTTTTGGTCAGAACAACTTTTTTCTTTTCTATCAGACCACAGGATTTTAAATCCGCTATTAGCCATTCACGATATGTCTTTTCACATAGATAAGAATCTACATCATCATACAAAAATCCCTGTAACAGACGCTCCATCCACTGCACATTCATGGAAGGTAATTTGTGAGTTCCAAGCAGTCTCTGTAGTCTGAACGGAATTGTAACATTTTTGCTCTGCAAATAAATCAACAATGCTGACAAATATGCCGGGTTATCCAGCAATCTATCATCCGAAAGTTGTCCACTCAGCCCTTTATAACTTCTCACATATGCAAAAAAATGTGAGTCCTGCATAAGTTTTTCTGTCATTGCTTTACTACGATCTTCAAAACGTCTAACTTTCTGCTCTTCCTCTTTTGTCGGATAGTTGAAATAAACATAATCCTGATGCGGGCAAAGACTTCCCTCTTTTACAAGCTCCGGTATCGTAATCTCCTCATCGATTTCTCCACACATATTCATATACCGCGTCCACATAGCCGGTGTGGAATCATACGGCGGTGTCGCTGTCAATGCTATAATTTTTAGGTTATCCACCTGTTTTTTGAATTCTTCTAATGCTTTCCACCACTCACTCCGCAAATGATGACATTCATCCAGACAGAGCACTTCGATTCCAGCCTCTTTCATCGCTCCAACCAGATCAAAACCACTGTAATCTACCTCTTCTGTCTCTGTTTCCGATAAGCACTCATCTGTGCCCATGCCGCTCTCCGTTTCCACATTTTCCTGCGTTTCCTGAAATCTGGTCATAGCACTGTGCAATGCCTGATAAGTTGCCACCGTAATTGCCTTTGGTTGTTTTAAATTCTGTGAAAGATAATCTTCCCCCTGCACACCATCACACAAAAATGCCTCCTCAATTCTGGCAACCCACTGCTCCCGGATCGTAATGGAAGGTGCTAATATCAGTGCTTTTCCACCCATTCTACGAATCAATTCAATTCCCAATGTTGTTTTTCCGGAACCCGGTGCCGCAACAATATGGATTTTTCCATCTGACATGTACCTATCTGCATTTTCTAAAACCCTTGCCTGATAACTTCGCCATGTTCCCTTAAACTTTAAAATCCCATTGTAATTCATACTTCTCATATTACCTTGTAACTCTACTTTCTTTTACTCTGCATCCTGTGCCAGAAACTCCATGATGATCTCCCTTGCCACAACCTCTTCAATCGGAGTCGAAAACACTCCCGAGGCAAACTCTACGATTCCCCCGATGTCCTTCTGAATCACAAACCGCAGTTTTCCATCCCTGACTTTCTTATCGGTATATATCTTGTATTTGTCAAGATGCTATTGTTTCTTGAGTTTTCGCAGTTTATCTGTTTGGTATGTATTTTCTTATTCATCCAACTGGAAAATCTCCATCCGGTGTTCCAGTTTCTCTGCGATCTGGCGTAACTGATTTACGTTCTCGGAAATCTGCGAAACAATATCACTTACCTCAGTTACAGAAGCTGACGTTTCCTGTGTACCGGCTGCATTTTCTTCTGCAATTGCGGTCAGATTCTGTACGATATCAACTACATTGACTCTCGCCTCATCCAGACTCTTCGTCCGGTCTGCGATATTTCCGACACCCCGGTTCGACTTATCGATTGCCGCAAATAACTGTTCAAACTGCTGTCCCATCTGCTGGATATTCTTATTCTGAACCTCCATGATATCCATAACCTCATTCATGGTATCTACCGCCTTACCGGAATCGGAAATCAGTAATGTAATGATCTCACCGATCTGTCTGGCAGAATCGTTGGACTGCTCTGCAAGTTTCTGAATCTGGGATGCAACAACGGCAAACCCCCGGCCCTGTTCTCCGGCTCTGGCTGCCTCAATCGATGCATTCAGTGACAGAAGATTCGTCTGCTCCGCAATAAAAGTGATCAGCTCTGTTGCCTCACGAATCTTCATGGCAGACTCATTAGTCGTATTTGTCTGCTGATAGATCAAATCAATCGACTCCTTCGCCTTATAGTTGATCTCCTCCAGATCCGCTAAGGTTCTGGAAGCATCATCCCCGGACTGCTTCATAGAGTTCGCATATAGGTACAGATTCTCAACATCCTGGTTGGTCTCCTCTACCATGTTACCCATCCGGATCACATTCTCAGTCGCCTTCTGGGTATCCTCTGCCTGTGAGCCGGCACTTTCTGCGATCTCATATACCGCCCGTTCTACCTGCTCCATATTATTCAGTGTCTCTTTGGCATGTTCATCCAAAGCAGCCGCTGTCGTATGAATATTATTACTCTGTGTCTTAATCTCTGTTACAATTGCATTAAACTGGTCTCTGACACCACCGATCGATCGGCTTAAAAGTCCCACTTCATCCCGGCGCTGTCCGATCTGTTCCCGTCGTTCATCATCCCGCAGATCCAGAGTTGAGAAGCGGTCTGTAATCTCTGCCATCTCCTTGATCGGCTTTGTAATGATTGCAGAACAGAAGATTGCGATTACAACGCAGACTATAAATGCGATCAATGTACTGATCAATGTCTTTAGCAAAATGCTCTGTATATCCGATGTAATCTCCGCCTTATCGGCTGATATGATCAACAGAAAGCCATGTGCCTCATCCGGATAAACGCCGGCGTATTTAATTGCTCCACGGAAATCATACTCATAGACTGCCGTCTGCTGCGGTTTTCCCTCTTTAATCTCTGCCAAAATCTGTTTTACTACGGAATTCTCCACAGAAACTCCAATCTTCTCTGCGGTTGGATGATATAGCATCGTTCCGTCCAGATCTACTACGTATGCATAGCTACTCTCTTTGCCATTAATGTTGATCTCTTTTAGAAGCTCCTGCACCTCTGGTGTCGATACAGCATCCAGTCCATCCCGGTTCACATATTCCGCCAGCATTCTTCCATATGCGGTTGCTATATCCCCCATGTAACTGCTCTGCATTGCTGAGAAGCTCTTTGTAATCAATGGCCGAATTGTAAAAAATACCGCCAAAGCACACACCAGCACTGTCACTACAATCATGACAAAGATTCTGCTCCGTAACGAGTGGAAAAAATTAATCCTCGTCTGAACTCTCTGCTGTAACTCATCTGTTAATTCATCCTGATTCATCATAGAATGTCCCCCTGACCTCATTGATTTTGAGAAATTATATCACTGCCTTATCAGATGTTAAGACTTTTTCACAAATTCCCCTCATTGTTTTGGTAATATTTTACAATAAAATCACAAAAAAATCAAGATACTATACATTGTATACAATATCCTGATTTTTTGTCCCCGTTTTCCCTTATTCGATTGGCATTTTATCTTCCTGTATCCGCATCAGAACTCATATCGGACAAGCTCACAGTTCTTAATTCCAAATGCTGCAAACTCCTCATTCGTCATATCCGTAAAGTATGACTGCACCGCTCTGGAAATCCCGTTATGTGCAACCAGCAGATAGCAGGTTTCATCGGATTCTTCCTTAATGTCATCCAGCAGATTATAAATCCTCTGGCACAGATGCAGCATGGTTTCACCATCCTCATACCCGGATATGAAATTCATCTTTGCCCTTCGAAATTCTTCTCCGTTCCGTGGTGTCGACTCATATTTTCCGAAGCTCTGCTCGATCAGTCGCGGTTCCATCTGCCTCGGAACCCCTGTTACCTCGGAAATATGTCTGGCTGTCTCGGCTGCCCGGATGAGCGGAGAATACAGAATTCTGTCAATATGGACTCCCTGCTCCACAATCTGCTCTCCAAGCTGAATTGCCTGCCGGTGTCCCAGCTCCGTCAGTGCAATATCCGTAGCCCCACAGATTTTATTTTCCACATTCCATATGGTCTGACCATGTCTTGTAAAATAAAAATGTCCCATACCTGTTTTTACCTTTTCTTACTCTGCATCCTGTGCCGGAAGCTCCATGATGATTTCCCTTGCCACAGCTTCTTCAATCGGAGTTGCAAACACTCCCGGTGCAAACTCTACGATCTCCCCGATGCCCTTCTGAATTACAAACCGCAGTTTTCCATCCCGGACTTTTTTATCGGTATATAATTTCTCAACCAGTGCCTCCCGGTCAATATAATTCGGAACTGCTATCGGCAGCTTCGCCTTCTTAAGTAATCGCACAACCGCCTGCTTCTCTTCCTCTGTCACATACCCCAGCTTCTGTGCCAGCTCTGCCTCTGCCACCAATCCGATAGACACCGCTTCACCATGTAGCAGCTGATAATCACTGACTGTTTCAATCGCTCTTCCGACGGTATGTCCCAGATTCAAGATCTCCCTTAAACCACTTTCTCTCTCATCCTTCATGACTACCTGATACTTCACGCGACAGTTCACCTCCGCAATATGCTCACAGGATGTCTGTTCACATGTCAGAATCTCCTCCATATGTGCATCCAGATATTCAAAGAATTCCCGGTCCGCCAGAATCGCATGCTTAATTGTTTCCGCCATACCACTTGACATCTGGCGGGCAGGAAGAGTTTTCCAGGTTGCAATATCCAGATAAACCTTCTCCGGCTGATTAAACAGTCCAATCAGATTTGTTGCCAGCGGTGTGTCTACTGCAGTCTTTCCACCAACTGATGCGTCTGCCGCTGCCAGAAGTGTCGTTGCATAATTAATAAATGGCACACCTCTGCCATAGGTACCTGCTAAAAATCCGGCAAGATCTGTCACCACACCACCACCAACCGCAATAATGCAACAATCTCTCCGGTATCCCTTTGCAAGCATGGCATCTTCTACCTCTTCCTTTGTTTTCCGGGTCTTGCTGGTCTCTCCGGCCGGGAACACAAACAGATCTGCCTGATACCCTGCATCCGTTAATTTTTGATATATACTTCTTCCATATAAAGGCTTCACTGTACTGTCAGTGATTACCGCAAATTTATGAATCGTTCCTACCAGTCCGTTCCGGATATCCTGTATAAGCTGATCTTCTAATTTAAATCCGATTTCAATTTCATAGCTGTCATCTACTACTTTTTTCAGTTCTACGCGAAATGTTTCCATTGTGTCCTCCATTCTGTCTGTATTACTTCGCCCTTTTTCGTATTCTTTTACAACTATAATATAAAACCGCCACTTTGACAACCTTAACACAGTAAAAAGCGCTCTGCTATCGGAGTGCTTTCTATTCCGTCCTTGATGCTCAAGACATACCTTGGATGTAGGATTCATAGAATGAATCGTTGTCTTCATAAGTTCTTCAATTCGGTCTATCGCACATATTTGTTCATTATACACAAAAAATAACGGTCTGGCACCAACTATTTTGTTTGCCCAAACGTTGCCCAAAAACAAAAATAAAGCCTTGAAAACTCAGTGTTTTCAAGGCTTTCTAGCAGGGGATGAGAGAATCGAACTCCCGCCAAAGGTTTTGGAGACCCCTATCATACCATTTGACCAATCCCCTATAAAGGTATTATACCACAAAAAACGAGTAATATCTCGCAATTTATGAAAGAAGTTTATATCACTCACCATGCCACCTCAATTCCGCTTCGCTCCATTTCGGTGTTCCGGCTTCGCCGTATATTCGCTCTGCCTGTCAGATATATGAATGCAGGCATTCATATCTGCCATTCATCGCTCGTGCATGATTCATGTACCTTCAAAACATCATACAAAAATTTTAACTCTCTAATCAAACCCGGTCTTCTCGTCTCCGCTCTGCTTCGACTCGATGCCACTTGCTTCGCAAGTGCCCAGCCAGATCTGCTTCCATGACTCCGCAGATACATCTGCTCGTCATTCCTTCAGCTCTGTCTGTCCGTTTCCTCCTCTTTCTGGTCAAGCCCTCGACCTATTAGTACTTCTCAGCTCCATGCATTACTGCACTTCCACCCGAAGCCTATCAACCTCGTCGTCTTCAAGGGGTCTTACTCTTACGATGGGATATCTTATCTTGAGGGGGGCTTCACGCTTAGATGCCTTCAGCGTTTATCCCTGCCAGACTTGGCTACCCGGCCATGAGCTTAGCAGCTCAACCGGTACACCAGCGGTCCGTCCATCCCGGTCCTCTCGTACTAAGGACAGCTCCTCTCAAATATCCTACGCCCACGCCGGATAGGGACCGAACTGTCTCACGACGTTCTGAACCCAGCTCGCGTACCGCTTTAATGGGCGAACAGCCCAACCCTTGGAACCTGCTACAGCTCCAGGATGCGATGAGCCGACATCGAGGTGCCAAACCACTCCGTCGATGTGAACTCTTGGGAGTGATAAGCCTGTTATCCCCAGGGTAGCTTTTATCCGTTGAGCGATGGCAATCCCACTTTATACCACCGGATCACTAAGTCCTACTTTCGTACCTGCTCCACCCGTCGGTGTCGC
>CAVFXS010000017.1:0-69857 GCA_963626805.1 Bacteroidales bacterium H4 | reverse complement strand
CCCGACCCACGGCTTAGAAGGCCGTTGCTCTATCCAGCTGAGCTACGAACACATTCTTTCTCCCACTACAGCTTGTGACTAGCGAAAGAAAAAAGCGGGTGATGGGAATCGAACCCACGTATCTAGCTTGGAAGGCTAGTGTTCTACCATTGAACTACACCCGCATATTAATTTTTGCAGATACATTCATAAATTGTATCAGTCGGGGTGACAGGATTCGAACCTGCGACCTCTTGATCCCAAATCAAGCGCTCTAGCCAAGCTGAGCCACACCCCGCTTTTTATAAAAATGTCCTGCGCTTGCTTTAGGTTTTTGTCCTTTTGTCAACGCAAGTGTTATTATATCTAATACATTTCAAAAAGTCAACACCTAATTTTATTTTTTCATATTTTATTGCTTTTATTTTTGAAAAAGCGGAGTCATCCCGACTCCGCTTCTCCTTACACCTGATCTAAGCTCTATGCTTCCGGTTTAATCTCGATTGGTTCTTCCTCTTCGAAAAAATCATTATCAAAATCATCATCAAAGTCATCATCGAAATCGTCTAAAAAACTTGGTGTTAAATACTTATAAACAGCATATGCAATACCTGCTACGGCTGCTACGGCACCGATAATTGCCAATACAGTGACAATCTTCTTTGCTGTCTTATTCTCTTCTGGCTCTTTCTTTCCGCCAAGCAATTCTCCGACTTTAACTGCATCGATCAGTTCATTTAAATTCTTCATAATGGTACCCTCCTTCTATATTTATATTCCATACGATAGTAGTATTATATCACAACAACCGGAATAATACTATTCCATTTTGCATTTTTTTCCAGCAAACTATGACAAATTATTCTTCTACCTTCTGAAGTTTTGCAAAAGATGCAAACATTCTCTTTCTTCCATAGGTATCAAAATCGACCGATACCTCATAATCCTTACCACCGTTTACGATCTCCTGTACCGTGCCGATTCCGAATTTCACATGCTTCACCCGGTCTCCAACCTGATAATCCAGACTCACCGCCCGATTCACGGTAAATGTCTTTCCGTAGTTCGGCTTCGCCGTAAATGCAGGTGAGATCACGGATGGCTTCGGCTGATCGGATACAGGATTTAACACCTTCCGGTATCCACCAATATCCAGCAGCTCCGATGGGATCTCCTTCAGGAACCTGGATACCGGATTATAGCTGTTTGCACCATGCATCATCCGCTGTCTGGCACTACTTAAGAACAACCGGTCCTTGGCTCTGGTAATTCCCACATAACACAACCGGCGCTCTTCCTCCATCTCTTCCTGACTGCCGGAATTGATCGTCATACTGCCCGGAAACAGTCCGTCTTCCATTCCGCAAAGATATACATATGGAAACTCCAGACCTTTGGCACTATGTATGGTCATCAGCACCACCTTGTCATCACTGGAGTTTAAGCTGTCCACCTCTGCCACCAGTGCGATTTCCTCCAACAGTTCCTCCAGCTGCGGATGCTCTGCATTCTCCTCATAGGTAACGATCTTATTCCGCAGCTCATCGATATTCTCCACTCTTGCCAGTGATTCTTCCGTATGCTCGGCAATCAGCTCCTCTTCGTAGCCGGTCCGTTCCAGCAGCTCCTCAAACAGCTCTGAAATCGTTTCTCCTGCCATCCATTGCTCCCGCAGATCCGAGATCAGATCCGTAAAGCCCTGAATCTTCGTCAAGGCTCTGCCGATTCCCGGTACTTCCTCTGCCTGATACAGGGCATCCAGGAACGGAATCTCCTGACTCAATGCATATGTCTCTACCTTCGTGATCGTTGCAGCCCCGATTCCCCGCTTCGGTACATTGATGATTCGTTTCACCGAAACATCATCCGAGCCATTAGCAATCGTCCGCAGATATGCCAGCAGATCCTTGATCTCCAGTCTGGAATAGAAGTTCTGACCACCATAGATCTTATATGGAATATTCTTCATGATCAGCTTTTCCTCCAGCACCCGCGACTGCGCATTGGTCCGGTAAAGAATCGCAAAGTCACTGTAATTTAATCCGTTCCGGACCTTGTTTTCCAGGATGCTGTAGGCGATCTGCTCTGCCTCCTGATACTCATTCTCATACTGCTTATACTGGATCAGAGCTCCATCCTCCCTGGCGGTCCAGAGTGTCTTATCTTTTCTGCCCTCATTATGCCGGATCACAGCATTGGCTGCATTCAAAATATTTCCGGTTGAGCGGTAGTTCTGCTCCAGCTTAATAATCTTTGCATCCGGATATTCCTCTTCAAAGTTCAGAATATTCATGATGTTTGCTCCACGGAATTTATAAATGGACTGATCATCATCACCTACCACGCAGAGATTCCGATACTTTCTGGCCAGCTGACGCACCATCAGGAACTGGATCTCATTCGTATCCTGATACTCATCTACCATAATATAACGGAAGCGCTCCTGATACTGCTCCAGCACATCCGGGCAGTCCTGAAACAGCTGCACGGTCTTATAAAGCAGATCATCAAAATCCAGTGCATTATTACTGTGTAACCGCTTCTGATACTCCGCATACACCCGTGCCATCTGCATCTTCCGGTAATCGCCCTGCGCCTGCAGGTCATACTCCCGTGGCGAGATAAAATTCTCCTTCGCCTTTGCGATTGCACCCATCAGTGTCCGTTCCGGATACATCTTCGGATCCAGCTGTAGCTGCCTCGTCACCTCTTTGATCAGCCGTTTCTGATCATCTGTATCATAAATAGTAAAATTCGATGCAAATCCGATCCGTTCAATATGCCTTCTTAATATCCGGACGCACAGGGAATGAAACGTACTCACCCACACACTCTCGGAACCGTATCCGATCAGATCATCCACACGCTCCCGTACCTCGCCGGCCGCTTTATTTGTAAATGTGATTGCCAGAATATGATAGGGATTGATCCCCTGCTCGATCAGATATGCAACTCTATGTGTAATCACTCTGGTTTTTCCGGAACCTGCACCTGCCAGAATAAGCAACGGTCCCTCTATATGCTCCACAGCCTCCTGCTGTGGCTGATTCAGTATTGCCTGCATATAAGCTTCTCCTTTTCTCTCTTATCTTCCTGCTTTCTGTCTCTGGCTACTATATTACCACAGTTTCTCTTCCAGTCCTAGTTTAAAATACAAACATACATTCTTATCTTATTATTTTCATTTATTACTTCTGTTGTTCTGCCTTGTACTGATCAAATGCCGCAAGCTGCGTATTCCAGTCAGCATAATCCGGATTCTCGCGCTTATCTTCAAATAATTTTGATTCTTTCAGATAATCTCCTACATAATCCGTTACTTTCAGAGCTCCGCTATAATTCAAATGATCCCCTTTATCTCTGGTATCTGTATTCCAGTCAATTGCCACCCGATCCGATTCCAAATTCAGATCTATATATTCCACATTCAATTCCTCCGCCAATGCCTCCACACTGTTATGTTTCTTATAATTCCAGTTCTTAGTGCTTGGCGTACTGATCAACACCAGTCTGGCATCATTTTCTTCGCAATATTTCTGTATCTGCCGTATATAACGAAGATTCTTTTTCGGTATCGACGTTTTTCCGGAATTCTCCTGCATATAGCCGTTTGTATCTGCCGGATCCGCTTTTGTATAATAATGATACCCTTTATCCCGTTGGATATTGGTATATTCCACATCCTCTGTCAGATCCTGTGTCCGGATCGTCTTCCAGCGATCATGA
The DNA here is from genome assembly GCA_963626805.1 of Bacteroidales bacterium H4. Lineage (GTDB taxonomy): Bacteria > Bacillota > Clostridia > Lachnospirales > Lachnospiraceae > CAG-632. Next base: position 66,152 of record CAVFXS010000017.1, on the reverse strand, counting down.
TACCGAAAAATCGGCAGCTCATCCTCCAGGGCATTTGTCATAATCTGTGCATAACCATAATCCCGGAAGAATGCGTTTGTCTCCAGAAATACAACCTTAGGGCTCTGAGTTTCAAATGTTTTACGAAGAAAATCACAGGTGTAGTACATTTTCTGCTGTGTGGTGCCACATACATACGTTGTAATCCCATATGTTCGCCATAACTCCAGCGGTATATATCCACAATAGGTCTCACTATCACCCAGAATTACAGCATCAATCGTATTTTCCGGTTCTGCCATAATTCCGTTTGCCTGCTCATCCTGAATTCCTTCGGCACTTGTATTATTTCTTGGCAGAAATATCATCGACACTATCCAAAGTAAAGCAATCAAAATGCCAATGAACAATATCGTAGTTAATATGTTTTTCCATGCTTTCCTCATAGCCGTTTCTCCTTAAAAATTCGCATAAATCGGATCTACCGGAATATAACCTGTCCCATAAGCACCAAATATTACAATAAACAGGATCAATGCATATAATACCACCCATCGGATAACGACAGATTTCTTTGCCAGCGTTTCACGAATAGCGACTCCCTTTTCATTCCATATACTGATCATAAATACGATCAGCAGTGTAACCAGAACGATTCCCAGATCCTTCCAGTCAACACCCATCTGTTTTAGCAATTCGCTATTTAATGTTGTAAACCGGAAATTCGTAAACATCTGCCTGAACATGGCAAAGCCCGCCTGCAGCGTTGATGCCCGGAAAAACATTTCACCGATCACTACCAGAATGCCGGTCCTTATTATCTGAAATGCCCGGTAGAAAAACCACTCCGGATTGATATGCCACTTCTGATGCAGCCATTTTACTGCCGGTGCAACGATATTGCCCAGCAGAATAAAACTGAAATGATACATTCCGAAAAATATATAATTCCAGCCCGCTCCGTGCCACAATCCATTACATACCCATACCAGAAATAATGCTATTGCTCCTGCAAGCAGCGGTCCAAAATGATTTCCAAGCTTCTTCCGTGCTGCTGTCGTCAGCTTCTTCATTGGCTTTGACATCGTTACCGGATAAAAAATATAGTCCTTAAACCATGCACCCAATGAAATATGCCAACGCATCCAGAACTCCGAAATCGTCTTTGAAAAGAATGGACGCTTAAAATTCTCCGGCATACTTACACCAAAGATTTGTCCGATTCCCATGACCGCATCCATAGTCCCGGAAAAATCCATATACAGCTGAATCGTATAGCAAAGCGACGCAAGTGCAATCATGCCGCCTTCATAATTTGTATAATTTGTAAATACTTCCGTTATCAACGGATTCAATCTGTCAGCCACAACCAGCTTTTTCATCAGACCAAATGCCACCCTCTGCAGTCCCAGACTCAGATTGGGATATTCAATCCCCTTTACATTCCAGAGCTGATCTGCCGTCTGTTCATATCTGCAGATCGGACCCTCTACAATCTGTGGGAAAAAAGACATAAACAGTCCCAGTCGAAAAATGTTTTCATCTGCCGGAATCGTTTCCCGATACACATCAATTAAATAAGACACAGCCTGTAGTGTAAAAAACGAAATACCGATTGGCATAAGATAAGAAGGAATCTGCAATTGAAATGGGATTTTCAGCATAGTAAAGACCGCATTCAGATTCGTTGTAAAAAACGGCGAGTATTTCAAGGTCAAAAGCACTCCTATATGAAGCACAATTGCAAATGTAAGCACCCACCGACTCTGTTTCAGAAAACGCTTTTTCACCTCTTTTTTCTCTGTTTTTTCCAATCCCTTAACCGCTTCGTTTCTGGTTCTATGTATCCGTTCTATCCACAATCCAAAGTAATGAATGGACAATGTTGTCAGAAATAAGTAAATTACAAGTTTTCCACTTACCAGCCAAAAGAATCCGTAGCTTGATACCAGCAAAAAGTATTTCCGTAATTTCAGTGGCAGCAGAGAATATGAAATCAGACATACCGGCAAAAAAACCACCAGGAACGCAATTGAAAAATACGATGTCATCGTATCATATCTGCCACCCAGAAGTAGTGTGGATAACTGCATTTATTCCTCCTCCTGCAATCGTTCAATCATATTCCACATTGCTTTTGCAGAATTAAAATTAGCAGGAATAATCTCAACTGCCGGAATTGTAATATCAAACTCATCTTCCAATTCTGCCACAAGTGAAATAATAGACAAAGAATCTAAAATATGTCCATCCACCAAATCCTCACACTTGTTATAATCTACATCCGGCTGGATATCTTCCAGTATTTCAAGTAATTGTTCCATCTTTTCTCTTCCTTCCTATAACTTCTTTTCATAATTACATCTCATTGTAGTGTATCTTTATTAAAACTCAATTTATTTTTTCTTACTCTTCTCTTACAATTTCACTGCCGGCATATTCAGTCCGGCTGTTTCCATCGGTTTCCTGGCACACATATATGTCCCCTCTTCTGTCTTTATAAAGACTGCGGGAAGCTCTCGGCTCAGAAATAATGCAATTCCTTCGGTTACGCAATAGGCTCCGGCATTTTCAAAGCATAGCAAATCCCCGATTTCTATCTCCGGAAGCAGCACCTGTTTTGCCAGAATATCATTCATAGAGCAAAGAGAACCGCACAGATGATAGGTAATCACCGGCTGTTGCTCTGCTTTCTTGCCGCATAACCTCAGAAATGGTTGTTTCATTGCCATGTGCTGTCCAAAATACGCAAGCTGATGCATTCCTCCATCCAGCAGCAGGTAATTCTGACCGCCATTCGTCTTTTTATCTACAACATGCGTATAATAACTGCCACAACCGGCTACGATACTCCTTCCCAGTTCCAATACGATTTGAGGAGTATTCGCCATTTCCTGTATACCCTCTGTCAATCCTGCAAGCAGAAGCTCTTCATCTATTTCATCTTCCTTAAAATATGCAACCGGTAGTCCGGGACCATATTCCAATTCCTGCACCTCATATCCGTATAGTTCTTTTAACTCCGACAGAAATATATCAAGATGAACCAGTTCTCTCTTTATTTTCTTTACAGAATTTTTCTGAGTTCCCGAAAAAAACTGAATTCCGCGAACCTCCAGTTCCGGATATTCCTCTCTGCACTTTATAATTTTCTTTATTTCTTCCGGATTCATCCCAAACTGGCTGTTATTTGTCATTCGCAATAACAATGGGATCTTCTTCCTGCGTTTCTTGCTTAACTGAAGAAATAACGCAAACTGTTCCGCAGATTCCACGGTAAAAATACGATCATCCTCCATCTCTGCCATCTGCTGCATAACCGCCGGAGTCTTATATACACCGGAAATCACCATCTGATGATCCGGCACCTTCATTTTTTCACAGATGACCGCCTCACCCGGAGAACAGATCTCAAATCGTTCCACCTCACCAGCCAATGCCTGTATCAAAAATGTATTCGCTTTCACTGCATAGCAGAGCTGCACGGATTGCGGAAGCCGGCTCCGCAGATATGCCACCCGTTTCTTTAGTATTTCGATATCAAATACATAATAGGCTGTATCCATCCTCTGAATATCCATACTACCTCTTCCCCCTTCTTCTGACCGTCAGTTCCATTAACTGCCTGCGATCAATCTTTCCATTCTTCGTCATTGGCATTGCCTCTACCTGTAACAATACGCCGGGCATCATAAACACCGGCAAGCTCTCTTTCATAATTTTATGAAGCTCTCCTTTTTCAATGGTGCCCACATAGATTCCTTTCAATCTGGAATGCTTTTCATCAAAAAGACAGCAACAGCGTTCCACGCCATCAACCTTAGCCATTTCCCGTTCAATCTCTTCCAGTTCTATCCGGTGTCCAAGATACTTGATCTGAAAATCCTTTCTTCCGCTGAATACAAGCTCTCCCTGATCATTATATCTTCCAAGATCCCCTGTCCGGTATATTCGCTCCGGATATGCTATATGCAATGGATTGGCTGTAAAATATTTCTCATTCTGTTCCGGTGCATTATAATATCCCAGTGCAAGCGCTGTTCCACGCACACAGATTTCTCCGATCTCTCCCGATTGCTCCACCCGTTTTTCCTGTGCATCCAGAAGGAATACTTCTTCATTCGGAAACGCTGTTCCAATCGGTATCCCTTCCGAATAATCGCGTTCTGCTTCCAGAATATGATATGTACAATTACAAGTCACCTCTGTCGGTCCGTATAAGTTTACATACATCGCATCCGGCAAATGCCTCTTGAAATCCATCAGAGTCTTATAGGGCATTACTTCACCGCTAAATAAAATCTTACTAACTGTTTCCGGCACCTTATAATCCAGCCCATGGAATGTCGTAATCAGGTAAAGTGCGGACACTGCCCATATCAGTGTAGTTATCCGGTGCTCTGTCAGGTAATCTAAGAGCTCCGTTGGTGCGGAAAACAGTCTCCTCGGTACAATCACTAAGGTTGCACCGACTTTCAGACTGGAATAAATATCTTTTACAGATACATCAAAATCAAACGGTGCCTGATTAGCGATCCTGTCATTTTCCGTAATATGAAATAATTCGGTAAAACAATCTATAAAATCTATGACACTCCGCTGTCCAACCACAATTCCTTTCGGCACTCCAGTCGAACCGGATGTAAAATTAATATAAAGCGGATCCAGATCGATTCTGCTCCGCTCTACCTTCTGCAATCTGTCCTCTACCGGTTTCCCCTGCTTCAATTCTTCTATATCCAAAATCATAATACCCTCAAATATCCTGCATGCCATATCATGCATCTGTCCGGTGGTTATGATCGCACATGGGTTCAGAACCGACAGGATCTGTTGCAACCGATTATCCGGAAGCTCCGGATTAAAAAAGGAATAACACCCTCCTGCATATACCGTTCCCAGAAAGGCACATAATGCATCTGCGCCTTTCTCCATATAAACACCTATGGGAGCATGATCTGACATTATGGTTGTAAGTTCGCTTCCAATGCATTTGCAATCGTAAAGTAATTCCCTATATGACAAACTGACTTTTTCATCAATTACCGCAATTTTATCAGGATGCTTTCTTGTACTTTCCTCTAAATATTTCAGAATGCTGGTTTGCATGTATTCCACCTCTTTTTACCGTTTCTCTATTCTGATATCGTTTTTTCACTTGCATTTTACCAGCGTTTATCTTTATTTACAAGAGTACTATTATGTCGATTTTATTAAGATTTGTATTCCAATATTTTCTCATAGATTTTGTATGAAAGCTTTTCATTTACTTAAAGTTTAAAAAAGAAAAGATTGCCGAAGGAAAGCTTCAACAACCTTTTCATTCTTGAAATTACAAGTTCTAGCCCAACTGTTTGCCACAATTGCCACAGAAACGATTACCATTTGTAGGAGTTCCGCAATCCGGACAAAACTTCGGAATTGCTCCACCGCTGTTCTGTACCGGCTGTACCCCCTGATTCATGTTGCCCTGATTTACAGAGTTCTGATTCATCGCATTCATGTTATTCATCATCTGCTGCCCCATCATCATACCCATCTGGGCACCCATCATGGTGTTCATCATATTGGTTCCGTTGGCTGTTCCACTGTTACCTGGTCGTGTCATTGCATCTACCATGCTGACCTGCTGGAACCGGTTCATATCGCCAACCATGGAATACTCTGCTGCCTGATCGGCACGCTTGGTAATATTCTCCGGATAAGAGAACTCATCAATTCGGAAATTCACAACCGATAAACCGATCTTCACAAATTCCATATCCAGATCTTCCTTTACACCATTCTGGATCTCTGTGATATTCGCCTGCAGATTGAAAATATCCTGACCAACCTTTGAAATCCAGCGGATCAGAAGACCTGACAACATAGACTGCATCAGTTCCCGAACCTCTGTGATCGTATACTGTTTCTTCACACCTGCAATCTTCTCAATGAATACCAGATAATCTGCGATCTTCACATCAAAGGAACCATTCGCACGGATCGGAAGTCCGCCCGGAAGTCCCGGTGCCTGTATCCGGATCGGTGTCGGTGTACCCCATTTAATATTGAACTGCTTCGTATTAATAAATAATACTTCCGCACGGATACCACTGTTGAAGCCGAACTTAAATCCTTTCAGAGTAGACAGGAAAGGAATAATCTGTGTCTCAATATCATAACTTCCCTCGTCTTTAAAAATACCTTCTACCTTTCCGTTATACATAAAGATAGCATCCTGTCCCTGACGGAGGATCAGTCTGGAGCCCTTCTTGATCTCCTTATTCGACCACTTCCAGAACAGGACATCGTCCCGGTACTCTTCCCATTCAACTACATTTGCCAACTGATTTGAAAACAAACCCATCTTCTAGCCTCCCTGCTCTATCTGACCTTCTGACAATTACAGACCCATCTTGGCCTTTAATGCTGCCAGCTCATCCTCTACACCTGCAGTCGAAGCAGTGTCATATTTTGCTGTCAGGTCATCCATAGACTTCTTCTCTGAGCTGCTGTTAAGCTCCGCCATTGCATTTGCCTTATCCAGCATACTATTCGCCTTTGCTTCCATTCTGTCAAATGCAGACATGGATGCTTCTGCACCACCCATAGAACTGCCCATTTCATTAATGCGCTCCTGAGCCTTTGCAACTCTTACCTTTGCCTTAATCTCATCTCTTCTGGCATTTAAGTCGTTAATATCCTTAACCAGCTTATCATGCATCTGACGCATCTTCTGTGAATTAGCTACGGAAAGATCATATGCCTGCTGAAGGCTTGCCTGCTTGTTTGTAAGCTCTGCCTTTTTGGTCAGGAAAGTCCTTGCATCCTCTTCATTTCCTGCTACCAATGCCTTCTCTGCATAGGTCTGCATCTTATTCACTTCTGCAGTACACTCATCCAGCTCTCTCTTGGCACGCTGCTCATCTGCCATGATAGCAGCTGTCTCAGCCTTTACCTTACCCAGATCACTATCCAGATCCCGCAAATACTGATCAATCATCTTCTCAGGATCCTCTGCCTTGTCCAACAATGCATTAATATTTGCTGACATGATATCCCCAAATCTTTTTAAAATACCCATTTAAAGCCCTCCTTATATTTTGAAACCAATCTGTGCCTATTTTCCGATAAATCCCTGATTTTTTCTGGATATTTTCAGTAAAATAGCAACACACTGTTAATTATACAGCAATTCAATACTCCCTGCAAGCAAATACAGAATCTTTATAACTTCTTCATATTTTTACAAGAGTTGGCACTTATTTACTATTTTCCTGTTTTTCTGCCAAATTCAACCTGATTTTACAACATATAACATTAATTTGATATAACCAACCGTTCCTCCATGCTATGATAACGATGTAAATAAAAAGGTTTCTTCAGAGATGAGTTTAAAATCTGTTTTGACTCCCATCTCGCAGACAATGAACTTTTGATTATTATCTCTGTTGGAACCCTCCCTCATTTACATACTTTAACTCCCAAAAGCAAGGACAGTGCTCTCCCCCCCTCTTGAGTTGCTGTCCTTGCATATTTTAAATATCTTTATTTTATTATTCACTTTGATCATTTTATACATTGGATCATTTTATACATTGTCTTCCCATTCTTCCAGGAATGCCCGGAAATCTCCCCGTGCAGCCTCGATTTTAGCCGGATCCTGTGTATTTAATGTCTGATCGAATTTCTGCAGAGCATGTTCTACGATCTTCCGCTCATCCCCAAGGCTTTCCTCATATAGTCGCTCTCCTCGAAGCAGAAGCAACTTATTTTCCTCCTGCTCTCTCGGCGGGATCTTCAGATAAGCCAGCTCCTCCATACGTGCAGCGATCTCTTCATCCGTCATATCGACCCGCTGCCCCTTCAGGATCTGTTTTACGGTCTTTCCGGTGGAATTCACCTTCACCTGAACCTCCAGAATGGAATTCACATCATATGTGTAAGTAACGTCAATGCTTTCCTGTCCCTTCGGAGCCTTCGGGATCTCGATCTCCAGCTTCCCGAGCAGCAGATTATTTGACGCAAACCGGCTTTCACCCTGTAATACGGAAACCTCCACCAATGACTGATTATCACGGATCGTATACATGGTCTCTGTCCGGCTGGCCGGTATCACGGTATTTCTCTCAATGATCGGGCAAAAATAGCCGCTTTCATAGCCACCGTTCTCCCGCTCCACTGCGACCTCGGTTCCCAGTGTAAACGGACATACATCTGTCAGGATAATCTCCCGGATAGAATCCTTCCGCTCTTTCATGGCAGCCTGAACAGCCGCTCCCAGTGCAATTGCCTCATCCGGATTCACACTGGTATCCGGCAGACTCCGGAACAGCTTACTTACAAACTTCCGTACAACCGGAAGCTTGGTAGCGCCGCCTACCAGAACTACCTTATCAATCTCTGACAGTCGCAGTCTGGAATCTGAAAGGCTCTTCCGTACCGGAATCCGGATACGCTCCAGCAGTTCCTCACACTGCTTCTCATAATCACTGATATCGACCGGATATTCATAGGTTTCTTCCTGGATCACACAGGTCATAGTCGATACCCGTTCATTCTCAAAGCCGATCTTGCAGCTTTCTGCCTGCTTATGAACATACCGCAGAGTCTTCCGGTCCATCGCATCCCGATCCAATTGTGGGAATTTCTCAAAAAACATATTCTCCAACACATTGGTGAAATCCTCGCCGCCTAGGAAATTATCGCCTGCAACCGCCCGCACTTCCAGAATCGGACCGGACAGTTCCAGAATCGATACATCAAAGGTACCGCCACCCAGATCAAACACCAGGAACTTGGCATCCTGCTTGCATTCATATAATCCATAGGCGATGGCTGCTGCCGTAGGTTCACTGATAATCCGCTCTACCTTTAAACCGGCCAGTTCCCCGGCCCGTTTCGTTGCCTTTCTTCTGGCATCGTTAAAATATGCCGGGACACTGATGACTGCCTCTGTCACTTCTTCGCCCAGATACACCTCCGCATCCTCTTTTAGCGAACGCAGTACAAAGGACGACAGTTCCTCTGAAGTAAAGAAATGATTTCCCAGATGATATTTCTTATCCGTTCCCATTGTCCGTTTAAAGACACTTGCCGCCGTCTCCGGATACAGAAGCATCCGTTCTCTTGCAGTCTCTCCCACATAAATTTCATCCCCGTCTACGCTGACAATGGATGGTGTCAGATTCTTTCCCAGACGGTTCGGTATGATTCTGGGTCCTTCTTCTGTATAATAAGCCACTAAACTATTGGTGGTTCCAAGATCGATTCCTATTATCATGTCGTTCACCTTTCTGTCTCTGTATTTCTTCGTTCCGTTACTCTTCGTATCTCCGGATATCGTACCACTCTATTCATCCCGCTTCTCCGGCCGCCCGTTTCTCGCCTTATTCCTCTGCATGCCGATCCAGATTCCGGATTGCCAGGATCAGCTCCTGATCCCACGGATCATAACTTAATCCTTCCCGGTAGTATTCCAGTGCTTTCTGTGTATGTCCTTGTGCTTCCTCATACATGCCCCACACGATCATTGCTTCCGAGCAGCGGGTATGGGTGCAGTGCTTGCACTTCGGTATCGTACTGACACGCTGTAACAGCTCTTTCATCTTCGTATAATCCTGCAGGCACATATAAAGCTGTGCCCGGTAGACCAGTCGTACCGGTGCCAGTGTCACAAATGACAGATAACGCTCCTCAGAACGAACCTCATCCATCACCTGTCTGGCGATCTTCGCTGCCTTACTGTATTCTTTCCTGAGATAATAAGCAACTGCCAGATGCGTTCCGGTATTTTCAAAGTCCAGTCTGTATTTCAGACGAAGCTTCATGGACTGCTTCAATATCTTAATTGCCGGTTTTAGATCTCTGCAATAGAACAGGTACAGTCCCCATTCTTCCAGAACCTCTGCCCGCATTTCCCAGTCAGCCTTCTCATGTCCGACAATTGCTTTCCCGTAAGCCAGTAAATCCTGATACGCACCGATTGCCTTCTCCTTATCTCCGGCGATCACATATAGCTTTGCCTTTCTTTCAAGATAATCATTCTCGTCAAGCAGTCCCTTTTTCTGAACAATATTTAAGGTATTCATTGCCCGGTCAAACTCTCCGAGTACCATATAATAATCACTCATTGCCAGATAGACTCTGCGTTCGACGCCGAACTCTGCCGTTGCCTGCTTCAGGGTCTCAATCGCATCCTGCCACTGCTGCATCGCCTCATAGGTCCGTGCCAGATTCATAAACGGAAGCAGGGTATGTTCATCTTCCATACGCTCGATTGCCTGTTTGAAATACGGAACCGCCTCTTCATACCGTCCCTGCACCCGCAATGCATAACCGATATTGTTGTACGCATACAGATTATCCGGCTCCAGCTCCAGTGCCTTCTTATAATCTGCGATCGCCGGTTCAAACTCATAATGATCCATATAAAGGAGGCCCCGTTCAATATAATAATATGCATCCGGAACCCGTTCAAGCTGTGCATTGATCTCCGCCAGTGCCAGCTTATAATACTGTATATCCTCTGTCTGCTGATATTTCCGGGAATAAATCTCCATCAGATAATGGTGGGCACTCGCATGCTCCGGATTCTTCTGCAAGGTTAACTGAAATGCATCCTTCGCTTCCTCTGCTTCTCCCATCCGGTACAGGCAGACACCGCTGTTATATATAAACTCATCATTCTCGGCTACGGTTTTCTGCAGATATTTGTACTCCTTCAATGCCTCTGCATATTTCTTCTGATCCCGCAGGATGTCAGCCCGGATCCAATGGAACCGGTAATTTACATGTGGATTCTTATAGGCCTCGGCAATCAGCTCCAGTGCCTTCTCATCCTTACCCATGTCCATATAGAGCATTACCTCTTCCAGCATCAGATCCTGCATATCCACAGCCTCACCGGCCATTCCGTCCTTCTGCATCTCCTCGTCAAATATCTGAAGCTCCGTCTTCTCCTCGGCCGCATCTCCTGCTTCCTGTTTTTCCCGCAACTCCTGCCTTAATGTCTCACACAGCTTCAGCACCTTCTCGGACTCTTCCGGAGTTGCCGCCAGATTCCGCATGATCCGGATTTCCATATACTGAATGGACTCATGATGAATCCCTTCCTCCTTTGCTGCTTCTATGACCTTCTTCGCATCCTCATACTGCCGGTAGATACAGAACACCCTCGCCGCCAGAAGATACGGCTTATAGTAGGCCGGGAAAATCCGAATCGCATTATAGTAATCATCTACTACATTCTGTCCATCCTGCAGCTCAAAATATACCTGCTGTCTCCGCAGATATGCCGGATAATAGGACGGATCCTCCTCAATAATGGCAGTACAGGCATCCGCACATTTCTTATACTGATCACTCTCATAATACACCTGTGACAGCAGATCCATGAAGGAATGCCGCGCCATCTGATCCGCTTCCAGCTTCGTTCCTTCCTCCAGATATTTCGCTGCCTGCTCATAGTTTTTTAACTTGTGGTATGCCATGCCGATAGCGGATTTAATAAAGCCTTCCCGGCTTCTCCGCTTCCTGTATTTCTCACTTCCGTCATCTACGAGATTCTCTCTGGCCTCTTCCCATTTCAGAAGATACGGGATTGCCTTCTCGTACTGATTCTTACCGAGATAACAGCGCCCCATCATATTTACATAGTCATAATAGACATCTTCGTCCTCTGTAACATGAAGCTCTTCCAGGGTCTTAATCGCCTCTTCAAACCGTTCATTCTGGAACAGGCACCAGCACGCCTCGATCACCGGCTCCTTATTCCCCGGATCCTTTGCCGCCTCTTCCCGATAATACTGCAGCAATGGTTCATTCAACTGTCGCATCATATCCAGAACATTGTCATCCCTGCCATTCTCCTCCAGCAGATCCATGACCATCTCCTTTGCCTCCAGGTACTCTCCCTGATGCATCCGGTATCCCGCCATCGCAGCTCTCGCATTGTAGTTCTGCGGATACTGATCCAGAATTCGCTGCCAGCAGTCCTTTGCCGGTTCCCACCGGTCATTTTCCCGATAGGCACATCCACTCCAATACTCCACATAGACATCTCCCCGGTTATCCTCCAGCAGCTTCTCTGCCAGTGCGACCGCCTTATCCGGATCCTTCTCCAGTAATGCCACCTTCAAGCGCTCCACGTCCTCATACGGATGCCGGACCTCATAATCTTTCAGTGCATCTATCTTCTGATGAATCCCCTCTAATTCTCCGCGGTCAACCGTTGTCTTAATATCAAAATATGCCTGCAGATATGCATCGATCCGGATCTCTGCCTCATCCAGTCCCAGAATCTCCAGCTTCTCATATGGCACAAAGTTCTTATTCTCTACCTGATACTGTACATAATCCAGAAATTCCCCCGGAAACGTTTCTTCCAGCTCTTCCCGTTCCCCGATGATACGGAACTCCCGGTCAATCAGCTGCCAGATCTCCTGACTGACATACACATGCTGCATCATGAATACCAGGAACCGCTCTCTGGCCTCCAGTGCCGTATCCAGTCCGATGCACACCGGATCCTCCAGAAGCTCCTTCCAGCATGCCGGATCATTCCTGCTCGACAGATACCAGTAGACATTCCCAACCTTATCCAGCCACTGTTCAATCTCGTCCTTTTCTTCCTCCTCTGCCGGCTCCTGTACCGGGTGTCTGGCCGCATCCACAGCAGTCTCATATGCCTCCCGCAGGCGCTTAAAGCCCTCCGGATCATCCTCCGGATTCACACCGACCAGCAGCTTGTGATACTGTGCCTTGATCTGTGCCTCATCCTCTGTCGGCTCTATCCCTAATATTTTCCATGCAATTCCTGTTTCCATTCCGTACTCCCTTACTACTTCCAGTATTGTTATCCTTTAGAATAACATATTTTTTCCTATCTGTCGAACGTTCCCGGCAGTTTTCTGCCAAAACCGGCACGCTCCCTGTGGTACAACCTATCTGAATCATTACAGGAGACAAATTCTCCCGGAACACTATAGAAATGGAGTGATATACTTATGCGTTTACGATATCTGTGGTCCTGCCTGCTTCTGGCAGCAGTACTTTGTTTTTACTGTACCGGCTCCGACTTTGCCCCGGCATCCTTCACCTATCTGCCTGCGCCCCGTGTCACCCCCACCGGTTCCGTCCCCGAACGTTCCGATGGGACAACCATCCGCTATACGCCAAACTATCCCCTGCATTTTATCGGTGACTCCCGGACCGTCGGTATGCAGCAATCCCTCCCCTCTGACACACCGAATCTGTCCTATACCTCCTTCACTGCCAGAGTGGGTCAGGGTTATTCCTGGTTCGCTATCCGATCTGACTTAACTTCCTCCACGCCCCGGATCCTGCTCCTGAATCTGGGTGTCAATGATCTGGCAAATGTCTCCGCCTATCAGGCATTGTATGAGACCTATGCCAATACCTGCTGGAAAGACTGTCCTATCTATATTATCTCTGTGAATCCCTGCTGTGCTCCCTGTACCAGCGTCACAAATGCCCAGATAGAGGCCTTTAATGCCTCCATGGCTACCTGGAGCGAAACCTACAATGCCGCTCTCCCGGATACGGAAAGTGCCCCGGCATCCGCCAGGGCACTCCCCATTCATTATATCGATACGTATCATTTTCTGTTGGATACCGGCTTTTCCAGCTCCGATGGCCTGCATTACAATGCAGCCACCTATCAGAAACTATACGATTTTATTTTAGATCAGATTGAGGAATCCATCGGGGATGGTTCCGGCATCTATACAGTCTCCTCCTGAGGGAACTTCATATCCCAGGTTCTTCTCACAGTATCCAGGATCCGCATCATAAACAGGGTATCTGCATGTGTCATCTGCGGACATTCCAGCTTCTTCGCCTGAATCGCATGTACGCAGGCCTCTACCTCATACTCCAGCCCGCTGATCTGCTCCGGTCGCTCCGACTGTTCCAGACAGTTTCCCTCTGAATCATATACTTCATAGGACTGATAATTATTGATATCCTTCACCAGCACATAACCGTCGGTTCCGTAAATCTTTCCCTGCTTATCCGTATTGGATAACATTGTGGAGTACAGCCCCGCAATTGCACCGTTCTCATACACCAGATTTATAAATTCCTGTGCGTCCACACCGGAATTCATCCGAACCATGGAGGTCGAGATATTATCAATCTCCCGTCCCAGAATCTGCAGTGCAAATGTGATCGGATAGACTCCGATATCCAGCAGCGCACCACCGCCCATATCCAGACGATTCACCCGGCTCTTATCCTTCAGATCATAGCCGATATCCGCGATCACCGATGTCACCTCACCAATGGCGCCCTTTTCCAGGGTCTTCTTCAGCTGGTACATCAGCGGCATAAATCGTACCCACATTGCCTCGCACAAGAATACCTGATGCATCTCTGCCAGATCGATCAGTGCCTGTGCCTGCTGCTCATTTAATGCAAACGGCTTCTCCAGCAGTACCGGCTTCTCCGCCAGAATGCAGGCTCTTGCCTGTGAATAGTGCAGATGATTCGGTGTTGCAATATAAACCAGCTCCACCTGTTCATCCTGAATTAACGCCTCATAACTGCCATAATGTACCGTAGCTCCGTATTTCTCTGCAAAGCTCTTCGCCTTCTCTTCCGTTCTGGATACAACGGCATAAAGCTCTACCTGCTTCATCTGCCGCACGGTAGCTGCCATCCGTTCTGCCATATGTCCGGTTCCTATAATTCCAAATTTCAATGACATGCCTGTCTTCCTCCTGCAATCCTTCCTATGATAATACCGCATTTCCGGTATAGAGCTGGTAGTAACGGCCCTGCTGCTTTAACAGCTCCTCATGGTTGCCCCGTTCAATAATCCGTCCCTGCTCCAGTACCATAATACAATCACTGTTCTGAATTGTCGATAGTCTGTGTGCAATTACAAATGTGGTTCTGCCGGACATTAATTTATCCATACCATCCTGAACCAGCTTCTCTGTTCTGGTATCAATGGAGCTGGTCGCCTCATCCAGGATCAGAACCGGAGGATCCGCAATGGCTGCCCGTGCGATCGCCAGCAGCTGCCGCTGTCCCTGACTTAGGTTCGCACCGTCTCCGGTCAGAACGGTATCATAGCCCTTCGGCAATCTCCGGATAAATCCATCCGCATTCGCCAGCTTCGCCGCTGCCACTACCTCTTCATCGGTCGCATCCAGTCTTCCGTACCGAATATTCTCCCGCACAGTCATAGTAAACAGATGTGTATCCTGTAATACAATTCCGAGTGAGTGTCTTAAATCCGCCTTCTTTATCTTATTGATATTAATGCCGTCATATCGGATCTTACCATCCTGAATATCATAAAACCGGTTGATCAGATTCGTGATCGTTGTCTTACCGGCTCCGGTCGAGCCTACAAACGCGATCTTCTGTCCCGGCTCTGCAAACAGTGTCACATTATGAAGTACGATTTTCTCATTATTGTATCCGAAGTCTACATCATCAAACACCACATCACCCTTCAACGGTACATAGGTTGTCGCATCTCCATTCTGATGCTGATGCTCCCAGGCCCACATGCCGGTCCGTTCCTTGCACGGCACCAGAGTACCGTCCTGCTCTTTCGCATTTACCAGGGTTACATAGCCTTCGTCTACCTCCGGCTCCTCATCCAGCAGCTTGAAGATTCTTTCTGCACCCGCCATAGCCATGACGATGGAATTGATCTGCATACTGATCTGATTGATCGGCATATTAAAGCTCTTGTTAAAGGTCAGAAAGCTTGCCAGTCCACCCAGCGTGAACCCGCCGATATTGCCGATTGCCAGAATACCGCCGACAATCGCACAGAATACATAGCTGATATTGCCGATCTGTGCATTAATCGGACCTAAGCGGTTGGAGAAATTATTGGCCTGATAAGCGCTGTCAAACAGCTGGTCATTCAACTGATTAAACCGCTCCTCATTCGCCTCTTCGTGGCAGAATACCTTAACTACCTTCTGGCCCTCCATCATTTCCTCGATATAACCGTTCAGATTACCGATATCCTTCTGCTGCGCGATAAAATACTTTCCGGACAGGCTGCTGTACTTCTTCGTAAATACCAGCATAATGCCTACCATAACAAATGTCAGCAGAGTCAGCGGAATATTTAACATAACCATGCAGACCACCGTACTGATGATCGTGATCGCACTGGAGAAAAACTGCGGCATTGCCTGACTGATCATCTGACGAAGCGTATCGGTATCATTCGTATAAATCGACATGATATCTCCATGTGCATGCGTGTCAAAATACTTGATCGGCAGGGTTTCCATCTTCTCAAACATTGCATCCCGGAAATATTTCAGGGTGCCCTGTGTCACATTAACCATGATCCGGTTATATGCATAGGCTGCTCCGATACCGACCGCATAGAAGCATGCTACCCGGATCAGCTGATGCAACAGCGGCTGGAAATCCGGCACCTCTGCCTGCAGTAACGGGCTGATAAAATCATCAATCAGCGTCTGCATAAACATCGTTCCCTGAACATTTGCCAATACATTTATAATAATGCAGATTGCCACAATAACCAGATGCACACCATAATGCTTCATCAATACACCAGTCAGCCGTTTCAGGATCTTACCGGCATTCTGTGGTGGCTGCATGCCTGCTTTCTTCTTTGCCTTCATATCTGCATTCCTCCTATCCTACTTCTTCATCAAAGTCACCGGTTCCCTTGGTCTGTGATTCATACACTTCCCGATAGATCTCACAGGATTTTAAAAGCTCCTCATGAGTGCCGACAGCCTCCAGCTGTCCCTCATTCATAACCGCAATCCGGTCCGCCTGCTGCACACTGGAAATTCGCTGTGCAATTATGATCTTGGTCGTATCCGGGATCTCCTCCGCAAATGCCCGGCGGATCTTAGCATCGGTCGCAGTATCCACGGCACTGGTCGAATCATCCAGAATCAGGATCTTCGGTTTCTTTAACAGAGCTCTTGCGATACAAAGCCGCTGCTTCTGTCCACCGGATACGTTCGCACCGCCCTGTTCAATATACGTATTGTATTTCTCCGGGAAACGCTCTATGAACTCATCCGCACAGGCAAGTCTGCAGACCCGCTGACATTCCTCGTCGGTCGCATTCTTATCGCCCCATCTTAAGTTCTCATAAATCGTTCCGCTAAAAAGCGTATTCTTCTGAAGCACTACCGATACCTGATTTCGCAGTGTCTCCATGTCATACTCCCGGACGTCCCGTCCGCCTACCAGTACGCTGCCATCCGTCACATCATACAAACGGCTGATCAGATTGACCAGACTGGTCTTCGCACTTCCGGTACCGCCGATAATTCCAAGAGTTTCACCGGACTTAATACTTAAATTAATATTCTTTAATACATACCCTTCCGCATCCTGCTTATACCGGAAGTTCACATTTCGAAACTCCACACTGCCATCCGATACCTCCAGAACCGGCTGCTCCGGGTTCTGCAGATCACTGGTCTCATTTAAGACCTCTGAGATACGTTCCACACTGGCGGTACTCATACTGATCATAACAAACGCCATGGAGAGCATCATCAGGCTCATCAGAATATTCATGCAGTAAGTCAGAAGGCTCATCAGGTCACCGGTTGTCAGGCTGCCGCCTACGATCATATGGGCTCCCAGCCAGCTGATGATCAGAATGCAGGCATATACCGCAAGCATCATAACCGGCATATTAAAAGCAATCACACTTTCCGCTTTCACAAACATGTTGTAAACCTTCGCACTTGCCTGTGCAAATTTATTTGTCTCATATTCTTCTCTGACATATGCCTTTACCACACGAATGCCGGATACATTCTCCTGCACACTGGCATTCAGGTCATCATATTTCCGGAACACTTCATTGAAATACTTCATGGCCAGCGAAATGATCAATGCCAGGATTCCTCCCAGGAAAATGACTGCAATCAGATATACGGTAGCTACTCTGGCATTTACCAGAAATGCTGCAGCCATTGCACAGATCAGACTTGCTGTCGCTCTGGTACCCATCCGGAGCACCATCATGTATGCGTTCTGCACATTTGTCACATCCGTAGTCAGTCTCGTTACCAGTCCGGCCGTACTGTATTTATCAATGTTTGAAAACGAAAAGGTCTGAATGTTTGCAAACATGGATTTCCTGAGATTCCGTGCCAGTCCGGCTGAGGCATAGGCACCATATTTGCCGCCCAGAATACCCGCGACCAGTCCGACTGCCGCTGCCAGGATCATCCAGAGTCCGACAATACAGATATGTCGGATATTACCGCCCGGTACATTCACACCGTCATCAATGATCGATGCCATCAGAAGCGGAACCACCGTCTCCATCAATACTTCTACCAGCATATAGCAGGGAGTTGCAATGGAGGACTTTTTAAATTCCTTTACCTGCTTTAATATTGTTTTTAACATCCGCATTTATCTCCTTTCCCGTTCATTCCAAGTGTTTCCATTTTCCGGCTCATTTTTATCAGAACCGACTGGAACTCCTCCCGTTCCGCCCGGGTCAGATCCTCGCTGAGCATTCGCTCCATATCCTGTACCCGGTTGTGGATCCGTCGCTCCAGCTCCATGCCCTGCTCCGTTAACACCAGCTTTTTCAACCGGGCATCACTCGTCACACTGGATCTGGTAATCAGTCCGTTCTTCTCCATGCTCTGAAGATTCTGTGTCACCGTTGACCGTCTGAGGCAGAAGAAATCCTCAACATCCTTCTGGTACACATCCCGCTCCTCTGACTCCAGTGCCAGAAAATGCAGGATCCGGCTCTGTGAACCGCTGATTCCCTCCTCCTCCGCTGCACGGTGAAGATAATGCTTCAGCTGATTTGACAATATAATTACCATATTTCCCAGACAGTCCGGTTCTCTTATATACTTCTCCATCGATCTGTCTCCTTTCCATTCGTTCGCACTGCAATAAACTCCATGTAAAAAGTTCGGAATCGAATTGTTCACACGCGAACTGTTTGATTCCGAACCATATTTTAACATACCATTTTCAATTGTCAAGCCGTTTCCGCAATTTCACAATTTCTACACAATTGCCTTTCCGAAGCTTCTTATAACTGCTTGTTATTCTCCATATATTCATCCATATCAATGATATCCTGGTTCATCTCATTTAAGATCTTTTCCGTATAGATTCCATGAATAATATTCTGTACGCCGCCCAGCAGCAATGCCAGACCTACCATAAACATAAATGCCTTACTGATTCCAAACGGATTAAATACCAGAAGTACACCGATAGCGACACTGATCAATGCAAAGATCAAAAGCGCCCACCAGCCTCTTGCCTGCTGCTTCTTCGCATCCACGGAAACCTTAATCTTAAGAGCCCCTTCTGCCAGCACATAAATACCGATAATAATGGACAATAATGACATCACCCAATTCGGATGTGCGAACAGCAATCCTCCGATTATAATACAGATAATACTGAACACCAGATCCGATGTCTGCAACCGACTACGGATATATCCGATCAGCTTCACCACGCCGATCACACAGAATACACTACCAAGTATCCATCCGACCAGGTTTACCATCGTCCCGGAAAATACCATAAATACAATTCCGGCCACACACAATATGACCGAAGAAATAATCAGGTTCTCTTTTGCTTTTTTGATTGACTTATCCGGATTCATCACTCATACCTCCATCTCATTCAAAGCCCGTCAGGATTGTTACATTGTTCCCATACTCTACACCAACCACGAAAACAATGCAAGATTTCTGCTGATTATTTAATTTTGTTTTTAGATATTCTGCAATGAGCCACCTACTGAACGCCGGTAGTTCCAAAGCCACCCCGATCCTGTCCCGACAGCTCCTTCACTTCTTCAAATACCACCTGTGGCTGATGCTTCTCGATCCGGAACTGACAGATCCGGTCATTCACCTCGATCACGGTATCCCGCATTGCCAGTGCCGGGAACCGGTACCAGTCATTCGGACCACAATAGCTTTCATCAATAATTCCCATTGAATTGGTCTGAATGATTCCAAAGTTCTTAAAGGTACTGCTCCGTGGCACAATATGTGCCTCATATCCTTCCGGCAGTTTGATCGCTACACCTAAATGAATCAGACGGAACTCTCCGGCATTCATCTCTACCCGTTCTGCTGCCCGCAGATCGATCCAGTCGGATTTCCCGTCAATATACTCCAACCGTGTAATCGTATCATTTAAATACTGAATCTGTAATGTTACCTGTTCCATAATGACCTCCATCTTCTTATCAATTAATTGTAATGCTTTGACAGCTTTTTCTCTTATGAAATCTGTTCCTCTCTAAGAGTCAGATCAGCAAACCCATTTTTGTGCATGATAATTGCACCGACAAGAAATGTTCCCTGACCGATAATATTAACAGCTTCAGCTATCCAGTTTATCATAGCCAGATCGAAGTCATGAGAAGAAAGATATCCCATGCAAAGTGAGCAGACGAAAGAGACTGCAAAAAGGGCAATTAAACCATGCTTCTTCAATTTGACTGCCATAATACAAAGACCAATATCCATAAGACCAAGCCCTAAAATTATTAGTATAATGAATATGAATGTTCCATTGAAAATAGGTGGAGCCACAACACACAGCCTCTTTTGACCTTGTCTGTGAGTGAGCAGAGCCAGGATGGCAATTCCCGCCAGAATGAAGCCAAGTGACTGCATCGGGAAGAAGATGTCACTAAGCCTCGAAAAATCACAGATATTAAGAGCGTAAAGGAGCTTGTATGTGGCTTTCAAAAATCCTGCACTGATTATGTCAATGCTTCCGGCAGCAAACAGTGCAAAAGCTCCTTTGCTCATTTTGTTGTACATGTCTCTGATCAGAATTACGGACGCTGCTGCGAATAATATAACCGGTATATAATCCACAAGGGCCATTGGGATAGAAAAGTCTTTCATTGCTCATTTCTCCTTTTTGATAGATTCTTGCTATATTTGTTTCTGCTCGGTGACACTCCAAGCGTTAGTACTTTCTATAATTTTACACCAATACCTTCTCTTTGAAAAGGGAAAATATGCCTTTCTTCAATATCAGCAATCCCACATTTACGTCCACCTGTCCCTGTGTTACAATAACAGTATATTGAGTATTTATGCAAAGGGGGACATCCTATGATCACTATCAGCACCTGTATGATCGTTAAAAATGAAGAGCGGGTACTTGCCCGCTGCCTGGACTGTGTGAAAAGCTTCTCTGATGAGATCATCATTATAGATACCGGTTCTACCGATCGGACCAAAGAGATCGCTGCTGCCTATACGGACAAGCTCTATGACTTTGAGTGGTGCAACGACTTTGCCGCCGCACGGAATTTTTCTTTTTCCAAAGCAACTATGGATTACATTTACATTGCAGATGCCGACGAGATCATTGATGAGGAAAATCAGCGTAAGATTCTTGATCTGAAGAAGGTTCTTCTGCCGGAGATTGAGATTGTTCAGATGTATTATACCAATCAGTTAGAATTTGGTACTACCTATAACTATGATAAGGAATATCGTCCGAAGCTGGCACGCCGTCTCCGGGAATTTTACTGGCAGGATCCTCTGCATGAAACACTTCGTACCGCCCCGATCATTTATGACAGTGAGATTGCTATCATTCATAAACCGCACGAAAATCACTGTGCCAGAGATTTTGCCAATCTGCAGGCGTTGATCCGGGATGGACACAAGTTGTCCACTTCCCTCACCATCATGTATGCCAAGGAATTATTCATTTCCGGAAGCGATATGGATTTTCTGAATGCAGAAGATTATTTCCTTACGATTTCTATGGATGTATTACCGGAAGAACTTCTGGCTCCGGTTCAATGTGTACTGACGAAATGTGCCGTCATCCGACAGGATGCACATGCACTTCTGGCTCCGGCTCTGAAAAACCTGTCAACCGGCGATGGTGCCTCCGAGGTCTGCACCTGTCTTGGTCAATACTACGAAAACTGTAGAGACTACTCGGAGGCTGTTTTATGGTATTATAATGCTACCTGGGAGACAACCAGCGTTCTATCTCTGAACTACGGACATAAGCTTCCTCTCGAAGGACTGATTCGATGCTATGAAGCACTTGGTGATACGGAGAACGTCCGGCATTATGAAGCCGAGCTAGAACAACTCCTATCTGCCGACTTTCAGTCGATCTAGATCTCCCATGCTCCGTTCTCATCATTCTTTTTCCGTGGACCCTTAAATGTCATCTCCGGATTCTTAACAATAACCTTGGTCTCTGCGGCTACGGACTCCGTGATAAATGCATTACCGCCGATCACGGTTCCGTGCCCAATCACGGTATCACCGCCCAGAATGCTGGAGCCGGAATAAATCGTTACATTATCTTCAATGGTCGGATGCCGTTTCACACCGGCCAGCTGCTGTCCCATTCTGGTTGACAGTGCACCTAATGTTACACCCTGATATAATTTCACATGATTTCCGATCGTTGTCGTTTCACCGATTACCACACCTGTACCATGATCAATAAAGAAATATTCCCCGATCTCTGCACCGGAGTTGATATCAATTCCGGTCCGGCTATGTGCATACTCTGTCATAATTCTCGGAATATACGGCACCTGCTTCTTATATAACTCATGTGCTACCCGGTATACATAAATAGCAAACAGCCCCGGATAGGAAATAATAATATCTTCCTTGCTCTGTGCTGCCGGATCACCATCAAAGCCTGCCTGTACATCCTTTAACAGCAGCTGCTGTACATGTGGCAGGCGGCTGATAAAGTATCGGCAGATCTCTTCTGCCTTTTCCTCTGCCTGCTCCGCTGTCAGCCGGTCGCACGCTGTTTTCTTCTTATCTCCATCATGCACAATCTCGCGATCTGTAACAACCGTATTCTGATAAATCAACGCTGTTACGATCTGCTCCTTCAGCACTTCATAAATATGATTCAGATGGGATCCCACAAAATAGTCTCCAACATAAGTTGCCAGATTCTCATCTCCGAAATACCCCGGAAACATGATCCGTCGCAGCTCCTTGATCAGGTGAATGATCGTATCCCTGCTCGGAAGATGGATGCCCTCCTTTGCCATCAGTACATCATGGCTCTCATAATTATGTGTAATCTCCGCAACTGTATCCTGTATCTGTCTGATTGGTGTCTGATTGGTTTTCATTCTATCTATGCCTCTTTCTTCTCAATCCTTATCGTTCTTATCCCTATTGTATGGATCCGGCTCTGATTTGTGAACCCTTCTCTTCCTTCCCGACGGCTGTGTCACGAATCCTTCCTGTCCACAACCGGCCGATGCATCATATAAAAGGAAAAGGTTGCCTTATCCACCAGCTGCTCCTTATCATCATAAAGACAGGCCTCATACTGGGAGACATGAATACCCTGCCGGACCTCCTTCGCCTCACAGATAATATACTCCGTATTCATTGCCGGAAGAATATACTCCATATTGCCATCAATGGTAGATGAATAATTCCCATATGTACAGGCTGCCAGCCCGGCGGTAATATCTGCCAGCGAAAAAAGACATCCTCCGTGTACGGATCCATAAGGATTCAATACCTTATCCGACACCATCAGACGCCCTTTCACGTAACCACGTTCGATCTCCAGCATTTCAATCTGCAGATTCTGCATGTATTCATTATTTTCCACCATTTTTTCCAGTGCCTTCTGCACATCCGGGGAAATCGGTGGTTTTATTTCCTCTATCTGTTTCTGTCCGTTCATTTTAATCCTCATTGTATATGTTTCGTTTCCTACGTCCTTAATATACAATAAACGATTTTAAATGTCTATACCGGAATCTTCTACTCTGCCTGAATCCTCTGCTCAATGAAATCAAAAACCTCATCCCGCTCGATTCCAAGCGCCATGGCAAACTCACAGTACAAATTCTCTTCTGCCACCTTCAGATAGCGTGCATCGGTAGCTGTCACCTTCTGTCCCTTTTCTTCTCTTGCCTGTCTGCGAAGGTATAACGTTTTGATGATCCGGATCCAGTCCGTACAATCATGATGCTTCAGACATTCCTTAAACTTCTCTTCCCGCAGCTTATCATTTAACTCTGAGATGGTCTCTATCTCCGGGATCTTATCGATCAGTGCCTGCACCTGCTCCCCGGTCAGAATCTTCCGCATTACGATCTTCTCATTATCGACCGGAATGTAGACAACACTTCCCTTGGCATATACCGGTTGCAAAATATAGTAAAGCCGTTCTGGATTCACATCCGGCACATCAATGGTTCCAATATTTTCAACGGTACAGATCCCATTATTTCCACATACAATATAGTCACCGATTTCGAACATTTCTCTTCCTCCTGTTCCTGCACTACCTTTAGTCTGCCCAATCTTTACCAATCTTAAACAGACTGATCCTGTCCCGCATAATTGCTCTGGTTTTAGTGTACCACTTTTTTCAGGTAAAAAGTAAGAACAGATTTACCTGCCGGATCATTTTTGTAAGAAATGTCAATATCCACGCTTCCATTTGTTGAAAATTTGCACAACATCCAAAGCTCCGTATAAACAATAACAGCCTGCTTTCCTTTAGCCTACAGGCTGTTATCATTTAATGGATATATTTCTGTATGAAGTTTACGATGATTCTCCGGGTTTCCTCCTCTGCTTCCCCTGTTTCAAACTGCCGCTCCGGATGCCACTGGAGTGCCAGAAGTTTCATCTTTTCAGAGTAATATGCCTCAACCACATGATTCTCCTCATCCACTGCCATCGGTGTAAAACATGGTGCCAGCTGTCCTTCAAAGATCACATCCTGGTGGAAATTATTGACATAAACATCCCGATTCTCTGTCAACAGATGCACCCGGTGATCCCTGCCCCGCGGTCGGCTTACCGGCAGTTCCGGATGGTACGACAGTTTTCCGCCGTAAAGGACATTAATATACTGCATGCCACGGCAGGTCGCTATGATCGGAATGCCGTGTTCCACACAGTACCGAATCATCTTCGCCTCTGTCCGATCCCGGTTCGGCTGCGTCTCCTCCTCATGCTCTCTGTCATACCATTTCGAATCCAGTGCACCACCGCCTACCACGATCAGAAGATCGATCTTATCATCAAACAGCCGTTCAAAATTCTTCGTGTGATTCGATACCGGCTTCGGTATAAAGCCCATCAGCTCATAGAACCGTATGTATGCGGATTCCAGAATATCTGTCGGATCTCCGTACTGATTCACCCCTTCCCGCTGGGTGATCAGCGCATGGAGATTCGTATACTGGATTCCGGGCTGAATCGTTCCGTTTTTACAATCCAGTTCCAGATAATCCAGCTTGGAAACGGTATCATATATCTTGGCACCGCATCCGATCGCCGCCGGTATATCAAACTCTGCACACCGGATTGCCATATGCGATGCCGCTCCGCCATACTTTGTAATAAAGCCCTTGATCCGTTTCGTAAATATCCATTCATAACCCGGATCTGCCTGCGGAACTACTACGATCTTTCCATCAATATTCACATCTCGCTCTTCCTCCAGAAGCACAACCTCTCCGGCTACCCGCTTACTGGTAATGAAGTTCGGTCTTGCCTCATAGACCGGAATAATATCAATGCTTCTTGCCGAAAGGATCACCTCCGGCAGCAGAACACTCCGGTTCTTCCGAAATGCCGTATGATCCTTCTCGATCACTGACGCCCAATGTCCCTTCAAGACTTCCGGTTCCATATCCCGGTCATACTGCTCTATATCCTCGATCGACAGCCAGGAAAGCTCGTCCACCCGGAAGCCCATCAGCTGTCCGAGCTTCTTGATCCACTCCAGTACCAGACTCAGGGAACGGGTAAACTCGAACTTAAAATACTCTCGCTGCTCAATTGCCGAGATCAGAAACTTCTGAAATACCTCTGCCGGTATCTGGATTCCATGCTCGTCCAATGCCCGCTGCATCGATGCCAAATCAAACTCGATATTCTTATTTACCTTCGGCTGTCTGCTCTTGGCGGATACCGGCCGGAAATTCATTGCATCGTACCGCTCCGTTCGGATATCATAGGTACCGCTTCGCAGATGTCCGTACTTGGAGTCAAACTCCTCCTTACTCATCTGCCCGTTGGAATAGGCCTCAAAGTCTTCATTGAACTCCGTAGATACCGTGGAGATCGACTGCATAAACCGGTCCATCTCTGCCTGCTCATAATAACCGGCCTCAACCAATGTCCGCAGAAAGGCTCTTGCCATAAATGCCATCCGTGCCTGTCTGGCGAACTGCGGGGTTCCGTATCTCGTAATCGCCTCCAGCAGCCACTTTACGGTCTCCATCAGTTCCTTCGGATTATTGCAGTTCTCACCGATCTTCTCTATCTCACTTCTGGTAAATTCCAGCGTATTGATGGAACTTTTATCCTGTGCCAGGATCACATTATGCTGGTAGATCGCATCCATAGTAAGACGCTTGACCTCTGCTACGATCTGCGCCCGTTCCTCCTCCGTAAATCCATAATCCAGCAGACGTCTGCTGTTCTTCTCCGTCATGAAATCATAGCAGCTGAATACGATCTCGAACTCGATCTTATCATGTGCGGACAGATCCTGCTGCAGCCGTTTATGATAATATGCCACCAGCTTTTTCGTTAATGCCTTGGGTAATGCCTCCGGAATCAGGGAATAAAACGAATAATTCAGATTAATATATGGCTTGTTTCCCACCTGATACATCAGATCTTCATCCAGAGCACAGTACCCCAGCTCCCGGATGCCTTCATTCCATGCCCGATGTGTAATGATCCTGCGATACAGGGAATAATCCAGTGTCCGCGGGTTCGAGCCTATGATTTCCGATGGATTCCAGAATGCCATATCGGATAGCTTCATCGGTTCTCCGGATAATACATCCAGTCGCTTCTGATATGCCTCCTTGATCCGACGTTTGCACAGATAAAAGGTCGTCTCATCCATCGGTGCGGTATGCAGATTCGCTGCCGCTAACGGTCGCACCTGAAACAGAATGATCTCATCCGAATCATTAATTGCGAACTCAATATCCAGCGGGATTCCTTCAATGATGCTCTCCACTTCCCGGACTGCCGTAATCAGATTCTGCCACTGGGTACTTAGCTGCTCCTGCTCCACATCTCTGGCGATCCACAGCATCTTTCCGCCACGTCCGCTGGTTACACTGTCGGTCGAACCATGGTCATCATAATTCACCAGATAATACGGGCGATTCTCCCTCAGATCTCTGGTAAATATAACACCACTGATGCAGACTCCTGTCGCCTGTCTCTGGATCAGCACCTGTTCCTCTGCTGCCGATTCCATATCCTCTTCATAGGAATCTATTACTTCATCTACGGAT
Organism: Bacteroidales bacterium H4; assembly: GCA_963626805.1. Taxonomy (GTDB): domain Bacteria; phylum Bacillota; class Clostridia; order Lachnospirales; family Lachnospiraceae; genus CAG-632. Next base: position 38,875 of record CAVFXS010000017.1, on the reverse strand, counting down.
TCCTCAATCTCCTGCAGACTGGCTGAATCCACATCCAGAATACTCTTATAATGTCCCGCATTGGAGGACTTCAGACAATCCTCATGACTGGAGGAGCTCCGGACCACGATCCTGCAGCCGCCAAACCGTTCCCGGATCTCCCTGCATACCGACTCCTTATCTCTCCAATAATCCTTCACTCGCAAAATATACATCCGCTCAATCTTCGCATGGGTGATCAGATTCTTCATCGCATATAACGTATTCGCCTTCGTTGAAATAATCTCATTCGTTGCCTTCATAGGCTATGCTGCCTCCTATTCCAGAAATGTACTGATGATTATAATTATAACCCCTATTCCTGTCCCAAGTACAGATAATCCTTTCCGGCTGCTGTGAATTAAATGCGGAATCAGCTCAAATATAATAATATATAACAGCATACCCAGAGCCAGACAGATCAGAATACCAATTACAAACTCATTCAGAACCGGACTGATCCATACCATCAGCAATCCGCCAAGGAAGGTCGAGCCTGCCGCCGCTCCGAGTACCAGAAGCTGTTTCTTCCGGCTGTCCTTCTGCAGAGTGGAATAAATCAACATGCCCATCGGAATATTATGCAGACCGACACCCAGTGCCACCAGCATTCCTACCTTTACAGATTCCGCCGTCAGACTGTAAACCGCCATCCCCTCTACAATGTTATGCAGTACAATTGCAACGGCAGACATGACTCCGATATGAACCACATTCTCCTGTGTCTGCGTATCCTCTTCCGTGTTCTCTTCATGATCCGGGATAAAATGATCCAGTGCCTTCAGACCTACGATTCCAAGAATCACTGCAATCCCGGCAAATACCAGATTCTTTCCATGAAAGGTCTCAAACACCTCCGGAATCAGCTCTATGATTGCCAGGGAACACATCGTACCCAGCGCAATCGATATTGAAAACTGTTCTATTACCTTGCTGCCCTTTGCCAGTCTTACCACCAGCACTCCAAGCAGCAGAAAAATCCCTAACAAAAATGTAATTAAAATGCCCATTTCGCGTTACCTCGTATCTTTATTTATTCCTGATTCGATACAAGTATCACACGCAAATGGGCGGATGTCAAGATGCAATTGCAATTCATTCGCAATTATTTTTATCTTTTCTTACTATTTTTCCCTGTTTTTCCTTATTCTACCACGTTCTGACCATCCTGCTGATCATCTTCGCTCTTCTCCTGTTCAGCCTCTGTGATTGCCATCTCTGCCTGCTTCTTCCCTGTATAATGATTGTAGAACCAGAGACCGGCAACGCTGATTAGAATTGTAATACCGAATACAACTACGGCAAACAGATACTTTTTCGTTCCGATTGCATCTCCGCCAACTGTAGAAGTCACGATGGATGGGATCTTCGCAATGGTTGTAATAATCAACCAAGTCTTCACATCCATATCGGTCAATCCAGCGAAGTAACTCAGTGCATCCTTCGGTGTACCCGGAATAAAAAACAGCAGGAATACTATGAAATCCCGCTTCTTATGATCCTTCAAAAACTTTAAGGACTGAATCTTCTCAATCGGGATAAACACCTCTACCAGCTTTACCCCAAACATTTTCACCAGCAGGAATACCAGAGTTCCACCAATCGTACTTCCCAGCACACAGATGATCGTTCCCTCTACTGCTCCGAACGCATAACCTGCAGCAATTTCAAACGGTTCACCGGGAATAATGGCAACTACAATCTGAAATACCACCATGCCTATATATGCCACTCTGCTGCCCAGCCAGTTCTCATCTACCCAGGCTCTTAATCGGTCACTGTCTGATACGAACTGTATTAACGGCTTTCCTACCATAAGGAAAACCACTACCGAAGCCAGGAGCAGTGCCACAAGAATTGTAATTGAAATAATTCGTTTCCGTTTTATCGTTTTATCCATCCTGTTTGTCCTCAATTCTTTCTACCTACAACGTAGTATAACACAATCTTTGACCACTTCACCTTTCATTATTCTGAACTTTCATAAATTTTCGTAAATATTTAAAAAACAAAAGACAGAGCCTTCACCGCTGAATCCGCCAGGGAACATTCCCACACCTGCTGCCATATACTCTTTCGACTTGGAAAACGCCTTTTTAGGCATTTTTAGTGTAGTCCCATTCTTCTCGTTTCCCAGGCATTAAAACTATTTTAATCTTTTGTAATTTTTAAAATTTTCAAGCGAATGTCCAAAGAAGCATAGACATTTATTGCAAAACCATGGTATTATATTACATGGTACTAAATATATTGTAACAAATTATATTTAAGGAGTGAACGTGGCTCATATGTATTCTGTAATTATTGTTGAGGACGACCCTATGGTGACCGCCATTAATCTTAAATATACACAGATGAATCCGAAGCTCAAGGTCGTCGGTCAGTTTACAAACGGCAAGGATGCTCTCGAATTTCTGGAAACACATGATGCAGATTTAGCAATTGTTGACTTATATATGCCGATCATGAATGGCGTAGATTTCATGCAAGAGCTTCGGAACCGTAAGCATCCGATTGATATTATTGTAGTCACAGCCGCCAATGATGCGGAGCATATCCGTCAGTTATTATCCTTAGGTGTTATCGAATACCTGATTAAGCCATATGAATATGATCGTTTCAATCAGGCACTTTCCACTTTTCTGGAATATAAAGAGAATCTTTCATCCGAGCAGCACCTGACCCAGCACCAGTTAGATCAGCTTCTTCATCGGAACAGTCCGGAATTAAGCAGTGCCGAAGTACTTGGCAAGGGACTCCAGCAGAAGACTCTGGAGTTGATCATGAATTATATGAAAGAACATATCGGAGAAGGTCTAACCAGTGAACGTTTGTCCACAGACACCAGCCTGTCCCGTGTTACAATTCGTCGTTATATGAACTATCTGCTTGAAAAGGAGATCATTACCAGTGAGATTGATTATTCTACCGGTGGTCGTCCTTCCATTATTTATCATTATCAGGAATAAAAGACCCAAAGCATTCCGGAGAGTCCTGCCTCCCTGCTTTGGGTTCTTTCCTATCCAAACAGCTTTTTCCGTCTGAATTTTCTTATTTTGTACCGAAAATACGATCTCCCGCATCTCCGAGTCCCGGACAGATATATGCCTGTTCATTCAGACAACGATCCAGATGTCCGACATAAACCTGTACGTCCGGATGTGCCTCCTGTAACCGGTTCAAGCCTTCCGGTGCTGCGATAATACACATAAACTTTATATTCTTTCCGCCATGCTCTTTTACGAAATTAATTGCATCCACAGCGGAACCTCCGGTTGCCAGCATAGGATCTACGATTACGATTGTTCTCTGCTCGATCGGATCCGGCAGCTTACAATAATACTCATGCGGCTCATGTGTTTCCGGATCACGATATAGACCGATATGTCCCACCTTTGCCGTCGGAACAAGTGCCAGAATGCCATTTACCATACCGAGCCCTGCACGCAGAATCGGAACCACCGCCAGCTTCTTACCGGATATCATTGGCGTCATACAGGTCTCGATCGGAGTCTCCACCTCCACCTGCTCAGTTGGCAGATCCCGTAATGCTTCATACCCCATCAGCATTGCAATCTCCTCTACCAGCTTTCGGAATTCATTTGTTCCGGTTCGTTTATCACGAATCATCGAAATCTTATGCTGAATCAGCGGATGTCCCATAATTGTGTAATTTGCCATCTTGTAACCTCCTGTTGTTCTATAATCTATCTATTTCTATATTCTTTCTATTCTCTTTACTGAATGTCCTTCAGGTTCTCTTCTTCTCCGGCATCAAATACATAATCCTTACCCGGAAGTATTGCATTCAAAGCAATACCAATGACTGCAGCCACTGCAAGACCGGTCAGACTAATCGTTACTTCGCCGATTGTAAAAGTAATTGCTCCGGTAGCATTCACGTATTTAATGCCGATTGCAAGCACCAGGATCAGTGCCGCTATAATTACATTTCTGCTCTTGGAGAAATCCACCTGATTCTCTACCAGATTTCTGACACCGACTGCTGAAATCATACCATATAATACCAGAGACACACCACCAATAGTTGCGGTCGGCATGGAACTGACTACTGCTGCAAATTTCGGTGAAAATGAAAATACAATTGCCAGATAAGCTGCAATCCGGACTACCCTCGGATCAAATACCTTCGTCAGTGATAACACACCTGTATTCTCACCATAGGTCGTATTGGCAGGTGCTCCAAACAGAGATGCCATGAATGTAGCCGCACCATCTCCAATGAGCGTTCTGTGAAGTCCAGGATCTTTAATGTAATTCTTACCAACGGTAGATGAGATTGCACAAATGTCACCGATATGCTCTACCATGGTTGCCAGTGCAATTGGCATGATCGTAATGATCGCATTAATCAGCAGTCCGGAATCCGGATACTGGAAGATAGAAAATACAGTATCACTGCTCTGGAACGGAAGCCCGATCCATGCGGCATCCCGGATTGCGGCAAAGTCTACATCCTGCCTTAAAATACCGACTGCATAAGAACCAAGCACACCCAGAATGATCGGGATAATCTTAATCATTCCCTTACCCCAGATATTACATACTACTACTATCACGATTGCTATGATCGCTACCAACCAGTCTGCAGAACAGTTCGAGATTGCAGATGATGATAAAGTCAGACCAATGGCAATAATAATCGGACCGGTAACGATCGGCGGAAAGAACTTCATAACACGTTCAACGCTGAATGCCTTAATCAGTCCTGCCAGAATAAAATATAGCAGTGCAGAGCATGCCACTCCGACACATGCATATGGAAGCAGTTCCTTTTCACCATTCGGTGCAATTGCTGCATATCCTGCCAGATATGCAAAGGAAGAACCGAGGAACGCCGGAACCTTTCCCTTGGTCAAAAAGTGGAACAGTAAGGTTCCTAATCCTGCAAACAACAGTGTTGCGGAAACACTCAGTCCTGTTAGTGCCGGAACCAGCACCGTAGCACCAAACATTGCAAACATATGCTGGAATCCCAGTATCATCATCTTCGGTACACCGAAGGTCCTGGCATCATAAACCGCCTCATTCGTATTTTGTTTCATAGCCTTTTGCTACCTCCTCATTTTTCTATCTGACAGTATACACTATTTTTCGGGATTTGTAACCGCATTTGCATATTTAATTTTATTTATTAGGGATTTATTCTACCTCTTTCATGCTTAAATCATTTAATAACTGCATCTTCATCTCATAATAATCCGGTGTCATATCCAGATAATGCAGGTGCGGATATTCAAACCGCTGCTCCTCTTCCCAGATCTCCTCTGACAGCTGCCGCTTGACATATGTCGCAATCTCATCTAGGGTCGGCATATCATACACCAGCTCTCCCTTCCGGATGATCGGCTTCTGCAGCTCGATTGCCCGGCAGTTCTCGAAGTACCGGTTCTTCCATGGTTTCGTCGGATCCACATAACGGAACGGCTGACTCATGTCCACTACTTCATCTGCCTTGGCAATCATATCCGCAATGGCTCTTCCTTCCTCATCAATGATCCGGTATACCTTCTTGCGTCCCGGATTCGTGATTTTCTCCACATTCTCGGATATCTTAATCCGTGGTACAAATTCTCCCGGCTTCTCTTCTACTGCGGAAATCTTATACACCGCGCCAAATACCGGCTCCGACTTCGCTGTGATCAGGCGCTCGCCAACACCGAAGCTGTCTACACAGCCGCCCTGACCCAAAATGGATGTGATTGTAAACTCATCCAGACTGTTGGAAATAATGATCTTGCAATCCTCAAGACCTGCCTTATCCAGCAGCTTCCGTGCCTTCTTCGTCAGATATGCCAGATCGCCGCTGTCGATCCGGATTCCCTTCAACCGTTTTCCCATTGGCTCCAGAACCTCTTTTGCCACCCGGATTGCGTTCGGGATACCGCTTCGCAGTACATCATAGGTGTCAACCAGGAGTACGGTAGCGTCCGGATAGGTCTCCGCATATTTCTTAAACGCCTCAAACTCATCCCGGTAGAACATGACAAAACTGTGCGCCATAGTTCCGCTGATCGGGATTCCAAACATCTGACCGGATAATACGGTTGCCGTACTGTTGGCACCTCCGATATAAGCAGCTCTCGCACCATAAACGGCAGCATCCATATTATGTGCCCGTCTGGCACCGAAATCCGATACGCCCCTGTCACCGGCTGCATGTACGATTCTTCTGGTCTTTGTGGCGATCAGCGACTGATGATTGATCTGCAGTAATATCGCAGTCTCAACCAGCTGTGCATCGATCAGAGGTGCTACAACTGTCAGACATGGCTCATTCGGATACATGATGGTTCCTTCCGGAAATGCATAAATATCACCGGTAAATTTAAAGTTCGCCAGATATTCCAGAAATTCCTCCGCAAACAGATTCTGACTTCTCAGATATGCAATATCCTCTTCATCAAAATGCAGATTCTGTACATACTCTACCACCTGCTCCAGTCCGGTAAAAATTGCAAATCCACCATTATCCGGATTCTTTCTGTAAAATACATCAAACACGACCCGGATATCCTTATCCCTGTCCAGGAAATAGCCGTTGCTCATGGTTAATTCATAAAAATCCATAACCATTGTCAGATTTCGTTCCATGTTCTGTGTTTTTTTCATCTTATACTCCTTCTTGCGTATATCTTTCTATCTCTAGTAGTCTGTTTCTTTCTCTGAAGCTGACCGTTCTGCTCTCAGCTGCCTGTCAGCTTCATCTGCCGGAGCCGGTATAATTCCGGACTGCGTTTCGTTCCTTCCTGCACCTTCTTCGCCCCGGTTGCCTCCACATAGGCACTAATCTTCCGACGAAAGTTTGCTTTATATAAAGGTTTCCCCAAAACAGTTTCATATAACCGCTGCAGCTCCGGTAAGGTAAATTCCTCCGGCATCAGGCCGAACAGGACATTGGTGTATTCTGCCTTATTCCGCAATCTGTGCAGTCCCATCTGAATCGCCTGCTCATGATCAAATGCGATCCCGGAATCTGCTCCCTTATGTGCCAGCTCCTGCACACTGGAAACGCCACCGATACTCATTGGGATCCGGGAAATCTGATACGATAACCGGTCTCCCTGCTCTCCTTCCAGAAGCACCTGATCGTCCTTCTCCCGGATGGTAAACCACTCTGCATCCATCGCATCATCTCCGGCATGAACCTCTACCGCCTGCTGCCGGATCAATGCCATATAGGCAACGGAAATCACTCTCGTCCGTGGATCTCTGTGCACCTCTCCGAATGTATACAGCTGTTCCATATAAATATCCTGCATTCCGGTCTCCTCCTGCAGTTCGCGTCTGACAGCCTCATCCAGAGATTCCTTCATTTCCACAAATCCACCGGGTAATGCCCAGCAATGGATATACGGATGATTCCTCCGGCGGATCAGCAGAAGCTTTAACGCATCCAGATTCTCATTCACTGCAAAAACCAGAATATCAACCATTACGGAAGGATGCTCCTCTCTTATCTCTTCCAATTGTATTCCTCTTTCTATAAAGTAGTAGTTTGATACTTTTGTCAGAATATCATATTGCCTAATCTTTGTAAAGCTATTTCTTTTAAAATATAATATGTGTTTTTTCTGTGACCTCCCTTGATTTATCTATCACCAGAATATATAGTATACTAAGTAGGGATTTATTTTCCTTTTCAATCATTGTATAATCATAGCATATACGGTTTGAACCCGTTACTTCTATAATATGTCACATTAAGGAGTGTTTGAAATGGATGATTTTTATGCAAACCTTGGAAGGAAAGTAAAGGAACTGCGAATTGAAAACGGATTAACTCAGAATGAGGTCGCAAAGGCTTTAAATGTTACCCCTGGATATATCAGCAATGTTGAAAATAACCGAAGCGCTATGACCTTGCGCCTGCTCATGTACTATGCAGAGCTGACACATGTTTCACTGGATGCCCTGATCGGCAGCATTGATTCCCGCTACGAATCAACTGCTTTAGATTATGAACTGGCTGATCTGACCCAGAAGCTTTCGGATGATGATAAACGTAAGCTGGTAAAGACCCTCAAGATCTGGACCCGAAAATAAGGAGATATATTATGAGCAAAAAACCATCAAAAACAAATGAACAGGAACATAAGAAGACGAAATATGACCTGAAAATGGAGGCCCGGCGTAAGGCAGAGAAGAAAGAGAGAGTCACTGCCACTGTTTTCCGGACTGTCTGCATCGCATTATTGGCAGCCATTGTTCTTACTGCCGGATATTTCAGTGTCACCATGATCGCAGATGTCGTAAACGCAAACAATAAACCATACCTGACAGTTGGTAATCATACCCTGTCACAGGTTGAGTATGATTACTACTATAACAGTACCATCTCCAATTACCTGAATACATATGCTTCTTTCCTTTCTTATATGGGACTGGATACCTCCGTACCATATGATGAGCAGCAGTATTCAGAGGATATGACCTGGCAGGAGTATTTCGAGCAGACCACGATCGATCAGCTGAAGCAGGAATTTGCACTGTTAGACGAGGCTGAGAAGAACGGATTCGAATATGATACGACCGATGATTACAATTCATTTATTGATCAGGCCAAGAGTGCTGCCGATTCAGACAGTGTCAGCCTGCAGGCTTATTACAAGACCATGTTCGGTCAATATGCTACCGCAAAGAACATGAAGCCTCTGATCGACAATACCTACATTGCCAACGCTTACTACCAGAAGCTTCTGGAGGATAACAAGCCTTCAGATGATGAAATCACCTCTTATTATAACGATAACAAGGCTGATTATGATCAGTTCGCTTACTATTCCTTCTCTTTCGCTTCCTCTGACTACGAGGACAGCACAACCTCCATCGATGCTTTGGCAGAAGAAATGAAGTCAAAGGTAGATGTCGGTGAAGATTTTGAAGCCTTATGCAAGGAATATGCACCGGATGACCAGAAAGATACCTATGGTTCATCCGATGGTTCTGAAGCCTCTCTTACACAGGGAGTAACCGGTTCCACCCAGAACTCTGACTTCAGAAGCTGGCTGACCGATGAATCCCGCAAGGCCGGTGATACCGTAGTTATCAAGAATAATGACGGAAGCACCTATTACGTATTGAAATTCGTCAGCCGTACCTATGATGATTCCTGCAAGGATACCATTTCATCTTCCCTTGCTTCTGATACGGTCAGCGAATATATCAACGGTCTGACAGAGACCTATACCGTTACAGATTTAAGTGGCAGCATTGGTTACCTCAATACAGAGGCTGATACCACAGATGCTTCTTCCGATTCTACAGAGGATGCTTCCACAGATAGCAGCTCCGAGCAGTAAATAAATCGCATATTAAAACCTCCGGCTTTCCGGTTATGATATTCTTCTTTCTCGAATATCTTCCCGGAATCCGGAGGTTTTCTTTTTCTTATCTCAAGCCTTATTTTTAATATTGCTTTTCCGCAATCACGAATCCTTAAAACTCATTTCCCGGGAATCTTGGAATCGCATCAAAGCCCGGCTTCAGATCTTCATCTGTCGGAATATAATCTGTCATCTGACCATCATGGAATTTCTCATATGCTACCATATCGAAATATCCGGTACCGGTCAGACCAAAGAGGATCGTCTTCTCCTCACCGGTTTCCTTGCACTTCAATGCTTCATCGATTGCTGCACGAATCGCATGACTGCTCTCCGGTGCCGGCAGGATACCCTCGGTTCTTGCGAACTGCTCTGCAGCCTCGAATACAGAAGTCTGTTCAACAGAAACAGCCTCCATATATCCATCATGGTAAAGCTGTGACAGAATGGAGCTCATACCATGGAACCGAAGTCCGCCTGCATGGTTTGGTGATGGAATAAATCCGCTTCCCAGTGTGTACATCTTTGCCAATGGACAGATCATTCCGGTATCGCAGAAATCGTATGCGAACTTACCTCTGGTAAAGCTTGGGCAGGATGCAGGCTCTACCGCAATAAACCGATAATCAGCCTCTCCTCTTAACTTCTCGCCCATGAACGGAGAAATCAATCCGCCCAGGTTCGAACCGCCACCTGCGCATCCGATGATGATATCCGGCTTGATGCCATACTTATCTAATGCAGCCTTTGCCTCCAGACCGATTACGGACTGATGTAACAATACCTGATTTAATACACTACCTAATACATAACGATAACCTTCGTGTGTGGTTGCCACTTCAACAGCCTCTGAAATTGCGCAGCCCAGACTTCCGGTTGTTCCCGGATGTGCCTGTAAAATCTTTCTTCCGACCTCTGTTGTCTCAGATGGTGACGGTGTTACACTGGCTCCGTAGGTTCTCATTACTTCACGACGGAATGGCTTCTGCTCATAGGATACCTTAACCATATATACCTTACAGTCTAATCCGAAATAAGCACATGCCATAGAAAGTGCGGTTCCCCACTGACCGGCTCCGGTCTCTGTCGTAACACCCTTTAAGCCCTGCTTCTTCGCGTAATATGCCTGTGCGATTGCGGAATTCAGCTTATGACTTCCGCTGGTGTTATTACCCTCGAACTTATAGTAAATCTTAGCCGGTGTTCCCAGTGCTTTCTCCAGATGATATGCCCGCATAGTCGGTGATGGGCGATAAGTTCTGTAATATTCCTGGATTTCTTCCGGGATATCAATATATGCTGTTGTATCATCCAATTCCTGCTGAACCAGCTCTTTACAGAAGATCGGTTCTAATTCTTCCGGCTTCAATGGCTGATGGGTTGCCGGATTTAACAACGGTGCCGGCTTTACCTTCATATCAGCACGTACGTTATACCATTGCTTTGGGATTTCCTCTTCGCTTAAATAAATTTTGTTTGGAATTCGTGTTTCACTCATGATTGATGCTCCTTTCGCTCGTAATCAGATTTTACAGGAATCTGATCCTTGGTATTTATTATTTCCGGGAAAGGATTTTTAAGAATCTGTTTTAAAATAAATAAAACCCTTATCCCACTATCTGCTGGGACAAGAGCTAACTCCTGCGGTGCCACCCTGCTTGATATCAATGACGATACCCACTCGCGATATACCTGTATATATCCGATTTGTTAACGAAGCCTCCTCTCCGTCTTACCTACCGGAAATGCTTCGCTTTTCTGCATCTCTTCCGGTTCGGTTCGCCCTCGAAAGCCCATTCCATTATGCTGCCATCTGCCGCAATCCCACCATCTGCGGCTCTCTGTGAGATACATATCACATGTACTTCCTCTTTCTCAACGGTTTCTCTGCTAATTAGACTAGCACAGATTTCATATATCTGTCAACCCTGTTTTTGCTTTCAGGGAAAATGCCGTCAGCATACCGCATTTTTCACCTTCGTAACAAAAAAGCACAGAGCGGCCGGATAAGCTTCCGTGTTGCCTGGCTCTGTGCCTTTTATTTTATCAGTTTCCGTTTCTAACGTTCCTCTCGGAAATACGGTACACCCAGACTTTCCGGCGGCTGATTCTCCAGCTTGTTTCTCCGACTGCTCAGGATCAGGACAATAATGGTCAACACATACGGTGCCATTTTTACCAGTTCCTGCGTCGCACGGTTTAATCCCGGAATATAAATATTCAGGATATACAGTCCACCGAACAGGATGGAACCGACGATTGCTCTTGCCGGACTCCAGAGTGCCAGGATAACCAGTGCGATTGCCAGCCATCCACGGTCACCGAATCCGTTATTGGACCAGGTACCGCCGAAATATTCCATAACATAATACAGACCACCCAGACCTGCGATCATGGCTCCGACTACCGTGGCAACATACTTATACTTAGAGGTTGAAATACCGGCTGCATCTGCCGTTGCCGGACTCTCACCGACTGCCCGGAGATTTAATCCGACCTTAGTCTTCTTCAGAACATATGCCAGTACCAGTGAGATAATAATTGCGGTGTAGGTCAGAAATCCATAGGAGAACAATAACGGTCCGATCACCGGAATCCCGGAAAGCCCCGGAATCTGCTTCTGAAAGACAGCAGCGGTTGTCATAACGGAAATCTGTCCGACACCACCTGCAATCTTTGAGATAGAACCTCCGAAGAAGTTACCAAACCCGATGCCAAAGGTGGTCAGTGCAAGACCGACTACATTCTGATTGGCACGTAACGTAATTGTAAGGAAGCTGTAGATCAGGCCACCCAATGCGGATGCCACCAGTGCGCAGATCACTGCAATTAACGCTCCGATCACTCCATTCGGCGTTGTCTGACTGTGTTCATAAAAGAATGCTCCCATCAGACCTGCGATACCGCCCATATACATAATACCCGGAATACCCAGATTCAGATTTCCGGATTTCTCTGTTACGATTTCTCCACTTGCTCCAAACAGGATCGCAATTCCCTGTGCAATTGCTTTCTGGATAAATGTCATTACAACTGTCATTTATGCTTCCTCCTTTCCACTCTTCCGCACCTTCAGCTGATAACGGATGAAGAACTCACAACCGATCAGGAAGAACAGAATAATACCTGTGATAATATCAGATGCATTCTCATTCAGACCAAACTGTGTAGCGATCTGAATAGAACCCTGCTGCATAAATACCAGAAGCAGTGAGACTGCCAGCATGGCAACCGGATTAAAGTTGGACATCCATGCAATGATAATGGCCGTAAAGCCTCTTCCTCCTGCCGTACTGGTGGAAATCGTATGACTGGCACCACTGACAATGACCGAGCCTGCCAGACCGCAGATTGCACCGGATACCATCATGGTACGGATAATAACCTTCTTTACATTGATACCTGCATATTTTGCAGTGCTCTTACTCTCGCCGACAACCGTGATCTCATATCCCTGCTTGGAATACTTCATATAAAGATAAACGCCCAGTGTCATGACCGTTACGATCACAATATTCAGAAAATAATCTGTACCGAACATCTTCGGGAACCATCCTGCCTTGCTTCCTGCATTAATGATTCCGACGGTATTGGAACCACTCGGATTCTCCCAGAACACGATCAGGAAGGTGATAAACTGCATCGCAACATAATTTAACATCAGAGTTACCAGGGTCTCATTGGTATTATATTTCGCCTTAAAGATGGCAGGAATCAGTCCCCATAACAGACCTGCCAATGCACTTCCAAGCAGAATCAGAATCAACAGCACTGCATTCGGCACCTTGTCACCCAGATAGATCATCAAGGCGGCCGAAGCCGCACCACCCACCAGAATCTGACCTTCCGCACCGATGTTCCAGAACTTCATCTTAAACGCCGGTGTCAGTCCGACTGCGACCAGAAGCAGAATTGCTGTCTCACGGATCGTTACCCAGATCCGTCGGCTGCTTCCGACTGCACCGTCAATAATTCCCGCATATACCTGTAACGGATTCTGTCCGGTTACTGCGATGATCACAAAGGAGCAGACAACCAGAGCAAGTACGATCGCAAGCAATCGTATTCCAAGCGCCTTTCCGCGTGAAATGTTGTCCCGTTTTTTCATCCGCAGAAACGGTTCTTTTCCTGTATGTTTCATATCATTACTCATAATATTCCGTATCCTTTCTGCTTCCTGACATATACAGTCCCAGCTCATCCTTCGTCACGGTTCTTGCATTCACAATGCCACTCACTTCTCCGGCATGCAGAATCAGAATCCTGTCACACAACTCCAGCAATACATCCAGATCTTCAATAACACAGATAACTGCCACGCCCTCCCGCTTCTGCTCATTTAACAGATTATAAATCGCATATGACGAGTTAATATCCAGTCCCCGCACCGGATAAGATACGACCAGTACCTCCGGATGCTCTGCAATCTCACGTCCCACCAGCACCTTCTGAACATTACCACCGGAAAGTCTCCGAACCGGTGTATGTACGGATGGAGTCACAACATCCAGATCTTTTACGATCTGTTCTGCCAGCTCCTTTGGTGCCTTTCTGTCTGCTACCGGACCCTTTCCCCTGTTATAGCTCCGAAGCAGCATATTATCAATCAGATCCATAGAACCTACCAGACCCATACCGAGTCGATCCTCCGGCACAAATGCAAAGGATAGCTTCACATTCTTCTTCCGTCTGGTCTCCACATTCATATTTGAGATCACGGTTTCAGTTCCGTTGGAATCCTTATAAGTGATTGTGCCGTTCGCTACATTCTGCAGCCCGGAAATCGCCTCCAGCAGCTCCTTCTGTCCGCTGCCGGATACACCGGCAATTCCGAGGATCTCACCGCTCTTTGCATGGAAGCTTACATGTTTTACGACCTTCACGCCTTCCCGGTTATATACGGAGATATCCTTTACCTCCAGACGCTCCTCCTGGTTCTCAGGGTCATCCCGTTCAATATTTAACTCTACCTTCTGACCGACCATCATTTCCGTTAAGGACTGTGCGGTCACATCCTTCGTCGCAACGGTTCCGATATCTTTACCCTTCCTGAGTACCGCTACCCGGTCTGAAATCTCCAGCACCTCATTTAACTTATGGGTAATGATAATAATGGATTTGCCCGCCTTCTTCATGTTCCGTAAGATATCAAACAGCTTCTCTGTTTCCTGTGGAGTCAGCACCGCCGTCGGTTCGTCAAGGATCAGAATCTCTGCGCCACGATACAGCACCTTCATGATCTCTACTGTCTGCTTCTGTGAGACAGTCATATCATAGACCTTCTGCTCCGGATTCAGCTCAAATCCGTACTGTGCTGCCAATGCCTCCACTTCCCGATTCTTCTCAGCAAGATTCATTCTGCCCTGCTCCTTCAGACCCAGAATGATGTTCTCCGTCGCCGTAAAAATCGGAATCAGCTTAAAATGCTGATGGATCATTCCAATTCCCAAATCAAAGGAATCTCTTGGAGAACGGATGGTTACCGGCTGCCCATTTACCAGAATCTGTCCCTGATCCGGAAAATAAATACCGGAGAGCATATTCATCAATGTTGTCTTACCACTGCCATTCTCCCCTAAGATTGCTAATATTTCTCCTTTTTTCAATGTTAAGTTCACGTTATCATTCGCAATGACCTCGCCAAAGGTCTTGGTTACGTTCCTTAACTCAATTGCATAACCTTCCACAGACTGTCCTCCTAAACTTACTCCTTGCGTCCCGGTGATCAAACATACCCCGTGCAGTTCTCAGCACCGACATCCCTATTATATAAAATACGGAGCCATTTTCATAGCTCCGTATTGAAATTTCAGCTTCTTTGCTGACTTATTATTCTGTAATTGATGTAATACCATCAATAATAATTGCAAAAGAAGGTGCTGATGCCAGCTCTGACTCATGGAAATATCCATCGGATACATAGTCTGCATAGTCAGCATACTCGCCACCCTCTGCAATTGCATCCTCTAAGGACTTACCACCAACCGTAAATGTGGATGTATCAAATACATGTAAAGAACCATCAATGATCTTGTCCTCTACTTCCTTTACCTTCTCTGCAGTACCCTCTGCAACTACCTTATCATTTAACTCAGTAAGCTTATCTGCACCCTCTGCAAATCCACGGCACCAGTCTGTTTCGATCTCTTCGCCGTTCATTGCACATTTTACTGCATATGTATAATATACAGACCAATCAATGGATGCGGATGTCAATGCAGTGTTTGGGGCTGCGGAAATCATGGATACGTTATAACCAACACAAGGAACACCGGCAGCTTCACATGCGGAAGGAGCACCGGTTGTATCTGCATGCTGGCTGATCAGTACACAGCCATCTGCGATCAGTGCATTGGCAACCTCTGCCTCAGCAGACATATCAGCCCAGCTGTTTGTATATTTTACTTCCATGGTAGCAGACGGACATACGCTCCGGATACCCAGGAAGAATGATGTAAATCCTGAAATAACCTCTGCATATGGATAAGCACCTACGTAACCAACCTTACACTCATCCTCTGTAATAGTACCGTTATCAATCATCTCATTTAACTTCAGACCGGCTACAACGCCTGATACATAACGTGATTCATAAATGTTTGTGAAATAGTTATGCATGTTTGGCAAACCGGATGATGCTGCCTGATAACCGGTTGCATGACAGAACTGGATGTCCGGATACTCGGTTGCTGCCTGAATCACATAAGACTCCTGACCAAAGCTGTTTGCAAAAATAATATCACAACCCTGCTCTGCTAAATCGACTGCTGCATCATAAGCGGACTCATCCTCCGGAATGTTTGTCTTCTCGATCACCTGACTGTCATCCAGACCAAGGTTCTCCATCATTCCGTCAATACCTGCCATATGCGCTGCGGTATATCCCTCATTCTCATCTCCAATGTACATAATACCTACCTTGAAGTCCGAATCCGCTGAACCATTTCCGTCTGATGCCTGAGCACCACAACCTGTCATCATACCAACTGCCATAACAGCTGTTAAAATGATACTTAAAGCTTTCTTTTTCATTTTGTCCTCCTTCTCAACTAAAAAGAAGTTGGCAACCTTGTCGATTTCCAACTTCTTCGTTGACTCAAATCACAGTTAAGATACTATGGCATCCCACCGGATTTGTCAATATTTTTTCGATGATTTCTTTCATTTTTCTGTCGTTTTTTACAATATATAACAGAATTATGCAATACTTTTCTCAGCTATTACTGACGTACCTTGATATGAGTCTCGCGTAACTGCTGCTCGGTCACCTCACCCGGAGCACCGCACATCAGATCCTGTGCGTTACCATTCATAGGGAAGGCAATGACTTCACGGATATTCTCTTCGTTTCTTAACAGCATGATCATACGGTCAATTCCAGGTGCCATACCTGCATGCGGTGGTGCACCGAACTGGAATGCATTATACAGAGCGCCGAACTTCTGCTTTAAGTCTTCCTCTGTATAGCCTGCGATCTCAAATGCCTTTACCATAACCTGCATATCATGATTCCGGACTGCACCGGATGACAGCTCAATACCGTTACATACAATATCGTACTGATATGCCAGAATCTCTTCCGGATTCTTGGTATTCAGTGCCTCCAGTCCGCCCTGTGGCATAGAGAACGGATTATGGGTAAAGATCATCTTCTTCTCTTCCTTATCATACTCGTACATCGGGAAATCATTGACATAGCAGAAACGATATGCATTCTTCTCGATCAGATCCAGGCGGACACCCAGCTCGTTACGAATCTGTCCGGCATAATTTGCGGCACGCTCCTCATTATCTGCGATAAAGAAAATCGTATCACCTGTCTGCAGACCTGCCAGCTCTGCAATCTCAGTCTTCATATCATCCGGAATAAACTTATCGATCGGTCCCTTGTAGCTCATATCCTCCAGAATCTCCAGATAGCCAAGTCCACCCATACCGATTCCGGTTGCAAACTTCAACAGCTTCTCATGCTGTCCCTTGGATAACTTTGCATGCACATTGATCGCACGCACGGTCTTACCATGGAACGGCTTAAAGGTACATCTCTGGAAGAAATCGGTTACATCAATGATACGCAGCGGATTCCGAAGATCCGGCTTATCAGAACCGAACTCCAGCATTGCCTGCTTATAGCTGATGATCGGATATGGTGCCTCTGTTACGGTATATCCTTCCGGAGCAAACTTCTTAAAGGTCTCAGATAATACTTCCTCACCTACCCGGAATACATCCTCCTGAGTAGCAAAGCTCATCTCAAAGTCTAACTGATAGAACTCTCCCGGTGAACGATCCGCTCTGGCATCCTCATCACGGAAGCAAGGGGCGATCTGGAAATATTTATCAAATCCGGATACCATCAGCAGCTGCTTATACTGCTGTGGTGCCTGTGGCAATGCATAGAACTTACCCTTGAACTTTCTGGATGGTACAATATAATCTCTGGCACCCTCCGGAGATGATGCACACAGGATCGGGGTCTGAATCTCCAGAAATCCCATTTCTGTCATCTTTTCCCGTAAGAAGCTGATAACCTTGGAACGGAAAATAATATTGTCCTTTACCTTTTTATTTCTTAAATCCAGATACCGGTACTTCAGACGGACATCCTCACGGATTTCCTTTGATGTCATGATTTCGAACGGAATCTGCTTATATACCTTACCAAGCACGGTCACAGTGTGTGCCTCCAGCTCAATGGTTCCGGTCTCGATATTCGGATTATAGGTCTCCTCATCCCGGTGCTCCATAACACCTTCGATGGATACGCAGTCTTCCTTTACGATCCCCTCCAGTAAGGTAGTATCACGCATAACGACCTGTAATACACCATACATATCACGCAGGTCGATAAAGGATACACCACCATGGTCACGGATATTCTCTACCCAGCCTGCTACTTTTACGGTTGATCCCACATCGGATTCTGTAATCTCGTTAATGGTTCTGTCACGATAAATGTTTACAATGCTCATGTTACTCTCCTTTTCTCTTTTTATTCTGCTCCGGCTAAGAGCATTTAAACGCAAAAGTTCGCCCTGAACTTTTGGTTCAGGACGAACAGAAATCTCTATCTACTGTCCGCGGTACCACCTGATTTACTGCCTGCACAGTCCCTCATGGCTTCTAAAGCATGGCTTGCATTGCTTTCTCACCGACTGTTTGTCGCACAGCTACGGCTTCCCTACTGTCCTGCCTGTCGGAATCTGCCCGGTGCAGACTCTGACCAATCCGGCCATCTATTCTGTTCTGTCAGAATCTCCGGCCTCAGAGTTCAGGTTGCGGCTGGTAAAGTGTTATTCACACCGATTCATTCTGTGGAGCTTCCACCGTTCTCCACTCTCTGCAAGCGATAATCGGGCTACTTCTCTTCGTCATTGCCTATACTTCGTTATTATATATCAGGCTTTTTCTTTATGTCAAGTATCGGTTTTCCCACTACATTGTGGACAGTCAGCACCCGACCCCTGACATGAAACCAGATATCCTGTTCTCCAAACAGCATCCGGTATTCCTTATCCACAGCTTCCTGTGTTCCTGGTCTCGGATCCTGCTTTAACAGTTCAATGACCGTCCGGTGCTTCTCTTCCGGGATCTTCGCCAACAGCTCTTCCGGAAACTCTACCTCCAGTCCGTAATCAAAAACATCCCCGGCAAATCCATCCACCGCATCCGGATGACTGTCTGTAAACGCCAGATATGGCTTGATATCATAGATCGGAGTGCCGTTTAATAAATCTGCACCGGATACATATAAGACCGGGCCAAGCTTTTCATCCATCTCGATCCGTTCCAGCTTTACCGAGGACAGACCGATCGGATTCGGGCGAAACGGTGACCGGCTGGCAAAGACGCCCACCTTCTTCTTTCCACCCAGACGGGGCGGTGCCACGGTTGCCGACCAGTTCTCCCGTCCAGCCTTTGAAAACTGCCATAAAATCCAAATATGAGAGAAGCCCTCCAGTCCGCGCACTGCTTCCGGCTGTCGAAACTCCGGTTCAAAAACAATTCTTCCGGTTAACGTTTCCACCAGACCGCTCTGTCTCGGAATCCCGAACTTCGCCGGGAATTCTGTTTCGATATGCGCAATAACCTTCCATGTTGCTTCTCCTGTACGCTCCGTATCTTCCATACCGTCCACACGCTCCATGTGTTCTGTACCTTCCGTACTGTCAATCGCCGCTTCTTCTTAGTTACCAAACTCTACTTTCATGATACACCGTTTCTCTTGCGGAAACAAGCATCATCTATGCAAAATACCACTCTCGTCTACCGCTTTTACAACCTTCTCCAGTTCCTCCGGCGGCATGACCAGTGCAAACCGGACATAACCCTCGCCCCGGCTTCCGAATGCGTCACCCGGTGTACATAAAACACCTGCTTTTTCGACCATTGTCATACAGAAATCACGGGAGCTCTGATAGCCTTCCGGCACCGGTGCCCAGACGAACATGGTACCCTCACTGTCCGGCACCTGCCAGCCGATCTTCCGGAACCCGCCGCATAGAGCATCCCTTCTCTTCTGATACTCCTTGCACTGCTCCTTTACAAAGCCGGTCGGCCCGGTCAGGGCTGCGATCGCTCCGTACTGGATCGGCAGGAATGTTCCGAAATCATACTGACTCCGCAGCAGCTTTAACGCATCTACCGCATCCTTTCTGCCTAACAGGAACGAAACTCTGGCTCCCGTAATATTAAAGGACTTGGACAGTGAGAAAAACTCCGCTCCGATGTCCATGGCTCCCGGAATCGACAGGAAGGATTCTCCCTTCTTTCCATCATAAATAATGTCCGAATATGCATTATCATGCAGAACAAAAATATCATACTTCTTCGCAAATGCAACCAGCTCCTCATAGAAGGCTCTCGGTGCCGTCCGGCAGACTGGATTGTATGGATAGGATACCACCATGACCTTCGCTTTCCGTGCCACTTCTTCCGGAATCTCAGACAGTACCGGCAGAAAATCGTTCTCCCGTTTCAGATCATAAAACTCCATATTGGCACCGCTTAAGTAAGCACCTGCCTCAAAGATCGGGTATCCCGGATTCGGCAGTAAGATGGTATCACCCGGATCCAGCAATGCCATTCCCACATGTCCCATACCTTCCTGGGTGCCATGCACTCCGGTAATGCAGTCCGGTGCGATTTCTACGTCAAACCGTTTCTTATAATAAAAAGAAACAGCCTCCAACAGTTCCGGAATATCCCGGAGTGAATACTTATAATTCTCCGGAATCGCAGCTGCCTTGCAGACTGCCTCCATCACATGTGCCGGCGGAAGGAAGTCCGGTGTTCCAACGGATAAGTTGTACACCTGCTTTCCTTCTGCCAGAAGCTGTTCCTTCTTTTCGTTCAATTCCGCAAAGATTCCTTCCCGGAAATGATCCAGTCTCTTTGCCTTTAATGTAGTTGCCATATTACCTTGCTCCTCTATACCATATTAGAACCAGCTAGAGCAGACTTTTGATTTTTCGTTTATATGCGAGAAATGTATCACTCAACAGGAACTCGCCATCCCGCGGCTTCGGTTCCTCTATCACCAGCTCTGCTGATATTATAGCAGGTTTTCCGCTCATAATATAGATGCGATCTGATAATAATATTGCTTCGTCAATATCATGGGTAATAAACAGCGTCGAGAGCTTAATTTCTTCCATGACACCCAGGTACCATTCCTGCACCGCCGTCCGTGTCAGGGTATCCAATGCACTGAACGGCTCATCCAGCAGTGCCACCCGGTCTCCACACATATAGGTGCGAAGCAATGCTGCCCGCTGCCGCATACCACCGGACAGCTGTGACGGATATTTCAGCTCCGTGCCTTCCAGCCCAAACTGTTTGAAATAGGCTGCTGCCTGTTCTCTGGCTGCTTTCTTCTTAACACCTTTTAACACCAGAGGAAGCGCCACATTATCCAGTACCGTCTTATGCTGCAGGAGCAGATCCTTCTGCAGCATATAGCTTAGATTTCCTGTCTTTCCCGTGACATCCTCGTTCTCCAACAGGATCTGTCCCTGATCCGGCAGAACCAGACCTGACAGGATGTTAAACAGCGTGGTCTTACCGACACCGCTGACACCCAGGACGCAGACCAGCTCGCCTTCCTCCAGATGAATGGAAATATCCTGCAGGATCTGATTGTCTCCATATACTTTTGTAATATGTTCTGCCTGTAATATCATAATACTTCCTGTTCTATGACTCCTGCTTATTTGCTTAAATAATCATTGGTGAATCCACAGTTTTCCGGAATCTCCTTCTCAGACAATCCGTTCTCATTTAACCAGTTGTAGAATGCATTCCATCTTTCAGAATCAATGTATCCCCACTGATCTACCTCTGCCTTATACTGATCTGCCAGCCATTCCTGGCTCTCCTTTACCATTTCCGGATCCAGCTCCGGTACTGCCTCACACAGAATATCTGCTGCATCGTCCGGATTCTCGATTGCATATTCATAGCCCTTCCGAACTGCATTTAAGAATGCCTTTGCCGTGTCCGGATCATCTGCCAGGAAATCTGTATTTGCAATGATTACCGGGCTGTAATAATCGAACTCCGGTGTAATATCCTTGAAATAGAACATATTGGTATCCAGTCCGGCTACCTTTGTGGAAATACCGTCCCATGCATAATATACCCAGACAGCATCGATATCCTGCTGCAGTGCGGTCGGAACATCGGTTACATATTCAGGAATCAGATTTACCTTATCGAAATCACCGCCATCTGCAGTTACCACATTTTTAAGGATTGCCTGCTCCAGCTGCAGTCCCCAGGTTGCGTAATTCTTACCTTCCAGTCCCTTCGGTGACTCGATACCATCCTCCTTTAAGGAAATGATGCCGGAAGTGTTATGCTGGATGATCGCTGCAACAGCGATTACCGGTACTTCTTCATCTGAGGTATAAACCGGTGCCAGATAATCCTGGAAATCAATACCGAACTGTGCCTGTCCGGATGCTACCATGGTAGTTGCTCCGTCTTCCGGCGGCTGTACGATCGTAACATTCAGTCCTGCTTCATCGAAATATCCCATCTTCTCTGCAACATACAGACCGGTATGGTTGGTATTCGGTGTCCAGTCCAGTACAAATGTAATATCCTTCTTCTCACCGTCTGCAGCTCCGTTTGCCTGTCCGGAGTTACCGCATGCACATAAACCTGCTGTCAATACACCTGCCAGTGCAAGTGCTGTAAGTTTCTTCCATATTTTCATTGTCTTTCTCCTATGTCTTTTCATATTAATCTCTGTTATATACTACTCTTTTTCCCGTCTGTTTTCTCCTGCACATTAGCATGCACCCACGGCATCGCCTGATACTGCAGGATCTTCACCAGTGCCATCAGCACAAGGCTGATGGCCGAAACCAGAAAGATAACCGCGAACATCTTATCATAACTGAAGGACTTCCGTACCTTTGTCATATAGACACCCAGTCCGTAAAATCCGCCCAGCCATTCGGATACCACAGCACCTACTACCGAATACGCCACTGCGATCTTCAGTCCGGAAAAGAATTCTCCCAGTGCCTGCGGAAACTTCACATGCCAGAATATCTGCCAGCGGCTCGCCTTCATAGACCGCATCAGCCGGATCAGATCCTGATCAACCGCCTGAAATCCATCGAGCAGTCCCACTGCAATCGGGAAGAAGGATGCCAGAATTACCAGCACGATCTTCGGTGCGATTCCGTAGGAAAACCACAGGATCAGCAGCGGTGCTACCGCTACCGGCGGTACGGTCTGACTGATTACCAGAAGCGGATACAGGGCCTTCTTTACCGGTTCAAACGCATCCATAAATGCGGCAGAAAGAAATCCCAGAATCACACCGCTTACAAGTCCCAGACAGGCCTCCAGCAATGTCACCCTTGCATGCCGCATCAGCAATGGAAAATCGCCGATAAATGCCTTTATCACCTTGACCGGTGACGGCAGCATATAGCCGGGAATCAGTCCCGTCATGCTGACCACCTGCCAGATGATCAGAAATACCAGGATTACGGTAATCGGAATCCAGTAATCAGTGATGCTTTGACGTTTTTTGCTCAATGGTCAGCACCTCACCCTCAGGCTTGTAGGTAATCTTCACATAGCTCATAACACTTGGGCAGCCTGCCTTGATCGCAATATACTGGCACTGCTTTACGATCTCCATGAGCTCTTCATAATCGCCTTCCATTGCAGTCTCGCACGGACCCACATAATACGTCACGCCGGTGCTGCGAATATACGCGATCACTTCATCTACGATTCTTACTACTTCTTCATCGGTACTTACACCCGGTAATACCTGAATTGCTACATTTGCGTTCATCTTTTTCCTCCTTTTTCTTATGATAGAATGAACCATCACCCTGAAACAACGATGAGACAACAGCTCTCCGCTTCTCTGAAACTAAAAAATCCTTCCGTTTCAGGAAGGATTATCAACATTCTAAATAAGCGTCTGTTATAATATCTCCCTCCGCCAGCATTACCTGGATCAGGTCATGGGGTATCCCCAAAGGATTAATGACAGGACTATGTCATTTCTCAGCCTAATTCCTTAAGCACTCCTGATTCGTAAGCCATTATATATCGGCGACTATGAATTGTCAAATGAAATTATAGATGCTATAATTATAGTAATTATGCATTTCATTTGTAACTAATGAAGGAGACTTACATGAATAGACGTTCTTTACGAATTTTGGAATATAATAAGATCATAGATATGCTGGTGCCTTATGCCGATTCCCCGATGGGAAAACGTCTCTGCAAGCACCTGTTTCCGTCCTCCGATCAGGAGGAGATCGTCCGACTTCAGGAAGAAACCGGTGACGCACTGACCCGTATTTATCAGAAGGGTGGCGTCACCTTTTCCGGTGTGACGGATATCGGGCTGTCCTTAAAGAGACTGGAGGTCGGTGCCACCTTAAGCACCAGTGAGCTGCTGGATCTGGCCCGCCTGCTGGATAATACCTTAAGTGTCCGCCAGTACGGTGTTTCCGATGATGATGCGCACGAACCGGACTGTCTGGACTCCCGGTTTCTGGATCTGATGCCGCTGGAGCACATCAGTCGTGAGATCCGCCGCTGTATCCTATCTGCAGACGAGATCGCAGATGATGCATCCTCTGATTTAAAGGCACTTCGCCGTTCCAAGAAACAGATTAACGAGAAGATTCATACACAGCTTTTAAATATTGTCAACTCGCAGAACAACCGGACTCTGTTACAGGATAGTCTGATCACCATGCGAAACGGTCGTTACTGCATTCCGGTCAAGCAGGAATACCGGAGCAGCTTCTCCGGCATGATCCATGATCAGTCCTCCAGCGGTTCCACCTTATTCATCGAGCCGATGTCGGTAGTCAATCTGAACAATGAGTTAAAGGAGCTGGAGAATAAAGAGCAGCTGGAGATCGAACGGATCCTGGCATCCATCAGCGAGCAGGCAGCCTTTGAATTGACCGCGATCCAGTGCAACATCAAGCTGCTGACCGAGCTGGATTTCATTTTTGCCAGAGCGAAATTCGCCAAATCCTATCTGGGTACCCGCCCGATCTTTAACGATCATGGCTATATCAATATCAAACAGGGACGGCATCCTCTCCTGGACCCGAAGACAGTCGTTCCGATCGATCTGACTCTAGGTGACACTTATCAGATGCTGATCGTAACCGGTCCAAATACCGGCGGTAAAACCGTATCCTTAAAGACAGTCGGACTCTTTACCCTGATGGGCCAGTCCGGTCTGCACATTCCGGCATTTGAGGGCTCGGAGCTCTGTGTATTCCGGGATGTTTTTGCAGATATCGGAGATGAGCAGAGTATTGAACAGAACCTGAGTACCTTCTCCTCTCATATGTCTAATATCGTATATATCATTCAGCATGCAGCTCCGGATACTCTGGTGCTCTTTGATGAATTAAACGGTGGTACCGATCCGATCGAGGGTGCCGCACTGGCGATCGCTATCTTACGGCATCTTCATGCACAGGGTATTCTCTGTATTGCTACCACACATTACAGTGAATTGAAGACCTTTGCCCTCTCTACGGAAGGGATTGAGAATGCAAGCTGTGAATTTGATGTTGCCTCTCTGCGTCCGACCTACCGTCTGCGTATCGGCATTCCGGGTAAATCCAATGCCTTTGCTATATCGAAAAAGCTCGGTCTTCCGGATTATATCATTGAGGAGGCACGTACCCAGATCGATGCTCCGGCACTCGATTTTGAAAGTCTGATCAGCGATCTGGAGAACAGCCGCAAGAAGCTGGATGAGGAAGAACAGCTCGTTGCTACCTATCAGGAAGAGGTCGAGACGCTGCGGAACCAGCTGAAGGCGAAGCAGGAGTCCATGGAGCAGCAGCGTTCCAAACTGTTAAAGGATGCCAAGGAAGAAGCACGGGAAATCTTAGAGGAGGCTAAGGAGATCGCAGACCAGTCCATCCGGAAATACCAGAAATGGGAACGGAATCCTGCCAAGGCCGATAACAAAGCCATGGAAGCACAGCGCTCCAAGATCCGTGACCGGATGAAAAATCTGGATAAGGATCTGTCCCGCTCCAAGAAGCAGCGCCGCTCCGGTCAGAATGCAGAGGATTTCTGCGTCGGCGATACCGTTTATATTATCAGCATGGATACTACCGGAACCGTTCTGGCACTTCCGAATGTCAGAAAGGAACTGTCCGTTCAGGTCGGCATCCTGCATATGACATTACCGATTACAGACTGCGAGATTACCGAGACACCGAAACAGCCACAAACCAAGTCCAAGTCCTCCGGCCATCACCGGATGAATCTGGAGCGTGCTGCTAATATCCGGCCGGAGATTAATCTGATCGGATTAACGGTTGATGAGGCGATCTCCCGGCTGGATAAATATCTGGACGACGCTTTATTATCCAACCTGTCCCAGGTACGGATCATCCATGGAAAGGGAACCGGTGCACTTCGCAAGGCGGTTCAGGATTATTTGAAGAAACAAGCACATGTCGCATCCTTCCGAAGCGGAGAATTCGGCGAAGGAGACATGGGTGTTACAATTGTGGAACTGCATTGATTCTTAGATGCTTCCATACCACGCTGCACATTACAGAAGGAGATCTATATGGAAAAACAACGAATACTGATTGTCGATGACGACGAGAATATTGCAGAGCTGATTTCTCTCTATCTGGTAAAGGAATGCTTTGATACCCGGATTGAAGGAAACGGAAACGATGCCCTGCAGGCCTTTCAGGAATACCAGCCGCATCTGGTACTGTTAGATATCATGCTGCCGGGAATCGATGGCTATGAGGTCTGCACAGAGATCCGCAAGATCAGCCAGACCCCTATTATTATGCTGTCTGCCAAGGGCGAGGTTTTTGACAAGGTACTGGGCTTAAAGATCGGTGCCGATGACTATATCATGAAGCCTTTTGATTCCAATGAAATGGTGGCTCGTGTGCGTGCGGTTCTGCGCCGCTATCAAGCACAGGCAATCACCAGTCCGGTCAATTTAAACATTGCTTCGGCTTCCCATACCGGCGATTATGTAGAGTATGACGGTCTGATCGTAAATATCTCCAATTATACTGCCATTATCGATGGCAAAACGCTGGAGATGCCGCCAAAGGAACTGGAGCTCCTTTATTTCCTCACCAGCCAGCCGAATCAGGTCTTTACCCGTGAGCAGCTGTTAGACCGGCTCTGGGGGTATGAATATATCGGTGATACCAGAACGGTTGACGTTCATATCAAACGTATCCGTGAAAAGCTTCCGGAAACCAAGTCCTGGTCCCTGACCACTGTATGGGGTGTCGGCTACAAGTTTGAGGTACTGTAATTATGAATAAACGCTTTTTTGACAAAATTGCATTAAGCTATCTGGTCATTATCATAGTGGTCTTTATTGTCATTATCCTCTACGCCTCAAATGCTACCAGGCAGAATCTGATCACGGAGCGCCAGACCATACTCACCAACGAGGCACATTATATTGCAGATCAGTTCATCCTTCCCTATCAGAAGAATATACTTACTGATGATGACCTGCAGACAGAGTTCGATAAATTCCAGACGAACTTCAACATTCAAATCTGGTATTGTGATATCAATGGTGATCTACTGGTCATCTCTCATCCGGAAGACTATGACACTCTGCCTGAGAATCTGTATGCTTTGGATTCTTCCAGGTCCCTGACAAGCAGTTTTTTTAAACTGGGAAATTTCTATAATATTTTTTCAGAACAGATGCTCTCGGTAGGTGTTCCCGTGTCCGGCAAAAATTTCCGCAATGCCGGTTCCATTATATTGCATGCTCCATTTAGCCCACTGTCAGACATCATGCAGTCCATGATGCTCAATTTCACTGTTCCCCTTTGTCTGCTGATTATTTTATCCATGGTACTTCTGATTTATCTGTCCAGAAAAATCATTGGCCCGTTGAATCAGTTGAATATGGTTGCAAAAGAATATGCCTCCGGTAATTTTGAGGTGCAGACCGGAATCTCCTCACAGGATGAGATCGGTGAGCTGGCTGCCAACATGGAATATATGGCTTCCGAGCTGAGCAAGCTGGACGAATACCGTAGTGACTTTATTGCAAACATTTCCCACGACTTTCGTTCCCCGCTGACCTCTATTAAGGGTTATATTGAAGCCATGCTGGATGGCACGATTCCATCGGAAAATCAGGAAAAATATCTGAACATCGTACTTTCAGAGACGCAACGTTTGACCAAACTGACTGCCAGTATGCTGGAGCTCAGTAAATCCGACTCCTACGGTCTGCGTCTGAACCTGATCAATTTCGACATTTTGGAGGTCATTGATGCTACAACCGAGTTTTTCGAACGTGAGTGCCAGAAACGTTATATTGTTATCAAGAAAAACTGTCAGACAAGTGAGACCATGGTGCGTGCAGACAAGACACGAATCCAGCAGGTGCTTTATAATCTGGTGGATAATGCCATGAAGTTCAGTCCGCATGGAGCCACGATTACGATTATTGTTACCGATGCAAATGAAAAGATCTTTGTATCCGTGAAGGATACCGGACAGGGAATTGATAAGGATAAACAGAACAAAGTCTGGAATCGTTTCTATAAAGCAGATACTTCCCGCGGAAAACACAAACAGGGGTCCGGTCTTGGGCTGTCTATCATCCGTGAGATCATTCACGCACATGATGAAAACATTACCCTGACCAGTACCCCCGGCGTTGGAAGTGAATTCACATTTTCATTAAAGAAAGCTCCAAATACCTACCATTCATGATGATGAAGCTGACCCTGCAGCTGGAATTGCTTAAATTCCTGCTGCCGCATGGCTTCATATGCGACAATTGCAACCGAATTGGCAAGATTCAACGAACGAATATCTGGCAACATCGGAATCCGTACACACCGTTCGCGGTTTTCCATCAGAAGCTCTTCCGGAATCCCGGCACTCTCCCTTCCAAACATCAGATACGCATTCTCTTCATATCTGACCTCTGTATAAACTTTCTTTGACTTGGTGGTTGCCATATAGACGACAGCCCCCGGATTCTTCTCCAGAAAATCCTCATAATTATCATATCGGGTTACATCAACCTTATGCCAATAATCCATTCCAGCCCGCCTGATCTCCCGATCTGTCAGTCGAAAACCCAGCGGCTCGATCAGATGCAACCTCGCCCCGATCGCCAAACAGGTTCTTCCGATATTTCCGACATTGCCGCCCTGCTCCGGCTCCAGTAACACTATATTTATCATTGCCATACCTCTTAATCCTGCTTTATGCACAGATCCAATTCTACAAAATCCGTATCATTGATATAAATCGGTATGCACATGCTCGCCACCGCTCCGGATACCGTGAAATTTCCTTCACACATGGTCGGTGGAGTAATATCAATCCCAATATTCTTCACAGAAAACGCAGTAGATGCATTTCCCATAATCATATTACCCAGTTCACAGATCGCACTGATTGATATTTCATCTAATTCCTTTACTTCCATAAACATCATCTTGGATGCGATCCCCAGTGCAACTGTTTTCTTAAACACCAACATTACCTGTCCTTGCATTTCTCCTGTTACACCGATCATAATAACGATAGAATCACTTGTAAATGCATTGTTACGAATATAGGGCTTTCCAACCTTAGGTGTCAGATTACAGGTTTCACTAATGACCTTTGATGCAGCCATCAAAAATGTGTTTACATGTTCTGCATTAATTCTTGCCATTTTTTTCTCCTTGTATCTTACTCAAACTGTGATATAAAATGTTTAATCCTCCCAAGTGCTTCCTTTAACTCTTCAATCGAATATGCATATGAAATACGAAGATAACCTTCCCCACAATCTCCAAATGCTGTTCCCGGCACAACCGCTACCTTCTCTTGGTACAATAACTTTT
Source organism: Bacteroidales bacterium H4 (assembly GCA_963626805.1). Lineage (GTDB taxonomy): Bacteria > Bacillota > Clostridia > Lachnospirales > Lachnospiraceae > CAG-632. Next base: position 9,126 of record CAVFXS010000017.1, on the reverse strand, counting down.
CTGCAAATTCTTCACTCTTCATTCCATATTTTTTAATACATGGAAATACATAGAATGCTCCAAATGGCTCAAAGCACTCAATTCCCATTTCCTGGAATGTCTGCATCAGAAAATGTCTTCTCTGATCATATGCCCGCACCATCTTCTCAATATCCTTATCCCCATAACGTACGGCATCAATTGCTGCGTACTGGCTATTGGTTGGTGCACACATAATTGCAAACTGATGAATCTTTGTCATCTGCTCGCATATTTTCTGCGGTGCCAGCGCATATCCCAGTCTCCATCCGGTCATGGCATATGCCTTTGAGAAGCCATTGATTACAATTGTTCTGTCATGCATATCTGGCAGGGATGCGATTGTAACATGTTTCTGTCCATAGGTCAGTTCTGCATAGATTTCATCCGACATTACATACAGATCATGCTTGCGGATAACCTCTGCTATCTTTTCCAGATCTGCCCGTGTCATAATAGCTCCGGTCGGATTATTCGGGAATGGCAGGATGACAATCTTGGTCTTATCCGTAATCGCTGCCTCCAGCTCCTCTGCAGTCAGCCGGAACTCATTCTCTGCTTTCAGCTGAATGATCACCGGTACACCGTCTGCCAGCTCCACACATGGAACATAGGATACATAACAGGGCTCCGGAATAATAACCTCATCTCCCGGATCCAGCATTGCACGGAGTGCAATATCAATTCCCTCACTGCCGCCTACCGTCATCACACATTCGTGAACCGGATCATAGGCAGCCTGAAACTTACGTGTATAATATTTACAAATCTCCTCCCGCAGCTCCATCAGACCTGCATTGGAGGTATAGAATGTTTTTCCCTTTTCTAACGCATAGATGCCCTCGTCCCGGACATGCCATGGCGTGTCAAAATCCGGCTCTCCTACGCCCAGTGAAATTGCATCCGGCATCTCACTTACAATATCGAAAAACTTACGGATTCCTGACGGTTTAATATTTATGACTTTTTTTGATAATGGATCTCTCATGGCATTACAGCTAACCTTTCTACTTTTGAATTATTCGTTAATTTTACTCCGTGTTCCTTGTATTTCTTCAATACAAAATGGGTTGCAGTACCGACAACCGCTTCCATTGGTGCAAGCTTACTTGACACAAACAGGGATACCTCTTTCATGGTCTTACCCTTTATGATCACAGCAAAATCGTATGCACCAGACATCAGATATACTGTATCTACCTCCGGATAGTTTGAAATACGCTCTGCAATCTTATCGAAGCCTTCACCTCGTTGTGGCGTTACCCGTAACTCGATCAGAGCGGTTACAAACTCATTATCCGTCTTATCCCAGTCAATAATAGAAGTATAGCCACAGATGACATGTTCCTTTTCCATCGCTGCAAGCTCCGCCGCGACCGCCGCCTCGTCTTCACCGATCATCGCCGCAATATCTTTTGCAGTTAACTTGCAATCTTCTTCAATCAGATTCAGGATTTTTGTTCTCATCTTGCTTACCTCAATTTCTATAGATTTTATATATATCATCACCCTTCGGTGGTGTTAAATATCTTGTATCTTCCTCATTTATTATAATTCTATCATTATTATCTGCAGTCTGTCCAATTAGAGTTGCCGGAATCCCTGTCTGCACCAGTGCGTCTGCCAGCTCTTCGCCGTTTTCTGTCACAATCAGTGCACTTCCTCCCCCCAGGGACATATATGGATTCAGGTCAAAGAACTCACAGACCTCTACGGTCTCCTGCCGAATCGGAACATCCTTCAACCGGACCTTAAGTCCACAGTCTGCACCTTCCCCCAGTTCCCACAGGGCTGCAAACACCCCACCGGTCGAAACATCATGTATATACTTTACCGGAAATTCCCTACATACCTTAAATGCCTTATGCAAGGATAAGTTTTCGGATATTGCTCTCGCCAGATCCAGATACCCTGTCGCATACCGCTGATTCAGCTCTTCCAGATGATCTGCCGTTAACATAGCAGTTGTCTCAAGTGCGGTCGTACCGATCATCATGATCTGATCTCCCGGCTGCACCCTGCGAATGCTCCATGCCTCCTCGTTACCCTCCAGCTCTCCATATGCAATTACTGTAATCATCGGGGCACGCAGCTCCTCCAACAGCTCTGTATGTCCGCCTGCATAAGAAATCGGATATTCTTCATCATAAGTCCCGCATAGCTCTGCGATATGCTCCACAATCCTGCAGATCCGTTCCTCTCCGCCCCTTGCCGGTAGCATGAGATTTACCATAACCGCCCCTGTGACTGCACCACTGGTTTCCAGCTTATTTACAGCTTTCCAGAATGCATATTTTTCTGCTTCTGCTGTATCAAATGAAATCGTTGACATTGCAGTTACCAGTCGAGTCCCTGTCCTGCTTGTCCAGGCCGCATAATCATTGCCGATTCCGGAACCCTGTATCAGCCTTTCTGCATTCGAAGGTATCCGCTTCAGAACAGAACGCTTGCACTGTACTTCCGTAATCTTTCCCGCCTTCATAGCTTCTGCCTCCTGTTATTGTGGTGCCTCTGTTTCCGTAGTCGGGGCTTCCGTAGTTGGTTCCTCTGTTGATGCCGGTTCACCCGGTGTGTCTGTTGAGGTATCCGGTTCTGCCGGTGGTGCCTCTGTAGCTGCCTCCGGATTACCAATCACTACCCGTTCCGGCGATGAGTTGTAGGTGCTGGTATTTACCAGAATCTTATCCACTAACTGACCATTCTCATATATGTATTTCCAAAGCCTTGCCCGATAACCGGTATGTGCTGTCTGCTTTACCTCACGGTAATCAGCCGGCTGTGATTCGTCTACCGTCTGAATCGGATCACCTGCCGGAATCACTTCCAAAATCTCATTCTTATATTCAACTGTCCGCCCCGCTGACCGATACTCTTTTCCATAGATCGATACATGCATGGTGCCACCTGATGCATAGGCATATACAAAGATCGGGTTATCTGTATTATTTACAAACCGGAAATTCTTGGTGCCCTCATTCAGTGCCGCATCCGCTGACAGCTGTACATAACCGACTGCCATGGAATGCGGATACCGCTCTGTCACCTCCAGCTCTGCATTCAGAACCGCATTGTATAAGGTGGTAGACACCTGACAGATACCGCCACCGATATCGGAAATAACCTCACCATTCAGATAAGCACCTGCATAGCTCCAGCCGTTTGCCGTTGTAAACGGAAGCAGATGTGACATGGTATCAAACTCTTCACCCGGATAAACAACCATATTACTGATCTTATTTGCCGCATTCATAATATTATTATTTCTGGATGGATCCCCTGCCGAATAATGGGTATCAAAGGACCCCAGCACATCTGTTACGGATGCAAGTTCCTCTGAGCTGTGCTCCGGCACAAGCTCGTTGGTAACGACTGCGATCCGGATCACGGTCTCAGTCTCATTGACAGACCATGCAGATACAGCCTCCTTCAGCTTTTCAACCGTCTCGGCTGTGTTCAGTTCCTTACCGTTCTCACCCGGAACCACCTGCAGACTGCCATCTGAAAATACCAGTCCTGCATTCTTTGCCGGTGTAATGTAATCGGACAGATTCTCATCCAGCAGCTCCACCAGATGCTCTTCATTCAGGCTCAAAGAAACCGGAATCTCTACTTTATTCTTAGCTACATCTGTGATCTCACGATACCGCTTTAAGATATTTCCCCGTCTTCCGTACTCATAAGCTTCCTCAACTGCCGCATCTACATCCGCCACCAGCCCAAGCTCTGCCATCGGAACACTGTAGCTCTCATCCTCCAGATCAAACTCTACGGTTACATTCCGCAGGGTCTCCAGATAGGATTCATACTGCGCCTTTGCTTCACTCGATGTCATACCACCGACTGAAATATCATCCAGATAAATTCCGTCATAAATGGTATCTCCTTCTGTCTCCTCTGCCGCAGCCTTCTGCGGTGTCAGGCAAATCAAAAGGGCTGCCATTAAACAGAACAGACCATATACCGAACCCTTATTATTTATTTCCATGCCTCTTATCCTCCATACCTGTAAATTCCATTTTAGCACATTCCAAATGCTTTTCAAGGAAAGAATTACTTTGGTTTTTTCTGAAAATGTGATAATATATTTTAAAATCCTGTTTTTGTTATTACTTAAAAGCTTATATTTGAAACTAGGATGCCCAATACCATAGCAATTATCATAATTGCAACAATGATGGAAGAAACAATTCTTTTTGTTTTTTTATTGTTGAAGTTAAACATAGTATTTACCTCTTTCCGGAAAGGACCTAAATTATGCCAATTCCTTTTATTTTAATATTTGCAATCGTATGTCTTATACTTATGCACAATCTCCAGCGCAACCGTAAGATTGCAGAAAAGCGTTCTGCACAGTTCTGGGCAAATGAAGCTGCCGCAAATGAAACCAGACGTCAGGATATCTCCCAACTGGATTATATTTATATCCCACTGGAGCTGCTCCCTTTTGGTACAGATAGCTCTGAATCATCCAGACACTGTGAGAATATAATACACGATCTGGATACCAAGAGGATTCTGAATTTGAATGCATATACCAATACCGATCTAAAGCTTCAATATGGTATTGCAAATCTCGCATTCCTCTCGGAATGCGATGAACATTTCCTGCTTCTGATCCGAACCCTATATCAATGGGCCTGCATTCTCTTAGAAGACGGTTATACCAAAGAAGCCATTCAGGTTGCTGAATACAGTATCAGAATCGGCTCAGATATCTCCGGCTGCTATTACATGCTGGCAGATTATTATTGTACACTGGATAATACTGCCGCTTTGGATGCCCTTCGCAAATCTGCGGAAGCCATTACCGGTCTGCAGGCAGACTCTATTAGAGAATATCTTAACAAATCCCCGAAGTCTTAGCAAGGGATTTCTTGTGCCTTATTTCATAATCATGACAGACGGATTTCAATGGGCATTCCTCACATTTCGGATTCCGTGCTGTGCAGATCGTTCTTCCATGTGTAATGATCTGAATATTATACAGAATCCACTGTTCCTTGGGGAGCACCCTCATCAGTTCCTGCTCTACCACTGCCGGATCATTGCTCTTTGACAGACCCAGTTTTTTCGATATTCGTTTTACATGCGTATCTACCACTATGCTCGGCTCATGATAAACATTTCCCCGGATCACATTTGCAGTCTTTCGTCCTACTCCATCCAGTTTTACCAGTGCATCCATATCGGATGGCACCTTGCCTCCGTATTCATCAATCAGCTTTCTGGCACAGGCCTTTATATTCTTCGCCTTATTCTTATAAAATCCGGTCGAATAAATATCCTTTTCCAGCTCCTTCACGTCACAATCGGCAAATGCCTCCAGCGTCGGATATTTTACAAACAGATCCTTTGTCACAATATTAACCCTGGCATCCGTACACTGGGCGCTCAGCATCGTTGCGATCAGCAGCTGCCATGCATTCTCATGATTCAGATAGCATTTATATTCTGTTGAATAGGTCTCATTCAAGATCTGAACGATCTGTGTCACACGTTCCTTCTTAGTCATTGTCCTTTATTCCTCTTTTTGTCCTGCCAGATAATTAATAAACTGCTGTGCAGTTCTGCCGGAAATACCACCGTGGCTCAGCTCCCATTTATTCGCTTCCTTACATAACTCATCATCGGATAAATGAATGGTATCGTACCGCTTTGCCAGCTGTTTAACGATCTCAAAATACTCCTTCTGGCTCGGTCTGGAGAAACTGATCGTGACACCAAACCGATTCACCAGAGACAGCTTCTCCTGCATGGTATCGGAACGATGCAGCTCGCCACCATTCTCATGCTCCATATCATCCCGGTCATTCCAGGTCTCCTTGATCAGATGACGACGGTTCGAGGTTGCGTAGATCAGCACATTATCCGGTTTTGTCTCTACACCGCCTTCTATCACTGCTTTCAGAAACTTATACTCAATCTCAAACTCCTCAAATGACAGATCATCCATATAGATTATAAACCTGTAGTTCCGATTCTTAATCTGTGCAATGATAGTTGACAGATCCTGAAACTGATGCTTATATATCTCAATCATTCGAAGACCCTGATCGTAATACTCATTAATAATTGCCTTGATACTGGTAGATTTACCGGTGCCACTGTCGCCAAAGAGCAACACATTATTAGCCTTTCTGCCCTGTACAAAGGCCTCTGTATTATCAACCAGTTTTTTCTTCTGTATCTCATAACCGATCAGATCATCCAGCATAACATCATCTGTATTATTGATCGGACAGAATTCTACTCCGTCCTCCTTATGTCGGATCCGAAATGCCTTATTCAGTCCAAACATCCCTACGCCATAGGCCTTATAAAATTCCGTCACAATCCGGAAAATATCCTCTTCATCCTTTGCCTGTTCAATCTGACGGCTTACTTCCTGCACCTTTTCGCTGACATTCTTGTTGTACATCCGCTCCTTTTTCACAATTGCCCTGTAATTGGAAATAGTCGAGAAGCAGTCAATCTCCAGTGCCTGTTCAATCGGTTCGAAATCAAAGGCAAACAGTTTCTTGAAAATCCGGAAATCGCTTTTTGCAAATGTATTTACCGTTCCATCATTCGCACCAACCTTTTCACAGGTAATACTGAATGAGTTCTCATTCGTGATCAGCAGAAATGCGAGATAATTATGCCACAGATTAGAATCAAATCCGTAACTGGTTGACAGATCCAGCAACCGTTTCATCTCCACATAAATTCTGGTTGTAAGGTCTGCTTTATCTTTATCCGAGATCCCCCTGTCGAAATCCTCAAAAATACCTGCCAGACGAAATAATATACTGTCCTCTCCTAAATCCCGATATAAAATCAGCTTTGATACCTCTCTGTACATTCTCGTTCCATCCTTCTTTCTTCTCTGATTATGTCTGTTATACTATGTTTTCTCTGCTATTTCAATCTTTTCCTGAATTCAACCGCTGACAGTTCGACTGCGTGTAAACGCAAAAACGTATACACCAGTTTCCCATGTGTATACGTTTCCGTCCCTTCTATATCAGACCGTATTCAGATACTTCTACGCATCCTCTCCCGATTCTCCCATTTCCGCCTGTCCCAGGCATTCTTCTAATCCTGCTCCAACAGACGTTGATAATGCTCCTACCATATCGGACATTTCTTCCACCGCAGTTGCAAATGCCTGAACCTTCTCCAGAATCACATTGCTCATTGCCATGCCCTCTTCAGAAGAGCTTGATACCTCTTCTGCACTGGCTGACAATTGACTGATACTGTCAACAATGTGATTATTGGCATTAATTACAGTATCTACGTTGTCTGAAATACTTCCTGTATAATCCTTCAGTTCATCAATATTCTTGCAGGTCTCCATAAAGCTCGCATTCACCTTCTCAACCATTTCTGACTGAACCTGTACGCTATCAACCGTAACCTTCAATTTATCCATAGACTCTCTCGTTACTGCCGTCAGATCATTAATAATTGTTGTAATCTGTTCAGTCGATGCTTTTGTCTGCTCTGCAAGATTCCGGATTTCATCTGCAACAACAGCGAAGCCCTTTCCGGCCTCTCCGGCTCTGGCCGCCTCAATAGAAGCGTTCAGTGCCAGCAGGTTCGTCTGGCTGGAAATATCCAGGATTGCCTTTGTAATGCTGTTAACCTCATCCACATTCTCCGCCAGTTTCTGGATAGCCTCTGTAGTTTCCTCTGTCTGCTCATTCACCATGCCGGTCTGCTCCTGTAACCCCTCTACAGCTTCAATACCTTCACTGACTACATCATATACCTTATCTGTAATATCAATAATATCGTTTGCATTCTGCGCAGTCACATCAATACACTGCTTAATATCATTGGTCATACCTACCTGTCCCTGAATCGCTTCTGCTGTCGCCTCGGTACTTTCTGCAATATTGGAAATTGCCTGATTATTGCTTTCTACCTGCCGTACAATCTCTACCAGTTCATTCGTGATATCCTCAAACCGCTCACTGATCGCACCTGCTGTCGCCTCAACATTTGATGCAACCGCCAGCTGCTTTCCTGCCTGTTCTGTCACCTGCTTCTGACTCTCCGCAATATACTGCAGCAACAGCCTTGTAACCGCAAATGCACTGAAACATACCGCAATCAGACCAATCACCTCCAGAACTGAGGAATCCAGATTTGCTCTGGTCAACTCACCTTTCACTGCCATTGTGACCCACTTTCCTATGTAAACCAAAACGAAATATACGATGGAGCATGCTACGGCTTTCGGATCCAGATAAAGCATCAATGCAATTAATGCCGGGAACAATAAAATGATCGGATCCGTTGCTGCAAGGAAAACGCCTGCTCCGAATGCAATCATCCATGCAACACTGAATATCTGCATTGCTTTCTTACTCTCTTTTGCAACTGCATATCCTATCAGATCCACAACCAGCATCAATGCTACAGTCACAATTACTGCAATATCCCGACCATTAAAATTACTTGTAGCTAAATGTAATATCGATAACAAGATCATCAAAACCTTAATCGCTGCCAAAATCGTTAGCGTATACCGATTGATCCTGCGGAACTGGTCTGCTGTCATTTGTACCTTTGCTATCTTCTCCATATGTCATAACCTCCTTAACCAATTTACCCTTGACATAGTTTTATTCTAACACACGCCTCTCGTTTTCACAACTAGGACTTTCACAATTCGACACCTAAAATCTATTGATTTATGCCAGCTTCACGCGAAATTCTCTTCTCATGCGCAATGGGGTGTCCGGCGTCCGGCGGGCGCTGTCGCCTGCACCGATTGCCAGATTCTTTCGAGGCCCGGCAGTTGCTTTTATGCATGAAAAAGGAACTGCGTGCTAATTACTTAGTGCGACAGCCCCATAAAAAGAGCGCGAGACGGGACTCGAACCCGCGACCCCGACCTTGGCAAGGTCGTGCTCCACCAACTGAGCCACTCGCGCATAAATATAAATTATAAAATTAAATGCCCAGAGCCGGAATCGAACCAGCGACACGAGGATTTTCAGTCCTCTGCTCTACCAACTGAGCTATCTGGGCATAATAAATGCCGGCGACCGGAATCGAACCGGTACGGGAGGTTAGTCCCGCAGGATTTTAAGTCCTGTGCGTCTGCCAGTTCCGCCA
>CAVFXS010000016.1:0-4734 GCA_963626805.1 Bacteroidales bacterium H4 | reverse complement strand
GTACGGTGGTGTGGGAGGTCGGTAGATAAAATAATTATCTACCTCCTACCCGATTTTCTATGTAGTTGTGTCTCATGCTACAGGTTTCCTGAAAGTTCCTGAAATAATCCGCGCTCTAGCACTCGGTCTTCCAGAAATAAGCACTGTATGGTGGAAGCTCACTGCCGCCGCCAAAATCATGCGGTTCTCCGGTAATCAGATCAACAGCCTGACCGGCTCTTGCATCGAAGTGTGCGGTATATGGATTCTCATCTGCATTGATAGCGACCAAGACCCGTTCGCCGTCACATTCCCGTTCGAAAATGCACTGGCGGTTCGTCAGTACCAGCGACTTAAAGGCACCGTAGTTTAAGGCTTTGCTGTTACGTTTAGCATGAGCCAGCTTGGAAATCCATTCCGTCAGCTCGTTTTCGACCGGAGCATCAAAGCAGGCCCGCAGAGCCGGATCACCCTCGCTCTTATTTGCTTTTGCACCCCATTCACTGCCATAGTAGACACATGGAATACCCGGCATACCGAATGCCATGGCATAGATAAGAGGCAGATGCCGCTCATTTGTCAGGGTGCTGGCAATTCGGCTGACATCATGATTATCAACGAAGCTTAACAGATGCTTTCCCTTATACAGGGTCCAGTTCTCCGGACCAAACTGACGCAGAAGCGAATGAACGATCTCAAACATATTTATGCTGTTAAAGCTGGAATACAGACCCTTATAGCATTCGTAGTTGGTAGCACTATGGCACATCTCATCATTTACGAACTGGTTGTAGTCGCCGTGAAGCAGTTCCCCTAAAAGCAGGAATTCCGGCTTTACCTGATTAGCAAAGCTGCGTAACCGTTTCAGGAAATCGCGATCCAGACAATAGCAGACGTCCAGACGCAGGCCATCGATATCGAATTCATCGACCCAGCCCTGTACGCAGGATAAAATATGCTGGATGACCTCTTCATTCCGAAGATTTAATTTGACCAGATCGTAGTTGCCTTCCCAGCCCTCGTACCAGAGGCCGTCATTGTAGTTGGAGTTGCCGTCAAAGGCAATACGTGCAAACCAGTCCTTATACCGCGAGTTTTCACGGTTTTTTAAGACATCCTGGAATGCCCAGAAGCCACGGCCGACATGATTAAATACACCGTCCAGTACCACCTTGATTCCGGCAGCGTGTAAGGCATCGCAGACCTTTTTGAAATCCGCATTGGTGCCGAGACGGCAGTCAATCTTTGTATAATCTCTGGTGTTATAACCATGGGTGTCGGATTCAAACACCGGAGAGAAATAGATGGCATTGACACCTAATTTCTGAATATGGGGAATCCAGTCGATGACCTTTAAAATACGGGATTCCTGCACCCCGTCATTTTCAAATGGAGCACCGCAGAAGCCCAATGGATATATCTGATAAAAAACACTTTCGTAAGCCCACATAATAAGCCCTCCTTTGGTTTTTCTGCATAAATCTATGCATGATAAATAGAATACAAAACCAGTATAGAGACATATAAATTATTTGTCAATCAATCATTTGTCATTATCACATTGACAAGAAATATACCGATTGGTATACTGAAATTATGGTAATGGATAAAGGGGGAGTGGCCTTTGGCAGATGGGGCAGATAACCGGACCAGGATTCTGTCGTGTGCGATTCATTTGTTTTATCTAAGAGGATATGATGCAGTGGGAGTGCAGGAGATTGCAACGGCTGCAGGAGTTACAAAACCGACCTTATATTATTATTTTAAGAGTAAGCTTGGATTATTGGAAGCATTGATCCGGGAGACCTGTGAGCCGTATTGTGAGCGGATGGAGCAGGTTGCAGCCGGCTATCAGGGGGATCCGAAGGATACCCTGTATCAGCTGGCATGTACATTTGTGGGGATTGCACAGGAGAACCGGGAGCTTTATTTCCTTCTGCTGAGTCTGAATTATTCAGCCAGAGAGAATGAGGCATTTAAGGCGGTTGCACCGTATATGAAGCGGATATTTCAGGCAACTACGGACTTTTTCATACGTGCAGGAGACAAGCTGGGGAATATGAATGGCAGGCAGGAGCAGTTTGCCATCAGCTTTCAGGGTGTACTCAGTCATTATATCCTGGTTATGGACGAGCGTGGTGTATCTTCGGAACAGCTGGGGGATCCGCATACGATCTGGGAATTAGTAAGACAATTTATGTATGGAATTTATTCATAAAAAGGAAGAGAGGTATATGGGTATGAACGAAAAACTGCAACGATGGATTAACTGGATTCAGTATGATGAGTTAATTGCAGGAAAGAATAACAATCCAAAGAAGTTATTGGGACTTCACGATTATGATAAAGGACAGGTAGTTACGACCTACAAGCCACATGCGGTCAGCGTAAAGGTTATGAGCAGTACCGGTAAGAACGTAATGGAGCTGGAGCCGGTCGGAGAAGATGGTTTCTTCGGTCTGTATCTGCCGAAAAAGGTTTATAAGAATTATGTATTTGAGACAACCTATGAGGATGGGTCTACCGTAACACTGGCGGATCCATATGCATTTGAGGCACAGATCAGCGATATGGATATCTATCTGTTTGCAGAGGGCAAGCATTATGAGATCTATGAGAAGCTGGGTGCACATCCGATGAAGTTAAACGGTGTAGAGGGTACCTACTTTGCAGTCTGGGCACCGAATGCACGCCGTGTCAGTGTCGTGGGTGATTTCAATATGTGGGATGGGGCCCTTCATCCGATGAATATGATGGGAGCATCCGGCATTCATGAGCTGTTTATTCCTGGAGTAAAGGAAGGAGCTGTGTATAAGTTCCAGATTCTGACCCGGTTTGATGAGCTGATCTATAAGGCAGATCCATATGGCAACTGTTGCCAGTTCCGTCCGGATAATGCTTCCGTAGTCGCAGATCTGAGCAAGCATAAGTGGAAGGATGCAGCATGGATCGAGAAGCGGCAGAATACAAAGCGGACAGATTCGCTTCGGAAGCCGATGGCAGTCTATGAGATGCATCTGGGTTCCTGGAAGAAGGCCATCGAGGACAGTGATAACGGCTTCTACAGCTATCGGGAGCTGGCACCGATGATCGCCGATTATATTAAGGAAATGGGTTATACGCATATTGAGCTGATGGGAATCGCAGAGTATCCGTTTGACGGTTCCTGGGGCTATCAGGTAACGAATTACTATGCACCGACCAGACGTTATGGTCTGCCAGAAGATTTTATGTATTTTGTGGATTATATGCATAAGAACGGGATCTATGTAATTCTGGACTGGGTACCGGCACACTTCCCGAAGGATGCACATGGTTTGGGACGATTTGACGGCATGCCGCTGTATGAGCATCCGGATCCACGACGTGGAGAGCATCCGGACTGGGGTACCTATATCTTTGATTTCGCCAGAAATGAGGTACAGAACTTCCTGGTTGCCAATGCATTGTTCTGGCTTGAGAAGTTCCATATCGATGGTCTGCGTGTGGACGCAGTTGCATCTATGTTATATCTGGATTACGGAAAGCAGGATGGAGAATGGCTGCCGAATAAGAACGGCGGCAAGGAGAATCTGGATGCCATTGCATTTATGCAGCATCTGAACCGGATGGTAGAGGAACGGGTTCCGGGAGCACTGATGATCGCAGAGGAGTCTACTTCATGGGCAGGTGTTACCGCACCGGTATCCATGGACGGACTGGGTTATTTATATAAATGGAACATGGGCTGGATGAACGATTTCCTGGAATATATGAAGCTGGATCCTTATTTCCGGTCATTTAACCATAATCGTCTGACCTTCAGTCTGATGTACACATATTCCGAGAACTTTATTCTGGTTATCTCCCATGATGAGGTGGTACACTTAAAGTGCTCCATGCTCTTAAAGATGCCGGGAACCATGCCGGAGAAGTTCGCAAACTTAAAGACCGCTTATGGTTTCATGTATGCACATCCGGGCAAAAAGCTGCTGTTCATGGGACAGGAGTTCGGACAGGAACGGGAATGGAGCGAGGCACGAAGCCTTGACTGGTATGTGCTGGATCAGCCGGGACATCAGGGACTACAGAACTTCGTGAAGAAGCTGAATGCCCTGTATAAGAAGTATGATGCATTTTACTATAATGACTGTGATCCGATGGGCTTTGAATGGATCAACTGTAATGATAATGAGCACAGCCAGGTATCCTTTATCCGGAGAGGTTCTACTGCGAAGGATCAGTTACTGTTTGTATGTAACTTCACACCGGTGGAACGCGAGAACTTCTGGGTAGGTGTACCATGTCTGGGAAGCTATACAGAGATCTTAAACTCCGATGCAGAGGAGTTCGAGGGCGAAGGAAGAGTTAATAAGAAGCCATTGCAGGCGATTCCGGGTTCATGTGACGGTAGGGAGCAGTATATTTCCTTTACACTGCCACCATTGTCTGTCGTTGTATTTAAGTATGATTATGTAGATAATAAGGTATATCTGGAGAAGCAGGCAGAGGAGAAATCAGCGAAGAAAGCAGCGAAGAAGGCACCGGCTGTCGAAGCAAAGACCGCCGGAAGTAAGGCAAAGAAGTAGTAAGGACGGAGATTGTCGAAAATGACTTGTTCGATAAATTAATGAAGTCTGCTACCGGCAGGTTAATAAGGATATAGAAAAGTAAGCTTGAAAGAGGTAATCCTGAAAAGAGTGGATTACCTCTTTTTGTGGTGGTGCGCCTTGCGGCGCACGTTTCTAATGGGTGAAAGTCCCTAATCCGCCCTAG
>CAVFXS010000015.1:0-11685 GCA_963626805.1 Bacteroidales bacterium H4 | reverse complement strand
TTGGTGCTCTGGGAAGACATAACTATTTTTTAATTACATTTTGCGGAAACTCAAGTAATTCTGATTGTCATTTCTCCGTTTCCTGAATATAATATCCGTAAATATCTCTCAGGAGTTTTTATGAAATACAATCTTAAACGTCTGACAGCGATCCTGTGCCTGTGCACCCTGCTTGCCTGCCTGTGTACCGGCTGCCATCAAAGCTCGTCAGATCTCACAACCGTCACCTTAAATGAAGTGGCACATTCTATTTTCTATGCCCCACAGTATGTTGCGATCGAGCTCGGTTATTTTGAGGAAGAAGGCATTGATCTTAATCTGGTCACCGGCTTCGGTGCAGATAAGACCATGAGTGCTCTGGTTGCCGATGAGGCAGACATCGGATTCATGGGCTCTGAATCCTCCATTTACCTCTACAATCAGGGAGCTGAGGACTATGCTGTAAACTTCGCCCAGCTCACCCAGCGGGCCGGAAACTTCCTGGTTGCCAGAGAAGCTATCGATAACTTCCATTGGTCCGATCTGGTAGGCAAAGAGATCATCGGTGGCCGGCCGGGCGGCATGCCACAGATGGTGCTGGAATACATCCTGAAGTTAAACAACATCAATCCGGAAACCGATGTCACTCTGGTACAGAACATCGACTTCGGCAATACGTCCGGTGCATTTGCCGGAGGCACCGGAGATTACACGATAGAATTCGAGCCATCCGCTACCGCTCTTGAGCAGGAAGGTGCCGGCTATGTCGTTGCCTCCCTCGGTGTCGACAGTGGGTATGTGCCATACACTGCTTACTGTGCAAAACAGAGCTACATGGAAGCTCATCCGGACATCATCCAGAGCTTTACCAATGCCCTGCAGAAAGGTATGGACTATGTAAACTCCCATTCAGCGGAGGAAATTGCAGAGGTCATTGCACCGCAGTTTGCAGAAACAGATCTGGCTACCCTGACTGTAATCGTAGAACGTTACGCTGCACAGGATACCTGGAAGGATAATCTGATCTTCGAAGAAGACAGCTTCCTGCTTCTGGAAAACATCTTAAATGAAGCCGGCGAATTGGATGCCTATGCTCCTTATGAGGATCTGGTCGATACCAGCTATGCGGAGACTGCCATTCAGTAACATTCAGTAAAACCCCCGGTTGTGAATATTCACAGCCGGGGGATATCCGTCTTCTATCTCTTATATTTTATCGAATGCTTTTATCAAACCGATCCTGTCATTCGATCATCCGGTCTTATAATCCGGCTTCATCTAACGGGCGGTTCAGCTCCTCCGTACCCGGAAGTACGAATCTTCCATCCCGCATGATCTCCACTTCGGTTCCGTCTGCATGAACGGAACGGATGGATCCGATCTCCGCATATGGAATTGTGATATCGGTATGGCAGTGGAAATACGCCTTACTCTCATCTTCCTTCCGCAGAATCGAGCACTCATTATCCTTCGCAACGATCTCTTTTCCATCCGGATTATACAGCCGGTTCTCTTCACTGTAACTATAGCAGGTATCTCCCACCGCAAAATGCGGTCCCATTTTCTCAACGATCAGAATCGGCAGCTTGTACACGATCTGATATCGGTTCGCCATTACATAGGCAGTCGTATTCGTTCCGATTGCAAACTCACCGATTGGAAGTGTCTCACGGTTCTGCAGCAGATTCTCCTTTACAAACCGGATATTCGCTTCCTCCTGATCAAAGTTTCCACAGGTATAGTCCGTAATCTTTCCATCCTTGAAATGAAGCTCCAGATCCACAAATTTCAGATCATTCAGATATACTTCACTGACATTCAGACAGCCCTCCGTTCCGGTCAGTCTCGGTGACGTAAACACCTCTCCTACCGGAATATTCACATCTGCCAGACAGTTCTCGAAATTCGTCTCCCGTTCCGGATGTTCCATGATATGCATCATCACTTTCATATCCGTCCGGTTCTTCCCGGTACCCTGAACCCTTACAAACTCAGCCTGATTAAGCTCGTTGATCATGACCTCCTGAATGTTCCGGTACAGCTTCTTATCCAGCGTATTGATCTTCGTTGTCTCACGGAAAATCTCTTCAAACTCATCCCCGATCTCCGGTGACGGATAAGCAATGATCGTAAAGCTGTATGTCTCACGGTTAATGTAACGATTCACCAGCCGTCCGGCCTGTGCGGTATATTCTACCGATAAATCCTGCTGCTTCCTGGTAAGTGCAATCGCTTCCGGCTTCTCAACCGGCTCAAACGGTGCCTCGCCAAAGGTCTCCACAACTGCCGGTCCCGCATAGCCCTGCATGAAATCACGATACATCTCATAGGACTGCTCCAGTACCTCCAGCTTCCGCTCTATCAGTGCAGAGTCCAGATAGATTCCTTCATCATATCGATGGTCGTAATCATATTGCCGGTTCACCGGCGTTGCCGTCACACCATTCCGACGATTCTGCCGCTGATTCAGTCGGCTGATGGCCGGAAGGCATATGATCGGTTCCAGTCCCAGCTCCCGGAACTGCCGGATTGCTGCCCGGATCATACGCTCCTGCCCCACGGCATAATGCAGATTTACATATTTCTTCTTTGAAAGATCGATTCCTGCGATCTCGAAGCCCTCCCGGTATCCATCCGTATATACGAATGCCAGCCGGTCGATTTCCTCCTGTGAGAGCTGATTCATATACTGCGCTGTCCGGATCTCATTTGCGGAAACAGCTTCCCCGTATCCATACAGATAGCGTAAATCAGACAGATCCGCCTGCTCTACCAGCTGAACATACCGGTCTAACCGGGGATCATACATCTCCTGTGTTCTGTCAGGCACCAGCACATCACAATAATCATAATAGAAATAATAAATTGCCTTCTGCACCTCCCGGATATCAAAGGCATCCTGATCCTCATATAAATTATAAATCTCAATCAGTAGCTCCATATGAATGGTCAGCTCTGAACATCTGCTCTCTCTTGCATATCTGTGTAATGAGAGTAACTCTGTATACAGAAAGCTCAATACCTTTCCGCTGTCCCCCAGCTGTTTTTCCGCATATTGCGGATTGGCATAGCTCTTCTCATAAGCCTCCGCCTGCAATTCTCCATACAGTCTCTGATTCCCTGCCTCCAGCTCCTCCATAGAATACTGCCGATAATCAAAATCCAGATATTCCGTAGCTGTTTCAACCACATTTGCAGCCTGTATAAAATAATCCTGAAGCTCCGCCAATACGGTATGTTCTTCCCGGATCATCTTTATCCGTTCCAATGCCAGCTCATACCGCTCCCGGATTGCCTCATTGTCTTCTTTCCATAACTCCTGATAGTTCATTTATCTGTTTCCTTTCCTGTCTAATTCCAGTTTATGATTCCAAGAACGATCAACGCTACGCTGATCAGAATCATACATCCGTTCATCAGGGTCCCAACACGCTTCGACACATCCTCGGTCTCCTGATCCTTCCAGCTCATGGCTGCAAATATCGTACCCACAACCGAAAATAAAAATGCAACAAACCCTAAATATCCTGCTCCTCTGCCGGCGGCTCCCCGCATCCGGATCGTCAGGATCATTTCCACAATCGTAGCACATACGGATACCGCACCCAATCCACAGGAGATCATACCATCCACGGAATGCGATAATCCCCGAAATTTATATGCCTTATGCTTTCTTTTTGTCATTCTCGTATTTCCTCCTGTCAATTGCCCGAAGCACCCGGTAACACAAATATCCGATTGCCCCCCCGAGAGTATTCAGGATCAGATCATCCACATCAAACACTCCCACCTTTGTCACCAGCTGCACCAGCTCAATGCAAAGACTGAATAAAAATGTATACAGGATTGCAACCAACGCCCCCGTCTTCTTGTTACGCACCCAGCGTACCAATGCTCCAAACGGCACAAATGCAACTACATTTCCAATCAGATTTATACATATATCCTTGAAATGAATACTCCCTCCGCTGATTGCACTATGTATAAACCGTTTGATCTCCAGAAACGGAACCAGATTGTACCGATAGTCCAGATACCCTTCTGTTCTGCCATATATATCACTCAAAAGCAAAAAGTAAATAATTGCCAGAACATATATCACAAACAGTATCAGGCATAATATACGAAATTTCCTTCTGCTATCCATCTTTCCATCCTATTCACATCCACAACTCTTTCCCATTATTCAACTTTCATACAGGAAATAAGTCAACATAAAGGGAAGCCATCGGCCTCCCTTTCATCCTTCATTCTATGAAACGCAAACTGTTCCTGTTGTCCCGATTGCTTAGAATGTAAGCTCTGATTTTGCCTTAATGAGTCTTGCCCCATTAACAATCATAAGTACACCTAATGCAACCCCACTGCAGATAGCAACAATTCCGACTACCAGACTTGCAATTCCCGTATCAGCCATCTTCTTATAAGTATTCTCTGTCATGAATCAATCCTCCTTCAGATTTTTATTTTACTCCATACTGTTCATAGTATGCATCAATCGCTGCTTTTAATGTATCATCAATAATTATTTTCCCATTACATGGCTTGTTATACAGACATTCCACAACATCAGCCATGGAAACGATCGCATGTGCATCAAATCCGTATTTTTCCTTGATTTCTTCCAGCGCACTGACCTTACCGCCAAGACCTACTTCCATACGGTTTAAGGATACCATAAGTCCCTTGATCGTTACATCCGCTGCGCCTCTTACCTTCGGCACGGTCTCTTCCATGGACTTTCCGGAGGTGGTAACGTCCTCAATCATAATAACCTTATCACCGTCTTTTAATTTACTTCCGAGGAAGCTGCCCTTATCTGCACCGTGATCCTTCTCCTCTTTCCGGTCGGAACAGTAACAAATTTCCTTGCCATACAGCTTCGCATATGCGACTGCAGTCACAACACTGATCGGAATTCCCTTATAAGCAGGTCCGAATAAAACATCAAAGTCATCGCCATATGTCTCATGAATTGCCTTTGCATAATATTCACCCAGCTTCATCAGCTTTGTACCGGTTACATATGCACCTGCATTCATAAAAAACGGAGACTTTCTTCCGCTCTTCAATGTAAAGTCACCGAACTTCAATACTTCACTCTCTACCATAAACTCTATAAATTCCTGCTTATACTGTTCCATTGTATCTTAAAACCTCCTGTTTATGCGGCTTCGCGCCGTTATTATTATTCCATAAATGCTTTACTACACACTTTTTACTCACTTTTTATACAGCTTCCATTTTCAACATTTCACTATAAAGAGTATCATCAGTCACATGGCAATACAAATCCATAGTAAGTTGTAATGAGGCATGTCCTAGAATCTTCTGCAGACTTTTAGGCTGCATACCATTCTCTATAGCTCTTGTTGCAAATGTGTGTCTGAAAGTATGTGGTGATACTTTTTCATATCCAGAATGTTCTTTCTGAATTTTCTTTACCACCAAATCAATACATTGCTGTACAACAAATTGTTGTGTAGGTCTATTGTTTCTGGTTACAAAAACCAAATCCCTGTATTCATCCTGTGCATTGGCAGCATTCTTCAACAAAATCTCCTTTCTGCGGATTCTCTGTCTTTTTAGTGCTTCCAGTGCCCTGCTTGTTAATGGAATAGTTCGTTTACTATTGTGCGTCTTGGTATCATGCCATTCAAATACATACTTGCCTTCCTTGTGAAAATAACACAGTGAACGTCTTACATATAACAGTTTCCTGTCAAAATCGATATCCGACCATTTCAGCCCCATCAATTCTCCTATACGCATTCCTGTATCAAGAGCTAACACATACATATCATAATAAAATGTATCTTTAGCATAATTAAGGAATAACTCTGTCTCACTCCGGGTGAGAACCCGTCGTTCCTTCTTTTCTTCTTTAGAAACAATAATATTAACCTGTCTGGCACAATTCTTAATAAGCAAATCTGAGTCAATAGCCTTATTCAGCATATCAACGAGTATCTTCTTAGAATTCTTTCTCTCATTGTCACTATTAAGTTCATTAATTGCCTGCTGAATAATTACAAGATTGAGTGATGTAAGCTTACGCCATCCCAAAGCTTTCTGAATTCTACGATAATGTCCTCTGTATGTTTCCTTGGTAGATGCCCTGCAATTCTTCTTACATGTATCCATCCATATCTCAAACCACTCATCAAGTGTCATATCCTTAGTAACTACATTAAGACCTTTCTCATCTTCATATTGCTTTTCTCTAAGCTTCTGCCTTACCTCATTCAGCGTTCTTGCATATACTGTCTGCTTCTTTCCAAAACGATTAACGAATCTTCCCTGATAAAGACCATCTTTTCTCTGCGATATGCCTTTACCTAATTCTTTATTATTAATGGATTTTCCCATTTGTTTCTCCTTCCTTGTGTAGAGTAGGAAGGATTCCAAATATCGTTCCTATTCTACCATAAAACTTTATTGGTTTCAATGTGTATTTGCATTACCAGCCCCTCCTGCAGGCTATCTATAATATCTGATTTACCAGCCATAAATCCAGTTTCTGCTTATGTGCATAAAGTCTGTTTCCTATCCTTACTGTAAAACCATTTGCAGGATTTCCCAGTAATTCTCTGGCTTTCGTCTGTCCTATTCCTAAATAGCTGCATAATTCTTTAACATTAAGTAATGCTTTATTCTCATTCACTTTAGCCATCCCATCATCACCTCCTCTTCTTTCAGTGTTTCCTTATGCTATACCTACATTTAATTTTGGCTTTCTACATACCACATGCTGTCAGTCTCACAATTGACCTTTAGTCCCCCGAATCTCTTCGTGACCTGTGGGCTACTCCTGTTCGAGTCCGTTTCCCACCCTTGACGGAAGTGTCTTCACCTGCTCCGTTTCCTACCGGAAACATCTTCGCTGGTTCTGTTGGCATATGATAAAGCTCATTTAGTTTTCAATGTACAAAAAGTTGTAGAACATATGTTTGTTCTATGCTATAATGTTTATAGCCGTTTCAGATATCTTCTGATGTCTGCTGGCTATATTTTGTTGTGATAATGATAGTGAATTTTGAGAATGAAACACATTGACGGCATGTTGACCGGAAGTTGACATAGACATGGAGAAAGTATGAAAAATCAATTGACATTTGCACATGTGACAGGTGCATTACTTGACAATAAAATAAAGACTTATACACAGCACCGACTTGTGCGTGACCTGTTTTCGCTCTGCCTTTCGGATGAAGCCTCTGACTATGGTGAATCCTTAGAAGATAACATCACATTCAGCCGCTGGTGTAATGGAGCAAGACCTGTTCCTGTAGATATTCTGAACGAATACAAAGATGATACCGGGCGTAATCAAATGATTACGGACTTTGAAAACAAGATTATTCCTAATCTTATAAATGTTTCTAATGCAAGATATTTGATGGAAGATATGATTAATAACAGCCGAAAAATAATTGGCATTACTAAAGCTGATGAATTAATTGCCATTGAGGATAACGCCATATTCTTTACAGATGTTATGCTTTATGCCATATTATCTGACCATAACAGAAAGAATCTGTATTCACCTGAGCTTACTGACATTCTGCTAAGTAATCGTCTTCCAGTTGTTGTGAAAGAATTCATCGGAAGAAATGATGAGATAAAAGAATGTGGCAGACTGCTTGCTTCTGAATCCGTTGTTTTCATAAATGGAATCGCAGGAATAGGTAAAAGTGAACTGGCAAAATATTATGCCAGCAAGAATAAAAAGAAATATACCAATATCATCTACCTGTTTTATTCTGGCAGCCTGCGAAAAGACATTGCATCTATGGAATTTTCAGATGACACATCGGATATGGATGAGGATGCTTTATTTGACTCACATTACTGGCTGCTACGCTCTCTGCATCAGGACAGCCTTGTGATACTGGATAACTTTAATGTACTGCCTAAGGATGATGATTTTTTCAAAGAATTTGTAAAGAATGATTTCCAATTGCTTGTCACGACACGCTGTGAAGTAAAACAATATGCTTCTATTAAGATTAAAGAAATAGCATCTGAAAAAGACCTTTTACAGCTTTTTGCTTCGCATTGTCCTTATTCAGATGATGATACCGAAACAGTTAAACAGATAATAAGAGAAGTTCATTCCCACACCCTGACTGTCGTATTATCAGCTCTTTCACTTGCAGCAGGCGGTCTTGAGCCTGATGAATTGCTGCATGAACTAAAGATGTGTGGGCTTAATATCACGGACAGTGAAGATGTGGAATTATATAAAGATGGGGATTATCATGAGGGGCTTATGATTGAACATTTGCGTATTCTTATGCAGATCAACCGGCTTAATTCTTCACAGACCGATATACTTAAGAACCTGTCACTTCTTCCGATATCCGGTATATATAAGAATCATTTCAGAAACTGGCTGCAGCTTGCCTCTCTGCATGATGTTAATTATCTTGCTCGATATGGTTTTATAACGGATGACATAGAAAATAAGAAAATAAACCTGCATCCTCTGATACAGGAAATCATATATGAAGAATTAAAGCCTTGCATTTCCAATTGTCAGACACTTGTGAACAGCCTTCATACAATCTGCCTGATGCATGGCTTAGAAGTCCGAAAGCCTGATAATACGATACAAGCTATGATAAGTGTTGTAGAAAACATCATCAATGATAATTCTGCCTGTTATCTGTTATTCCTTCAGGATATGTTTCCATATCTTGAAAAATACTCGGTCAGGGATTATATGCCAAAACTGGCTGACCGGATATCATATATTATGGAACAGGAGCATATTGATTCTGTCTGTGACAGAGCATTGCTTTTAGACTACAAAGCAGAGCTTGCATACATGCGAAAAGATTATGGTGTGGCTGTAAAAAAACGTGAAAAAGCTATACACCTGCTTGAAAATGAAGCAGACGCTATGAACACTATGAATCAGAAACGCTATGCTAATCTGCTGTCAAACCTTTACAACAATCTGTCCAATGTATATCTTGCACTTAAAAAAGCTGATAAAGCGACCGAAGCCTTACACAAGGCATTTGAGATAAGGATTTCATATGCTGGCACCGGCATAATTGAAACGCACGATATGCTCCAACAGATGCTTAACCTTGTAAATATGCTGATACTTGCTGACGATTTAGAGCTTGCAAGGCTTGTCCTTAATCAATATGATGCTCTTGTGACAGATAACGAAGGTAGCACCACTTTGGATTATGGCTGTTGCCGGCTTGCCGCCGGAATAATTGCTTTAAAGGAGGGCAAACCAGTAGATGCCGAAAAGAATCTGCTGGATGCAGAGAGTATTATCGATGCTGCTATGGATACCAGTAATTCTGATTCAACTTCGTCTGATACTGCTGTTTCAGCATATGATAATTATGTTTCCGGGAATGACTATCTGAAATCTGTATATGGATATCTGAATAATCTGTATGCCAGATAGCACAAGCCTGAGAAAGCACTGGAATATAAAGAAAAATGGCTGAATGCCAGAAATGAACAAAATAAGAATATCACACACAGAAACGCATAAACTATTAATGCCACTAAAAAAATACTGTTTGACATCGCCAGATATCAATGGTATAGTATCTTTAGTGGTTGCGCTGCGGAAACTTGCGATGCCCGCAGCCGGTGGAGTTCCATGCGTGGGCTCCACTTTTTTTATGCCAAAATAAAGGAGGCTTCAGAAATGGCTAATAAAACATTTTACACATATGATGAGCAAATCGAAAAGCTTGAAAAAGAAAAACAGCTTATTATTTCTGACCCTGAATTTGCTAAAACCACTTTACAAAAGTTAGGCTATTTTTCATTAATCGGCGGTTATAAGGATTTATTTAAACATAAACCATCCGGTAATTATCTACATGGTGTTACTTTTGAAGAAATTACCGCTTTCTATTACTTTGACGAAGAATTAAGAACGCTCTTTCTAAAATATATCTTACATGTAGAAAGACAGTTGAAATCCATGCTTTCCTACTACTTTTGCGAAAAATATGGAGAACAACAGACGGCATATTTAACTGCAGGTAATTATAACTATACTCGCAGAAATCAAAGCAAAATAAATCGCCTGATTACTACCTTAAGTAAAACTATCGCCTTGCCAAGCAACTATAGTTATATCACTCATCATGCAACAGTGTATGGAAATGTCCCTTTATGGGTAGCAACCAATGCACTTACGTTTGGACAAATTTCAAAAATGTATCAATATACGACTTCGGATATCCGCACCAAGGTTAGTCTGAATTTTGCCAATATGTCAGAGGTTCAGTTGCATCAGCTCATCCGTATCCTTGCAAGCTGTAGAAATGTATGTGCTCACAATGAGAGGCTTTATTCATTTCAAGTAAATGAAGCTATTCCTGATATGGTTTTACATAGTAAATTACAAATACCACAGAAAAACGGACAATATGCTATCGGCAAGAAAGATTTATTTGCAGCAGTGATTGCTTTGCGTTATCTTATTGACAATCAGGAATTTAAACAATTTAAAGCTGAGCTCAAACGATTGATTCATTCCGTTCTCAAGAACTGCCCGCACATCAGCCAGGAACTGCTATTTTCCAAAATGGGCTTTCCTGAAAACTGGGAAAAAATTGTGCACTATAAAAAATAGTTGCATGACATACAATCAGTGAGAGAAGTTACACATATGTTTTCTATTAATATAACCGACGTAACTATTCTTCATCATAAAAGTCATCAAGTACATATGTTGTTACAGGTGTAATATAAAGTTCATACTTAATAACAAGCCTTACCAAATCATTGCCATCAATTAATGTTATTGGTGTACCTTCTCTTGCTGCCTCCCTTGCTGCATTAGTAAATCTGCTATTTGTAATAAACACTCCATAATCTGCCTGAAATTTATTCATAGCCCCCAAAAACTGATTTATATCAGGCTCACTCACAGGTGCTGTGTTATATCGTTTACATTGAATTACAACTCGGGTTGTTCTGAAATCATCATCGTCTGTATGATATCCATATCCATCAATTCCACCATCATTCGATATTTTAATACCCTTATCCGTAAACTGTACTCCCATTTTAGTCAGTAATGCTCTCGAGAATTGTTCAAATTTCTTAGGAGACATATTTGCTATTGCACTTTGCAATTTGACCTTAACATCATCCAATATATCATCAGCATTTATACTGTTTTCATCTTCGATTTCTTTTGGCATTACACTATTCTTCTCTTTATTCTTAGCTGATTTTTCTTCCCAATAAACAGCTGCCTTTTCTCGAACTTCTTTCTTAACATCAAAATTTGAAACATCAACGGCAGCTCCTTTTTCCGTTAATGTCACAACTGGTTTATATCTAACATATGTAAGGAATCCCAAATAACTTAACTCTTTAAGGGCAAAATTAAACTTAAAATCAAATTTCTTATATTTAGAACCGGTTTTATTAGATGTATATAGCTTTTGTTCAAATTCAGCAATCTTCTCGTCTTTTTCGCTAATTCTATCCCTAATTTCTGCTCTCTCCAATTGACCACCGGCTTCTTGTAGCACTTCTATGATTGGCTTTATTAAGTATGAAACTTGATCCTCTGTATTTAATGTATCATAAAACATCATGCGCCTTCCTTTTCTTTGCATATTTTGTTATTTATTAAATAATATCCAATATTCTTGTGATATGATAGTCCATATCATCATAATTATTTCTCTGATAAATGATTATTTA
>CAVFXS010000014.1:0-17668 GCA_963626805.1 Bacteroidales bacterium H4 | reverse complement strand
TCTTGTATTTTCTTTCTTCATTTCCGTCTCCTTTCCAGGATAGCAGGTGTTCACCGTGAACACCTGCTATCTTTCATAATTTTGCACGCAAAAAAGCAGGTGCTCTGTATCACAGATTCCTGCTTCTTCTTTCCGATGTATCATTATCTCGCTTTTCTTTTCCTGGTAACCTTGTTCTTCTCCTTCACTTGTTCCTCAGATTTATCTTTTTCTTCAGATTGCTTCTGATCAAGAGACTCGGAGAGACTTTGATGCATTGCAGCTTTCCTGGCATCAACATCACCTTTCTTATTCCGCCTTTCTTCCATATCAGCAAAATCATTTATGAACTGTTTTCCCTTACCCGGCTCTGATTTTTCCATCATTGCAGCACTCTTAATTGCCTCTGACTCTCTCTCTGTCAGTTCAGTTATATCAGTTTTTGTTTCTGACTTCTGCCTCAATTCCTTCATGCTCTTTTGAATCTCAGATTTTATACTGGATTTCAACTTTGAACTACATTCAACTAAATCACGATAGGTCCCATCTGATGCCTTATACGCTGGCATTGACGGATATAATCCATATTTACCACCAAGGACTCTGATCGAGTGCAGTGCCAGGCAATTATTTATCGTAACTGTTGCCAGTCCCTTTACATTACTTTTCTCCATCGGAGTAATTTGTAGCTTAGTAATCTCCGTTGGCTCTGTATCCATTTCAATATTCCCTTTCTTCCCGGTACGTGCCAGCTCATACGTATCTAAGATTTTCTTTTCTAATGCATCATGAAACTCTTTCGTGACTGGATGGTAATACTGTACAAATTCTCCATCCTTATTTTGATAAGATGGCATTGATACAAATAACTTTCCAGAATTGCTTTCCATAATCCGGATTCCGTTCAACTTGACATCTGAATTTACTGATACAGACACCAAGCCTTTTAAATTGTCTTTTTCATACGGTGTAACATATACATTCATTGCTAACATAAATACCCTTCCTTCCTATCGGCATGCTGCCTTCTTCATATCCTTATGCTCTACAGGTTCATTCTTCATACGATTATATGCCTGCATCATTACTACACCTCTTTCCCTATGAAAAGAAATGCCCAATTCCTTACATTTCTGCTCCCTCTTATCTAACCATGCTTTTATATGCTGTTCTCCGGCTCCCTCTCTCTTCCTCTCTCTTTTTACTGCCATTCGTACAGTCGCAAGCTCCTGCTCTGTCAACGAAGCATCCTGTTCATCGTGAACACTCTTTCTAAGTTCTATGACCTGCTTTTCATATCCCGGAATTGTGTTAAGGTAATCAATTACTCCACCGTATCCATCACCTATATCTTGTCTTTCATGAATTGTACTGCCGTCCGGCATATAGATTGTAAAATCCGTTTTTTCGTAACCCAAATGGATTCCGTCTATTTCGTTACGATCATATGCATCCCATACAGCTTCCTCATCATGATTGTATGACTCTAATTCCTGTTGCCGCTTTTCTACCCACTCTGTATCCGCTTGCTTCATCAGGCTGTCAAATTCTCCCATAGAATAAATCTTTCCCTTTTCAAAAACATCTGCTTCAGTCCAGTTTACACAAACGACTGCCCGCCTCTCGGTTGATTGAGTAAATTCTTCCCCTATCTCTTTCTCTCTCTCATATCGTTCTTCTAGATAATCTGACGCTTTCTGTGCATCACTGATCGCACGAAAGAGTTCATTCGGATCATCCTCCAATGCTGAAATCCAGCTTTCAAGATACTGTGTATGTGAATTAAAATGCTGTGCATCAAAATTCAGTCCAAGATCTGTCTGGATAAAAAAAGAACCAAGCTCTGCTCTTAGCTCTTCTCTGGCATAACTCTCGGATCCAAATACACCAGTCAGGCTTCTATTCAAGCGGCCAGGATGCCCGGTAGAATGAACCATCTCGTGAAGCTGCGTTGCCAGAAATGACTGAGTATCCAAAAATGCATCCCGATATGGCAGATGGATTTCATCTTTTCCCGGCGAGTAATACGCCCTTCCTTCACCTGTTTCCACAATCGGACATTCTGAAGTTTTTATAAACTGTTCTGCCATCTCGATCATCTCATCCGGTTGTAGCGGTTCCAGCTCCTTCTCTTCCAATTCCGGAATACCTTCAATCTGAGATGCGTGAAAGACTACAAACTGATTTACGATAGGCGTTCTTAAACGCACTCTTTTCTTTTCAATCTCTCCTGTTTTCTCATTCTTTTCCTCAACAACCTTATCAAACAGATATTTTTCAAGCCGGATTCCAACCGCCCCTTTTTTCACCTGCCATCCCTGCGACTGTGCCTGCTTATAAGTCATATATCTTCCGTCTTTGTATCCATTTGCCATCTGATCTATATACAGTCGCACAAGATTTATCCCCCGATATCTCGCATGAGATACAGGGTTATTGATCCGGCCAATTGCAAAGGCTCCTTCATCCCAGCCCGGTTTGGGCAATACATAGCCCTTTTTCATGTTATCAATGATCTGCTGGACTAACTTTTTTCGTTCTTCCTGTACTCGATCCCAACTATTTGACATCTGCCCACTCCCCTTCTACATCATCTTCATCCACTGTTTCATCTGTTTCCTGACTAATTCCATATTCTTTACAAATTTCATCCATATGGTCCCGTTCTCTTTCTTTCATGCAATTGCACCTCCTCCTTTAAATTAAAAAAAGGAACTTTATCATTCCTCTTTTCATCGTTTCTACAGTTTAATTATACTATTTCTAACTGTTCCATGGATGTCCCATACAGTTCCACTAATGCCCCGGATTCTTTCTTTCACTTACTCTTTTAACAATTTCATTTACGGCAGCTATCGTATCCAGCTGTTGCTCTCGCTTTACTAAAATTATATAATCAAGTAAATTTTCAAGCGGATATAATAAGAATGTGATCTCTTGACTAAAATTCATATTCTTAACATCCTCTACAATTGATTTTTTTGATTCAATTTCCGCTGATTTATTATATATATTTTCGCGCGAGGTCGCTAACATCAAAATTTCATAAAATTTATATTCACCCATTATCTTTTCCTGTATACTTACCATTATTTCCCGGACCTCCTTTTTCTCTTTAGAAATTCAAGTGTATGTTTTAAATTTGTATATTTATCTTGGTGTTCTACTCTATTAACGTATCCGGATTCCAAATCTGCCAGCAATTTTTTAAAATTTCTGCCACAGTATCATAATCCCATTCCTTTTCAGTATTCTTTCTGGACGCAGGATCCAATATTAATAACTTACCATCCTCTGTTACTCCTCGGATTGCCAAGAAGTGTCCCTGTCCATTAAATAATGCATTTCCTTTCCCACCATTTGCACTATTACCAATGGAACACACTACCATTCCTCCATGTTCAATGATCATAATAGCATCCTGCAGCTCTCGCCCGCAGCTTTTACTATCCAGTCCAACTTTTGAAGGTCCGGAGCTGAATGCCGCCCATGATGTTAACGTATCTTTATCACTTGTAACAACACAATATCCCCATTCTTCAAAATTTGCTGCTGCTTCTGTCGGATTCATCTTCGTATCTGTTAGTGTGGAAACAACCATAGCATATGTTGTTGGTCCACACCCAGACACACGAATTGTCTGGGCGCCATAAACACAATCCCGCCAGGGTTCCTCATATTGGCAATAATAATTATCGGCAGCATAACCACCTTCAAACCCAAATCCGGCACAGGACATCACTGCCGATATCGTAACTACTGATCCGAATAAAAGCAGAAAGCAAAGGCATACGATAGCAAGAAATCCAGCATATGCCGGATTCATGATAATACTTTTTATATTGATTGCAGCAATTGATCCTACTACCTTAAATTGTGACCCAATAGCCTTTAATATACTTCCCGATAGTTGTTGCGTCTCTTCATCTGCAGACTTAGCCACACCGGATATCCAAAAGTTCTTTTTCATAACCTGTCGGGTACTTACTTCTGCATCAATCTGATCCATCTGAGTTCCAACCTGTCGTCCAATTATATTACCGGCTTTTGATCCTATATATGTCCCCAACACAGTTCCAAAGATTGGAGCCACAGCAGTTCCTGCTGTCCCTCCAACAGTACCTGCAATCACCGATCCTGAAGTGGATGCCGTAGAGGATGCTATTACTTTTAGTGTCTCTGTGGATACTACTTTTGCTGTTTCCTTAGATGTTTCTTTTGCGGCTTCCTTCGTAATCGTTTTAACTGTCTCCTTCGCTGCCTCCTTCGCTGTTTCTTTTGAAACCTCTTTTGCAGCTTCCTTTGTAACTTCCTTTGCAACTTTTCCGGAAGTTTTTTCTGCCATCCTTTTCGCTGCATCCTGACTATTTCTGTATAAAAAAACATCGGATCTTCGTAGCACTGCATTAACACTTCTTTTAACAGCATATTCCTCTGTCCTGGCGACAATCTTTATGTTTTTGTTAACAATTACACCCTCTGTATTATCAACAGAGGCAATCACATTATTATTCTCTTCTTGGATGGCAACAGAATTTTGAGCCATTTTTATCACCTCATCTAACGTGTTTATCCGGATCCGTGTTAATCAAATCATATGTCATAGTTCCTTTTGGAATACGATTATCGATTGCAACTATTGTTTTTCCAAATTTTAACAGACCACATCCGGGTTCTGGATCTGTAATATAACTTGTTTCAGCCGGTGTCAGTTGATATACATCCCGTACCGTATCTACATTTGTCTGTTTTAGCAAAAGAACAAATTCAGAGGAGGATATCATGGAACGACTGATTTTATTCTTGCAAACATCTGCAACCTCGTGTGTAATACCAGTACAAAATCCATATACCTTACGTAACTCTCTCCAGAGCTTTTGCATATAGTCTGCCGCCTGTTCAAAGCTTAAAAACTCATGTGCTTCGTCAATGTAAATGTATGTAGCAATACCTTTTTGATAGTTTTGATAACATTTTTGCTGTAATGATTCCATGATGATAAAATTTGCCAGACCAAACATGTCCTTACTTACGTTCTGAAAGCCATAGACCGTTACTCTTGCATTTGTATTGATTGTACTCTTCTGGCCAAACATATTGAACGATCCGGTAATTAATCGTTCCAATGCTATCACAAGTTCTTCTGTATCCGTATATTTATCCAAAATTGCCTGAAATTCTGCCATATCTGGTTGCTGTTCTTTTATACTGACAGCTCCATTCATATATGGTGCATATAATTCCAATATTGCACGTTCAACCATAGCTGATTCAGAAGCAGTTAATGAACGTTTCATTAATAGCTCCAGCATTCCAAGCGTCCAGCCAAATTTTGCAGAAGCATACTCATCAACTGATCGGTTATCTGGCTGATCAAACCCGTTTATTCGCGTTGATGATCCTGGTCGTACATCAATATATGCACCGTGAAACATATCACAAATTGGTGCATATTCATTATTCGGATCCAGAATTACTACCTCACATTTATCATTTAACCGCATGATATTCTGCGTTATCTCATCCTTGGCTGCAGTCGATTTACCCGACCCGGATCCACCAAATATCCAGCCATTACCGTTCATTAATCTCCGTCTGTCTCCAACACAGAGATTTTTACTGATCTGGTTAATTCCATAAACTACCCCTTTATCCATCAACAGTTCTTTGGAACGGAATGGAAAAAATGCAGTCAAAGATCCCGCTGACAACAGCCGGGAAGTATACCATTGACATTTTCCTATTGGAAGAACCGTATTAATACCTTCCCGCTGTCTATAGTACATAGTATCAACATACACCGACTCTCCTTCAGTAATCATCTTCACCGATTCCGTATTCTGATTCAATTCTTCCAGTGTATCTGCCTGTAACAGAATACTTACAGACGCATATGAATAGTTTGTATCATTGTTCTTTGCATCATCCATCATAGATACAATATCTTTCTTCTCTTCCTGTACTTTATAAGAAATATCCGAAGAGAAATCATTATTTCTGTTTCGATTTTTCTGCTGTTTCCGAATCTTGTTTTCTACATTCAAATAGGTCTTCTGAAACAGATCAGCAATATATTTTTTAGGCACCGGATGAGCATCTACTGTGATAATCATCCTCATGGAAGTATCCGTCATAAGTTTTAGTATATCATTTGTAAGCTGTGATGGCAGATCCTTAATATAAAGAGCCCGCACGTACTGATGCTGGAACCGCACATAATCCGGTTTAACCTCCATTAAATACGGAGCTATATCATTCTTAAAATTCCTACAATTTTCCACCATAGAATCGAAATCAAACTGAAATGGCATATCATCTCCATATCTGTAAAAATCATACAGGCTCTTTAATCTCTGCTCACAATTCTGTGCTTCCACAACCGATCCAATGGAAGCAAATGCTGATGTCAGCTGGCTTTCCAAACTGATAAAATAGTTTTTCGCACTTTCATAATTTTCCCGTTCTACCATTTGCGTGATATACATATCCTGCTGTATTCCCTGACGTCCCTCTTTTGCTTTTTCTGCAATAATATTATTACGATCCTTCCGGAGTACATCAAACTCATCCTGATAAAGAGGAATAAATACCTGTTCCTCAAACTTATCTTTATCCTGTGCTTTATTTATAAATGTCAACTTGTATGGAACAGACATTTTATTCAGTACCTTCACGTATTTCATAATAAACTCTATCTGTTCTTCTTCACTTTTCATATCATAATTTACATCAGAAAAAGCATATGTTTTTGAATACTTACCAGATTCATATTCAAATATTCCATCTGCCGCAACTGCACGCAACTCTATCGCATCCTGCGTAGAATTTGCATCAGCCACTGTATTTTTATCCGGTGCCTTATAATCCTTATTTGCTGCCATCTTTGATTTCTCCTTTCCTTTGCTTTTTTAACATTGCTTTTACAATTCGATCTACCAGATCTCCGCTTAGTTCATCTTCCGGATCTCTGCTTTGATATATTGGCGATTCGGTTGATACATAAAACAGAGGTTCCTGCCGTTCAGAAACCTTTTGTGCCTGTTTGTATTCTTTATAATTCATTCCATATTTTTGAAAAAAACCAATCCTTGCTACTGGAGCTCCAAGTGCAGCTGCAATCACACACGCAAGTGTCACATTCACGTTCAACATATTTAACCCGATTGTCACAGGAAGGACGATTCCTGCAGTTATCAATGCATATTTGATCTGCCTTTTTGTCAAGTTCCTAATGCCACCAGCATTTATAGATTCTATATCTTTTGTCATGTTAATTGTCATATTGGCCTCCTTATTTATCCTATAATCCTTGTCATTAACTGCTCTGCACCTTTTACGCTTCCGACAGTCAGGCAGCATGTGAAGATAATTGCAAAACAGTCCATTATACAGACAGAAATCGGACTGCCAGCACTCCCCTTCACCGCGCTGATTGCCTGTAACAGTTCCGGAATACCACCGCTTAAGATTGCATTACAAAGAATTAATGCCAGCATAATTGCTATTACCTCAGAAGCTAATGCAATAAAATAACGCACATAGCTATATGTCGTTCTCTGAACCTCCCTACCGGCACATAATGTAGATAGTGCCAGTGGTGCAAATGGCATGCACAAAAGAACCTTTATGTAACGAAAATAAACCACATACACGATTATTCCCGCACACAGAAGCAATACAAGCATCGTTATTAAAGAGAGCAGAAGCATGATCAGGCCTAAGCCCAATCCCAGATTTAAATTCTGAAAATCTGCTATATAGATTCCGGAATCTATCTGCAGGCCAGCAGTTCCTTTATTAGCAATCAACGACATGATGCCGGAACAGATTGTTAATATCCCACTTAACACTGTATTGCTATTTGTTACAAGCAAAACCGTAAATATTAACATTGCAATACTTCTAGCCATTCCCCACACATCATTTTTTCGATCTTCAAAAGATTCTTCATAAAATCCATAAAAGTAGAAAAGAACAGTAAGGGTAGAGGCAACTCCATAAAAGACAGGCATGATCGACTGCAGTAAGCTCCATGCTTCTCCACCTGCAAATTCTTCTACATTAATTCCAAGCAATACATATGCCACGCTGATAATTGCATTCCAAAAATCTATTCCAACCCTTAGCAGAGTCTCTGCTATCTCATCAAAACGCATCAAATTGTCAAATGCTTCCGATAGCTTGTCTGCAAAGCTGGTCAATAGTACCATCTCCATATGCCTTCCTCCTATTTATACCTGGATTCCAAGGAATGTCAGAACAGATCCTATACTTGCCATTAGCAGACCACCGATCAGCCCTTTGACTGCAGCACTAATTCCTGAGTCATCCTGACCTTTTAATGCCGCCGATATTTCAGACACGTTTTTAATCACAAGAATAATTCCCCAAATGGCAACCCCTGTTTCCAGGAGTGTAACAAAGGTCTTTAGCGGCTTTAAAATTGCATCCGCACTTGTTAATACCACATTCATCATTAATCCCATATTCATTAAATTCATCATAATTTTATCTCCTTTCAAACTCAAAAAGGTGTTCACAGTGAACACCTTTTTACATGCCCTATTTTTCAATAAATTTATCCGAGGTCTTATTTACTAATCCTTTCTCGTTGGCAACATGATATTCTACAGCTTTCGCTTTCTTCTTTTTGTTTAATCTAATTAAGAAAAGAACAAAGACCAAAACGAAGAACAAAATTCCAATCAGTAACACCAGATCAATCTTTGTAAATGGAACCTTTGCCTGGTATTCCGCTTCTGCCTGCACCTGATATATCGTAGCAGCTTCTATTTCTGCTTCATATTCAGATTCATCCATCATATATGTTGCATTAACATCATATAATTTTCCTATTTCAGCTGCAGAGTCATGATAATTATATCGATATTCTCCAACGTACTGCTGTCCGGATACCGTTGCATCCCGATATATTACACCATTCCTTTCATACGGCTCAGAGATCCAGTCGAATGAATCAATCGTAAAGGATTGTTGTGGCAACCCGGCAGTTATAATTAAATAATTCTTCGCCGAAGCTGTTAATGATCCATATGGATTCTCCTTATCCAAAGCAAGCTGTTCATCCCCAAACTGAAATACATCTGCATCAAAGACTTCTACCGTTACATCCATCCGAAATCCATCACGCCATGAATACGGATCAATCAACTCTTTAGATTCAAACGGCAATGATAACTGTATTGTTTCTCCTGTAACTGGTGCTGTATAATCTATTAAATCCTCCTTCGCATACTCTTCTGGCTCTTCATATACAAGACCGGATAACCTACAGCTTGTTACATCATCCGTCTGGATTTGTTCCTGTACATCCGTTTCCTTCAACTCATATGCAATGCCATTTTCTTCTAATTTTTTCTTTATCTGACTTACTTCATCTTCTGTCAGATTCGTATAAGTAACTACCTTTTCCTCTCGCTTTATAGCATCTGGTTTTTCTACATCTATAACTTCATAGTTACTATCCTTTAGAATATACTTCGTGCCATCAACCGTTATCTCCTGGTCAAATGCATACTCCTTTGCTTCTCCCTGACATTCATATGTTATCGTTTTACTCATTGTATGCCGGTTCCAGTTTAGTTTCTCTTCCTGGCTTATGTTACTAAGCTCTGATGCCTTTACCAGCTCCGGGGATAATACTGCAAGAATCCCCATGAGCATTAACAACTTTTTCTTCACATTAATTCACTCCTTCCATGAAAAAAGGACAACCGTTTCCGATTGTCCTCTTTATTCCATATGTTTCATTTGATTATCTTGTTTTTCCGGTTGGCTTTCTATGTGTCACATGACCACCAGCCGTTTTTTCATATTGAGCCTTTATCTCCTGATATGCCTTTTCCAAGGAACAGTGATTTCTTTGCATATACTTTTCCAATTCACTAAGAAGCTCTGCTCTGCCCCTTGCTTCTCCTCTTGCTTCTCCTCTTGCTTCAGCTTCTTCAATATCCACCTTATACTGTGCCTCTGCTATTTCTTCCGGTGTTGGAATTGCTAATAACATACCGCTCACTTCCTTTCTGTTCCTTTTCAAATATTCCTCCAGGCGATGCTCCTTGATACATTCATCAATTGCCCGTTCGACCGCCTTCTCCTTCGTTGGTTCTATTTTATTATACACCCTGATCCGGTGAATTAAAACTGAATAATCCTGTAATGTCTTACATTTTTCCATTAATTCACGATTTCGACCGTAATTAATGTTATAGGCTTTCACCTGCATTTCAAGGTCTCCGCCTTTTGTCATGAAACAATCAGATAGCCTCATTACATAACTGTCTTCTGTTGTTTCCATTCCATTATAAAATACAACAAATTTAGGTGCCGGAAACATCACCTGCTTGGATGTATACATTTCTTTTTCCAGATAATGATCTTTGATATAACGCTCATAGCTTTCTGCCAGATACAGAAGCTCCCGCATCGGCATGTTCGGGTTTCTGCTACTCTGGTGCTCCCAGATGTTTAATTCCTCCGTATTAATAATGAAGGAGCTGTCATTGTAGATGCCTGCATATAGATCCCCTTCCCCTATAGTTGTGACTTCTATCAGACTTTCATCTGTGTAATGGCTGCCATTTAAGGCATTATACAACTCCAGTATTTCTTTTGGTTGATTAAATATGGAGTTAAACACATTTCCTTTGTAATCCCTCGCTATTTTCCGGTAATCATCTCTTGTATTTTCTTTCTTCATTCCGTCTCCTTCCATGAAAAAAGGTGTTCACGGTGAACACCTCAACTATTTTTTCCTGCGTTTTCTGACTACAGGTCTCATACATAAAAATCCAAGGAAACCGGCCATAATACCGCACAACAGAATCATGTTCAGTCGCATATTGTCTCCCGTCTTTGGATGTACAACAACGCTTTGTCCCCTGCTCCTCGTTCCTTCATAATGAACAATGATCCTTCCGGCAATTGCTTCATTTTCATAATTCTTTATAACTGTCTCTCCGTTATTTCTGATTTCAAACCTGCAGATTTCGGCATTAAGATAATACCTTGCATTTGCACGTTCTTCCCTTAAGTAATAATCTCCATATGGAAGATTATAGATATTAATCTCGCCATTTTCATCTGTCACGTACATTCCAAGGAACTCATCGCCCTCTTGCTTGCTCCGGTAAAGAGAAAATGCAGCTCCCTGCAGTCGCTTACCAGTAATCTGCTTGGATGTTTTTATCAGTTTAAAATTACCCCGAATCATTTTATCCGTCATTGTAACTTTTATAACCTGTGGTTTATTTGTAACTGTGAACTCAATATCATCTGCAAGAAGCCATCCTTCCGGTGCAGCTGTTTCATGCAGCACATAGGTACCTGCAGCCAATCCACGAACCGTATGCGGCTCTGTTGCTGACTCCCAGCTTTCTAACACATTTCCTTCTAAATCACGAATTTCTAAGGCTGCCCCTGCAAGTGCCTGTCCGCCTTCATCTACCTTAAGGATTTCAATATGTGTTAATTCATCTTTCATCACAACTGTTTGTTCCACAGCTGAATCTTTAATTACAAATTCTATTGACTGAGCTTTTGAATACCCTTCCGGTGCAAGAATCTCTGTCAATCTATATTTCCCCGGTGTAACATTTGTAATATCAAGGTAATGCGGCTGATCTGTGGATGTCCAACGTTCGATCAACTCACCCTTTTCATTTGTCACCTCCAAAGTTGCTCCTGGCAATTCTTTTCCGGTCGTAATATCCTGCTTGCTGATCTTTACAGACAGCTTCCTGTCCATCATGGTAAGCGTCTGATCACGCTCGTCTACTCTCTTATGCTCTCCATTAATTGTGATATCCTTTACACTATTACTTACATAGAACGCAATCGGGTCTGCTGTCACATAACCGGCCGGGGCAGTAAGCTCTACGAGATAATAGTTCCCCTCCGGCACATAGGTCCATACTGTCAGATCTTCCTCTGACTTCCATATCGCATCCGTCATCTCAAAAGTTCCATCCGCTTTCAGTACCGGTTGGTCATTATCCATCTTTGCAATCTGCAGGACATCATAGCTTCCATCCTCTTTTCTTCTCGGACTCTGATTCTCAATGTCAGCATGTACAATTGCCAGCGTTGCACCAGTTAACCGCTTGCCATCCTCATCTACTTTTTCTACTCGCACATAATGTGGCGTATCACCGGCACGTACAATATTAAACGTTACACCGTTTTCTTCTGCAGTATAACATTTTGTCCAGGAACCTGCCGGTTGGTTATCATCATCAAGCTCTCTGTATTCTACATATCCATCCGCAACATTGATTTCCAGATTTGCAAGTCCATACCAGCCGGACGCATCTACTTCCTCTAATCTGTAATGACCATATGGAAGTCGGTTATCAAATGTGATATAGCCATTTTTATCCGTAGTAAATCTGTCTGTCAGTCTGCCGTTCACGGACATTTTTATATATGCATTTGTATTAAGGTTATAAAGCTTAAACGTTGCCGTACCGGTGATCTTATCACCGGTCTTCGTATCAAGTTTCAGAATCCGGATATTTGATCCAATCATCTCATCGGTCAAAGTGATTGTTTCCTTTGTCTTATATCCATTTCCATCTGCTACAGGCAGAGAGATCTCATACGGATCAATAGCCCGATATCTGATACCATCTGCACGTCTGCCGACTTTCGTTTCAACTACGATATAGTTTCCTTTGTAGCAGTTTTTGAACAGTGCTTTGCCGTCCGCTCCGGTTGCAGCTGTATAATAAGGCTCCACTCCATCTAAAACAGTTCCTTCGGTGATCACATTTCCGCTGTCATCATAACTGAGTGCCAGGGTAAGCTTCCCATCTGTATCATACGTAAGCTTATCAGCATCCAGCTCTGATTTCAGATAAAGAGAAAATGTACATCCCGGTAATGGATTCGGATCCGTTGCTCCGCTGCTATCCTCAACCGTCACTTTCGTAATCTCATAATCCGTCAGAATTGGTACTTCTTTACTCTCTACCTTGGGAGCAGGAATGACTCCTGCAACCATATTGGGAGTTACTTCTACCGGATACCAGTTCGGATCTAACTGATAGCCCGGAGCCGGGACTTCTTCCTTTATGTAATAAATTCCAGCCGGGACACCTTCCATATATCCATATCCGGTCTCATCTGTAATGATCGTAGCATTCTCGATCCGTTCATAAGTAGATGTCGCCCCTGGTCTTCCTGTTTTATATACGCCATATTGGGCTCCCTTTAAGGTCGCATCAGCAATCCGGGTCGTTCCGGCTGCATCGGTCTTATATACTTCAATTGCAGCTGACTGTTCCTCCTCCTGCGAAGTTACAAGTCCGTAATATATACCACTATCCATCTTTTTATTGGTTGCTTTCTGATAAATCTGCTTATCCAGCGTCCAGCCCTGCGGTGCCTTCGTCTCTACTATATAATAAGTACCTCTTGGCAGCTCCTTGGATACTCCATATACAGTAAATCCGCTAAGCTCCGGACCTCCGCTAAGAGAAGCAGCCGTATCTGTTTTATCTGCCACTATCGTCGTTACCCGATTATCCGTATATGCACTGTTATCATCATAGACTTTCATCTGTGCTGCCTGGGCATCGGCTTTTGATTTAAATACACCATACTCCGCTCCAGCCATCGTCATATCAGTGTCACGATCATATCCACTTTCATCAAATGGATTTGTCTTTTTCACTTTCCCAACATAGATCAGACCATATTCCGGAGTCTCCGTTGAGGTCACTGTTTTGGATGTTACATAGGTTGTGTTATTCCGGCTGCTCGCATCTACCTCATGAATCGTTTCATCTAAGGTCCATCCGTCCGGTGCATAGACCTCTTTTACATAGTAGACGCCTAATGGAAGTCCATTTGCATTTCCATAGACTCCGCTGCTGTATTTCTTGATAACTGCCGTAGCCTCTGCTCCATCCGCCTTTGCTCCGGATTTCGCTGCATCAGAGGATGCATAATCTGTCCTTGCATTCTGTGCTGCACTCTGGGTTTTAAATATACCGTATA
Organism: Bacteroidales bacterium H4; assembly: GCA_963626805.1. Lineage (GTDB taxonomy): Bacteria > Bacillota > Clostridia > Lachnospirales > Lachnospiraceae > CAG-632. The sequence continues at coordinate 3,670 of CAVFXS010000014.1, read as the reverse complement.
CGGCACCCTGCATGGTAGATTGATCATTATTAACACCCGGAAGTGCTGACTCTTTCACAACATGGATCTGAGCGGTATAGTTCTGCTCTTTGGATGTAACATCTGTTGTTTTGCCGACATTGATTGCCGGATCATAGGACTCTGTTACTTCCACGGTATAGACCGTGGTATCTAACTTCCAGTATCCGATCGCTCCGTTATCATCGTGCGGTGTTTCTGTTTCCCGCACATAATAGGTTCCAAACGGCACCGGATTCACGGCATCACCATACCATCTGCCTTTGGAATCCTGCTTGTTGATCACAAGATAATTAGCCGGATTTACATTCGCTTCTGCATCGGCTTTGGTCTTAAATACTCCATAAACAGCTCCCTGCATGGAATACATGGTTGTCATACCCGTAACCGCTTCCTTATACACACGGATAGTACCGGTGTCTTCCGTATAAACATCAAATACCATTTCAATAGGATCTCGCTGCTCACTGCTGATACAGTAGATAAAATCCTGCGGATCGTCTGTATTATCTGAATTAGATTGATTTGCAATATAGGTAAGATTCCCCATCTGTGGCATAAAAGAACGCTCTGCAGAAACAGGGTTGCTTTTAGACGAATTAGGGATCATCTGATCAGATATTACCTTAATCTGATTTTCTGCAGTTCTTGTATAAGTAACCGTCGTCCCGCTGATGGTTGTTGTTATTGCATTTCCGACTTCTCCGAAGAAATATGTCAGATTACATGCCGCATTCGTATTAGTAAGTGTAGTTTGATACTTTCCTCCGGTATATTTTAACTGATAAGATGGAGTTGCAATATGCCCAATAAACTTTTTATTAATAGCAAAGCTTGGAACCTGATAATAACTATCCACCTCTGCCTTGATCAATTCGCACTGTGTAAGACTGCCATATCCATGATTGCAGGTAGCCACTACCTGATCCCAGGTGATTCCCTGATTAGCACTTCCACTCGTTCCCTTATTTGCATAAATGTAATACCAGATCATGAGCTGCGTGGCATAATATACCTGCCAGTCATCAAAGCTGATGTTTTCATTGAATCCGCTTCCAGAATCTGGTGCCTGCTTCATGGCATGGCTACTTCCAAGTACATATGATATGGCTATTTTCTGATCTCGATTTAACCTTAGATATGTATCCTCATTCACCGTTTCAAATAAATCACCATTGTGTGCCGGTGCTCCATGGTCGATACAGAACAGTGATAATGCCCGTTCCGTACCATTGACATTAAAGTATGCCCACATAACGGCTGGACCAGTTCCAGCCGTGCTTCCATCCGGATTATAAACCGGAACAGTCGTAAGTGTAGTGCCGTTTGTGAACGTGATCGAATTTGCATGAATCCGACTGTCAGCGGAACCATCTGCATTTAATTCTCCATCTACACTTTCCAGTCCGGCTCCATTCGCCTGTAACGCTGTAACTGCTTCTGTTGTCGATTCTTCTGTGGATATATCCGCTTCCAAATTTTCTGTTGTGTCCGGTTCATCCTCTTCCGTCTCCGGTTCATCAGGATTGCTCGGATCTGCCTCCAGCACGTCATTGCCTGTTTCTTCTATCTGGTACTCGTTTTCGTCTGCATAAACATATCCGGTTCCGGTGTCAATAAAGCTGCAGACGGTAAGCAGCATAGCCAGCATAAAAGCAATCACACGCTTTACCTTCGTTTTTCTTTGTTTCAATTGAATCTCCTCCTTTAAATTTATGGTAATAAAAAAGCAGGAACCCTTAAGACGTAAGCCTTAAAAGCACCCGCTTTCTTATTATTTCATTATATATTACAATTACTCTAATTTTATATTATTTAATTATTAACCATATACACGAAAATAGATATACCGTAATCTACCTGGAGTATCTTTTATTCTTAAAATTTCCACACCTGTAGCGCCACCCCATGTATCTTCTGTTCCACCCATGCGAGAAATCCTACTGCATTGTGCCTCATATATATCCTGAATTGTTCCTTCTGTGTCCCAGTACAATCCAATATATCCATCTGCACCGTCACTTTCCCACCAGCTGCCGTCATCTTTTCCTACATATGTTAAAGGATACGATGATGTAATCATTGCCGTTACCTGATCTGCAATATAATTCCAATTCAGATAATAATCACTTGGTCTGTATGTTACCATACTGCCATCTTTCTGTCTCTTAGTGACAGTCTCCTCCGAGATACCTGCCTTCGCTGCAATTGCTGTGAATTCCGGGCATCCTGCAAAGCATCGGAGAATGGTTCGTCTGCTTTCCCCACTATTGATACGGCCAAGCCAGTAGTCCAAGCCTTCCTGATCGTATTCCCTGCCCATAAAGGTACGGTATAATACCTTGATATACTCTTCGTTATTCAGATTCTTTGCTTCAAACTCCGGTGAAAGGATAAAGCTCTCTGCCGCAGCCACCGGAGTCATGGTGTGGTTCTTGATATTTGCACACCACCAGTTCATTCCATCATCATCCGGATGTCTGTCTAAAGCCTTATCATATAGTCTTCCTACATACTCGGTCAGCTCCGGCCAGCGGTCTCTTTCACTATCCAGTGTGATAACACCTCTGGTGATCTTATAATCCTTACAGATATCTGAAAACTCCTGAGAGTGTGCGAACTTCCGGTATACGTACCTTCTGGAATATCCTTTCTCCAGCAAGCCCACCCAGTAGTTCTTTCCTTCTTTATCGGACTTCCGATCCATGAACACATTGTAGAGCATTTCCACAAAGGCATCATCCTTTGCATTCTTATTCTTATACTCCTCACTGAATACGAAGCCGTATCCAACCTCGGCTGCCGTTTTCTCTTTCTTCATCAGCGTATCTGTCCAGTATTCTACTCCGGCTGCATCAGCTTCTCTTCCAAGTGCTTTCGTATACATTCTTTCTACAAAGGCCTGTACCTTTTCCCGGTTCAGGGATGCTGTCTGTGCGGAGATTTCCTCCTCTGGTGTAAAGTCTTCCAGCGATGCGTTTGCATCTGTGATGGTATCCTCTGTTGCCATATCTGCTTCAAACTCTGTAACTGCTTCTTCTGTAGCAGCTTCGGTATCTTCTGTTGAAGTCTCTGTTGACTCCTCTGTCAGCTCCGTAACCGTACCGATCTCTTCCCCGTATGTCGGAACCACAGTGGTTCCAAGCATGACAGTTGCTACTAATGCAGATACAATTCTCATTCTCCTCATAATAATCTCCCCTTTGCTTATTTTCCGTTTCTTCACTATGTATACATAGTACCATGATTATCTATAAATGTCAATTCTATCTCTTTACTTTAATTCGATAATGATAAATCAATAGTCTGAACAATCGTATCTTTAGGCACATACAATTTGTATTCAATAATACTTCCATAACCATTTGTAACAACTTCAACATATGCCTGGCTTCCGGATTGTAGTGTTTCATAAACTGTCGTCTTGTCTACCTCAAATTCATAATATTGCAACCCACCATCATCCAGTTTTCGATAACAACAATAATACTTTGTTTCATTTATTTTTCCACTGCCTAGAAAAAAAGAACCGGATATGGTATCAGTGTTTTCAATAGAATATAATTCTACTTTTTCTATGTTTCTTTCGTTTCCCAATCTTTGTATATTTTGTATACATGTAATCATCGGACATACACAGGAGTATATTATC
>CAVFXS010000013.1:0-20343 GCA_963626805.1 Bacteroidales bacterium H4 | reverse complement strand
GAGAAAAGTGGCACTAGGATTTGTATCCTAGTGCCACTTTGTCTACAGTCTGAAAAAACCACTAATGTGGTTTTTTCTTTTTTCCTTCATTCCGATTTTAAACAATCGGATTCTTCGATGCTGTTCCGGCTTTTCTCGGATATGCCTTCGGTGTATGACTCTTCTTCTGAATCATAATAAACTGACGATAGATATCTGTTTCCGGAATCTGCACGGTCACCGGCTTCTCCAGCTTTCCACCCAATACCTTGATAGCCTTTCCTGCCTGCTGTAATTCCCCATCAATATTCGTTGATTTATAGGAAATAAAATATCCGGATGGTTTTACAAACGGAAGACAGTACTCGCTCAATGCGGACAGATTGGCAACTGCCCTGGATACGCACAGATCATACTTCTCCCGGTAGTTTGCATTCTGTCCTGCATCCTCTGCTCTGAAATGAATGGCTTCTATCTCCTGTAATTGAAGCTCCTCGATTATCTCATTTAAAAAATTCACCCGCTTATTTAAAGAGTCCAGTAATGTAATCTTTAAATTCGGAAATGCGATCTTAAGCGGAATTCCGGGAAATCCTCCTCCGGTTCCGACATCTATTACAGACAGCTCTCCGTTTAAATCCCGCACTCCTGCAAGTAACAGACTATCCACAAAATGCTTATCAATTACCTCCTGATATTCTGTGATAGCCGTTAAATTCATAACCTTATTCTTTTCGATTAAACGATGATAATAGGTGTCGAACTGCTCCAACTGCTCACTGGTTAACATAACTCCTATCTGTTCTGCTTTTTCTCTTAACTCTTTCATACCCTATCTATCCTGTTTTTCTTCTTCGCTCTTTTCTTACCTGTTCCATCAAACCTTTTACTTCTGTGCCAGATAAATCAACAATACGGATATATCTGCCGGTGAAACACCTGAGATTCTGGATGCCTGGCCAACGGATGCCGGCTTGATTGCCTTCAACTTCTGTCTGGCTTCCTTTCGCAGATTTCCAACCTGATCATAATCTATATCTGCAGGGATTGCTTTTCTTTCCAGCTTCTTGAAATGCTCTACCTGCTGTTCCTGCCGCTTGATATATCCCTCATATTTTAAATCAATGTTAATCTGTTCTATCACTTCTTTTGGTAACTGCTTTCTATCCGGATCTACCTCTGCAATTGCTTCATAATTCAGCTCCGGACGGCGAATCAGCTCTGCCAGCGTTGATCCTGTTTTCAGTGGCGTGCTTCCGACTCTGGTCAGGAACTCACACATCTCCTTATTAGCTCCGACCGTTACCGATTCCAGCCGTGCGATCTCCTGATAAATAGCTTCCCGCTTTTCCTTAAACTTCTGATACCGCTCTTCATCGATCAGACCGATCTCATGACCAATATCGGTCAACCGCAGGTCTGCATTATCCTGACGCAATAGCAACCGATACTCTGCCCTTGATGTCATCATTCGATATGGCTCCGCAGTTTCCTTTGTCACCAGATCATCGATCAGTACTCCGATATATGCATCCGAACGGTCTAAAACAACCGGCTCCTTGCCCTGAATCTTTCTGGCGGCATTGACACCTGCCATAAAGCCCTGTGCTGCCGCCTCCTCATATCCGGAGCTTCCATTAAACTGTCCACCGGCAAACAGTCCTTCATATTCCTTGAATTCCAATGATGGCTTCAGCTGTGTCGCATCGATGCAGTCATATTCGATCGCATAGGCATTCCTTACGATCTTTGCATTCTCCAGTCCTGGCACACTCCGGTACATCGCATACTGCACATCCTCCGGAAGAGAGCTTGACATTCCTCCGATATACATTTCATTCGTATATTCGCCCTCCGGTTCAATAAACACCTGATGCTTATCCTTATCCGGAAATTTCATAACCTTATCTTCGATGGAAGGACAATACCGCGGACCGGTTCCTTCGATTGCCCCGGAAAAAAGTGGTGAACGATCTATATTTTTCTTAATGATCTCATGGGTTGTTTCATTCGTATAGGTCAGCCAGCATGAGACCTGATCTCTCTTAATATCCTCTTCCGTATTGGTAAAGGAGAACGGCACAATATGCTCGTCACCCTTCTGCTCTGCCATTTTACTGAAATCAATACTTCTTTTATCGATTCTTGCCGGAGTTCCGGTCTTAAATCTCCGTACCTTAATACCCAGATCTACCAGGGACTGTGTCAGATGATTTGCCGCCTGAAGCCCGTTCGGTCCGGTCGGATAACTTACATCACCATAGATACACCGCGCCTTCAGATATACACCGGTACATAAGATAACCGCCTTTGCATAATAGGTACCGCCGGAATAGGTCTTTACACCTGTAATCCTGGTTCCATCTGCGATCAGCTCTGCCACCTCTGCCTGTCTTAAGGTCAGATGATCCGTCTTCTGCAACGTCATCCGCATAGCTCTGGAATACTCTGATTTATCTGCCTGTGCACGAAGAGAATGAACCGCAGGACCTTTGGATTCATTGAGCATCTTGGATTGAATATACGTCTTATCTATATTCTTACCCATTTCGCCACCCAGTGCATCAATCTCCCGCACCAGATGTCCCTTAGAACTTCCTCCAACATTCGGATTACATGGCATCAATGCTACACTGTCCATACTGACTGTAAATATAATTGTTTCCAATCCCATTCTGGCTACAGCGAGTGCTGCTTCACAACCGGCATGTCCCGCACCTACAACTACTACATCATATGTTTCCTCTACCTGTGGCATTTCTATCTTCCTTCCTATTTTCCCATACAGAATTTGTCAAAAATCTCATTCGCCAGATCATCATCCAGACTTTCTCCGAGAATCGTTCCCAACTGCTCATATGCAGCCATCAGATCAATGGATAGAAAATCCTCCGGCATATCCTGATCAATACTGGTCAAAACCTGTTCCAGACTCTGCTTCGCTTCCGTCAATGCCTGCTTATGCCGCAGGTTCGTAATATACACTTCATCATTCATGGAAAGCTTACCATGGAAGAACATATCCTTAATGATTCCATATAATTCTTCCATTCCTTCTCCTGTTTTTGCGGAAATTTCCACAACCGGAGCGTTGATTTTTGAAGTTATCCACAACTTATCCACAACTTGTTCAATATCTATTTTATTCATGACAATAATCGCCTTTTTCCCCTCTAAAAGACTGATTATCTGCGTATCGTCAGCATCTAACGGCTTGTTGCCATCTACGACATACAGCACCAGATCTGCTTCTTCCACGCTTTCCCTTGCCTTATCCACACCTATTTTTTCCACAATGTCCACGGTTTCATGAATTCCTGCCGTATCCACGATCTTCAATGGAATTCCATGAACCATTACATCCTCTTCCAGGGTATCGCGTGTGGTTCCCGCTATATCTGTTACAATGGCCCGGTTCTCTCCGAGTAATGCATTTAACAGAGAAGACTTTCCGGCATTCGGTTTTCCGAGGATTACCGTGCGGATACCTTCCTTTATCATTTTTCCTTCTTCTGCAGTATCTATAAGATGCCGGATCTCTTTTATGATTTCTACAAGCTTCTCTTTCAGCTGCTCACTGTATCCATCCAGACTGTAATTCTCCGGATCATCTAATGCTGACTCAATAAATGCGATCTGATTTAACAGCAGACTCCGGATCTCTTTCACACGATTTGACAGACTTCCCTTTAACTGCGATATTGAGGATCTCGCTGCCAGCTCATTCTTTGCGTGAATCATATCCATGACGGATTCCGCCTGTGTAATATCGATTCTGCCACCCAGAAATGCCCGTTTCGTAAACTCTCCGGGCTCCGCGGCTCTGGCTCCGGAATTTAAGATCAGTTCCAGAATCTTCCGCAGCATAACAATTCCTCCATGACATTGTACCTCTACAACATCCTCTGTCGTATAGGAGTTCGGTGCCCGCATGACCAGACAGATCGCCTCATCCAACACACAATCACCATCACAGATATTTCCGAATAATGCAGAATAGCTTTTCGTTGTCGCCAGCTTTTTATCCGGATTTTTCGCACGGAATACTTTATCTGCAACCGCTATTGCATCTTCTCCGCTGATTCTTATAATTCCAATACCTGCATTGGTCATTCCGGTTGCAATTGCAGCAATCGTATCTTTCTGAAACATGCTTTTCACCTCATTTCTGACTCACTTACTCATTATAATACAGAACCAAATTTATTCACAAGTATATTTTCATATAAAAAGGGGCCCTGTAATCTAACCCATCGGTTCTTTACAGATGCCCCTTTGAAATCACAACTTATTTCTCGCGATTATAATAAATAACAACTCTTCTGAATGGCTCCTCGCCTTCACTTCTGGTATTTACATACTTATCATTCTGAAGTGCTGAGTGTATAATTCTTCTTTCGTATGGATTCATTGGTTCCAATACGACTGATTTCTTAGTTCTTTTTACCTTATAAGCAATGTTCTTTGCAAGATTTTCCAGAGTATCCTTTCTTCTTGCCCGATAGTTCTCGGTATCCAGCTTCACACGGATAAATTCTTCACTGTGCTTATTTACCACTGACTGTGCGATCTTCTGAAGAGCATCCAGTGTCTGTCCTCGCTTACCGATTAGAACACCCATTTCCGGACCTGTCAGATTAATATCCATGGTCTTGTCTTCATCGTTGTACTTAATATCTACAACGGTCTCAACTTCCATTACCTTGAATAAGTTCTCTAAGAATTCCTGAACGATATCCTCCAGAGTATCCTTCTTCTTAGCCCGGATCACTGCTAACTTCTTATTGATTCCGAGGAAACCTGTGCTTCCCTTTTCGATTACTTCATATATTAAATCTTCACTGGTAACTCCGAACTGAATCGTTGCTTCTGTAATCGCATCATCTACGGTTTTACCTTTAAACTCGATAAACTCCATATCTACTCCTCCTTGCTCTTCTGGTTATTACCTGCATTACTATACTGCTGCATGATATTCGCCTTTGAAGAAATACTTCCCTTCCGATATGTTGGAGTCTGATTATCACTATTGGAAGAGGAACTTGTATAATTCTTCAGACTGGTACCTGCAACTCTGTTTGAAGAGCTTGTACCTTCTGAATTTCCGGCTGCTTCCATCATTTTTTCCATAAATGATTTTTTCTTCTTGCCTTTATTCTTCTTTTTCGCTTTCTCCATCTGCTTTTCCAGAATCTTATCGGTGTCTGCGATCTTGTCGTAATAAATGTTCACGCCAAGCTGAATCAGGAAACTGATCAACGCACTGATCGTCCAATAAATACCGATACCGGCTGGCAGAGTCACACAGAAGAATAATGACATAATCGGCATTGTATAGGTCATGGACTTCATCATAGCGGCAGACTGTGCCGTAGCCTGATCACTACCTACGCTTGCCTGCGGAGTCTGCATGATCTTTGTACTCAGAAACTGGAATAATGCTGCCAGAATCGGAATGATCAATGCCCAGTTAAAGGTCTTAACGACATCACCATTTACCACATTCTCTACAAATAATCTCCAGCCCGGTGCCTCTGAAATATTAATTCCTAATATAAACTTATTCAGATGATCAATCTGCGGAACATTGGATGCGATTACATTTACCAGATCCGTATTTCCGGACAGCAGATCACTGAAGGCTTTCCACTGTGTTGTACTAAACTGTGAAATAACATCAATGATGTTATTATTTGTTACATTTCCGACATCTAACTTTGACAAAGTATTAATAGCTCTGCTTGCCGTACTGATCTTATTATCTGTAACAAATGTGCTGAGTGTCTCTGTGTAATTGCTTACTTTCATAATCTGCTCAGCAATCGGAGTATACAGACTCTTGATTTCAGGTACATAAGCAGGAATATTGTAAATTACACGGTACAATGCATAAATGATAGGAAGCTGTATAAAGGATGTCAGACATCCGTTTGTCATACTGGTACCGTATTTCCGGTAAACTTCCTGCATTTCCTGCTGCTGCTTTAACATAGAGTCCTGATCCGTCTTATTCTTGTACTTTTTCTGTACCTTCTGTAATTCCGGCTGTATTAACTGATTGATCTTGGAGCCCTTTTGCTGCCGAAGTGTTAACGGAAGCAGAATTAATTTTACTACCAAAGTAAATATGATAATACATAAAGCCAGATTTTCAATTCCACCAGCGGATAATCCCTGATAGATGAAATTCAGAATCTTTCCTAACAGCCAGCAAAAGGGGCCTAAAATGCCTCCCTGCGCAGTTAAAAAAACCATATTAACCTCCTAATCTTATGGAACCGGATCGTATCCACCCCTGGAGAATGGGTTGCACCGAAGAATCCGCCAGCCCGCTAACAAGATGCCTTTTCCAACGCCATATTTTTCTATTGCTTCCTTTGCGTATTGGGAACAGGTCGGATAATATTTGCATGTTCCATGACCCTTTAAAGGGGACAAATAAATCTGATAAAATCGAATCAGCCATAAACAAAATTTTTTCATATCAAATCATCTCTTTTTCAAATTCAGATTACTCTGAGAAAGAAGGATCTGTATTTTCTTCCTTTCTCATATGATGTAACTTCAATAAATGCAAAAAGGAACGTTCTATATCCCAGTAATCACAGGTTTTACTGCTCACTCTGGCAACTACTACAATATCAAAGCCTTCCTTTATCTCGCCTTTATGCAACCGGTAGCTCTCTCGGATCAACCGGGTTACATGATGTCTGATTACGCTGTTTCCTACTTTTTTACTTACAGAAATACCAAGCCGATTCTCTTTATCATTCTTCTCCAGAACGTACATCACCAGATACTTATTGGCAAATGACTTGCCGCACTGATATACGCGCTTGAATTCACTACTGTTTTTCAATGAATTAATATTCTTCATTTAATAAACCTCAACATGAAAAAAGGTCACATGACTGCGACCTATGCTGATAAATGTTTTCTACCTTTTGCTCTTCTTGCAGCTAATACTTTTCTGCCGTTAGCAGTACTCATTCTTTTTCTGAAACCATGAACTCTCGCGTGAGACTTCTTCTTTGGCTGAAATGTCATCTTCATTTAAATACACCTCCTTCGGACATTGAAAAAACACCTAATTTATTATAGGGAAAAGAAGCAAATCAGTCAAGCCATATTTTAAAAATATCTAAGACTTTTTAAACATTTTCCGTAAATATTATTTTTTAATTGACATAATGTTATGCACAATTTGTGTATAACTTGTGGAAAACTTTTTGATTTCATGTGGATTTACACTTTTTTTTCTTTATTTTTCCATTAAAATCAATCATTTCCCTTGTGAATTTCATCTTTTTTACATTTTATTTGCAACACGTTATGTAAAGTGCTTTTAAAAAGTTATACCGCCTTTTCCTTGCGAAAATTCCTAATTTAGTATATATTATATATGGGCATTCTTGTCCCATTTGCATTTATTATATTTGTGAATTAATTAGATTCTACTATTATTTATAATGAGAGGTTTTATTTTGATGAAAGAGAAAATAGAAGAAAATTGGGAAGCAATTTTATATTCTATCCAGCTGGATCAGGGCGTTACCCCAATCGCTATTAATTCCTGGATTCGCCCTCTGAAAGTTTACGCCGTTAAGGATCACACGATTTACTTCCTTGCAGAGACTCTTGGTGAGCGCGGTATCAGTTTTTTGAAGTCCAAATACTATGACTTATATATTAAGGAAGCAGTTCAGCATGTTCTGGATGAAGATTTCAATATTTGTTTTATCGCTTCTCCGGAAGATATGGTGAATGAAACAGCTGCGCCGACTGAAAAGTACATGGAATATAATATGGAAGCAAGTAATCTGAATCCGAAATATACCTTTGATACTTTTGTTGTCGGTGATAATAACCGTCATGCCCATGCTGCCTGCGTTGCAGTCGCAGAAGCACCGGCTCAGGGATTTAATCCTTTATTCTTATATGGCGGTGTTGGACTTGGTAAAACACACTTAATGCATTCCATCGGTCATTACATTTTGCAGCATAATAAGAATGCCAAGGTTCTTTATGTAACCAGTGAGACCTTTACGAATGAATTGATCGAAGCTTTAAAGAAGAACAAGACAGAAGAGTTTCGAAATAAATACAGAAACATTGACCTGCTGCTCCTGGATGATATTCAGTTTATTATAGGGAAAGAGTCTACGCAGCAGGAGTTCTTCCATACCTTTAATGTCCTTCATGAGGCCGGTAAGCAGATCGTTATTTCTTCCGATAAGCCGCCTAAGGAGATGGAGAGTCTGGAAGATCGTATCAAGTCCCGTCTGGAATGGGGCCTCCCGGTAGATATTCAGTCTCCGGATTATGAGACCCGTATGGCGATCCTTCGTAAGAAGGCAGAGCAGGATCATATTCTGGTACCGGATGATGTTATTCAGTATATTGCCAATAACATTGTTTCCAATATCCGGGAGCTGGAAGGTGCCCTGAATAAGATCAATGTATTTTCCAAGCTTGATAATCAGCCTATCACCGTTGCATTCGCAGAGGCTACCCTGCAGGATCTGATTTCAAAGAACACGAATCGTGAGGTTACCCCTTCACTGATTACAGATGTTGTAAGTGAGCATCTTGGAGTTGCCAAGGAAGATATTTTTTCTACCAAACGGAGTGCTGATATTGTACAGGCCAGACAGATTTCCATGTATCTGTGCAGACAGATGACGGAAAAATCACTGGAATCCATTGGAAATTACTTTGGTGGCAAGGATCATTCGACAGTTATGCATGCAATCAACAAGATCAAACAGGAGATGAGCGCCAGTCCGGATCTCACCTCTACGGTTGAAACCATTCAGAAGAAGATTATCCCCACCTGATACCGTTTTTTAACCTTATTTTGTTCCTTTATTGTTGATAACTTGTTAATTAAAGGGTATAAATGTGGATAATTCGATTATTTTTTCCTCATTTCAGAATTTACTCATTCCTTTCCTGTTTATAACTTTTCCCTTGTTCACAGGTTTTTGAATGCATATTAACATAGTTTTAAGTTTCATTTTTCTTTTATTTAAGGGGCTTCATAATTGTTTTGAACAGTTTCCCGCCCCCTACTAAGACTAAGACGAAATTAAATTTAAATATTTATACTGGTTTATCAGACCCTGGCGGGTGAAAGGAGTTTTTCACATTATGAAAATTGCATGTTCTAAATCCAATTTGCTTTCTGCAGTCAATACCGTTATGAAAGCAGTTTCTACAAAAACAACTCTTCCGATTCTGGAATGTATTCTGATTGAAGTCAGCGATCGTATTAAATTAACCGCTACCGATATGGAGCTTGGAATCGAGACCTATGTAGATGGAACTATTTTAGAAGAAGGTAAGATTGCTTTGGAAGCAAAGCTTTTCTATGAGTACATTCGAAGACTTCCGGATAGTGAAATATCCATTGAGACCAATGAAGCATTTCAGGCAGTGATCCGTTGCGAAAAGTCAAAGTTCAGTATTTCCGGTAAATCCGGTGATGATTTTTCATTACTTCCGGAAGTAGAGAGAAGTCATGGAATTACACTTTCCCAGTTCACGATTAAAGAAGTCATCAGACAGACCATTTTCTCTACCGTAGAAAATGAGAGTACAAAGCTTATGAGTGGTGAACTTTTTGAAATCAACGGTGATGTATTGAAGGTGGTATCTCTGGACGGACATCGTATTTCTATCCGTAATGTTAAATTAAAAGAGAAGCATGACCTGATCAAGGTGGTTGTTCCGGGTAAGACCTTAAATGATGTCAGCAAGATTTTAGATGGTGGAGTAGAGGATATGGTCGATATCTATTTCACGGATAAGCATATTTTATTTGAGTTTAATGAGACAAAGGTAGTTTCCCGTCTTCTGGAAGGCGAATACTATAAGATCAACCAGATGTTAACCAATGATTATGAGACTAAGATCATGATCAATAAAAAGGAATTACTGGATTGTATTGACCGTGCTTCTCTTCTGATTCGGGAATCGGATAAAAAGCCTCTCATTATGAATATGAAGAATGATGAGATGTATATTAAGATCGATTCTTCTATCGGTTCCATGAATGAAGAGCTGGATACCCGTAAGGAAGGAAAGGATTTGATCATTGGATTTAATCCAAAGCTTTTGATGGATGCACTTCGTGTCATTGATGATGAAGAGGTAAGTATTTATTTCATCAACCAGAAGGCTCCGTGTTATATCAAGGATGATGATGAGAATTACCGCTATGTCGTTCTTCCGATAAATATAAGTACAGCGAATGTTTAAGGAGAAAAGAAATGGAAGAATTTTTTTTAAGACAAGAAGATGAATTTATTAAATTAGGTCAGGTTCTGAAGGCAACAGGTCTTGTTGATTCCGGAGTAGTTGCGAAGGAAGTCATTCAGAACGGAGAAGTGAAGGTAAACGGAGAGGTCGATACCCGCCGTGGCCGTAAGCTTTATGAAGGAGATCTTGTAGAGTTTGAAAATCAGACGATTAAGATTTTGAAATAATATATGTCATCTTTGAGAAAAGGATAAATCGTATGCATATTCAATCACTGGAATTGAAGAATTATCGAAATTATGATTATTTGAATATGAGCTTTGATGCAGGAACCACGATTCTTTACGGAGATAATGCGCAGGGGAAGACTAATATCCTCGAAGCTATTTATTTATCTGCCACTACGAAATCTCACAGAGGAAGTAAGGACCGGGATATCATCCGGTTTGAACAGGAAGAATCTCATATCCGGACACAGATTATGAAGAATGATGTTCCTCACAGAATTGATATGCATTTGAGAAAGAATAAGACAAAGGGAATTGCCATAGATGGATTACCGATCCGGAAAAGCGGCGAACTGTTCGGTGTCGCAAATGTCATTTTCTTTTCCCCGGAGGATTTAAGTATCATTAAAAACGGACCGGCGGAAAGAAGAAGATTTCTGGATTTGGAACTATGTCAGTTAAATTCCATGTATTTGTATTATTATACAAATTACAATAAAGTGTTAAATCAGAGAAATAATCTGTTAAAGCAGATTTATTTTAAGCCACAGCTTAAGGATACTCTGGATGTGTGGGACAGCCAGCTGGTCCAGTACGGATCGGAGATTATAAAGGCAAGAGCAGACTTTATCTGTCAGCTGAATGAAATATTGAAACAGATTCATTCTTCATTGACAGGAGAAAAGGAGCATCTGGAAATCCGGTATGATAAGAATGTTTCAGAAGAAGAATATGAGGATATTATGAGGCTGAAGCAGGATAAGGATCTGAAATATCAGTCCACCCAGTATGGACCGCATCGGGATGATATGAGCTTTTACATCAATGATGTGGAGGTCCGGAAGTTCGGATCCCAGGGACAGCAGCGGACAGCTGCATTATCTCTGAAATTGGCGGAAATAGAAATTGTGAAACAACTGATCCATGATACCCCGATTTTACTTTTGGATGATGTAATGTCGGAGTTGGATGAGAAAAGAAGAGATTATTTACTGCATTCCATTCATGAAATACAGACTATCATAACCTGTACCGGCTATGATGATTTCATACAGGAACGCATGAAAATAAATGAAGTCTATAAAGTTATAAAAGGACAGGTTTATCCGGTCAGTATCAAGGAATAAGCCAGATAACATGAGTATTTATAGGAGGATGAAAGATGGCAAACGAGTATGGAGCTGAACAGATTCAGATTCTGGAAGGACTGGAAGCAGTTCGAAAGAGACCTGGTATGTATATCGGCAGTACATCTGAGCGTGGATTACATCATCTGGTATATGAGATCGTTGATAATGCGGTAGATGAAGCATTAGCAGGGTTTTGTACTGTCATTGATGTTTCAATTAATGAAGATAATTCCATTACAGTTGTAGATAACGGACGTGGTATTCCGGTTGGAATCCATGCAAAGGCAGGGATTCCTGCTGTAGAAGTCGTATTTACGATTCTGCATGCCGGTGGAAAATTCGGTGGTGGAGGATATAAGGTATCCGGTGGTCTTCATGGTGTAGGTGCCTCCGTAGTAAATGCTCTTTCCGAATGGCTGGAGGTTGAGATCAGCCGGGACGGTAAGGTATACAGACAGCGGTATGAACGCGGTAAGGTAATGTATAAGTTAAAAGAGGTTGGTAAGAGTGAGCATACCGGTACCAAGGTTACCTTTAAGCCGGATCCGGAGATTTTCGATACCACCGTATATAATTTTGATACATTAAAGGTTCGTTTAAGAGAAACTGCGTTCCTTACAAAGGCTTTAAAAATCAATCTGATAGATAAGAGAGAGGATCCTGTTAAGGAGCGTACCTTCCATTACGAAGGCGGTATTAAGGAGTTTGTTCAGTACATTAACCGTCATAAGGATCCTTTATACGATAAGGTTATTTACTGTGAAGGTCAGAAGGATGGTATTCTGGTTGAGGTTGCTCTCCAACATAACGATTCCTTCAATGAATCAACCTATAGCTTTGTAAATAATATCAATACACCGGAAGGTGGTATGCATCTGACAGGTTTCAGAAGTGCGATCACCAAGGTATTTAATGATTATGCCAGAACCAATAAGATGTTAAAGGAAAAGGAAGATAACCTTTCCGGTGATGATCTGCGAGAAGGTCTGACAGCAATTATCAGTATTAAGATCGAGGATCCTCAGTTTGAAGGACAGACGAAGCAGAAGCTTGGTAACTCAGAAGCCAGAAGTGCGGTTGAGAGTATTGTGACAGAGCAGTTAACCTACTTCCTGGAGCAGAATCCGACAATCGCAAAGATTATTATCAATAAAGCCGTTCTGGCACAGCGTGCCAGAGTAGCAGCCAGAAAGGCAAGAGATGTAGCCAGAAAGAGTAATCTGGCAGATAATATGGCACTTCCTGGTAAGCTGGCAGATTGTTCCGATACCAATCCTGCAAACTGCGAGATTTATATCGTAGAGGGAGATTCCGCCGGTGGCTCCGCAAAGACAGCCAGAAATCGTGCAACCCAGGCAATCCTTCCACTGCGAGGAAAAATTTTAAATGTAGAGAAGGCAAGACTGGATAAGATTCTGGTCAATGAGGAAATTAAAGCCATGATTACCGCATTCGGTACCGGTATTCATGATAATTTCGATATATCCAAGCTGCGTTATGGCAAGATCATCATTATGACGGATGCCGACGTAGATGGCGCACATATTGCAACCTTACTTCTGACATTCTTCTACCGGTTTATGCCGGAGCTGATTCGTCAGGGACATGTATATCTGGCACAGCCACCGCTTTTCAAGCTGGAGAAGAACCGGAAGGTATGGTATGCATACAGTGATGAAGAGCTGGATAAGATTTTGAAAGAGGTTGGCCGTGATACGAACAACAAGATTCAGCGATACAAAGGTCTGGGTGAGATGGATCCGGATCAGCTCTGGGAGACTACCATGGATCCGGAACAGAGAATCCTGCTTCGTGTGTCAATCGATGAAGAAAATGAGTCTGAGATCGATCTGACCTTTAACACCCTGATGGGCGATAAGGTAGAGCCACGTCGGGAATTTATCGAGGCAAACGCAAAGTTTGTTAAGAATCTGGATATTTAGGGAATGGAGGATAGAACATGGACGACAGTACAATTTTTGATAAAGTACATGATATAGATCTGCAGAAAACCATGGAGCGTAATTATATTGATTACGCCATGAGTGTTATTGCAGCCAGAGCCTTGCCGGATGTAAGAGATGGTCTGAAGCCGGTACAGAGAAGAATTCTTTATTCCATGATCGAGCTGAATAACGGTCCGGATAAGCCACATCGTAAATGTGCCCGTATCGTTGGTGATACCATGGGTAAATATCATCCGCATGGTGACAGTTCTATTTATGAAGCACTGGTTAAGCTGGCACAGGAATGGAATACCCGTTATATGCTGGTAGACGGACATGGTAACTTCGGTTCCGTGGATGGTGACGGTGCCGCTGCTATGCGATACACAGAAGCGAGACTTTCCAAGATTTCCATGGAAATGCTGGCAGACATTAATAAAGACACTGTAGATTTTATACCGAACTTCGATGAGACAGAGAAGGAGCCGACCGTTCTTCCGAGCCGTTTTCCGAATCTTCTGGTAAACGGTACTTCCGGTATTGCGGTTGGTATGGCAACCAACATTCCGCCACATAATCTTCGGGAGGTTATCGATGCGGTTGTAAAGATCATTGATAACCGCATCATGGAAGATCGTGAGACAGATATTGAGGAGATCATCCAGATTATTAAAGGACCTGATTTCCCGACCGGCGCACAGATTCTGGGAACCGGTGAGATTGATGCAGCATACAGAACCGGACGTGGTAAGGTCAAGGTACGTGCCATTTCCAATATCGAGCCGATGGCGAATGGTAAGCAGAGAATCGTAATCACCGAGCTGCCATATATGGTAAATAAGGCAAGACTGATTCAGAAGATTGCAGAGCTGGTAAAGGATAAGAAGATTGAAGGAATTACAGCACTTCGTGATGAATCATCCAGAGAAGGTATGCGTGTGGTTATAGAATTAAGAAAGGATGCCAACGCAAATATCATTCTGAAGAAGTTATATAAGCATACACAGCTGCAGGATACCTTCGGTGTTATTATGCTGGCTCTGGTTGATAATCAGCCAAAGATTTTAAACCTTCTGGAAATGCTGACCTATTACCTGAAACATCAGGAGGATGTTGTAACCAGAAGAACCAAATATGAGTTAAATAAAGCAGAAGAACGTGCTCATATCTTAGAGGGATTATTGATCGCACTGGATAACATTGAGCGTGTGATCGAGATTATCCGTGGTTCCAAGAATGTAACAGAAGCAAAAGAAAAGCTGATGCAGGAATTCGGCTTATCCGATGCGCAGTCACAGGCTATCGTAGATATGCGTCTGCGTGCTCTGACAGGTCTGGAACGGGATAAGATTGAGAACGAATATCGTGAATTAATCGAACGGATTGCAGAGTTAAAGGCAATTCTGGCAGATGAGAAGAAGCTGTTAGGAGTTATCCGAGAAGAACTCCTGATCATCTCAACAAAGTACGGAGATGACAGAAGAACCGCTATCGGTCCGGACGAGGATGATATTACGGATGAAGAGCTGATCAAGCGTGAGAATACGGTAATTGCCATGACAAAGCTTGGATATATCAAGCGTATGACCGTTGATAATTTCCGGGCACAGAACCGTGGCGGTAAGGGAATCAAGGGTATGCAGACCATTGAGGATGACTTCATTGAAGAGCTGATCATGACGACTACACATCATTTTATCATGTTCTTTACCAACCTTGGTCGTGTATATCGTCTGAAGGCATATGAGATTCCGGAATCCGGAAGAACTGCAAGAGGAACTGCTATTGTAAATCTTCTTCAGATGTTACCGGGTGAGCATATTACGGCAGTGATTCCAATCCGTGAGTTTAAGCCGGGCAGATATCTGTTAATGGCAACAAAGAAGGGTATGATTAAGAAGACTCCGATTACGGATTATCAGAATATCCGTAAGAATGGTCTGGCAGCAATTACTCTTCGGGATGAGGATGAGCTGATTGAAGTAAAATCAACGAATAACAAGAAAGAAGTCATCCTGGTATCAAAGCAGGGTATGTGCATCCGCTTCTTAGAAACAGATGTAAGAAGTACGGGAAGAACCTCCATCGGTGTAAAGGGTATGAACTTAAATGCCGGAGACGAAGTGATCGGAATGCAGCTGGATACGCAGGGTGAAGACCTTCTGATCGTTTCCGAGAACGGAATGGGTAAGCGGACATCCATGGATGAATTTACCCCACAGAACCGTGGCGGTAAGGGTGTGAAGTGCTATAAGATCAATGACAAGACCGGTAACGTAATCGGTGTGAAGGCTGTCAATGAAGATAATGAGATCATGCTGATTTCTACAGAGGGAATTGTGATCCGTCTGCAGTGCAGTGATATTTCAAGACTCAGCCGTGTCACCTCCGGTGTGAAGCTGATCAATATGGATACGGAGAATAATATCCATGTAGCCAGCGTAGCAAAGGTAAGAGATAAAGATCCGGAAGCAGATATTAAAGCACTGGAGTCCCAGATGGAAGAAGAGCAGGATGTCGGAACGGTAGAAGAAATAGAAGATGATGTACCGGATACAACCGATGAAAACGAGAAAAACTAAGTATTAGAACACAAATGCCAAGGGGAGCGACGAAATCGTTCCCCTTTTTCATCAGAAAAAACAAAAATGAATAAGCTGATCGTCAGTGAAAAAGCAATGGAAAAAATCCGTAATATTACGTCTGAAATTATTGAAAGTAATGAAAATAACGGGGTAGGAAAAACAATTATCCGATATATCTAAAAATTATGAAATAATTGTGAATAAAAGCAATTGTACAACCGAAAGTAATCAGCTATAATGAAACGAGGGTAAATAATATGGGTTACGTATAGGCAGATATAAAGGAACAGGGGGAAGGTATATGGATTTTAAAGAACTTATGAAGTTCGCAGACACTGCGGATACCGTAAATGCAGTTGTGATCTATGCATTTTTCGGAGTAGCAGCACTTCTGTTAATTCTTTTGATTTTATGGGGAATTATGAAGCTTTCCAATTTTATCAGCAGGAAAAAGGGTAAAAAAATCATGCGGGAAGAGCTTACCGATGAAGAACAGTTATTTGGTGACTGAGAAGGAGTTTAATGCAGCAATGAGAACAATACATACGGATGAGATTATTTCAAATATCAGAGAGATGTGCATCGAGGCGAATCTTACACTTTCTCCGGATATGCAGCAGGTAATAAAGCAGGCACAGGATCAGGAAGACAGTCCGCTTGGTAAGCAGATTCTCGGTCAGTTATGTGAGAATATGGAGATTGCAAAGGAAGACCGGATCCCGATCTGTCAGGATACGGGAATGGCAATCGTATTTGTGAAATTAGGGCAGGATGTTCATGTTGAAGGCATGAATCTGACGGATGCCATCAATGAGGGTGTGCGTCAGGGATATACAGATGGTTATCTGCGGAAATCCGTAGTAAAGGATCCATTGCTTCGGGAGAATACAAAGGACAACACACCGGCAATTATCCATTATGATATTGTACCGGGAGACAAGCTGGAGCTTCTGATCGCACCGAAGGGATTCGGCAGTGAGAACATGAGCCGCATCTTTATGCTGAAACCGGCAGATGGAGTAGAAGGTATCAAGGCCTCTGTATTACAGGCTGTCCGGGATGCAGGACCGAATGCATGTCCGCCGATGGTGATCGGAGTCGGACTGGGCGGAGACTTTGAAAAGAGTGCAATTCTGGCAAAGACCGCATTAACAAGGGATATCAACCAGGGATCACCGATTCCGCATATTAAGAAGCTGGAAGAGGAATTATTAGAAGAAATCAATCAGACCGGAATCGGACCGGGTGGTCTGGGTGGCAAGACAACGGCACTGGCAATCAATATTGAGACCTATCCGACACACATTGCAGGAATGCCGCTGGCAGTGAATATCTGCTGTCATGTAAATCGCCATGCAAAGAGAATTTTGTAAAAAGAAGTGGTGCATAGACATCTTGTTAAATCGGAATTTGTAAGAGTAGGATAAAACTCTTTATAGATTGGATATGAAAGAGGTTTTGTATGGAAAATAATTCGGAAATTCCGAATTTTCTAAGAAACCGACAAATTATTCAACTTCAAGTTTTTTGGATTGAATAAATTATAATAATAAAAGGATAAGAGGCTTGATTATGGATAAGCATATTAGTGCACCAATTACAAAAGAAACAGTAAAGGATCTTCATGCCGGAGATTATGTCTACATAACAGGGACAATCTATACGGCAAGGGATGCCGCACATAAGCGTATGTATGAGGCAATGCAGCAGGGGCAGCAGCCTCCGATTGATTTGAAGGATCAGATCATTTATTATCTTGGACCGACACCGGCCAGAGAGGGTCAGGTTATTGGTTCTGCAGGACCGACTACCAGTTCCAGAATGGATAAATATGCACCGTTATTGATGCAGCATGGATTATCCGGAATGATCGGAAAAGGAAAGCGTTCTCCGGCAGTGATTGAGGCTATGCAGGAAAATACCTGTGTATACTTTGCTGCCGTTGGCGGAGCGGGAGCATTGTTGTCCAAATGCATTAAAAAAGCAGAGATTGTTGCTTACGAGGATCTGGGAACAGAGGCTATCCGGAAATTAGAGGTAGAAAATCTGCCTGCGATCGTTGTAATTGACCATGCAGGAAATAACTTATACGAAACAGCAGTTGAAGATTATAAGAAGGAACATAGTTTATAGAATATTCGGAGGGGAGGTATCTTATAAATGAATATAAAATGTGAGGAAGCAGAAGCTTTTTATAATGCAATGTGCCATTGTGTAGATGGCTACGTATTTATTTGTAAGCATCCTGATTCTAAATATGAAGTGACGTTATCCGAAGAATTTGCAGATGAATTTACACTTTCTCCGGAATATAAGAATCATTATTTTGACGAATGGGTTTTAAGAATCCATGAGGAAGACCGGGAGAAATATCTGAATAATCTGCGGAGTATTCTGGAGAAACGAACAGATTCCATCTGTATCCAGTACCGGGTAAAGGATAAAAAACAGAACTGGGTATGGCTGGAAAGTCGTGTATATATGAAAAGGAACGCAGCCGGGGATGCTGAAATGCTTGCCGGTGTTATCCGTAATCTAAGAAAGAACAATCAACTGGATCATACTACCGGATTGTTGAATAAATATGCATTTCGGGAATCCGCTGAGGAAAAAATTAAAAACCAGACAGCCTTTGGTGCTATGCTCATAAACATTGATGATTTTAAACACATCAATGAACTATATGATCAGTATTTCGGTGACAGTGTATTGCGGAGCATTGGTATGTATATTCAGAGCAGACTTGACAGTAATGCGTCCGTTTATCGTTTAAATGGGGATGAGTTTGGTATATTGATTACAAATCCGCAGGAAAATCAGGCTAAGAAGCTGTTTCAGAGAATCTCGCATCATTACAGCACACAGAAGGAGCTGGAAGGAAAGCGATATTACTGTACGTTTTCCGCAACCTATCATGATCATGAGAATGGAACCGGTTATGAAGAGTTTATCAAATCATTAAAGGCTGCCATGACAGTTGTGAAACGTCAGGGCAAGAATCATATGGAGCAGTTTAAACCGGAGTTTCTTCAATATAAGGAGCGGGAGCTGGAATTGATAGAGCTGCTTCGTAATTCGGTTGAAAATGATTTTGAAGGCTTTGAGCTGAATTTCCAGCCGCAGGTATATGCGGACTCCAAGATTTTGAAAGGTGCAGAGGCATTGCTTCGCTGGCATTGTGAAAAATATGGCAAGGTATCACCGGTTGAATTTATTCCGTTACTGGAACGGTCGGATATGATTCAGGCAGTCGGCCGCTGGGTATTTGAGAAGGCAGTGGATATGTGCAGATGCTGGGTATGTTTAAATCCGGAATTTACCATGAGTATCAATGTGTCCTATCTGCAGCTGTTTGATCCGCAGTTTGTGGATTTCATGAAGGAATGCGTGAAGGATGCCGGTATTCGTTACCAGAATATTATTGTAGAAATAACAGAGAGTAAGTTTATATCCGATAAGGAATTGTTAAAGAGAGTGTTTGATTCCGTAAGATCACTGGGTATGAAGATTGCAATGGATGATTTCGGAACCGGATATTCATCCCTCGGAATCCTGAAGGAAGCACCGGCGGATATTGTAAAGATCGATAAGATATTTGTTCGCAATATCAAGGATAACAGTTTCGACTCCTCATTTATCCGTGTCGTAGTGGAGCTGTGCCATCAGGTTGGCATCAAGGTATGTCTGGAAGGTGTAGAGGAAGATGCGGAAATGGATATAGTATCTGAAATGGATCTGGACTTTATTCAGGGATACTTATACGGAAAGCCGGAGGCAGCAGAACAGTTTTATCAGATGTATCTGCAGGCAGGACAGGCATAAGAAATTATAATAAATAAGCAAAGTTCTCAAAAGAATGAGAAATTTAAGAAAACAGTTGACAAATTACCTGTGGTTTGGTATTCTATTTAGGCATCACAAGTGAATATCGATTATTGGAATTCAGATATGGAGAAATACTCAAGAGGCTGAAGAGGCGCCCCTGCTAAGGGTGTAGGTCGGGTAACCGGCGCGAGGGTTCAAATCCCTCTTTCTCCGTTTTATTTTTCGCTCTTTTTACTTGAGAAAAAAGAA
Source organism: Bacteroidales bacterium H4 (assembly GCA_963626805.1). Lineage (GTDB taxonomy): Bacteria > Bacillota > Clostridia > Lachnospirales > Lachnospiraceae > CAG-632. The sequence continues at coordinate 142 of CAVFXS010000013.1, read as the reverse complement.
ATTTGAAAAATAAATAAAAAAAGTGTTGACAATAAGAAATGCCTGTGATATTATATTACTGTTGTCGCGCTAGAGACAACATCACATAGAACCTTGATAATTAAACAATAAGACAACCCTGAAAATTCTAAAAGAATTTCAG
>CAVFXS010000012.1:0-30695 GCA_963626805.1 Bacteroidales bacterium H4 | reverse complement strand
ATCGCAATTTATCGAGATGTTCGGAGACCCGGTTGACAATACAAAAAGGTGGCCGGTTTATAAATTTTCTGACGTAGCAGTTTCACGTCTGGGTAAGATGTTAGATAAGAAAAAACAGACTGGTAAATATCAGAAAAAGTATCTGGCTAATGCTAATGTGCAGTGGTTCTCATTTGACTTGAATAACCTAAACCAAATGGATTTCAACGAGGATGATCAAGAAGAATTTTCACTTCATGATGGAGATCTTTTAGTATGTGAAGGCGGGGAAATTGGGCGTTGCGCGGTTTGGAGAGAAGAAATTACAGATTGTTTTTTTCAAAAGGCGATACATAGAGTTCGCTGTAATTTAGACTTGATCTTGCCAGAATATCTTGCACATTCATTTTTTTATCATTCGCAGAAGAATGGATTTGCAGATATTGTCAGTAGCAAGTCAACCATTGCTCATTTACCTGGCGATAAGCTTAGGGCGATGGACGTTATCGTTCCACCAATGGAATTGCAGGAGAAATTCTTGACTATTGTAACTCAGAGCGATAAATCAAAATTATGCTTTTGGCCATGCGATACCGCCGCTTTGCACCGTGTGCATTCGTGAACGATAGCAAAAGCAATCGTTCAAAGTATCCTTTCCTGTCAGCAATAATTTAACAGGTATGCACACACCTGCTGCACCCGGCTGCCACCTCTCCGGCATCGCCCTCCTCCACTTCCAGACAAAATAAAAAAGACCTCTGAAACCTCATGTTCCAAAAAGCCTTATATCAAGCGGTTCTGCGGATATTCTGTTGTGGGTGCATACCTCTTATTTTTATCAATCTCATGGTTTTTATTTCATATACCGATAACCCCATCTTTGTTTCCTGTCCTGCGATTGCAATCCTGGTCAATATCTTTGATACCGCCTGCGGTGTATAGAACTCCCCGGCCTTCTTTCCTGTTTCAGATGCAAACTGACCAATCAGATACTCATATGCATTTCCCAGCACTTCCGCATCTGAGTTCAGCAGATCCGCTTTATCTATCTCTTTAATTAAGTTGGCAATCGTATCGCTCTGCTTCTGATCGCCGCTTCCCAAACGATTGGAATACAGATCAATATCAGCAAACAGGTCGGCAAACTGCGGATCACTCTGTTCAATATTATTAAACGCCTTCTGTAACTGTTCCCGGTTAAATGCGTTATTACGGGCAGCTTCTGCGAAACAGGTATATGTAAGTTCCGGTTCAATCAGATAATGACACCCTGACTTTATCTGATCTTTCAATTCCTCTGCCGTATCGTCTGCAAGAGCCTCTTTATATGCATCCAATGCACTTTTCAGACTTTCCGGTTTCTCATCATAGATCAGGTCATAAGCCTTGATCAGAAACGAATCCGACAAGTATTTATAAAATACGATACCTAATAAATAATCCTTATATTCGTTTGCATCCATCTTTGACCGGAGAATATCCGCTCCGCTCCAAAGCACACTGATCAAATCTTTACTATTTTCTAATTCCGCCATTCGTGTTCCTCCTCCAGTACTCTATTTATTACACGGTATGATTATTCATTATCATATCACAACTTCTTGCTTTTATCCGATTATTTTTATAAAATTATATCATACATCATATTCACGAAACCAATCAGGATGGGTGGGGATAATGGAAACTCAGTCAAATAATCCGTTTTCCTATCATTCAGAAGAGTCAGAGGCAGAGCGTACTGCGTCCTCCCATGCTGAGATTCCCGTTCCGGAATCCTCATCCACGGAGAACCCTTCTTCCAAAAAGAAGCAGACGTCCGCGGCTACCACAACCATGGCCACTGGCCAGTCCTCCATTTTACTTTTTTTAATTGGAAATCATCCTAAAATCATGTATACTGAACCTGACCATCGCAATACCTGCCCGGTGATCCGGGAGAGAGGAGAAGTATGGAACAGAGAAAGATTTATGTAATCGGACATAAAAATCCGGATACGGATTCCATTTGTTCTGCGATTGCATATGCTTATTTAAAGAATATCGAACATCCCGGCCATTATGTACCCCGTCGTGCCGGTAATATTAATAATGAAACTGCATTTGTTCTGGACTATTTCCGTGTGGATGCTCCGGAATATCTGGAGAATGTAGATGTCCAGATGCGGGATATTGATTTCCGCGAGACGAAAGGTGTGCCGGATACGATTTCCATTCGGAATGCCTGGCTGCTCATGCGGGAGCTGGATGTTGTCACACTGCCGATCACACAGGGTGCTAATAAGCTGGAGGGTCTGATCACGATCAACGATATCGCCCGCTCTTATATGGAGGTCCTGGATAATCATATCCTGGGTCTTGCCCGGACTCCCCTCAGCAACCTGATCGAGGTACTGGAGGGCACTCTGATCTGCGGCAACCCTCATGCCCGGATCATCAATGGCAAGGTTATGATCGGTGCTGCGAATCTGGACATTGTAGAAGCCAGCGTGGAGGAAGATGATATCGTCATCGTTGCAGACCGGGAAGATATCCAGAGTGAAGCCATTGAGCATGGGGCTTCCTGCCTGATCGTCTGCCTGAATGCCAAGGTCTCTCCGGAGATCATCCGCATGGCCGAAGAGCGTCAGTGCTCCATTATTACGACCTATCTGGATACCTACTCTGCTGCCCGCATGATCAACCAGTGTATCCCGATCAAATATTTCATGCGGCATTCCAATCTGGTAACCTTCCAGCTGGATGACTCGCTGGACAGTGCCAAAGAGGTCATGTCCAAGCTCCGTCATCGTGATTTCCCGATCACCGATGATGTGGGGAATTATTACGGTATGGTTTCCAGACGAAACTTACTGGCTATGCGCCGGAAACAGGTGATTTTAGTAGATCACAACGAACGTTCCCAGGCGGTTAACGGCATTGAAAATGCAGAGATTATGGAGATCATCGATCATCACCGGATCGGCTCCTTAGAGACCATCAATCCGGTTTATTTCCGCAATCAGCCGGTCGGCTGTACCGGAACGATCATATATCAGATGTATCAGGAACAGGGCGTTACTCCGCCAAAGCAGATCGCCGGTCTGCTCTGCTCCGCCATCCTGTCAGATACTCTGATGTTCCGTTCTCCTACCTGTACATCCATGGACGAGTCCGCAGCCAGAGCTCTGTCAAAGCTCGCTGACATTGACATCGAGTCTTATGCCATGGAGATGTTCGCTGCCGGCAGTGATCTGGTCGGCAAAACACCGGAGGAAATCTTCTATCAGGATTTCAAGACCTTCCAGGTAAGTGATACCACGTTCGGGGTTGCACAGATCAGCTCCATGAACCAGCAGGAGCTTAAGCATTTACAGGAAACGATCCATCAGTTCCTGAAGGATTCTTATCTGTCTACGAAGTGCGACATGATATTCTTTGTCATGACCAATATTCTGGAAGAAGCTTCCGATATGCTGTTCTACGGCGAACAGTCCGAGCAGCTGACCCGGGAAGCCTTTCAGGTAGAGCCTGCGGGTAATCTCTGTCATCTGCCGGGTGTCGTATCCAGAAAGAAACAGATCGTCCCTGTCCTTGTCAGTACCTTACAACAGTGGGATAATTAACAAAAGCCCCGGAAAGCGTTTACACTCTCCGGGGCTTCTGTTTATCTGTTGACTGTCTATCCATCCGCTAGTTGTATACATGCTTCTTTGATTTCGGCTGCATCTCTTCCTCTGAATGATTTGCAACGCATATCTTCTCATGTACCTTCTTTTTCTTCAATGGATGTTTTGGATTCTTGTCTGACATTGTCATTACTTCCTTTCTGAGATCTCTTTTATGTCATTTCAATCCTAATTGTCAAACCGGCAATTATTCAATTGCAATGTAGCTCTTTTCTTCGACTGCAGGTTTCTCTTCCTTTTTCGGGATTGTCAACTGCAGGATACCGTTTTCATATTTGGCCTTGATTTCATCCTGTGAAATATCCTCGCCAACATAGAAGCTACGGCTCATACTGCCGGCATACCGTTCCTGACGGATATATTTACCGGTCTTCTTATCTTTCTCATCCTTATTCAGACCCTTGGCAGCTGAAATTGTCAGATACCCATCCTTCAGCTGAGCACTGACCTCATCCTTCTTAAAGCCCGGCAGATCAATGTCTACTTCAAAGTGATCATCCAATTCTTTCACATCGGTCTTCATCATGTTCTTCGCATGCTTACCATACAATGGATTCTTCGATGGGAAGAACTCTTTTTCAAAATCCTTGTCGAATGGAAAACCCATCCAGTCATCAAATAAGCTTTCTCCAAAAATACTAGGTAACATAAGTCATTACTCCTTTCAACCGTGAACCTCCGGTTCACAAACCATATAACTTATTAGTAGGATCTTTTCCTTTGTTCTAGTTGTAATATAACACATGTTATTAGCAATGTCAATGGGTGAGTGCTAATTTTTTGTGAAGATTTTGTGAACACTTCGATGTTTTCTTTACCATTATTTTACTTACACCCCTCTTGAATCCTACCGCCATATTTGTTAGTATAAAACCGAAAATAAATTCTACTATAATATATGAAGACATAAGGAGATCAGCTATGCGTAAAACAAAAATCATCTGTACGATCGGTCCGGCATGCGAGAATGAAGAAACCTTGACCAAAATGTGCTATGCCGGCATGAATGTAGCCCGTTTGAATTTTTCCCATGGTACCCATGAGGAGCACCAGATTAAGATTGACCTGATCAAGAAGGTACGTGAGAAATTAAACCTTCCGATTGCGATCATGCTGGATACCAAGGGACCGGAGTACCGTATCAAAACATTTGCAAATAAGAAGGTTACTTTAAAGGAAGGAGATACCTTCACCTTCACTACAGATGATATTGTCGGTGATGAGACAAGGGTCGCAGTAAACTACAGCCACCTGATCAATGATCTGAAGATCGGTGATACAATTTTAGTTAATAATGGTCTGGTTATCTTCCGTGTAGAACAGCTGGAAGGCAGCAACGCTGTCTGTACCGTAATATCCGGTGGCGAGTTATCCGATCGCAAGAGTATGAACTTCCCGAACCGGTTACTGGAGCATGATTTCTTAAGTGAGCAGGATAAGGATGATCTACTCTTCGGTATTCAGAATAATGTGGATTTTGTGGCTGCTTCTTTTGTGTCTACCAAGCAGGACATGCAGGATCTGCGTGATTTCCTGGATGCAAACGGCGGTGCCAATATTGATGTTATCGCAAAGATCGAGAATCGCTCCGGTGTTGATCACATTGACGAGATCTGCGAGCTGGCAAACGGTATCATGATTGCCCGTGGAGATCTGGGGGTTGAGATTCCATTTATGGAGGTTCCATCCATTCAGAAGTACTTAATTAAGAAGTGCCGTCTGCTTGGCAAGCGCGTTATCACAGCAACCGAGATGTTAGAGTCCATGATTCAGAATCCGCGTCCGACCAGAGCAGAGATCTCCGATGTTGCCAATGCCGTTTATGACGGAAGCTCCGCTGTCATGCTGTCCGGTGAGACGGCTGCCGGCAAGCATCCGATTGAGGCCGTTAAGAACATGGCTGAGATTGCGGAATATACAGAGCAGCACATTGATTACCAGCACTGGTTTAACGGAACCGAGTTCGAGATTCACAACAACATTGATGCGGTTTCTCATGCGACCTGTGCTATGGCCGTTGACGTAAAGGCTAAATGTATCGTAGTCAGCTCTCTGACCGGTACTACGGCACGAATGGTCAGCCGCTTCCGTTGCCCGGTAGACATTATCGGTATGACCACCTCCGAACAGGCATGGAGAAAGCTGAACTTAAGCTGGGGTGTCACTCCGGTATTAAGCGAGTCCTTCAACTCCATTGAGGTTGTATTCTATCATGCGGTTTCACAGGCAAGAGATCTGTTCCATTTACAGCCTGGTGACACGGTTGTACTGACCGGAGGTCAGATCAACGGTAAATCCGGTAACACTAATACCATCCGGGTTGAAACGATTTAAGATATAATATTATAGTATCAGAATTATTATGCCAGAACCTATCATTTATCATGTTGATGTAAATAGTGCCTTTCTCTCCTGAGAACCGGCACGGCATTGTTCTGGTCAAGTCCACAAAGGCAAAATCATATGGTATCCGTACCGGCGAGCCTTTCGTCAATGCCCGGAAGGGAAGTCTTATACTCTGCTGCCTGCAGATTATTTGAACAAATGTGGAATCATGAGCCGATCCGGCAACTGGGTGTATCCACCGGTCACATATGACCGGCGGACTTTCCAGAGAGAAACGCTCCGGGATCAGGCAATCTTCCAGCCTTCCGCCTTCTGACGAATCTCAATAAAGTTCCGATATCTGCCTTCTTCGGCGATCAGCTCCTTATGCGTACCGCTCTGTACGATCCTTCCGTCATCTACGACCAGAATCTGATCTGCCTGTTCGATCGTTGCAATTCTATGTGCAATCGTAATGATGGTCTTTCCCCTTGTCAGCTCAGAGATCGCATTCTGAATCAGATGCTCATTTTCCGGATCAATGCTGGCGGTTGCCTCATCCAGAATGATGATCGGTGCATCCTTAAGCATTGCCCTGGCAATGGAGATCCGCTGCTTTTCACCACCGGATAATGTACCGCCGCCTTCGCCGATCACCGTATCATACCCGTCCGGTAATGCCATAATAAAATCATGGCACCGTGCCCGCTTCGCCACCTCGATCATCTCTTCCTCTGTCGCATCCGGTTTTCCAAAACAGATATTGGCCCGGATCGTATCATGGAACAGATATACATTCTGAAATACCATGGAAATATTCGTCAGCAGACTGTCACAGGTCAGCTCCCGGACATCATGTCCACCCACCAGAATGCTTCCTGCATTTACATCATAAAATCTGGCCAGCAGGTTACAGATCGTAGACTTACCGGAACCGGATGGACCGACAATCGCAGTTGACGTCCGCTCCGGAATCCGGAAACTGACATCCTTCAGAATCTGCCGTGTATCATATCCAAAATCTACATTCCGAAACTCAATATCATAATGCTCCAGCGGAATATCCTTACCGTCTCCGTCGATGTAATTGCTCTCCTTCAATGCATCCAGCTGGTTCATCGCATCTTCAATCACACCCAGCACATGCGCACTGTCACTGATTGGCTCCAGACTTGCAAAGATTCCAAAGGAAAAGAAAATAAACATTAACATCATGGAAAAGTCCATCTGTCCGCTCAAGCCCATGAAGCATGCTGCAAGTGCCAGCCCTACGGAGCCACATTTTAATGCCAGAAGATGCAGACCATTCGCCGGAATGTATCCCCATTCGATTTTCAGATGAATCCTGCGGCTGGCACCAATTGCACCTGCCAGTGCCTCCATGGATGCTCCGGTCTGTCCAAAGGACTTCACAACCGAAAGCCCTCTCGCATACTCCAGAACCGCTCCGGTCATGTCCCGGTTCGCCTGTGCCTCTACCGGCGCATTCTTCTTACTGTAATGAGACACTACCAGCAGAAACAGGAAGGATACACCTGCTGCCGCAAGGGCGATCAATGACGTTAACGGACTGAAGATCAAAAGTGCAAGGAATATAACCAGAAAGTTTAAATATCCTCCCACAAAATTATCGATCATTCGAATCCCCATGTTTTCCATGGTTCCAAGTCCCGTTGTAATGGAATTCAGAATATTTCCCGTATTCATCTGCTGGAAATATCCAAGTGATACCCGCTTTAAGGCATCACCGATAGCCAGACGATCTCTTGCGATCAGCTCATAACTGATGGCCTCCTGACATCTGGCTCTCAAGTAATCCAGAAGAAACCGCAAGAACACCAGCACCAGTAATGCGATCAGACTCCAGCTGATCCATCTGGAATCAAAATCCGCCTTTCCTCTGGCTGAATCAACCAGCATTCCCATTGTATAGGCAGCTACCATAACCGGCATTGCCGCAAACAGATGTGAGAAAAACGAGCATACAAAACCGGCATACAGCTTTCCCCGAAATTCACCACACCAGTCAATAATCCGTTTGATTGTCTTAAACATTTGCTCCCTGCTCCTTTCGTTCTGCTGATACCGCCCAGGCCTTGGCACCGATATGTGCCTGCCACATATCCTGATACAGCGGACAGGTCTCCAGCAATTCCTCCTGTCTTCCCTGCGCCAGAACAGCTCCCTGCTTCAGAACCACAATATTATCCGCCTGCCGGATCGTCGACAATCTGTGCGCAATTACCAGAAGTGTCTTATCCTTTGTCAGCGCGGCAATACTCTGCTGGATCCGATCCTCGTTCTCCGGATCCGTGAATGCCGTTGCCTCATCCAGAATGACGATCGGTGCATCCTTTAACATCATACGTGCGATCGAGATTCTCTGCTTTTCACCGCCGGACAGTCGCTTTCCGGCCTCTCCCGCCGGTGTATCATAGCCCTGTGGCAGCTTCAGGATAAACTCCTCACACTGTGCCATTCTGGCTGCCTCCTTAACCTCCTCATCCGTAGCCGCCGGATTTCCCAGACGGATATTCTCAAGAATCGAACACCGGAACAGGAAATTATCCTGCGCTACAAAGCTGACCTTCTTAGACAGCTGATCCAGCGTCATATCCTTTATGTTCACCCCGCCGATCGTAATCTCCCCTTCGGTTACATCCCAGAATCTTGCGATCAGCTTTGCCACTGTGGATTTTCCGCCACCGGATGGCCCCACCAGTGCAGTAAAGCTGTGTTCCGGAAGCACAAGGTCAACACCATGCAAAACCTCATCCTCCGCCTGCTTATTGTATGAGAAATGCACGTTTTTCAGCTCTACGGCATTGCCTTTTATCTCTTTCCCGGCTTTCGGTTCCGGGAGTTCCTCCATCTCCAGAAATACCTGCAGATCTTCTACGGTCATCTGCACCTGCTTCATCTCATTGGAGAATACCTCCAGTCTGGCTAATGAGCTGACCATTGAGATGGAAAGCATGACTCCCAGTACCGCTTCCGGTGCTGTGATGATGCCATAATTGGCAAGTGCCAGTCCTACCGGCAGAGTTCCGATCAATGTCGATGGGAAAAGTGCAAATGCCAGCTTCATTGTTATCCAGGTAGACGAAAGCCACTTAATAATAAAGGTCCGATAATCGATAATGGACTTCGCATATTTGTCATAAGAGACACCGGCACGCCCGAACGCCTTAATGACCTCGATGCCTTCGACATATTCCACGATCATGCTGTTCATATAGGCATTCGCCTGATTGTATGCCTCATAGTTCTTACCACTGATCTTAAATGTCAGTGCCATACAGACCAGCGCTGCCGGAAATGTCACAAGGGATGCCAGTGCCAGCCGCCAGTCAATCACCGCCAGAGCAATAAAACTCACGATCGGGAGCACCACATGACCGGAGCCCTCCGGTATCATATGTGCCAGCGGCGGTTCGATATTCTCGATCTTATCAACGATGATTCCCTTAATCTCTCCAATCGTATGTCCCTGTACTTCTCCAAGCGGTGCATGCAAGAACCGGTCTGCTACCCGCAGACGCAGATTCTCCAATATGTAATAAGCCGCCTGATGTGCCAGTCCGGTAGAACCTGCAAAGCAGATAATTTTAATCACATATGCTGCCAGTGCGAGACCGCACCACAGCCAGATCATCCCGACCGTTACACTCTCATCCACAAATCCACAGATGAGCCGATACATACAGAAGAATGGAAATAATCCCGCTACAACACTGATAATTGATAAAATAACCGAACCGGTGAACCGATTTCGGTAATCTCTGGCATATCCCAGCAGAATTCCCAGCCAGTTCTGCTTCTTCTGCCCGGCCTTTTGATTCTTTGTTTCCTTATTTGTACTCATATTCGACTCCACAACTTCCTTTCTATGCTGCTTTTCCTATTGCTTCCGACCTTATAACCGGATTTTCTCACTAACGAATGGCACCCCGGTACTCCAGCGGAGCCATTCCCATTACCTTTCGAAACGCAATCGCAAACTTGCTGGCACTGTCATAGCCAACCCTGCCGGCGATCTCTGCGATGCTCATCTCGCGCCTTGACCGAAGCAGCTCTGCTGCCTGATTCATCCGATAGTCCGTCAGCCACGCTCCCAGTGACACTCCATATACTGACTTAAAGCAGTTCTTCATTCCGGTCAGGGAAATCTCATAGCGTGCTGCCAGCTCCTCCTGGGTATAATTTTCTGCCATATGCTCTGCCAAAAATTCCTGAATTGCCTTCACCTTCTCTACCTGGGTCTTATAATAATACGGTCGCTCCTCCTGCTCCTTTGGAAGCTCCAGCGCCTCCAGATAGAGCAGCAGCTCCAGAATCTTAATCTTAAAATATGGGATCCGGATCTTTGCCGGCACCTGATACAGCTCCCCGAAAATCCGCTCTACTCCCTCCATACCCCGGACGAGAAACGGATATTTTCCGGGACAGTATTTCGCCTGAAGGCCGGTCAGATCAACCGGGAAATCCTTCACCTCTTCGCCCAGTGCCGCAACCGCCTGACTCATATCAAATGCAACCGTCAGCCCATGATAATGACTCGCCGGAAACACAAATCTGCCTGTGTGTGTCAGCCTGCGATCCATCTTCATGTCCCCTGCCTCCACATATGCATATGCATTCTCCGCAGCAAGGTACTCCATCCTGCCCTCCCTGCAGTGATCGATTGCAAAAATATCTCTTCCCGGAACATATTCCGACTCAAAATAGGCCATATGGAAATCATTAAAGCTGAGCATTGCTCCTGGAAATACTTCATAGCAGGCCATGGTTCCCTCGCCGGTTTCATTGCTGAACTGATATACACTGCATCCGTTGCTCTGTGCCAGAAGCAGTCCCTGCCGTATCTTCTGAAATGCATCCTCCATCTAATTCCCGCCTCCTAATGTCAGCAGTCGGTCGCACGCCTCCTGCATAAATTCCTTATCATGTGATACCACCAGTATAATCCGCCCGTCCTTCGCCAACTGCCTCGTAATCTGACAGACCTCCATCATGTGACGGTAATCCAGACCACTCGTTGGCTCATCAAAGATCAGCACCTCTCTTCCGGATAGTACAGCCGTCGCTACTGCCAGTCTCTGCTTCTGTCCTCCGGACAATGCCATCGGATGTGCATCCTCATAAGCATCCAGATCAAAATGCTTCAACACACGTCGAATTTCTTCCGGATCAGCGGTTCCCAGCTGCTCACATTCCCCGAAAACCGTATCCGAGAACAACTGATGATTTACCTCCTGCATCACCAGGTAACAGGCTTTCTGCCGCTGCTTCGGCTTCAAGATCCGGCCATTCAGTGTGATACTTCCGCCCTTTTCCTTCAATAATCCACAAATACACCGGATCAGCGTAGACTTTCCCACACCGTTATGCCCGGTTATCCCCAGCACCTCTCCCGGATATGCCATAAAGGACAACTTCTCAAATACCGCCGGTGATTTCTTATATCCGCAGCTAAGCTCTCTGACACATAACCCTTGGATCGTATCACCACCTGTCGGTTCTATATTCCCTGCCGGCTTCAATCGAAGCTCTGTCTGACGGATGGTCCGAAGCCCCATGGATATCCGTTCTTCATCCGATAATGCCTGAAATTCTTCTCCGCTGAATATCTGCTTTATCTCACCGTTTCGGATATACACGGCTCGATCTATAATATCTGCCAGAAAGAACAGTCTGTGCTCTGCAATCACCACCGTTTTTCCCTGCTTCTTCAACAGAATGATCTGCTCACGCAGCTTCCGGATTGCAGCCTTATCCAGATTCGCCGTCGGCTCGTCCAGCATATAGATTTTCGGATTCATTGTGTATACACTTGCAAATGCCAGCATCTGTTTTTCTCCACCGGATAATGCAAATACATTTCGTCCCATCAGTGACTCGATTCCCAGCTGTGTCACTGTCCGTTCCACCGCCCTGCGAATCTCCTCCGGCGCAACTCCCTGATTCTCCAGTCCGAACTCCAGCTCACCATCCGTATCCAGATGAAAGAACTGACTCTTGGGATTCTGAAATACAGATCCTACCAGCTTCGCCAGTTCATAGACCTCCAGATCCGTGACCGATTGTTCCGCTACCGTCACGCTGCCCTCCATGTGATCGATCTTCGTAAAATGAGGAATCAGTCCGTTGACCAGCTTGGTAACCGTTGTTTTACCGCATCCGCTTTCACCGCAGAGAAGAATACACTCTCCCGCCGGTATATCCAGCGTCACATGCTCCAGCATATTTTTATTTTCTGTATATCCAAATGACACATTCTCTATCGAAATCATTGCTTATCTCCTGTCACCGCAATATAATTGCCGCTACTGTGAATCCGACCCCTGTTGCCATACAGAGGAAATCATATCCCCGAAGCTTCAGCTGAATCGTCCCTGTCTTTTTTTCCGGATTCTCAATTCCTCTGGTAACGGCTGCCGCCGATAGCTCCTCCGCCGTATTCACGGCTGACATCATAAATGGCACAACAAATGCCTCCACTTTTTCAAAGCCTCGTATCTGCTTCAGCTTCATGGCATCCCGAATGCGTCCGCCCTCTTCCCGGATAGCCGGAAAATACCGTAGCGTTACAGAAATCGGAATGATTACATTCTGCGGAACATGAAGTGCCCGAAGGGCTGCGACAAACTCCCGGAGGGAGACCGTGCGGATCATGAACCAGCCGATCATCAGACATGGAAACATCCTTCGTGCATAATTAATAAATATCGCAAAGCTGGTAACCACTGTCTTCGGTGCCATCGGCAGCAGAAACCACTCGATCGCATAAAGCACAATATACGCAAAAAGGAACTTCAAGCCTCCGAGTGCCTGTCCCCCCAGAATATAAAGCAATGCCAGAATTCCAATCCAGACTGCCTGAAATACAGGATCATTCTGGATCAGGGTAATCACATTCGCCAGAATCAGAATCAGAAGTCCGGCTCTGGAATCCAGTTGTAAATACTTCCTGTTCTCGCTCATCTTACACCATACCCGCTTTTTCAAAATGTTTCCGGAACATTCCCTTTGCAATCAGTGCCCCAAGAAATGCTCCGACGATCGGTGCCAGAAACAGAACTATCAGCATACCGGTAGACGACAGGTTACGGAGTGCTTCTACATAAGACTCTGCCATTCCCTGCCCTGAAATCTGTGCCAGAAAACTCTCCTTCATCAGCCAGATCGGAAGCGGCGAACCCACCATACCAAGTGAAAAGCAGGCAAATGCAGCGGCATTGCCCCAGAATTTATCATATCCCGTAAGCAGTCGGATCACCTCTGCCAGAATACATGCGATTACAAATGTAATCAAAAGAATCACAGTAAACTGACCGGTCACAAAATAAAGAATTCCTGTCACCATACCCATGAGCAGAACGGCTCCAAACCTCTGCACTCTCGCACACATCAGAAGAACCGGGATTCCGGTCACAACTGCAATCAGGGCCGGCATCAGAATCCAGATGATCGGATGTAACCCACTCACCAGCATGCATACAAAATTCAACACAAAATAAATCGCAGAAAAAATACCGATCGATATCAGGTCTTTTCCCTTCAGCAACCTTTCATTTTTTGATGTAGACATATGATATCCTCCTTTTTATCATTAGCTCTTTCTAACTTCGGTTAGAATATCATATTTATGATATTCTGTCTGTCCCGATTCGTCAATTATATTCTGATTGGACATTAAAATTCATTTTTTCATATATAAGGGATTTTTATTGGACAGGGAATTAAATTCCGTGTTTAGAATATGTAAAAAGCGGAACCCCTTGAAAATCCAAGGGATTCCGCTCTTTTCTTATATCGGAATGACGTGATTCGAACACGCGACCTCTTCGTCCCGAACGAAGCGCTCTACCAAGCTGAGCCACATTCCGTAACCAGAGTTAACAGGGGATTCACCCGATAACTCTGATATTATAGCACAGTTCAATTCAAATTGCACGAACTTTTTTTAATTTCTATTCTTACAGGTTCTCACCGTTGCTCTCGATTACTTCTTTATACCAGTATCCGGAGTCTTTTATCGTTCTTTTCTGTGTCTGATAATCTACATAGATCAGTCCAAACCGCTTATTGTATCCGAACGCCCACTCGAAATTATCCATGACAGACCAATGCATATATCCCTTTAACGGGATACCAGCCTCTGCTGCCCGACGGAACTCCCGCAGGTAGCGTCTCGTATAATCAATTCGATACGGATCATGCACCCTGCCATCCAGATGTACCCAATCCATACCTGCCATACCATTCTCAGTAATCATAAGCGGCAGACCATATCGCTCATAGATGAACTTCGGTGACCAGTACAACACCTCCGGGGATACCGGCCAGTCCATGGCGGTATGTGCACGACCCTGCCACATATTTTCCGGATAAGCGGCTTTATTATCGAACTCACTGGCAGAATAATACACATTCATGCCATAGAAGTCCAGCGGCTGGCTGATCAGCTTCATCTCCTCTTCGCTATAAACCGGCATATCATCCCCAAATAATTCATAGGCCTCATCCGGATATTTCCCGAGAATAATCGGATCACTCCACCAGGTCAGACTAAGTGTAAATCCCTGCTTCGTCATTGAGAAGGTCTTCTGCCGTGCCTTTTCAATTGCCTCCGGCGAATTATTCTTTGGAATATAAACAGGTGCAATCGGTGCAAATGAAATCTCCGCCTTTGTCTTTGCATGTTCCCGGATATACTTCACTGCCTTGCCATGTGCCAGAAGGACATTATGTGTCATTGTAATCAGATCCCTGGCAGACATCTGCACAAATGGTGCATGCGAACCGAGCTCATATCCACATCCGATAAAGCACTGTGGCTCATTCAATGTCAGCCAACAGGAAACCCGGTCAGATAATGCATCCACAATCACCTTCGTGTACTCCAGAAACCACTCGGAAGACTCCGGATTCATCCAACCACCCTTCTGATACAATGCATACGGATAATCCCAGTGAAAGATCGAAACCAATGGCTGGATTCCGTTTGCCAGCAGTTCATCTACCAGATCCGAATAGAACTGAAGTCCCTTCTCATTGACCCTGCCTGTCCCATCCGGAAGCACCCTGCTCCAGCTGATGGAGAACCGATAGCACTTCAGACCCATTTCCTTCATCAGTGCGACATCTTCCCTATATCGGTGATAATGATCACATGCTACATCACCGGTCTCATTAAACAGTACCTTGTTCCTGCCCCGACCACATACATCCCATACACTCGGTCCTCTGCCGTCTTCCTTCCATGCACCTTCTACCTGATATGCGGCACTCGCTGCACCCCACATAAAATCTTTATTAAATCCCATATCCTGCATCTCCTTTCTGAATTGACTTTTTATCCCCGTAATACAGAATGCCTGCATACCTGTTCTCATAGCTCCTGTATCTGTTGCCCCCCCTCAATTTCCTTGATTATAGCAAATGAAAAATTAAAATCATAGGTAAACTTATGACATGATAATAGGTCAATTTTGACTTTTAATATAGAAATTGTTTTGCGATAGCATTTTCTTCTGTTATGCCTTGTTCCAGATTCAGAGTATAAAAAAAGCGCTCAGCCGTAGGCTAACTACGTCCGAACACCTTTACAGTGCGCCTCCGGGGGCTCGAACCCCGCACACCCTGATTAAGAGTCAGGTGCTCTACCAAATGAGCTAGAAGCGCATATTCAATTGCTTTTGTATGTTTGCATCACTCACAACGCAAAAATGATTATATCGCAGGATTTTCCAAAATGCAAGCACTTTTTTGAATTTTTTTAATATTTTGTTAAAGTTAGACAATTTGCGTATGAACATTTATTTTTCAGTCTATTCATCCACCTGTTTTCATCTGACTCTATCCTATATTCTTGCCAATTCCTACGATATTATTCATCTATTATTCATCTACCGATTTGCTACTAATCTGCAGATTGGTTTTCCTTCTGCCACAAACTTCGTCTCATACTCGGTCATAATATTTCCTTCCAGATATTCACTGTGATGCAGATCGTAAGTAAAGTTCTGAAGCTTCCAACCGGCCTCCGGTACCTGCTCTAATGAGAAATCAAACAGCTCCCGGTTATCCGTTTTAAAAATCACTTCTCCATCTGCCGCCAGAATCTGGTCATATCTTGCTAGGAACTCCTTCGATGTCAGTCTGCGCTTTGCATGCCGATCCTTTGGCCACGGATCTGAGAAATTCAGATAAATCCGTGCCACCTCACTCGGTGCAAATACATCCGCAATATATTCCGCTTCCATCCGGATAAAATAAAGATTCGGTAGCTGCAGCTCTTCCTGCTTTGCGATTGCCCGGATCAGGACACTTGAATACTTTTCAATTCCTACATAGTTAATATTCGGATTCTGTTGAGCCAATGTTGTAATAAACTGTCCCTTTCCCATTCCGATTTCTATATGAACAGGATTGGAATTGCCGAAAATTGTTCCCCACGTTCCTTTTCTTGTTGTCTCATCTTTTATTACGTATTCACTGGCGGCAATCACATCCCGTGAACCCTTCACATTCCTTAATCGCATAACTGCTTCCTCTTTCTTAAAATTCTTCTCTCAATTATATCTGCCACCTTACACAGTGTCAACATTTCTGTCCCCCTCGTGGAAGGACAGTCTTTAAAAACTTTAACAAATCTTAAAGAAAGTTTTCTCAATTTATGTTATACTTAAATAAATTATTAATAGGTACCGTATTACACTATCTAAAAGAAAGGAACATCATCATGTCAAGAGAAAGCCAAAACTTACAAAATGCTCAGATTCAACAACAGGCACCTGTTTTTCAACCGGGCCAAAGACAAAGCCAGGAAGATGCTTTAAGGAATGGTCTCACCTTAGAGGAATATCGGCAGCTCGAAGAAATCCGTACCGATACGGAAAATACATTCTTTCAGGAACTTCTTAAAAATGAGAAATATGCACAACTGAAAGAATTGCAAGATTATGTAAACGCAAGAAATAAGAAGGCCTGGACCCAGAATTTTGACGAATGTGGAAAAAAAGCCGCTGAGATCGATGCGAAATTCCGAAATCTTTATTTTAAACATGCCAGTGAACAAAACTGGGAAGAGGGAAATGCGGAGCTTGCTGAACTTAACGAAGAGTCTCGGAATCTTATGATTACAATGAGACAGCGCGATAATGCTCAGGAAGAGATCAGAAATTCTACAACATTTACTACATTTAACACAGAGATCAAGGAACTGATTGCTTCATCCCGCCTTACTGATTCCGACGCATATGATGCCATCATAAAAGTAGCAAGAGAATATGATGGAATGACCAAAGATCTATCCAAGCAGATGGAGCTTATTTGGAGATTACAGGCATGTATGAAGGAGTATGCAAAACTTCGCTACAAAACATCCTATAAACTGCCAAAGGGTCGAGAACGTATGGCTCGTATCACAAAGTTATTAGCTATGTCTGACAAATTGCTGGAATACCAGGATATGCTTGCATTGAAGGAGGATAATACTCGTGCACGAGCATTCCTTGAAAATGAAGCGAAAACCAACGAAAAAGATGAGTTTATCGAATGTATAGGTGAATTTAATAAAACACGAAAAAAAGAGTTTCAGCTGGATGACCGATGGCCACAGGCTTTGCTTCCATATAAGCGGGATAGCCAGAACAAAGTTACTGCCGAAACCAAAGAAAATTACGAGATTGACCGAAAATTATTAAGAGCATTTCAGGAAGACAATCCAACAAAACGAATCGCTGCTATAGCCAGAGTTTATCTAAAGCAGAATCTTCCTGAGTTTACAGAGGACGACCTCTCAAAAGATAATATTTTCAATTTCGAAAAGGAGCTATACAGTAAGAATACCCTCTTATCAAACAGGACAATTTTGTGTGATCTTATTTCGGAAGTGGCGGCTCAGATGGACGGACCAATGCCTCCTTTGTTAGCTTATATGTCACAACGGCTTTCAGATCCATGCCGTTCGATAATGCACGCTGCTTACCAATTGCGTATGCAATCTTTAGGCATTGACACAAACTCTGATTGTAAATTTACCAAGGAAATTCCTGAAGCTATGATAGACGCTCAAATTCAATCAGCAAAGGCAAGCTATGCAATGCGTACTCCATTAAATAATGATTTTGAGTCGCAGCTTCGTCAATTAATTCAGAAAGTAGATGCAGAAGAAGAACGGGAAAAGATGGATCCAAACAGTCATGTATATGCAAGAGAGACCTCCAGATTGTTAGTGCTACGCTCACAGCTGGCTGACAATGTCTCCACACTATTTAGTGAAAAATATCCAGATTATGTAACGGGTGCCAACGAATATTGGGTTCAAAATGAACGACTCGTTTCACTTATGCTTCCTTATTCTTTAGATAAAGGGCCGACATTTGAGAAATCAAGGAAGAATATTGAATATAATGATAAAATGGTACGTCTTCTTCATAGTGAGAACGCAGAAGATCGAATTGCAGCTCTTGCTTCGGTTTATCTGAGAATCCATAAATTTGCATGGAAAAATGAAGCTCCTACCATGGGAGAAGTGGCTGAATATTGCCGTAAAATGGCTGAAACTGACGGATTTACCAATCAGTATCTGACATTAAAGGATTACTTAAAAGATGAAAACGAAAGAACACCTAATCATCCATTGATTATGTATATGCAAAGTATTATTGACAGACCTGCTGACACATATCTTTCGCTTCTGCAAAGATTTTATCGTGCCATCAACGGCTATGATCATGACGGAAAATATCTGGAAGATGATGATGATGAGACCAATCCAGTTTCTGTCAAAAATGCTTCAAAAGAAGGCTATGCATCAGCACTAACCGTACTCATTGAAGAGATGGATAAAGAAAAGGCAGCGAATAATGGTTCTATGATTCAGCAGAACCAGGAAATAGAAAACCAGATGAAACACCTGTGTAAAAGCAAAGGTCTCATGTAAATAGCAAACTGGCTGCCCCATGACAAATATGGGGGTAGCCAGTTTCTTTTTTCTGACAATAGGCATAATTCATTTTGCCATTATTCTTGTTTTCATTGACTATTCCCCCAGTCTATACTAGAATATTTAATATGTATGATTATGTTTATTGGAGGCCAATTTTGAAGCATTTAAATATAAAAATTACAGCTGTTTTTCTCAGTTGTATACTGACTCTTTCTTTTATATTTTCCGATATAACCATATCGGTTTCCGCATTTCAGATCCCCCTTTCGGATTCGGTTCATTTTACGGATGTATCAGCAGATACTCAGGTCAATGCTTCAGATGATACTTCATCCGAAGATGTGGATTCCACCGAAGAACCTGCAGATATTACAGATCCTTCCGCTCCTGCAATCGTTGCGAATGCAGCGATTATCATAGATGCCAGATCCGGTCAGATTTTATATGGAAAGAACATGAATAAACGATGCTATCCGGCCAGTATCACAAAGGTTATGACCTGTCTGGTGGCATTAGAACATGTGAACTTAAATGATACGATCACGTTCTCTGAAAATGCCATCTGGGGCATTGAGCGTGACAGCAATCATATTTCTCTGGATGTTGGCGAACAGATTACGGCAGAGCAATGTTTCTACGGTATTCTATTACAGTCTGCCAACGAGGCATCCATCGGTATGGCCGAGCATGTTGCCGGCTCCGTTTCCGCCTTTGCCGACATGATGAATCAGAAAGCAGAAGAGCTTGGCTGTAAAGATACCCACTTCGTAAATCCGAACGGTCTGCATGATGACAATCATTATACGACCCCTTACGATATGGCACTGATCACACAGGCAGCAATCTATAATCCGGTATTTCGCAAGATTGATGAGACTACCTATTATCAGATTCCTCCTACCAATCTTCAAGAGGATCCACGGGATCTCTGGCATCAGTTAAAGATGTTATATCCGACCAGTCGTTATTATTATGAACCGATTGAAGGCGGTAAGACCGGTTATACGGATCAAGCACACAACACGCTGGTTACCTATGCTTCCAAGAACGGCATGGAACTGATCTGTGTTATGATGGACTGCTTGGGTGCACCGAACTGTTACAAGGATTCTGCAACCCTTTATGACTATTATTTTGATAATTATACCTATGCATATCCTTTACAGAATTTTGATCCGAATACCACCAATCAGACAAATTATATTCTGAAAAATTTTTATCAGGGGCTGGATCATGATACTCTGAATCTTTCCGTAGACAAGGATTTATCAATTATTGTTCCAAGAAGTGCAGATGCTTCTGCAATCACGACTGAGACCACCTACTATGACACCTTTGTAGATAATGTAGTGGGTAAGGTTTCTGTTCTGTATAATGGTGAGGTTGTCGGCGAGTCCGATATTAAGTATACTGATATGACAGTAAATGGCGAGGTTCTGACCTGGGGTGTTCCACCGGAGGAGCATCAACGGCGTGTTAATACTACACTAATCATAGCCATTTCCTGTCTGGTGCTTGTTGTGCTGACTCTGGTCATTATTTCACGTATCCGTAACCGCCGTTATCGATATCTGAAACGCAGAAGCCGGAATAGTAAGCTGCATTTTTAAAGGAGGTAGTCTATGGATGATCATCTGAATACCCTCCGCTCGACCAACCGGGAGTTATTCAATTATTTTCGCTCCGCTTATGTTATCCAGTCTGAACAACTGCAGAGATTAAAGTCCGAATTATTTGAATTAGATGTGAAATTAGAAGAATTAGAAAAGACCAGGAATCTCTATTCCTTCCAGTCTGATTCTCGCAGGAATATCTTCTCCCCTTTTTCTGCCAGTGCTTCGGAGCAGGGTAAAAATCAGGTACTGCAGACACAATTGGATGATCTCCGGAGTGTTCGTGCCTCTCTGGTTCAACGGATAGAACAGCAGGAGATCAGTCTGAAATCAATACGTGAGCACATCCAGTCTCTAGAGATTGCTAATCAGTGTCTTGCTGAGATTTACCAGACACTTCCGCAGGAGGAAGAATCAACAGAGGAATTATCCACACCGGAGACCGATGTCTCCGCTCCGCAGGAGCCGGAGGATGATCCCGTCCTTCATTCCTACCGCATCCTGCAATTTGAACAGTATGACCGTTCCCAGATTGCAGAGCGGATTCACACCTCCTTACAACAGGGTATCGAGGGTGACCAGAACAAGCTGGAGGTGCTGAAGTGGCTGATTCAGTCCGACCCGATCAGAGCAAGAGTAACGATTCAGGAATTACAGGATTCCAATGCCCGTTTACTACAGGCATCCAACGCTTTAATTCAGGAACTGAAACAGACTTCCTCCGTTGTAAAGCCTGTCTGGATGGCGATTGAGGATTGTATCCAGCAATACCGCACCAGGCATCCGGAATGCACGATTGATGCATCTGTGGACTGCTCTGATTATGAGTTAAAAATCCTCCCGATTATAACACAGACACTTCTGCAGTTAATCGAGGAAATTTTAAACAATGCATTCTTCTATTCCAATGCAAATAAGTTATTAATAAAAGTATATATCAACAGTCGCATGATTGATGTGTATATAAATGATAATGGCGCCGGCATTCCGGCCGATTATCTGACTGCCAGCAGCTGGCACAGCGGACTGCACCGTCTACATGAGATCGTATATCTGCTTGGCGGCAAGGTACAGATTGATGGTGACATCATCAGTGGCACAAATGTGCGCTTTTCATTTCCGATTTGCTTAGACAATCCGGATACTAAACCAGAAAGGACTATAGAGAACCATGAAAGAACAATTAGCTGAAATCATTTCCCAAAATGTAGAAGGTCTGTCTGCAGAGGATATTCTCGGACTCCTTGAAGTTCCACCGAAGCCGGAGCTTGGCGATTATGCCTTCCCTTGTTTCCGACTGGCAAAGACCATGCATAAGGCACCAAACCTGATTGCCGAGGATCTGAAGAATGCAATCGCAGATTCCCTTGATTTTATTGATAAGATCAATGTTCAGGGTGCTTACTGCAACTTCTATATTAAGAAGGATTTATTTGTAAAAACTATGCTGGGTGCTGCCGGTGCGGAAAACTTCGGTGGCTCTGACATTGGAAGCGGACAGAATATCTGTATTGATTATTCTTCTCCAAACGTAGCAAAGAATTTTCATGTTGGTCACCTGCGTACTACCATTATCGGTAATTCTCTTTACAAGATTTACAGCAAATTAGGCTACAAGGTATACCGGATCAACCACCTCGGTGACTGGGGTACCCAGTTCGGAAAACTGATTGTTGCCTATAAGAAATGGGGAAGCAAAGAAGCTGTCGAAGAAAAAGGCATTGCAGAGCTGATGGAATTATATGTGAAGTTCCATGCCGAAGCAGAAAAGGATGATACTCTGATCGAGCAGGCACGTGCCTGGTTTGTTAAGATGGAACAGGGTGACAAGGAAGCTCTGTCAATCTGGCAGTGGTTTAAAGACATCAGTATGATTGAGTATCGTCGGATCTACAAGCTTCTGGGCGTGGATTTTGATTCCTATAACGGCGAGAGCTTCTATCGCAACAAAACACAGGCAGTCGTTGATCGTCTGGAGAATGCACATTTATTGAAGGAAAGCGAGGGTGCCTACATTGTAGATCTTTCCGAATATGATATGGCTCCTTGTATTATTAAAAAGGCAGACGGCGGTTCTATTTATGCGACCCGTGATCTGGCTGCCATCTTTTTCCGGAAGGAGACCTATCAGTTTGTAAAATGTCTGTATGTTACCGGCCAGGAGCAGAAATTACATTTCAAGCAGGTTTTCAAAGTCATCGAATTACTGGGTAATAACTGGGCGAAAAATCAGTTAGTCCATATCCCATATGGTCTGGTCAGCTTAGAGGGTGCCAAGCTCTCTACCAGAAGCGGTAATATTATTTATGCCGAGGATATCTTACTGGAGGCAATCTCTAAGGTAAAGGAAATCATTGCTGAGAAGAATCCGAATCTGGAGAATAAGGATGAGGTTGCTCAGATGGTCGGTGTTGGTGCCATCATCTTCAATGATCTATTTAACCAGAGAATCAAGGATGTTTCCTTCAGCTGGGATAAGATCCTGAACTTTGACGGAGAGACCGGTCCTTATGTTCAGTACACATACGCTCGTTGCAGCAGTCTGTTACGTGCGGTACCTGACTTTGATCCGGAAGCACCGATTGACTACTCCATCCTGACAGACTTAGACTCCATGGAACTGCTGAAGGCAATCAACAAGTTCCCTAAGGTAGTAAAGGATGCCGCCGATAAATATGAGCCATTCCTGGTTTCCCGATTTGCTGTAGAAGTCGCTCAGGCATTTAACCGTTTCTATACCGCAAACCGAATCAATGTACCGGAAGAGGATGTCCGGAATGCCCGGTTAAAGCTGGTTTCTGTAACCCGTAAGACCCTTCGTGATGCACTGGCATTACTCGGAATTAATTGTCCGGAACAAATGTAAGATTGACCTGCTATTTGTATTGGTCCTAAATATTATAAGAGCCGTGATAGAAATCTCTATCACGGCTTTTTCTGTTTCTGGTTTCTACTATCATTTACTATTTCTTCGCAGTTTTATATTTCTTTGTGCTTTTTGTATTTCCCGCACTTTTTGCATTTCTCACACTTTTTGCATTTCTCACACTTTTTGTGTTTCTCGTACTTTTTGTGTTTCTCGTACTTTTTGTATTCTTCGAACTATTTTCTTTGTATTCTTTTATAACTTCTTCAATTTTCGTATAATCCCGCTGAAACAGTTCCTCACAGATTTGTCCCTGTAACACTTCCTTCGGTACCTTTTCCAGAATCTTATCAATTACAAAATCCTTGCTTTTCTCCTTATACTTGTACATATGATTTAATTCCTGGATATGTGCCAGCTCCGGTCGCCAGAGAATACTCAGCTTCCGTTTCCATCTCATCCGAGTATTCGGCAGCGGCTTCCGCATTACATAAAAATCTGCGTTTCCTTCTATCTCTTCTACCGTAATAATCCCCCATAGCTTAGGTACATGTTCTTCAATATGATGTGCATGACTGCTTCCGACAACCACATAGTTATAATCATAAAACAAATTATAATCCCGTACCTGCTTTTCCAAACGTGCATATGTATCTGCATCACTTTTTATCTCAATTCCGTATATTGCTTCCGGTGTAACCATCACAACATCAGCTCTGGATTTTCTAATCCGTTTTTCTTCCAGAATTCGGTTCTTTCCATACATATCATCCAGAAATTCAAATAATGCTTCCCGGATGTCTTTATCATATAACACGGTTCTCACCTCTTAAATTATCTATCCCTTTTTTTAACAACTGCCCGCATTATTGTTATCACAGTTAGCTGCATCAATCGAAAGCACCAGTAATAATCCAAGAATTTCATCCTGCGGATATTTAATGTCGATCACATAAGTATCTCCCCAACTGAAATACTCTTTTTTAATATGCATAACTTTCTCGCCACCCCTTAGCACCTCATAATTCCAGCCAAGGAAATCACCTTCCACCTTATATCCGTTATAATTCACTTCATATGCAGGCTTAAAAAATGTAAATTGCTTTTTAATTTCTCCATGAATACCATTCGCTGCTTCGATTTCAAATCTGGGAGTAAATGTAAACAATTGCTGCTTTATTCTTCCCAATTCTCTTCCATTTAAATCATACAGATGCATTCGATGTCCTAATGTAAATGCTTCCGATTTTACATAATATTTCTTCTGCTGCATTTCATCATATATGTTATAAGAGTCCAGCCACGAAAATACCTTCTGCTTAATTAGTAATCTCATGATTCTCTCCCTTCGGTAAATTAATGATTATAGCCTCATGGTGCACTGCCGGTAGAAACTTGTCTAACACATCCTTTGTCTTCATATTTAAACTGGATGTATTAACACATGGATGACATCCCAGGTATTCACTCTCAATCACCGGCTGATCAATTAACAGTTGAACTTTATTTTCCACATCATTCATCAATCCCATGATTGATACTGCCCCCGGTTTAATATGCAAATATTCTTCCATATACTCCGGTTTTGCAAACGATAATCTGGCACTCTGTATCTGCAAAGATAAATCTTTTGTCTTAAATGGCTTATCCCCCGGCATCATTAATAAATAGAATTTTGTTTCCTGCCGATTACACAAAAATAGGTTCTTGCATATGATCGTATCAAGTATCCGATCTATTTCCTCACAGGCTTCCATTGTTCCTGCTTCTGCATGATCCGTCCGCTGATATGAAATTTCCAATTGATCCAGTAAATCGTAGACTGCAATTTCTCGTTCTAATCGGCCCTCTGTATTCTGCGGTCTTCCATTATATAATTCCATTCTTTATCGCACCTCTTTCCATCACATATGTAATGTAATTTTATCATATCGACTTTCGACTCCATGTCGTTTTCACATTATGGTATGTGCAAACACATTCCGTTGCAATGCTCATTTTATCACAAATCCACGTAATGTACTATAATGAAACATCTATTTTATTTTTCTCTTTCTGAAATGTTTCACGTGAAACATTTACTTATTGCTCCTCTTTAATCTTGTTTATATTTTACTGCTAGATTTCTTGATTTTCCATCCACTTATTTTTTCACTTATTTTCCATTTACTTTCTATCTATTTTTTATTTATTATTCTTAAATGTTTCACGTGAAACATTTTTATATGGAATATCAGATTCAATAATGTTATACTATCATATGGAGAAAAGAGACGAATGAATGAGAGATATATGCAGGAGGCGTAATTATGGGAAGAATCATTGCAATTGCGAACCAGAAAGGTGGCGTCGGCAAGACAACAACAGCGGTAAATCTGGCAGCATGCATTGCAGAAAAAGGTCTGAAGGTTTTAGCTGTAGATATGGATCCACAGGGTAATATGACAACCGGACTCGGTGTAAATAAGGATGATCTGGAATATACAATTTATGATGTTATGCGCGATGAGTGTAATATTGGCGAATGTATGCTGATTAATGTTATTCCCGGATTAAATCTGATTCCATCTAACCGCCTACTTGCAGGTGTCGAGGTTGAATTTGTTGGTGTTCCGAATATGCAATACATATTAAAAGAAAACCTGAATAAAATTCGTGATAAATTCGACTTTATTATTATCGACTGTCCGCCAGCCCTTGGTCTTCTGACAGTCAATTCCATGACAGCTGCAGATACTGTATTAGTTCCTATTCAATGTGAGTTCTTTGCATTGGATGGGTTATCTCAATTAATCTATACCATTGAATTAATTCAAAAGCAGTTGAATACAAATCTTACAATTGAGGGGGTCGTTTTCACTATGTATGATTCCCGAACCAATTTATCTCTGCAGGTTGTTGAAAATGTTAAGGATAATCTGAAACAGAATATCTATAAGACCATTATCCCACGAAACGTACGTCTGGCAGAAGCTCCAAGCTATGGATTGCCGATCAATTTATACGACCCACGTTCTGCCGGTGCAGAGAGTTATCGTTTATTAGCAGATGAAGTTATTACAAATATTGGAGGTTAATTTATTATGGCACCAAAAAGAGGTCTTGGAAAAGGTTTAGATATGTTAATTCCTACCGGTGATGCAAAGAAATCGTCATCCCCCAGGAATATCAGAAATAACGCAACAAAAAAGGCAGAATCGTCTTTCGATTCAAATACTGCTACCCCTTCTATGCCTGTCGCAGAAGCAGAAGAAAAAGGAATTGAAAAGACACTTAGACTTTCTGAATTAGAACCTAACTCTAATCAACCAAGAAAGATCTTCGAAGAAGATGCACTACAGGAGTTAGCCGATTCCATTAAAGAATTTGGAATTATTCAGCCAATCGTTGTAACACCAAAAAACAAAAAGTTTGAGATTATTGCCGGTGAACGTCGTTGGCGTGCAGCTCGTCTGGCTGGTTTAAAAGAAGTACCGGTCATTATCCGGGATTACACAGAACAGCAGATTGTTGAAATTTCCCTGATTGAAAATATCCAGCGTGAGAACTTAAACCCGATTGAGGAAGCACTGGCTTATCAGAGACTGATTGATGAATTTTCATTAAAACAGGATGATGTAGCGGAACGAGTGTCTAAGAGCCGGGCAACCATCACAAACTCTTTGCGTCTGTTAAAATTATGCAAGAATGTTCAGCAGATGGTAATTGATGATAAGATTAGTAGTGGACATGCCCGTGCTCTGCTTACCATTGAAGATGCAGATTTACAGTATGAAGTAGCCTGCAAGGTATTTGACGAAAGTCTCAGTGTCCGTCAGACAGAGTCTTTAGTTAAGAAATTAAATGCTGCTCCGAAAAATCAGCCAAAAGAAGAAATTAAGCATCCTTATTTATATGCGGATACCGAAGAGCTTCTGAAACAGATTTTAGGAAGTAAGGTATCTATCAAAGCAAAAAGCAATGATAAAGGAAAAATTGAAATAGAATACTATTCCAGCGATGAATTAGACGCTTTAGTTGACAAATTACGGGAACTGCAGAATTAGAAATTCATTCGTTCCATTTCATATAACAGGAGGAACATCATGAGTAATTTTTTTAATAACCTTGGAATTGACATCGGATATATCGTAATTGCACTTATCGTACTGGTAATTGCTTTACTGGTAACTGTTATTATCTTACTTGTTAAAACACGAAAATTAAACGACCGTTATGAGAAGTTTATGAAAGGCAAAAACGGTGAAGAACTGGAGCAGGTCATTTATGAAAGGTTTGCGGAACTGGATATCATGCAGCAGATTGCAACTCAGCATGCAACAGACATCCGTGATCTAAAGATAAAATTCCGCTCCGCTTTCAGTAAAGTTGGCATTGTGAAATATGATGCCTTTAAGGAAATGGGTGGCACATTAAGCTTTGCTCTTGCACTGCTGACGGATCGGAACAGTGGTTTTTTGATCAACTGTATGCATAGCCGGGAGGGTTGCTACACTTATATTAAGGAAATCATTAATGGAGAATCCTATATAGCTCTGTCGGAAGAAGAAAAAGAAGCTTTAAAGAATGCCATTAATATGAAGAATCCGCTTGCCGACTAGCTTTTGCAGGAATTAAACACATATACCAGATTACAGGAGAATACATATGCATCATTATTTGAGAGCAATTGGATTTAGCAATCTCCATACGCAGAAACAACTCAATTATATATTGGAAGATGCTATTAAGCATCCAACCAGCCGTTCAATCTTAACCATAGGATCCGGTGTTTCTCTGGTTCAGTTATATAAGGAATACGGAGAAAATCTTGGCATCAGTATTATTGGCGAATATGACACCTCCAATGAACTGATTACCGAGCACTATTTTCCTTATTTTCTCGGATCCAGTACGAAATGGGAGGAAAGCATCCTGATTGAATCCCATATAGATAAGGAAGCTTATTCCGGCGTCAGTGAAATCTATCAGTTTGGAATTCCTTTGATATTCTTTCTGATCAATATCTCTGATTATGTGCGTACAAAATGGTCCAATGAATATAACATTTCTCTGAATCATGTAAGCTATAGCGGCTTATCCACAGATGGAAAGATTATTCTCGGTATAGATAAAGATGAAGAGCAGATCCGACTGGAAAAAAAAGGACAGACTAAACGCAAATATCTGCTTACTGCAGCTAAGAATGGAGATACCGAAGCAATTGAAAATCTTACACTGGATGACATTGACCTGTACTCTTCTATTTCAAAACGGGTGAAATCCGAAGATTTGTATAGTATCGTTGATTCCAGCCTGGTACCATATGGAATCAACAGTGAGCAATACTCCCTGATCGGCACCATCCATGATATTCATTTACTACAGAATACTATTACAAAGGACACTATGTATCAGCTCCTTGTAAATGTAAACGAAACACTTGTAGATATTCTGATTAACATCCGTGATCTGACAGGCGAACCCGCAGTTGGAAGAAGATTTAAGGGTACCGTCTGGATGCAGGGAAATGTTGTCTTTCCATAGTCTCCTGATACTTGACGTATTTGTATTTTTCTTATAAAATAAAGGTGTTGGTTTCTGTAGCTCAGTAGGATAGAGCGTCCGCCTCCTAAGCGGAAGGCCGGCGGTTCGAATCCGCCCAGGAACGTTTTTACATTATGTTAACCATCGATATGGAAAGAGGGAGTCATTTATGAAACAAAAGTTAAAGATCAATATGTTAATCAGTTCCGTTGCTATGGTAGCTGCTTTTTTAACAATGATTTATCTGATTGCAGTCATGCCGGAACGATTGGAGTTAATTATTGCATTTGGATTGATTATCGTCATTGATGCATATTTTTTAGTTGACAGTTTTCTTCGTAAAGTAGATGAGATTACCAGCCATACTCTGGATAAACAGTCCGAATTGACGAAAGTTGAAAAGGGACTCTACTCTGTTGCCAAGAGGGAAGAGTTATCTATGAACCAGAAAATGGAAGAATTGATCCAGACGATTGCAGAGCTGAAGGAAGATAATATTCGTCTGAATCAGGAGCTGGTTGAGCAACAGAAGCTGTGTACGAAGTTAATTATGAAAAAAAATCAGGAGAATATGGTACGGGTTGTGAATAGTAATGATCGTATCACCAAACAGGTCCTTCAGATGTCCGGTGATAGTAAACTGTCTTCCTCAGAGACAAACGAGACCTTACATAATATCCACAAGACATTAGAGGGTGAAGTAAACAGCTCCAAGGTTACACGGATACCCTCTTAATCTGTACGTAACAGAACATGAACTATATTATATTTGACTTGGAATGGAATCAGTCTCCATGTGGACCGGAGTATGAGAATCCAAGAATCCCCTTCGAAATTATTGAAATCGGAGCAATAAAACTGAATGATAAATTTGAAATTGTAGATGATTATAGCAGTATCGTAAAGCCTCGCATTTATAAACGTCTTCATAAGCATGTACGACAGATGCTGAATTATGATGAAGAGTATTTGAAGACCGGCCGACCGTTTGACATGGTGTGCAGAGAGTTTATGAAATGGTGCGGAACCGATTATATTTTCGGTACCTGGGGTACCTCCGATCTTCCACAGCTTCAGAAAAACATGGACTACTATTACATGAATAAGTTTTGTGAACCATTTAAATACTATGATGTACAATCCATTTTTGCAGAACGGGAACCGGAGCTTGGCTCCTGTAAGCTGGAAAAAGCAGTGAAATTCTTAAATCTTCCTACTGATTACAGCTTTCATACCGCAATTAATGATGCACGCTATACCGCTCAGATTTTCCAATATCTTTCCAAAGAAAGTCTTGACGATCATTATTGCTATGACTGTTATCATGAACCAAAAGATAAAGAAAGTGAAATCCATGCATTTCATCATTCATATGCAGAACATATTTCGAGAGGATTTCATCAACGCAATGATATTATGTCAGACAAAGACATTGTGACCCTGCGTTGTTATAAATGTAAGAGGAAATTATCCAAGAAGATTAAATGGTTTTCCAATAATCAGTCTACGTTTCTGAGTGTCGGACATTGCTGGTACCATGGTTATCAGAAGGGAATTCTGAAAATAAAAGTATCTAATACCGGAAATTACTTCGCTATCAAGAAAGTCATTCCGATTTCAAAATCAGAGGTTGAGGATGTCAGACAACGCCAGCTGGAGTTAAGAGAAAAGCGAAGAGAAAAAAGAAAAAACCACTAATGTGGTTTTTTCAGACTGTAGACAAAGTCCGAGGCTTTCGCCTCGGATTTTTCTCATTTCAGGTT
>CAVFXS010000011.1:0-23145 GCA_963626805.1 Bacteroidales bacterium H4 | reverse complement strand
ATTCTGGGGGCAGTCTGCATGGGTGGTGGTCTTGGAATGGTATTTGCGACCGGGACAACGACCGGCGGTATGGATCTGCTGGCAATCTTGCTGCAACGGAAGTATGCACATTGGTCGGAGGCACAGATTCTGGCAATTGTAGATGGACTGGTGGTCCTTCTGGGGGCTGCCGTATTCGGACTGGAACGTGCCGTCTATGCACTGGTGGCCATCTTTATTGTGACAAAGACCACCGATACTATAACAAACGGAATTAAGTATACTAAGGTGGCATATGTGATTTCAGATTACTGGATGGATATCCGAGACCGGTTGATGCAGGAGCTGGAGCGGGGCATTACCGGAATCGAGGCGCGGGGAATGCATACCGGAAAGCGGAAGCAGATGCTTATGTGTGTAGTATCCAGAAAAGAGATCGTAATATGGAAAAAAATCGTATTTGAAATCGACCCGGATGCTTTCGTCATTGTGACAGATGCCAGAGAGGCGGTCGGAGAAGGCTTTGGAGATTATAGGACATAATATACGAGAAAAAAAGATTAAAATTAATAGAATTGCACAAATTCAAACGTCAATATACAGAATTCACAAATTAAGGAAAGTTTATTTGTTGAATAGTAATATGGTTTTTGAAAGGCAAATGAGGTATCATATGACTATCGTTAGTCAGAATATTAAGCATAATCCAAGGAGGAATTTTGAATGGCTAGTTTATCATTGAAGAATATTTACAAGATTTATCCTAACGGCTTCAATGCAGTTAAGG
Organism: Bacteroidales bacterium H4; assembly: GCA_963626805.1. Taxonomy (GTDB): domain Bacteria; phylum Bacillota; class Clostridia; order Lachnospirales; family Lachnospiraceae; genus CAG-632. The sequence continues at coordinate 22,379 of CAVFXS010000011.1, read as the reverse complement.
ACTTCAATCTTGAAATTGAGGACAAGGAATTTATCATCTTCGTAGGACCATCTGGATGTGGTAAGTCTACTACATTACGTATGATTGCAGGTCTGGAAGATATTACCCAGGGCGAGTTATGGATTGGCGATAAGTTAGTAAACGACGTTGAGCCAAAGGACAGAGATATTGCAATGGTATTCCAGAACTACGCTTTGTATCCGCATATGAGCGTATTTGATAACATGGCATTTGGTCTGAAGCTGAGAAAGGTTCCGGCTGAGAAGATCAGCAAGCAGGTACATGAGGCTGCTAAGATTCTTGATATCGAGCATTTGTTAGACCGTAAGCCAAAGGCTTTATCCGGTGGTCAGAGACAGCGTGTTGCTATGGGACGTGCTATTGTTCGTGAACCAAAGGTATTCCTGATGGATGAGCCACTGTCAAACCTGGATGCTAAGTTACGTGTTCAGATGCGTGTTGAGATTTCTAAGTTACATCAGAGATTACAGACAACTATCATCTACGTAACACATGACCAGACCGAAGCTATGACACTGGGTACCAGAATCGTAGTTATGAAGGATGGTATTATTCAGCAGGTTGATACTCCTCAGAACTTATATGACAAGCCATGTAACTTATTCGTAGCTGGTTTCATGGGTATGCCTCCAATGAACTTCATTGATTGTAAGGTTGTTAAGTCTGGTTCAGATGTATTATTAATGTTTGGTTCACATTCAATCAAGGTTCCTGATACAAAGGCAGCTAAGTTGATCGAAATGAACTACATTGATAAGGAAGTTATCTTAGGTATCCGTCCGGAGAACATTCATGATGAGCAGCTGTTCATTGAGTCTTCTCCAGAGAGTATCATTGATGCTAAGATTAATATCTACGAAATGTTAGGTGCAGAAGTTTACCTGTACTTCACAATTGATCAGTTCGACATTACTGCAAGAGTAAATGCTCGTACAACAGCAAGACCTGGTGATACCGTACAGTTAGCATTCGACTTAAGCAAGATTCATATCTTTGATAAGGAAACCGAGCAGGTTGTAGTTAACTAGTTTGTGTTTTTTACAAAAAATATGTCTAAAATATGAAATTTTTGGAGGAAATACATTTTTTCATGTATTTCCTCCTTTTTTTATGCTAAAATAGGAAAAAGGGTGTAGCTATATATGGTAAAGGAGTGAACGGAATGATTTCAAATCAGATCTTACAGGATACGATTGAGGGAATTAAGGGGATTACAAGAATTGATTTATGCGTAATGGATACGGAAGGTAAGGTATTGGCATCGACTTTGCGAGATGCGGATGAATATGAGAAGGCGGTTCTTTCGTTTGTGGAGTCACCGGCAGAGAGTCAGGTGTTACAGGGTAATCAGTTTTTTAAAGTATTTGATGATAACCAGCTGGAGTACGTGATTCTGGCAAAGGGAAAAACAGATGATGTTTATATGATCGGTAAGATTGCTGCATTCCAGGTACAAAACCTTCTGGTAGCATATAAGGAGCGGTTTGATAAGGACAACTTTATTAAAAATCTGTTACTGGACAATCTGCTTCTGGTTGATATTTATAATCGGGCAAAGAAATTACACATTGAGACCGATGTGAGACGGGTTGTATTTATTATTGAGACGAAGAATGAGAAGGATACCAATGCGTTGGAGACTGTCCGCAATATTTTTTCGGCAAAGTCAAAGGATTTTATTACGGCGGTTGATGAGAAGAATATTATCCTTGTAAAGGAAGTAAAGGTGAATGAATCCTATGACGATATGAATAAGACTGCGAAGGTGATCGTGGATATGCTGAACACCGAAGCAATGTCTACCGTTCATGTTGCATACGGAACCATTGTAAATGAAATCAAGGAGGTTTCGCGTTCCTATAAAGAGGCAAAGATGGCACTGGATGTCGGAAAGATCTTTTATGGAAACCGGAATATTATTGCATATAGTAACCTGGGAATCGGCCGTTTGATTTATCAGCTCCCGATTCCATTGTGTAAGATGTTTATTAAGGAGATTTTTGATAACAAATCCCCGGATGAATTTGATGAGGAGACGCTGGTAACAATCAACAAGTTCTTTGAGAACAGCCTGAATGTATCAGAGACTTCCAGACAGCTGTATATTCATCGAAATACACTGGTATATCGTCTGGATAAATTACAGAAGAGTACCGGACTGGATTTGCGTGTATTTGAAGATGCAATCACATTCAAGATTGCCTTGATGGTTGTGAAATATATGAAGTACATGGAATCTTTAGATTACTAAAAGAAAGGGGCACAGGACATGTTGGTGCTGGACCATGTAACAATGAAATATCCAACGGGGACAACCGCGTTGAATGATATCAGTCTGACGATTGAAAAAGGTGAGTTTGTATTTATTGTAGGAAGCAGTGGCTCTGGTAAGACGACACTGATGAAGCTGTTGATGAAGGAGCTGAATCCGACATCCGGTGATATCTCAATTAACGGAAAGAAGTTCTCAAAGCTGAAACGGAAGGATATTCCGAAGATGCGACGGGAGATTGGGGTTGTATTCCAGAATTTCCGCCTTCTAAAGGACCGGACGGTATATGAGAATGTAGCATTTGCACAGAGAATTGTAGAAACACCGCCACGGTTTATCCGGAGACAGGTGCCATCCATGCTTACATTGGTAGGGCTGGGTGATAAATATAAATCATATCCAAGGGAGCTGTCCGGTGGTGAGCAGCAGCGCGTTGCATTAGCCAGAGCGTTAGTGAATAATCCATCGATTCTGTTGGCGGATGAACCAACCGGAAATTTGGATCCGAAGAATTCATGGGATATTATGAATCTGCTGGAGGAAGTGAACAAGCGTGGAACGACTGTAGTAGTAGTAACGCACAATCGGGAAATTGTAAATGCAATGAAGAAACGTGTAGTTACCTTGAAGAAAGGTACTATTATTAGTGATGTGAAAAAAGGTGGATATATAGATGAAGATTAGTACATTAGGTTACTGTTTCGTACAGGGGCTGAAAAATATCAGACGAAATCTGCTGTTCTCACTGGCATCCGTTGGTACCATTGTGGCGTGTCTGTTTCTGTTTGGTATTTTTTACGGAATAGTCGTGAACTTTGAAGCAATGATGTCGGAAATGGAGAAGTCTGTTTCCATTACAGTATTCTTTGATGAGGATGCGACACAGGAGCAGATTGATAATATCGGAGAGCAGATCCGGATACGGGAAGAGGTTAATACTATGGACTTTGTATCTGCAGAGGATGCGTGGAAAGAATTCTCTCTGAAGATGTATAAGGGTGATCAGGAGAAGATCGATCAGGCATTTGGTTCCTCCAATCCATTGCAGAATTATGCATCTTATAACATAACGATTTCGGACGTGTCAAAGCAGGCAGAGTTTGTATCCTTCCTGGAAGGCCTGGATGGTGTCAGGAAGGTAAATTCGTCCGAGATGACGGCAGAGAATCTGGCATCCATTAACTCCCTGGTCGGTTATGCTTCCGTAGGTGTTATTGTGATCCTGCTGCTGGTATCTATATTCCTGATCAGTAATACGATTACAATCGGTATTACGATCCGGAAGGAAGAGATTGCGATTATGAAACTGATTGGTGCAACCGATTTCTTTGTACGGGCACCGTTTATTGTAGAGGGTATTACGATCGGATTAGTCGGCTCGACAGTGCCATGCGTATTCTTATACTTCATGTATGGAATGGTTGTGGAGTTTCTGGTGAACCGGTTCTCTATCTTTGATACCTGGTTGAATTTTCTGCCGAGAGGGGAAGTGTTCCAGACATTGATCCCGGTCTGTCTGTTGATCGGTATCGGAATCGGCTTTGTGGGAAGTATGGTAACAACGAGGAAGCATTTGAAGGTATAGGTGATAGGGATGAGAAAAAAGGTTCTGCAGGTATTAAAAACGGTTTTGGCAGTTATGATGGTTGCAACGATTTCGACACAGGCATTTGCGACTTCTATGGATGATGCAAAACAGGATAAGCAGGACGCAGAGAATAACCGTGATAATGCACAGCAGATTCTGGCAGGTCTGGAATCGAGCAAAGCCAATATTGAAGCATATGTAAAAGAACTGGATCAGCAGCTGGAGGAAATTCAGACCCGAATTACAGATTTGAATAATCAGAAGGCAGATCTGGAAAATCGAATCGAAGTGAAACAGACAGAATTGGAAGAGGCAAAGAAGAAGGAACAGCAGCAGTATGCGGATATGTGTACCAGAATCCGGTTCCTGTATGAAAATAGCGGTGTCAGCTATGCGGATGTACTGATGAGTTCAGAGTCTATGAGTGATATGCTGAACCAGCCGGAATATGTGTCAGCAATGGCAGATTATGATTACAGTATGCTGGAGCAGCTGGTTGAGACCAGACAGACGATCGCGAATGACGAGCAGCAGCTGCAGATTGATCTGGCGGCAGTGGAGCAGATGACCTCTGAGGTGGAGGCGGAGCAGACAACTGTAAATCAGTTGATTGAAACGAAGTCACAGGAGGTTGCAAAATATAATGATCAGATTGCCAGACAGGAGAAGGTGATCGCAGAATACGATGCTGAGGTTCAGGCGGCAGCAGCCAGAATCGCAGAACTGGAAGAGGCAGCCAGAAAAGCACAGGAGAGAGGAGAATTTGTTCCATACTCCGGTGGTACATTCGTATGGCCATGTCCATCCAGTACGAGAATCACTTCCTATTTCGGCTACCGGACTCCGGATGGCGGATATGTGAATGCCAACCATAAGGGGATTGATATCGGCGCACCGACCGGAACGCCGGGCGTGGCGGCAGCCAGTGGCGTGGTGGTGATAGCACGTTATAGTGCATCTGCTGGAAACTGGGTAGTGATCAGTCATGGAAATGGATTGTATACGATGTATATGCATGCATCGCAGCTTCTGGTATCAGAAGGACAGTACGTAAACGCAGGTGATACGATCCTGTTGGTAGGTTCGACCGGTTGGTCAACGGGACCGCATTTACATTTCGGGGTGGGTGTAGGTGGTTATACATCTGCATATGCAGTAGACCCTATGTCATATTTCCAATAAAGGACGTGAGATAAAATGAAGAAATGGCTAAGAGGTTTGAAAACAATTCTGGCGGTCGGACTGGTATGCCTGATGACGGTTCAGGTATTTGCGGATAACCTTGATGATGCAAAGCAGGAACAGCAGGATGCGGAGGATAATAAGGCGAATGCGGAGAAGGTTCTGGATGGTCTGAAAGGCGAGCAGGCAGAAGTCCAGAATAAGATTTATGAGCTGGACGGACAGCTGACAGAGCTGGAGACCAAGATCGATGATTTGAATAAGCAGAAGGCGGATCTGGAAAGCCAGATCGAGACAAAACAGGCAGAGCTGGAGCAGGCGAAGCAGGATGAACAGACGCAGTATGCGGAGATGTGTACCAGAATCCAGTACATGTATGAGAATGGCGATGAGGATTATGTTTCGGCACTGATGGATGTCGGTTCCATGAGTGATCTTCTGAATGAGCCGGAATATGTGTCAGCAATGGCGGATTATGATTATAATATGTTGGAGACCCTGATACAGATCCGGGAGACGATTGCAAACGATGAGCAGATGCTGGAGAACAATCTGGCAGAAGTCGAGAAGATCACAGCACAGGTTCAGGAAGAAGAGACGGCAGTCTCTCAGGTATTGGATGAAAAGAATGCAGAGATGGCGAAGTATGATCAGATGATTACAGATCAGCAGAAGCTGGTAGAACAGTACGATGCAGAGATTCAGGCAGCGGCTGCTCGGATCGCAGAGATTGAAGAAGCAGCCAGAAAAGCCAGAGAGCAAGGCGGCGAAGGCGGTACGGTCGGTGGTAGCGAGTATGTACCATATCAGGGCGGCGCACTGATATGGCCATGTCCATCCAGTTATCGGATTAACTCCGGATTTGGAACCAGAGAGGCATCCGGTGTAGTTACAGCGAATCATTACGGAATAGATATCGGATGTCCGGACGGTACTCCGATCGTGGCAGCAGCCAGTGGTGTGGTAGTTCTGGCACAGAGAAGTGCTACGGCCGGCAACTGGATTATTATCAGTCATGGTGATGGTCTGTATACGATTTATATGCATGCCTCCGTGCTGTATGTTTCAGCCGGACAGTATGTAAATGCAGGTGATACGATTATGTTATCCGGTGCTACGGGGGCAACACAGGGACGACATCTTCATTTTGAAGTCCGGGTGGGCGGATATCTGAGTTCCAGCTACTCCGTAAATCCGATGAATTATTATTAAGGAATTGCAGGCATGAAAGGAAGCAGACATGAATAAATTTACAAAATTATCAAGGGTTGGAATCAGTCTTGCAATCATAGCAACTCTCTGCGGAGGCTGTTCCTTCCGGTCAATCAGTAATATCGGGAACAGTAACAACAGTACAGGAACCAGTACAGCCAATGGCAGTACCTCCCAGTCTCTTTATACACCAAGTGTTGAAGAGAAAGTGGATACCATCAATGATCTGATCGATGAGAATTTCTACTTTGATGCGAGCAGCAGTGAAGAACGGGAAGAGTATATTTATAAAGGAATTCTGGAGAGTCTGGATGATCCGTATTCTGTATATTATACAGCAGACGAATATGCAGATCTGATGAATACCTCAACCGGCTCCTATGAAGGAATCGGTGTATCAATCCAGCAGGATGCCACGACAAAGACTCTGACGGTTATCCGGGTATTTCAGGGCAGTGGTGCAGAGGAGGCCGGTATGCTGCCGAAGGATATTATCCAGGCGGTCGATGGAAGAAAGCTTGATGGAGAAGATGTCTCTGAGGTTGTGACCTGGATCAAGGGTGAGCCGGGAACGACCGTGGATGTGACAGTTTATCGTCCAAGTACTGAGGAAGAGCTGACCTTAACGATCGAACGTAAGACCGTTGATAACTCAACCGTCAGCTATAGGATGAAGGATAATAAGATCGGATATATTGAGGTTACGGATTTCTACGAGAAGACAGCAGAACAGTTTGAGAAGGCTGTTGATGATCTGCAGAGTCAGGGTATGCAGTCCCTGATCGTGGATCTGAGAAATAATCCGGGCGGTTATGTGGATGTTGTAGTAGAGATGTGCGATTATATTCTGAAGGAAGGTACGATCGTTTATACAAAGGATCGGGATGGAAATGTAGTCAGCAGCTATGAAGCAACGGATGACCATTCACTGGATATTCCGATGGTAGTGCTTGTAAATGGAGACAGTGCCAGTGCTTCTGAGATCTTCTCCGGCTGTATGCAGGATCACGGAATTGCGACTCTGGTCGGTACAACGACCTTTGGTAAAGGCATTGTACAGCATGTGATTCCATTGTCTGATGGCTCAGCCGTGAAGCTGACAACACAGAAGTATTTTACACCAAACGGAAATGATATTCATGGTGTAGGGATTGAACCGGATGTGACAGTTGAGCTTCCGGATGAACTGAAATATGAACCGGTTATTCCGGAGGATCAGGATGTGCAGTTACAGAAGGCAGTAGAGATATTAAGTGGAGAAGCAACAGAATGATAAGAGAAGAAATGGAACAGGACAGGAAAAAAGCCGATCGTAATAAAACCATTGATTTCTCATTAGAAGAAGGCAGGAAATATTTAGATTCCTGCCTTTACATTTCCAAAGAGGATTCAGGCACACTTACCTGTGAGAATCTGAAGAATCAGCTGATCATAGGTGACACATTTGAGGTGATGCCGCGATTGCCGGAGGCATTTGTGGATCTTCTGATCGTAGATCCTCCGTATAATCTGCGGAAGGATTACCATGGAAATTGTTTTAATGAGAAAAAGGCAGAAGAGTACCGGAATTATACTGAGCAGTGGGTGCAGGCAGTGATTCCGAGCCTCAAGCCAACGGCAACCGTATATGTATGCTGTGACTGGAAAAGCAGTATGATCATCGGAGACGTTCTGCAGAAGCATTTTCAGCTCCGGAACCGGATTACCTGGCAGAGAGAAAAGGGACGCGGTGCAAAGGAGAACTGGAAGAATGGAATGGAGGATATCTGGTATGTGACAATGTCAGATCAATTCACCTTTAATCTGGATGCCGTAAAGCAGAGAAGAAGAGTCGTTGCTCCATATCGGCAGGACGGAGAGCCGAGGGACTGGACCGAGACTGCGGATGGCAGCCGCTATCGAGATACCTGTCCGTCCAATTTCTGGGACGATATATCGATTCCGTATTGGTCGATGCCGGAAAATACGGCACATCCGACACAGAAACCGGAGAAGCTGATGGCGAAGCTGATATTGGCAAGCAGCCGACAGGGAGACGTGGTACTGGATCCGTTTGCCGGAGCCGGAACGACTGCTGTAACAGCGAAGAAGCTGGGACGGATATATGTGGGAGTTGAGCAGAATGAATTATATTGTGCATGGGCACAAAAGCGACTGGAGCTGGCAGAAGAGGACAACAGCATACAGGGATATGCAGATGGTGTCTTTTGGGAGCGTAATACAGCCGCTTTGCAGAAACGTAAGAATAAAACTAAGATATAACCGTATAATAAATAATAAAGGTACGGCTTTAACCAAGTGCTGCAAATAAAGCTGCAATTTCATCAGCAGACAGTTGCTTGTTTGGATCATCAGACAGGAGAGAAGATACATCCGGAGCACCAGCTTCATTCAGAGCTTCTTCTTCGATTGGAGAAGTTGTTTCAGTCAGTGCATTTGACAAATCTGATAAATCGGTATCATCATGTTCATCCATGACTGGCTGGACAGCTGCCTGTATACCGGCGGTAGCAAGTGATTGCTGTAATTCCTGAATACTGGCATTAATGTTGGCCAGTTCGGAAGAAAGCTCATTTAAGGAATCGGTAATAGCCTGTGTATCCATAGTCTGAGTTACGACCGGTACGGACGTGGCAGGAGCTTCTATATGAATCTGTGCAATTGCTGCCGAGCAGGTAGCAATCGCAGTATCTAAATTATTGCACTGCTGATTCAAAGCAGCAATAAGCTTACCGGTATCATTCTGTGCATATTTAACCTGAAACTTGGCATTCCGGGTCTGCTCTTCGATCAGATGCTGTACAAGAAGCTCATTGGCTTTCTGAAGCTGGTTGGACTGCTCCAGAAGAAGATCCAGACGCTCGGTGGTACGCTTGGTGTTGACATAGGTGCCTTTTCCGAACATATTCACCAATCGGATCAGTTCCTCCCCCTGAAGCTTCATACCCTCATAGTTCATACGCTCTCGCTGTTCTTCTCCGATGGAAGGGGCCGGTGCTTCCTTTGACTTGATGATCCGTGTGATTGATAAAAAGAGCCAGTATGCAGATGCCAGCAAAAGCAGTGTGCTGATTCCAACGATCAGAACAGAGCTGCGATACTGCAGCAGGCAGTAAGTAGTGGCAATTGCCATAAGAATGGTAAATAGTCCCGGTAAAATCCAGGATGGCTGTGTCTTAGTTTTCTTTGTACTCATATAGAATCCCCCGATGTAAATCAAAATAAATACTGCGTATAGTATAACATAGATTTTCTGTTTTATATAGTAGAATAGTTGATTTTATATAAATGGATTGCTAAACTATCTATGTTTCGGTTGCTATTGATCCGGATCGGCGCAAGAGCGGTGCAGTATTGCCGGAGGCACTGAATCGATTGGAAGATCAGAATAAAGAACAAATATTCACAAACAAATGTTCTAGAATATCTGTACTTATAAAATCAGATGTGCTATAATGAGCATTGCGGCGGGATGCACTTGTGCATACCGACATAATGCGAAAACGACATGGAGCCTGTTCACTTTTGGTGAACGGCGAAGTGATTGAGTGATGAACTCACGGAATAAGGAGAAGATAAGTGGATCATTTTGAATTAGTTTCAGAATATGCACCGACCGGAGATCAGCCACAGGCAATACAGGAGCTGGTGGAGGGGTTCCAGTCGGGGAATCAGATGCAGACGCTGTTAGGTGTTACCGGTTCGGGAAAGACCTTTACTATGGCGAATGTGATCGCACAATTGAATAAACCGACATTGATCATTGCACATAATAAGACACTGGCAGCTCAGCTGTACAGTGAGTTTAAGGCATTCTTCCCACATAATGCGGTGGAGTATTTTGTTTCCTATTATGATTATTATCAGCCGGAGGCATATGTGCCATCGACGGATACCTATATTGCGAAGGATTCGGCAATCAATGATGAGATCGATAAGCTGCGGCACAGTGCAACGGCTGCACTGATTGAGCGGCGGGATGTGATCGTGGTATCTTCGGTATCCTGTATCTATGGGATTGGTGATCCGGATGATTACCGGGAAATGATGATTTCTTTGCGCCCGGGTATGAACAAGGACCGGGATGATGTGATCCGGGAGCTGATCAATATTCAGTACGTGAGAAACGATATGGATTTCCGGCGCGGTACCTTCCGGGTAAAGGGTGATGTGCTGGAGATCATTCCGGTATCGACCTTTGAGAATGCGGTCCGGGTGGAGTTTTTCGGAGATGAGATCGATCGGATCACAGAGTTTGATCCGCTGACCGGAGAGATTCATAAATCATTGAACTTTACCTGTATTTTCCCTGCATCGCATTATGTAGTGGCGAAGGAGAAAATGAACCATGCCATTGAAGAGATTGAGGCAGAGCTGGCGGAACGGGTGAAGTATTTTAAGGATCGGGAGAAGCTGATCGAGGCACAGCGGATTGCGGAACGGACGAATTTTGATATGGAAATGTTGCGTGAAACAGGGTTCTGCTCCGGTATTGAGAACTATTCCAGACCATTGGCGGGTCTGGCACCGGGAGCCACACCGAATACCCTGTTGGATTTCTTTAAGGATGATTTCCTGATGATCATAGATGAGTCACATATCACAGTACCACAGATCCGGGGCATGTATGCGGGTGACCGTTCCCGGAAAATGACACTGGTTGACTATGGGTTCCGTCTGCCGTCGGCACTGGATAACCGGCCGCTGAATTTTGAGGAGTTTGAGTCCAAGCTGGATCAGCTGTTGTTCGTATCGGCGACACCATCTGTCTATGAGGAGCAGCATGAGATGCTTCGAACGGAGCAGATCATACGGCCGACCGGATTACTGGATCCACCGATTGATGTGCGTCCGATCGAGGGACAGATTGATGACCTGATTTCGGAAGTAAATAAGGAAGTAGAGCAGGGGCATAAGATTCTGGTTACAACCCTGACGAAACGGATGGCAGAGGATCTGACCGATTATATGCGAGAGGTTGGCATTAAGGTGAAATATCTGCATTCGGACATTGATACGCTGGAACGTGTGGAGATCGTGCGGGATCTGCGCCTGGGTGTGTTTGATGTGCTGGTGGGGATTAATCTGTTGCGGGAAGGTCTGGATATTCCGGAGATCACATTGGTTGCAATTCTGGATGCGGATAAGGAAGGCTTCCTGCGTTCGGAGACTTCTCTGATTCAGACGATCGGACGTGCGGCGCGAAACAGCGAGGGTCATGTTATCATGTATGCGGATAACATTACACAGTCTATGCAGGTAGCTATTACAGAGACCAACCGTCGACGTGAGATTCAGCAGGCGTATAATCAGGAGCATGGGATCATACCGACAACCATCCAGAAGGAGATCCGGGATATCATTTCCAATGAGAATACACTGGAAAATGAGAAACCGGCGGAGAAGGATGCAGAGTCTATGACCCGGAAGGAATTAGAGGAAGCAATCGCAAGAAAGACGAAGAAGATGAATCAGGCAGCTGCAGAGCTGAACTTTGAGGTGGCCGCAGTGCTTCGTGATGAGCTGAAGGAACTCAAGATCGCACTACGGGATATAGATGATTGAGACAGAGCAGAAGGAGAAAGATATGGCAGCGAAGAAGGAATACATTAAAATTCGGGGAGCAAACGAGCACAATCTGAAGCATATTGATATTGATATACCGCGAAATGAACTGGTTGTAATGACCGGACTATCCGGTTCCGGAAAGTCTTCGCTGGCATTTGACACAATCTATGCAGAGGGACAGCGGCGGTATATGGAGTCTCTGTCTTCCTATGCCAGACAGTTCCTGGGACAGGCAGAGAAGCCGGATGTAGAACAGATCGAGGGCTTATCACCGGCGATTTCCATTGATCAGAAATCTACGAACCGGAACCCGCGGTCTACGGTTGGTACGGTGACAGAAGTTTATGATTATTTCCGATTATTATATGCGAGAATCGGTGTCCCACATTGTCCGAAATGCGGTCGTGAGATCAAGAAGCAGACTGTGGATCAGATGGTAGATGCGATCATGAAGCTGGAGCCGGGAACGAAGTTCCAGCTGCTGGCACCTGTGGTAAAGGGCAGGAAGGGACGGCATGAGAAGCTGCTTGCCAGTGTAAAGAAGAGTGGATTTGTGCGGGTGATCGTAGACGGCAATCAGTATGATCTGTCCGAGGAGATCACATTAGATAAGAACATTAAGCATTCGATCGAAGTAATTGTAGATCGTCTGGTAGCGAAGGAAGGAATCGAGGCAAGACTGGCAGATTCGATTGAGACAACCCTGAAGCTGGCAGAGGGCAATATGACCGTGGATGTAATCGGTGGGGAACCGATGACATTCAGCGAGAGCTTTTCCTGTCCGGATTGCGGAATCAGTATTGACGAGATCGAGCCGAGAAGCTTTTCGTTCAATAATCCGTTTGGTGCCTGTCCGGTCTGTCACGGACTGGGCTATAAGATGGAGTTTGATGTGGATCTGATGGTACCGGATCGTTCGTTAAGTATTAACGAGGGATGTTTTCAGGTACTGGGCTGGCAGTCGGCAGCCAAGCCGGGAAGCTTCAGCCGGGCCATTCTGGAGGCACTGGGAAAAGAGTTCGGATTTGATATGGATACACCGTTTGAGCAGTATTCGCAGGAGGTACAGGAGCTTCTGCTGTACGGCATCGGGACAAGACCGGTGAAGGTACGGTATAAGGGACAGCGTGGAGAAGGTATCTATGACATTACCTTTGAGGGATTGCTGGAAAACATCAGACGGAGGTATCGGGAGTCTTCGCAGTCCATGCGGGAAGAGTATGAGAGCTATATGTCGATTACTCCATGCGAGGAGTGTCACGGAAAACGATTGAAGGCAGAGTCACTGGCTGTAACGGTGGATGATAAGAATATTGCGGAAGTTACGGAAATGTCGATTGCAGATCTGCATGAATATCTGGCAGAGTTACACATCAATGACCGGCAGCAGCTGATCGGTGGTGTGATTCTGAAGGAAATACGGGCAAGGATTCAGTTCCTGATGGATGTCGGACTGGATTATCTGGCACTTTACCGGCCGACGGCAACGTTGTCCGGTGGTGAGGCACAGCGAATCCGGCTTGCAACTCAGATCGGTTCCGGACTGGTCGGTGTGGCATATATACTGGATGAGCCGAGTATTGGTCTTCATCAGAGAGATAATGATAAGCTGATCGCTACCCTGAAACGGCTGCGGGATCTGGGTAACAGTCTGATCGTTGTAGAGCATGATGAGGATACCATGCTGGCAGCAGACTACATTGTGGATATCGGACCGGGAGCCGGAGAGTACGGTGGAGAAGTCGTAGCCGCCGGTACGGCGAAGGATATTATGAAATGTAAGAAGTCTATTACAGGTGCTTACCTGAGCGGAAGAAAGAAGATACCGGTTCCGGAGACCCGTAGAACACCAACCGGATGGATCACGGTAACCGGAGCACGGGAGAACAATCTGAAGAACATTGATGTGAAGTTCCCACTGGGTGTGATGACATGTGTCACAGGTGTATCCGGTTCGGGAAAGAGTTCGCTGGTAAATGAGATTTTATATAAGCATCTGGCACGGGATTTAAATCGTGCAAAGGAGAAGCCGGGCAAGCATGATGATATTCTGGGAATCGAGCAACTGGATAAGGTGATCAATATTGACCAGTCGCCGATCGGCAGAACCTCACGTTCAAATCCGGCCACCTATACGGGTGTTTTTGATATGATCCGGGATCTGTTTGCGTCCTCCAAGGATGCGAAGGCAAAAGGCTACGGAAAGGGAAGATTCAGCTTCAATGTATCCGGTGGCCGCTGCGAGGCCTGCAAGGGTGACGGTATCATTAAGATAGAGATGCATTTCCTGCCGGATGTGTATGTACCGTGTGAGGTTTGTCACGGAAAGCGTTACAATCGGGAGACCCTGGATGTCAAGTATAAGGGCAAGAGTATTGCAGATGTTCTGGATATGACGGTAGATGAGGCATGCGTATTCTTTGAAAACATACCATCGATTCTACGGAAGATAGAAACCCTGCGGGATGTCGGACTGGGATATATTAAGCTGGGACAGCCATCAACAGCACTTTCCGGTGGTGAGGCACAGCGAATCAAGCTGGCAACGGAGCTGAGCAAACGAAGCACCGGAAGGACGATTTATATTCTGGATGAGCCGACGACCGGTTTGCATTTTGCAGATGTTCATAAGTTGATCGATATTCTGCAGCGCCTGACAGAAGGTGGGAATACAGTCGTTGTAATCGAGCATAATCTGGATGTGATCAAGACGGCGGATTATATTATTGATATCGGACCGGAGGGCGGTGTTCACGGTGGTACGATCGTAACACAGGGAACACCGGAAGAGGTAGTACAGTGTCCGGAAAGTTATACCGGTAAGTATCTGGAGAAATATTTGACAAAATAACTTCAGACATACTATCATACTAGGATGAAGCGATGCTTGAGCAAGGAACTAAGAAACAGGAGAGGATAAGACATGTATTATATAAGTGATCTCCACGAAGGAGATATGATCAATGCAATTTATTTCTGTAAGACGAAGCAGTCCCAGCAGACCAAGGCCGGCAAGACCTATTTTTCCATGCTGTTACAGGATAAGACCGGAGTGATCGATGCCAAGATCTGGGATCTGAACAATGGAATTGCTCATTTTGATGCGATGGATTACATTTCTGTGATCGCACAGGTAGTCAGCTTTCAGGGCAACCTTCAGCTGAATGTGAAGCAGGTGCGTAAGGCACAGGAGGGAGAGTATCATGTGGCAGATTACATGCCATGCTCTTCATTCAGTATTGATGATATGTACAAAGAGCTGACGGATTTAATGAAGAGTGTGAAAGATAAATATTTGCACCAGTTATTGCAGAATATATTTATCAATGATAAAGAATTTGCAGAGAAGTTTAAGAATCATTCTGCGGCAAAATCCATTCATCATGGATTTATCGGTGGTCTGCTGCAGCATACGCTGGCAGTTGCAAAGCTGTGTGATTATTATTCACTCCAGTATCCGGTTCTGAACCGTGACCTGCTGATCACAGCTGCCATCTGTCATGATATCGGTAAGGTGGATGAATTGTCTGAGTTTCCGGAGAATGATTATACAGATGAAGGACAGCTGATCGGACATATTGTTATGGGAACTATTTTCCTGGACGAAAAAATGAAGGAGATCGAGGGCTTTCCGGTAAAGCTTGCCAATGAGCTGAAGCATTGCATTCTGGCACATCATGGAGAGCTAGAATACGGTTCTCCGAAGAAACCGGCATTGATCGAAGCACTGGCATTATCCTTTGCGGACAACACGGATGCAAAGCTGCAGATTTTTATTGAAGAACTGAATAATAAGAACGAAGGCGGAAACTGGATGGGATACAATCGGAACTTCGAAAGCAATCTCCGGGCAACATCCAAGCCAAATGTATAGGGTTCATAAAGAAGAACCGATATATAGTATGAATGAATCTTGCGTATGATCCGGGATTTATGAATCTGTAGGAGGAAATTATATGACGGGATTATATGGACTTTCAAGCTATGCGAACATGTTTCGCACCAGTTCTTCGTATTCCAATATGTTGGGCTCTGGTTCGCCATCCGGATCCTCGTTTTATAGTAATCTTGGGGAATACTCCAGCATTCGCAATGGAGCATACCGTGAGCTTGTAAAATCGTATTATAAGAAGATGAACAGTACCGGCATAGTCGCTTTGTCGACATACAAGGCAGTCAGCAATTTTGTTACACAGTATAACGATACCGTAGATGCATTGAGCAAGGCAAGTGGTACTGTGATAAAGAATGTCGGAAATCATATGCAGAATATGACGAATATCATGAGCAAGGGATTGTCAAAGGTCGGTATTACAGTCGGTACGGATGGTAAGCTGACAGTGGACGAGCAGAAGTTTAAGGCTGCGGATATGAGTAAGGTGAAAGCGTTATTCAACGGAAGCAGTTCTTATGCAGGAGTTGTTTCTTCAGCGGCAGGTCGGGTTGCGTCACAGGCAGGCAATCAGATCAGCCAGTTAGGCGGAGGTCTGTATGGAAGTAATGGTTATTATAACAGTACAGTGGCTCGTTATATAACGGTTATTTCTAAGAGATAGTGCCTGATGGTTCCCTCAGGATAGGAATGATGTACTGACTCCTGAGGGAATTTTTTATAAGAGGATAAAGCATGGAAGAATCAAGGGTAGTGGGCGGATAAACTGGGATCCGTTGGAACTGAGACTGCCGGAATTGGAGTGACGGCAATCGGAACTGTTGAAAGCGAAACCGCCGGGGCAGATAGTGGAGAAACCGCAAGTATGTTCGCAGTATCATGCATCGGTACAGGTGGGAGCAAAGTTTTGCAGTAATTGTGGCACAAAGCTGATACAGGTCTGTCCGGGATGCGGTAAGGTGGTTGCACCGGGCAGCAAATTCTGTTCGGAGTGCGGATGTGCATTAAAGTAGGAAGATTGTACAGAATAAATGAGTTACAGAATGAATGAGTTACAGAAGCAGTTATTTGAACTGCAGGATATAAAGTATAAAGAGTTTCATAGTAAGCTGATGCCGGGGATTGATCCTGACAGTGTGATCGGAATCCGGGTTCCTGTTCTGCGAGCCTTTGCGAAGAGCTATGCGAAGACGGAAGAGGCGGGGGCATTTATACAGACGTTGCCACATCAGTATTACGAGGAGAATAATCTTCATATGATGCTGATTACATCGATAAAGGAGTATAACAGATGTCTACGGGAGATCCAGAGATTTCTGCCATACATTAATAACTGGGCAACCTGTGATTTCCCGGAACCGAAATGCTTCATGAAGCATAAAGAGGAATTATTGCCGGGCATCCGGTCCTGGATTGCATCCGGGGAGACCTATACGATACGGTATGGAATCGGAATGCTGATGCGTTTATATCTGGATGCGGATTTCAAACCGGAATATCTGCAGCTTGCAGCAGATGTCCGGTCGGAGGAGTATTATGTGAATATGATGATTGCGTGGTACTTTGCAACGGCGCTGGCGAAGCAATGGGAGGCAACGATTCCGTATCTGGAGAAACGACAGCTCTCAGACTGGGTACATAGGAAAACCATTCAGAAGGCGATTGAAAGCTATCGGATTACGGATGAGCAGAAGGTGTATCTGAAAACACTTCGATAAATGATTTGATAAAAATGCAGCAGCAAGGTATAGTAATCCTATAGCCGTATAGTGTAAGTGACATAGATGAAGGAGGAAGAGTAAATGACATTACGAAATCAGATCAGTTCAAACGAAACGATCATATGGGAAGGAAAAAAGGATGTAAAGGTATCCATATTGGAAGGAATCTTTAATCCATTGCTTCCTTTTGCACTTGTGTGGCTTTTAGTTGATACAGGATTTATTATTGGCTTTATGGGAAGCTTTATATCAAGTGGAACATCGGCTTTCTTAACACTGGGAACAGCAGGATTTTTTCTGGTTCATTTGATGCCGGTATGGATTTATCTGTTTGGTGTGCTGACAGCAGGTCTAAAAGCGAAGAATACCGAGTATCTGATCACCGACAAAGGAATTTACATTCAGACAGGGGGGTTTAAGACAGTGACGGAGATGAAACCTTTTGCTGATTTATCTCATGTAACTGTAAGTCAGGGAATTTTCGATAAAATGTGTGGTACCGGCGATGTGATCACAGTCTGCAGTCATGTGTCAACAACGTCGGAAAGAGGACATTCGCACGGAATGAATATTGATAATATTAAGGACTATGAGAGGGTATTTCTGCTGGTAAAGGAATATCAGGAAGCAATCTATACAGATATCATGTATCCGAATGATTTAAGACCGGGGGAAAATCATGGATATAATACCACCTATGTCGGCAGTGACAGACGGAATCCGTGGAGTTAATGCGACCGGAGCAGAGGATACAGAAGACCTGTATGCAGTAAAGAGGACACATGCATGCAGTAAGGGGATACACGTATACAGAGGATATATTTGTGGTAGCGGCAACGAGGAGTATGACAAATGATGACAAGAAAAGAAGCACTGGAATACGGACTTTCCTTTCCGGATACCTATCAGCAGGCACCGTTTCATGATGAGAACTGGCAACTGGTCCGGATAAAGGGAAGCAAAAAGGCATTTCTCTGGACTTACGAGAGGGACGGATATTTGAATTTGAATGTAAAGACAGATCCGGAGTGGAGAGACTACTGGCGCAGCGCGTTCCCGTCAGTGATTCCGGGGTGGCATCAGAATAAGGATCATTGGAATACGATCATTCTGAACGGTAGCATCCCGGATGAGGCAGTGCGGAAGATGATTGCGGAGAGCTATGAGCTGGTCACAGACAGTCCGACGAAGCGTATTTATGAGGCAGTAAAAAAGATACCGAGGGGGCAGGTGGCTACCTATGGACAGGTGGCAGAGCTCGCCGGAGATAGGAAGATGGCACGGGCGGTTGGCAATGCCTTGCACAGAAATCCGGATCCGGAGAATATCCCCTGCTACCGGGTCGTGAATGCGAGGGGCGAGCTGGCAGGCGAGTTTGCATTTGGCGGTGCAGGAAAGCAGGCGGCGATTCTGGAGGCGGACGGAATTAAAGTGATAAATGGGAAAGTAGATCTTACAAAATATGGCATCGATGTGGAGGCGATCAGACATGAATATAGTAGTCAGAGAGTATAAAGAAGCGGATCTTTCTGTTATGATAGATATCTGGAATCAGGTAGTAGAAGATGGTGTGGCATTTCCGCAGGAGGAGTGCCTGACAGCGAAGAGTGGTCAGGAGTTTTTTGAAGGACAGACCTATTGTGGCGTTGCAGAGGATACAGACACAGGAAAGGTTTATGGTCTGTACATCCTGCACCCGAATAACGTGGGCCGCTGCGGACATATCTGCAACGCGAGCTATGCCGTTGACAGGGAAACCAGAGGACTGCATATCGGAGAGAAGCTGGTGTCAGATTGTCTGATTCAGAGTAAGGAGCATGGATATGGCGTGCTGCAGTTTAATGCAGTAGTTGTCAGCAATGTTCATGCCAGACATTTATATGAGCGGCTTGGCTTCACACAACTGGGCGTGATTCCGGGAGGCTTCCGGATGAAAGATGGACATTATGAAGATATTTGTCCGTATTATCATGTGTTATAGGATGGATAGTGGAATGAAGAAAAATGATGTGATTGAACTGACAATCGAGGATATGGGAACAGACGGCGAAGGAATCGGACATGTAAATGCAGAAGCCGGGGAACGTGGCATAGCTGTGTTTGTAAAGGATGCTGTCATGGGAGATCACATTCAGGCAGTGATTACAAAGGTGAAGAAGCAGTATGCCTATGCCAGAGTTCTGAAGGTGCTGCAGCCTTCCCCGGATCGGGTGGAACCGCGATGCCCGGTAGCCAGACAATGTGGCGGATGTACGCTTCAGCATGTCAGCTATGAGAAACAGCTGGAGTTCAAATGGAATAAGGTGCGGAATTGTCTGAGCCGGATCGGTGGTCTGGAACATCCGGAACAGTATATGGAGCCGATTATCGGGATGGAAGAACCGTGGCATTATCGGAATAAGGCACAGTTTCCGGTGGGCAGGGATAAGCAGGGGAATGTCGTGACCGGATTTTATGCCGGGCGGACCCATACGATTATTAATACTCCACAGTGCTTTATTCAGGCAGAGGGAAATGATACGATTATCCGGACAGTGCGGGAATTCCTGCAGAACTATCAGATATCCACCTATGATGAGGAGCAGCATACCGGACTGGTGCGACATATATTAACACGCGTGGGATTCACCACTGGTGAGATTATGGTATGCCTGGTGATCAATGGAGAAACGTTGCCACATGCAGATAAGTTGATAGAGCAGCTGAAAATGGTGCCGGGAATGACCAGCATCAGCATTAACCTGAATCGAGAGAAAACGAACCGGATTCTGGGCAGTTGCTGTAAAACTTTATGGGGACAGGATTATATTACGGATTATATCGGAGCGATTCAGTATCAGATCTCACCGCTTTCCTTTTATCAGGTGAATCCGGTGCAGACGAAGAAATTATATGACAAAGCATTGGAATATGCAGATCTGCAGGGTGGAGAGACTGTCTGGGATCTGTACTGCGGGATCGGAACCATTTCTCTGTTTCTGAGTCAGAAGGCAGGACAGGTCTATGGTGTGGAGATTGTTCCGCAGGCAATAGAGGATGCCAGAAGAAATGCGGCTCTGAATCATATAGAAAATGTGGAGTTTTTTGTCGGGAAAGCAGAGGAGGTACTGCCACAGCAGTATCGGGAGCATGGAATCTATGCAGATGTGATCGTGGTGGATCCACCACGGAAGGGCTGTGAAGAGATCGTGCTGGAGACTATCTCCAATATGAAGCCGAAGCGGATGGTATATGTCAGTTGTGATCCGGCAACTCTGGCCCGGGATGTGAAGCGGATGGATGAACTGGGCTATCAGGTAGAGAAGATAGCGGTCGTAGATCAGTTCTGCCAGGGAGGACATGTGGAGACGGTAGTATTGCTGTCTAAGGTACAGAATTAAATAGCGAGAAAAGGCTTGAAATCAAGGCATTTCCGAGTGCTCGGACGGGTCTTTACGGACTGCCCGGATGCTCGGATTTTTGCTATGTGGGAACATATCAACTTGACAGATTTTGGGGTTGCGTGGACAGGATGAAAATAGGGCTTGCGAGTTGACAGGCAGAGGATAATGGAATACAAGTAGGTTGGACCAATCCATGTTTTGAGATATGGATGTTAGAAAACGGTAAAAATAAAGCTCTGGATCCATTATCTAAAAACAACCGTCTCGGAATTTACACCGCAACGGCTGCTTTACTCCGTAATTGTGTTATCCTCATTTCAAATGAGTTTTTTCTGGCCTGATCCTCAGCAGTAACGAGGGGCACTTCTGACTATGGCTGTGCAGTGATGTATTCCATTGTATGAAGCCACTTATGTATCAGAAGCTCAGCAAAAAATGTCCGATGACGAGAGTGCTGAGGTTCTGAAGTCAATTGATCCAATTATAAAGGTACCGGCGATAATCGGCTTCCTGTCACTCTGGCTTGGAGGAACGGTGATCGTGGCGATTGCTATCGTGATAGGCGCACTTGCAGTTTCGAAGTGGTGTCTGCTTTTAAATCCGATTGTTTCGCTCATTGTTTTAATGATAGTGAAGAAATGCGGAGGCAGGATCATCGGTACCCTTGGAGTGGGCTATGCATTATTTGCAGTGTTACTCATAATTGCGGGAATGAATGTAAGATGTCATTGTTCGGAATATTAGCCTTGCAAGGGGTCCTACGATAATCAACTGCAGGGGAAGTGCCATAATGAAATTCTTACAATAGGTTGTAAGGTAATTCGGTATAAAATTTCCGGTAAAGCCACATCCATGATATACCCCGATGACACTGGCAAATGCAACCTGCCATATCACAGTGAATGTCTGGATTGTGAGAATTATGAAAATCGGTCGGTCGCCCGGCTGAACAATCTTGAATGCACATAGTTTGGCGAGGCGGCTCGATATGAAATATGCAAGTAATGCAATGATTACATATTCGACCCACATTCCTTTTAGGGCAATTAAAAATACGATGTTAGTAAAGCTTCCGGTTGCGAGGACGGTGTTATATAAGGTCATAACATAGACCATCATCCATGCAGTAATAGCTGTAAAAAATATAGATTCTCCTCTTGTTCTAGGCATTATTTTTACCGCTCATCCTTTCTGATAATAAAAAAACAATAAATGAACCCAGCCGTCTGACAGTGGTTAGGTGACATTTATTGTCTTGTTCTTATCTTTCATATGTAATTCATTTTTGCGACTTTCATATTTTAGCAGAAATTTGAAACGATAGTCAAGTAAAAAATATCCTGAGTTTCCGAAGTTGTGGATAAAATTGCGGAAACTCAAGGTAAAAAGCTTGAGTTTCCGCAAAATGTAATTAAAAAATAGTTATGTCTTCCCAGAGCACCAATCTGTCATTTTTTCGGAATTTTAGACTGACAGTTTTTTGAGTAGAGGCACTTTAATAAGCCCCACCGGAATCGGGCTTTGGGAGGTATATTCTTTT
>CAVFXS010000010.1:0-2901 GCA_963626805.1 Bacteroidales bacterium H4 | reverse complement strand
CCTAATTTCTGCTTTACAACCTCAATACCGGTTACCCAGCCATCTTCTCCATGAATCTCACATGGATTGTTCAGAAGCTTGAAGATAATACCCTCTTCTTTTGCGTGATGTACTTCTTCTTTTCTTGCCGGAACTTCATCCTCGCCACGACGATATACAATATATACATTTTCAGCACCCAGACGCTTTGCTGTTCTGGCTGCATCCATAGCAACATTACCGGCTCCGACAACCGCTACATTCTTACCTACTTTGATCGGAGTTGGAGTCTCCGGGAACTTATATGCCTTCATCAGGTTTACTCGTGTCAGGAATTCATTTGCAGAATATACACCTAACAGGTTTTCACCAGGGATATTCAGAAAACGAGGAAGTCCGGCTCCACTACCTACGAATACAGCCTGATAACCATCTGCCATCAGATCATCAATTGTCATGGAACGTCCGATAATTACGTTTGTCTCGATATCTACGCCCAGATTCTTTACATTCTCAATCTCTCTGGCTACCAGATCCTTTGGAAGACGAAACTCCGGAATACCGTAGCTTAATACACCGCCTGCTTTATGCAGTGCTTCAAAGATCGTTACATCGTATCCCTTCTTTGCCAGCTCACCTGCGCAGGTCAGTCCGGAAGGGCCGCAGCCTACAACCGCTACCTTTTTACCGTTTCTTGCAATATCAGCAGGTACCGGTATTGCATTTGCCATATGATAATCTGCAACAAAGCGCTCCAGACGTCCGATTCCAACCGGTTCGCCCTTGATGCCACGTACACATTTACCCTCGCACTGATTTTCCTGTGGGCATACACGTCCGCAGATTGCAGGTAATGCATTCTCACTGGTAATAATCTCATAAGCAGCCTCGAAGTCACCCTCTGCTACCTTTTCAATAAATCCAGGAATCGGTACATTGACAGGACAGCCATCCATACACGGCTTCTTTGGACAGTTTAGACATCTGCCTGCTTCCTCCATTGCCATTTCCTTCGTATAGCCCAGGGCGACTTCCTCAAAATTCTTATTACGGACATTTGGTTCCTGCTCCGGCATAACCACTTTTGTCATACTCATATTCTTACCCATGTCTATACACCTCTTCCTATCTTACACTGATGTTCTTCTTCTTTAAACATTGTCTGACGTTTCATACATTCATCAAAATCCACTTCAAAACCATTGAAGTCCGGTCCGTCTACACATGCAAACTTGGTCTTACCGCCAACACTGACACGACAGCCGCCGCACATACCGGTTCCGTCGATCATAATCGGATTCAGGGATACTGCAGTCGGAATATTTAACGGCTGAGTTACCTTTACCACATTCTTCATCATGATCAATGGTCCGATTGCGATTACCTCATCAATCTTATCTCCATTCTCGATCAGATCAGACAATACATTCGTTACAAAGCCCTTGGCACCAAGACTACCGTCATCTGTAGCAATATATACGTGATCACAGAACTGCTCAAACTTTTCTTTTAATATTACAAACTCTGCACTTCGACCACCAATAATCACATCGACCTTTACACCCATTTCATGCAGCTTACGCAGCTGTGGATATAAAGGAGCCGCACCAACACCGCCTGCAACACCGACTACATGGTCTACCCTATGAAGCGGTGCCGGCTGTCCAAGCGGTCCGACAAAATCTGCCACACAGTCGCCTGCCTTTATCTCGCTGAGCTTCTGTGTCGAGTATCCTACTACCTGATAAATAATCGTAACGGTTTCAGCTTCTCTGTCATAATCCGCAATTGTTAAAGGAACGCGCTCGCCATCCTCATCTACACGAACAATGATAAACTGCCCTGCCTCACATTTTCTGGCTACATAAGGGGCATGTATTACCATCATTTCCACTGCCTGATTCAGTACTTCTTTACTGATAATCTTGTACATGTCATAAACCTACTTTCTTTCTAAACTTAAAACGCCATGTATCCCTACATATGCGATATTTTATCATTAATCATTCAAAAATCAAAGACCTTTTTCTTCATATTCTTACAGGGTTCGCCATTTCCTATGCATCCAACGGCAATGGTCTCTTATTCTCATATCGGTAGAAGACAAATTCCAGATCAAAATATGTGTTCTCATCGCTTTCTCCGGTAATCTCCCATTCCTCCAGCTCATCCAGATTCGGAAAATAAGAATCTGCTGCATAGCGGTAATCGATTTTCGTCACATGAACCAGACTGCAGTAAGGAATCAAGAGATCATATACCATGCTACCACCGATCACATAAATATCCTCGCTGTTATATTTCTTCAACTCCTCGAACAGTTCTTCCTTGGAATGAACAACGGTTGCTCCTTTCACCTGAAGATTCTGATTCCGGGATAATATAATATTGGTTCTTTCCTGAAGCGGTAATCCGTTCGGAAACGTGGACAGTGTTTTTCTTCCAAGCACTACAACCTTTCCCATCGTCACTTCCCGGAAAAATTTCTGATCCATCGGAATCCGGACCAAAAGGCCGCCTTTATTTCCGATTGCCCATCGGTTGTCAACTGCTACAATTGCATTCATCCTCACATTACCTCTCTTTTTATACTGCAATCGGTATATTCTTAATCTGTGGTCCCGCCTGATAATTCTCCAATGTAAAATCATCTACAGTGAAATCATAGAAATCATGAATATCCGGATTCAATGTAAACTTCGGTGCCGGATAGATCGGCCGCTCGATCAGCTCCCGGATAATATCCACGTGTCTGTCATAAATATGAGCATCCGCAATCACATGAACCAGTTCTCCCGGCTTTAGATCACATACCTGTGCCAGCATATGCACCAGTACCGCATACTGAACCACGTTCCAATTATTCGCTGCCAGGACATCCTGCGACCGCTGATTCAGGATTGCATTCAGCCTGCCATCCGT
>CAVFXS010000009.1:0-92331 GCA_963626805.1 Bacteroidales bacterium H4 | reverse complement strand
AATGGGATATGACTGAGCGAAGATATGAGCTTGGCGACGCTGCGGTGAGATTCCGGGGCAGGGATAGAAAAACGACATTCGGGAGAAACGGCAAACAGAAACGAAGGAGAATTTCCTTTTTACCGTGACGGTATTATGACAGCGAATACTGTAGAGGTAGTGACGGTATTTTCGGAGAATGGAACAGATGATATCCAAAGCGTTTTGTCCTATATCCAGCAGTTTGAAGCATCTTTTGTTAGGAAAGAACGGGGAAAAGCGGATATGCAGCACAGAATGTCCGTGGATAAGGCGAAAGTGGATATTGTGACCTTGAAAAGGCGTGATGAGGATTTAGATATCCTTTTCAAGCGTATTTATGAGGATATGGTATCAGGCAGGCTTACAGCAGAACGGTTTGACAAGTTATCTTCTGAATATGAGGAAGAACAAAAACAGGTAAAGCAGGCTATTGACCGACTGCAAACGCTTATCGAGGACGGCGAGCAAAACGAGGTTGATTTGCAGGAATTCCTCAAAAATGTCCGCAAGTACACAGACCCCGCTGAACTTACCGCAGAATTACTTAATGACTTGGTTGACAAGATTGTGGTACACGCTCCGGACAAGAGCAGTGGTCACAGAAAGCAAAAGATTGAAATTTACTACAAGGCTGTCGGAATCATCAACATAGCCGATGAGGATTGCGTTGCCCTCGACGGCAGACTCGGTATGCAAAACCGAAAGAAGAAAACAGCCTGATAACGCAAAACGGCGGCACAGCTTTCGCTGTACCGCCACCTTACATAAATACTTCGTTACCGCACCTCGGCTAAACTGCAATCTGCTTTTTGTATTATTACTTTCTTAAACCTAACTTCTCAATTAAAGCTCTGTAACGATTGATGTCCTTCTTCTTTAAGTAAGCCAGTAAGTTTCTTCTCTGACCAACCATCTTTAAAAGACCTCTTCTGGAATGATGGTCATGTGGGTTAGCCTTGAAATGCTCTGTCAGGTCATTAATTCTTGCTGTCAGTAAAGCTACCTGTACTTCCGGTGAACCGGTGTCACCCTCTGTACGTCCATATTCCTTAATGATTTCTGCCTTCTTCTCAGTTGTAATCATGTCTTTATCTCCTTTCTTCTTTAATACAGCCGATACTAAGACACAGGTCGGAGTGTCCCGAATCCGAGCATTGGCTAGAATTACAACGCAAATATAATACCATAGAAATCCGGATCTGTAAACCCTGATTTCCCGAATATTACGTCTCTTTTCCAAACACTATATCTCCTGACTTCCATCGTCTGCTTTCCGTGTTATTTTCCGAAAATTTCACAGGAATTTCATATGGTAATATTGACTTCAAAAATGCCACGGATTAAAATAAATTTACTATTATTATATGCAATGATTTCATTTGAAACGGAGGGATTTTTATGTTATTTGGAGATAGTATGAAAAAGATTATGTTAGCCGGCATCGGTGCTGTTGCCGTTACTGCCGAGAAGTCAAAGGAACTGGTCGATGAACTGGTCGTAAAAGGTGAATTGACTGTAGAGCAAGGTAAGGTGCTGAACGAGGAATTGAAACACAAAGTCAAAGATACCATTAAGGATAATGTTCAGATTCAGATTATTCAGCCTGAAAACAAGACTCCTGCCGCTGAACACGTTATTTCCCAGATGGAGAATTATACTTCGGAGGAACTGGATGCGATCCGTCAGAAGCTGGATGCATTAGCTGCCGAGAAGAAAGCAGCCGATATGCAGACCGCAGCAGAAACATCTGATGATATTGAAGCAGAATCACAGGAGCCTCAGTCATGACCTATACCGCCAGAATCGAAAACAAAAAGCGGTTGCAGGAAATCACGCAGATTATCAAGAAGCACAATCTGGTTAAAAACGGACTCTCTCCGGAAGTACTTCGATTGTTGTTAGAAGATCTTGGTCCGACCTTTGTAAAGCTTGGTCAGATCATGTCAAAGCGAACGGATGTCTTGCCGGCCGCCTACTGTACAGAATTGGAGAAGCTTTGTGCCGATTCCAATCCTCTTCCGGTTGATACAATTACTGATGTTATTGAATTTGAGTTTGGTCGTCCGATTGAAGAGATCTTCCAGCAATTTGATACAAAACCACTGGGAGCTGCTTCCATTGCTCAGGTACACGCCGCAACTCTGATGAATGGCCGCAGAGTCGTTGTCAAGGTACAGCGTCCGCATGTTGCAGAAACCATGCGGGAAGATATTGCCATTATGCGAAAGATCATCCGTCCGCTGAAATTCGCACCAAGCGTTGGCGGTGCTGTTGATTTCCATATGCTGCTGGATGAATTATGGAATGTTTCCCAGCAGGAGCTGGATTTCCAGATTGAGGCACAACATTGCCGCCAGTTCCGGGAAAACAACAAGGACATTGTATATGTGGCCTGTCCTGCGATCGAGGATCATCTGACCACCTCCAGAGTCCTTACTATGGAATTTATTGATGGTTTTTCCATTGATAACAAGGAAAAGATTATAGAGAATGGTTATGACACGGGAGAAATCGGAACCAAATTAGTCGAAAATTATTTAAAGCAAATCTTAGATGACGGTTTTTTTCATGCAGATCCTCATCAGGGAAATATCATGATCCGGGATGGCAAGATTGTCTGGATCGATATGGGGATGATCGGAACTCTGACCTCTCACGACCGTACCCTGTTAAAAGATGCCGTAAAGGCAATTGTTCATAAAGACAACAACGAGATTATCCGTGTGATCATAGCACTGGGTGCCGTAAAGGGCGAGTTGGATTATACTCATCTTTACTCTGATATTGATATGCTGCTTGACCGCTACTATTCCATGGATCTTGGGGATATTAATCTCGGCAGTATGATGCAGGATGCGATTCAGGTGATTTCCGAAAACCATATCGTTTTACCACCCGGCATCTCCATGCTGGCAAGAGGTCTTCTTACCATTGAAGGTGTGCTGGCGACCATTTCTCCAGAGACCAATGCTGTACAGATAGCTAAGCAGCATGTGATCCGAGATATCCGGCAGAATCACGATATTAAGAAAACTCTGGAACATACCGCCCAGTCTATGTATGTCTCAGCAGAAAAAGCATTGGATATTCCTGCCCTGACAACAGATCTTTTAAATATGACTCTCCGGGGACAGACAAGATTTAATCTGGATCTCACAAGCTCCAAGTCCTTAATGGATCAGTTCGGGCGGATCATGAACAGACTGGTTGTCGGCATTATTACTGCTGCACTCTTACTTGCATCCAGTCTGATCTGTACAACTGATATGCAACCTCAGACCCTCGGCATCCCAACACTGGGATTTATCGGTTATCTGGCAGCACTGGTACTGGGTGTCATCCTGATCATTGTCTCCCATTACAGCAAAGGTAAATAATTAAACCTGTTAAAGTTCAGTCAAAAGCAGGAGACAGAGCAGGAAATTCTCCATTCTGTCTCCTGTTTTTTATTCTATACATTATAGGTATATCCAAACCGGTATTTATCTGCAATCTGTGCAATAAACTCTGAATTGGTTGGCTTCCCACGCTCGGAACTGATCGTACAGCCAAATATTTCCTGTAGAACCTCTGCATCACCACGACTCCATGCCACTTCAATTGCATGACGAATTGCCCGTTCCACACTGGTGGCAGTTGTATTATACTGCTTCGCAATTGATGGATATAACAGCTTGGTAATATAATTTAAAACTGTAACATCATGAACAACCATAATAATTCCGGTTCTGATATACTGATATCCCTTAATGTGGGCAGGTACACCGATTCTTCGCATGACATTCGTGATCTCTGTTTCCAGATATGCATCTGCTCCTATTCGTTTCTGCCCGCTCCTCTGACATGTCTCGTAGCTTCTAACATCTCGTAATCCGCTCTCCTTCAATGGTTTATGCAGCTGAAGCACTCGATTATATAATGTTTCCAGTCGGTAAGGCTTCATAATATAGTAATCAACACCTGCCTGACAGACACAATCCATAATAACCGGATTGTCAACCGAAGAAATAACAATCACTCTAGGAAGCTTTGGCACGTCAAGATTCTCCATTAATTTTTCCATAATACCAAGACCATCCAGTTCCGGCAGTATCATATTCATTAATACAATGTCCGGTTTCGACAAAAGGATTCTGTCATACGCCCCCTGACCATTGTACTCCACACCTGTTACTTCAACATCCTGCTTTTGTCCAAAATATTCCTGTAATTTTTTTCCCTCATCTCTGCTATTTACAGCAATCATCATTTTAATCATGAAATCAACTCCCCTCTACAATTTCATTCCTTATTATACGTCGAATGCTGGAAGCCTCCTCGCATTATAATGGAATTCAAATGGAATTGATCGTCACTATTTGTATTTTTCCGATTTCTTATATATATTTGGATAGTGAATAATTACGATATTCTGCCCAATCATATTCTGTCATGTATTCACCATAGTACTGCCTTCTGGCATTTTCTTTTCCGGCCAGCAAATCATACAGATCGCAGTCCAGCAGCTCCAGATTAATTCTCCGATTTCCGCGACAGGTCACCAGCAGTTCCTCTATATCATATTCTTTCAGTTCATGCTGTAATGTTTTGCACAGCTTACTGCATAAAGACTGTGTTGCACCATCCTTGGGTCTGTCACTCCAAAGAATGGCAATGATCTGATCAGAACTAATAGTACCACCCTGTCGATCAATCAGAAGTGCCAGCAGTTCCTTTGCTTTTGCGCTTTTAAACATTACCGGATTTCCGTCTACAAACAGATCAAAATATCCGAATGTTCTGGCATATATCCGTTTCTGTCTGCTCCGGTACAACAGCCGAATCAGCTCCAGCTTATCTTCTGCTTCTTCACTTGTGTAAGGCTTCAGCAGAATCATTGCATGTCGTTGATGCAACATCTGTTCCAGTTTTTCTCCGTGAGTGATAATATACAGAACAATAATCTGTGGATATTGATCTGCAATCCATTTACCCAGCTTCTGACTGCCTATATCCGGCTGATCCTCGTACAGAATCACCAGATCTATCTCTTTTGTCTGCAGACACTTCTGTGCCTCCCGTTCATCCTTATGTCTTCCAATAATTACCATATCCGGCATTTCTGCCAAACGTTCTTCCAAAATCAAATCTTCCTGATCTTTTCCTACTATCATGGCATTCATGACTACATCACCCGTCCTATATTTCATAATATCGGTCTGTCAGGAATCATGTATACTCATTTACTAATCAGCTAAGCTGATTCAGATATGCCTCATTCTTCGCTATTACTTCCTGCATTGCATCCGGTCCCGGTGCTCCGATGGTATTTCTCTTTGCCACACAGGTCTTCAGACTGATTGCCTCATAAATATCAGCTTCAAATGCCGGACTCTCCGCCCTGAATTCTTCCAGTGTCAGATCATCCAGTGCGATCTTTCGTTCAATACAATACAAAACCAGACGTCCCACAATTCCGTGTGCGTCCCGGAATGCAACACCATGATTTACCAGATAATCCGCAGCATCGGTTGCATTCGTAAATCCGTGTCTTGCACTTGCCTCCATGTGCGCCTTGTTTAGTGTCATTGTATCGATCATGCCTGTAAACAATGCCAGACAACCTTTTACCGTATCAATTGCATCAAACGTCAATTCCTTATCTTCCTGCATATCCTTATTATATGCAAGCGGAATTCCCTTCATCGTAGTCAGCATGGATGTCAGTGCCGCATAAACACGACCTGTCTTACCTCGTACAAGCTCTGCAATATCCGGATTCTTCTTCTGTGGCATTATGGAGCTTCCTGTGCTGTATGCATCATCCAGTTCAATAAACTGGTATTCATTGGAATTCCACAGAATGATCTCCTCTGAAAAACGGCTTAAATGCATCATAATGGTTGAAAATGCAGACAACATTTCAATCAGATAATCCCGGTCTGCAACCGAATCCATACTGTTCAGGGTCGGACCTGTAAAATCAAGCAGCTCTGCTGTCATCTCACGATCCAGTGGATAAGTGGTTCCTGCTAGGGCACCAGCTCCCAGCGGGCAATAATTCATTCTCGTATAAATATCACCCAGTCGGCTGTAATCCCGTTTCAGCATCTCCATATAAGCACCCATATGATGTGCAAATGTAATTGGCTGTGCCTTCTGTAAATGAGTAAAACCAGGCATGTAGGTATCTACATTCTCCTTCATCAGACGATGGAGTACCTGCATCAATGCGACTAACAGCTCCTTCACCTCTCCCAGCTCATCCCGGATATATAATCTCATATCCAGTGCTACCTGGTCGTTTCTGCTCCGTCCGGTATGAAGTTTTTTCCCCGGTTCTCCTATCCTGGCTATTAAATTTGCTTCGATAAAGCTATGAATGTCCTCGTATTCGCTCGTAATCTGAAGCTTTCCCTTCTCCACATCCTCTACAATAGACTGTAGACCCTGTATAATGCAGTTCTTCTCTTCCTCTGTTAAGATTCCAACGGATGTCAGCATTGTTACATGTGCAATGCTCCCCCTTACATCCTGGCGAAAAAACTTTTGATCAAAAGAAATGGATGCGTTGAAATTGTATACCAGTTGATTCGTTTCCTTTGTGAAACGACCTCCCCATAATTGTGCCATTTTTTTACCTCTTTTCTCGAATTCTAGGTGTTATTTTACACTAAACGTGTGCAATTCTCAACCCCTATCCGGTTTCGGCTCAATTACTGTCTATTCCTGTTCCATTCAAACTTTTCTCTAAAAGCATATCTTTTATAATCATACATCAAAATTCTTTATATATACAAGCAACTCTAAGGGTAAAAAACAATATTATTTACGGAATTTTTCCATGTTTTAACTGAGAGTATTTCTTTTTTTCGTCCTTTTGGTTTCTGTACATTCTTTCGAGCTCGAATACAATGTTAAGTGGAGGTAAATTATGGTAGATCAAAAGAAAATTGGTATTCGTATTCAGGAATGCCGCAAGCAACAACACATGACAGTGGAACGCCTTGCAGAAGTAGCAGGAATTTCTCCTGAATTTTTACGTGCGATTGAATCCGGTCAGAAAGGAATGTCTTTAAATACCCTTTCTAACCTGGCAGTTGCACTTCAGACCTCTGCCGATTATCTGCTATACGGTTCTTCTTCAGAAGAAAAATATACAGTACTGGTTCAGGTTCTGGAATCCTGTTCTACGGAACGTATTCAGGATATTGCACATCTTGTCAAAAACATTTTGGAGTTAAGCAAATAATAATTTTCGCAAATCAGATTTCATCTGCAATTTATTTAATTGTTGGAACGATCCAGATGTATGTCCAACTGATTGAATGGAATGCAGATTTTTTCTTTATCGAACGCCAGTTTAATATGTTCCATAAGATTCCATTTGACATTCCAATAGGCATCGGTCGGTACCCATACATGAACAATTACCGATAAGGCACTATCTCCAAACTCATCCAATGCAATATCAATTGGCTCTTCCTGTAGTATCATCGCTTCTGCCTTCACTACATTCTGAAGGACTGACTTTACCTGCCTCAGATCCGCCTCATATTCCACCGGCACTACCAAATCAATCCGGCGTATCTCCTGCTTTGTCAGGTTCGTCAGACTGGTATTGGATAATGTTCCGTTTGGAATTACCACTACTTTGCCGTCAAATGTCCGGATTCTGGTATAAAAAATATCAATTGAAATAACGGTTCCTTCATTTCCGTGCGTGTCTTCTTTAATATAATCACCAATCACAAATGGCTTCAGGACCAGAATCAAAACTCCACCTGCAAAATTTGACAAGCTCCCTTGGACAGCCAGACCAATTGCAACACCTGCGGTTCCAAGCAGCGTTACAAAGGACGTAACCTGAATCCCCATAATTGAAATGACCGTGATAAATACAAGCACATATAACAAAATATTTATAATAGAGCCTAAAAAGGAAGCGACGGTTGGATCCAACCTTGATTTACTGAAGGATTTTCGAACCACCTTCATAATCCATTTGACCAGCCGCAATCCTATAAAAAGGCATATCAAGGCAAGCAAAACAATTCCTGCCTTACTAATCAGCCACTGTCCTGCCCGATTCAACTGTTCCTCAAGAAATGTCATATCCGTCTGTGCTGTCAGTCTCGTTACTATATTCATTATTATACCTCACTAAACTACTGATTAAAATAGACGGCCTCTGTCAGAAACCGCCTATGATGTTTATTTATAAAATTTAAATACCGATATTGACAATGGGGCAATATAAATGGAGATGGAATTCTCCCGTTCATCGCAGACCACCTTTTTACTCTGCTTTAATGTCTTATTCTTCTTACCTTCGCCGCCGAATCGTTCTTCCTCACTGGTAAAAATCTCTTTATATTTGCCCGGATACGGTACACCGATACTGTAATTCGCATGTTCAACCGGTGTGAAGTTACATACGATCACCAGTGTATCCTCCTTCTTCTCGGTCTTTCTGGCAAATACCAGCAGACTCTCATTGGAAGCAATACTGTTGATCCACTCAAAGCCTTCCGGATCATCATCCAGTGCATAAAGTGCCGGCTCCTGCTGATACAGGTGATTCAGCGCTCTGCAGTAATCCCGGATACAGACATGTGCATCAAATTCAAAGATACCCCAATCCAGCTCATCGGATTCATTGAATTCCTTAAATTGTGCAAATTCCTGGCCCATAAAAAGAAGCTTTTTACCCGGATGTGTCATCATAAAGCCGTATGCCAGCCGCAGATTGGAAAATTTATCCTCATAGCCTCCCGGCATTTTAGCAATCATGGAGCCCTTCTCATGAACCACCTCATCATGCGAAAGCACCAGAACAAAATGCTCACTATATGCATACACCATACTGAACGTCAGCTCATTGTGATGATACTTTCTATATAATGGATCCAGCTTCATATAGCCCAGAAAATCATTCATCCAGCCCATGTTCCACTTAAAATCAAAACCAAGACCACCATCAGCCACCGGGTGCGAAACCATCGGCCATGCTGTAGACTCCTCTGCGATCATGATACAGCCAGGATACCGTTCCTTCATAACTGTATTCAACTGTTTTAACATATCAATGGCATCCAGGTTCTCATTTCCACCATACATATTCGGTAGCCAGTTTCCAAAGTCACGTCCATAATCCAGATATAACATTGATGCGACCGCATCCATCCGGATTCCGTCCACATGATACTTATCTGCCCAGAATAAAGCATTTGCAATCAGGAAGTTCTTTACCTCTGGCTTGCTGTAATCAAAAATATACGTTCCCCAGTGTGGATGTTCTCCTCGCCGCGGATCCTCATGCTCATAAACACAGCTTCCGTCAAACCGTCCCAGACCGTTCTCATCCTTTGGAAAATGTGCCGGAACCCAGTCAATAATCACAGAGATTCCCTGCTCATGCATATAATCCACAAAGTACATGAAATCCTCCGGACTCCCATAGCGGGCGGTCGGTGCATAATATCCTGTCACCTGATAACCCCATGAAGGATCATATGGATGCTCCATTACAGGCATCAGTTCAACATGCGTATAACCCATATCCTTCATATATTCTGCCAGTTTTACTGCCAACTCCCGATAATTATAATATTCTCTGCCATCCATCGGCCGTTTCCAGGCTCCCAGATACACCTCATAGATCGACATCGGTGCCTTGTCTACTTCCACTTTATTCCGGTTTCGTATCCAAGCATCATCCTTCCACTCATATTTCCGAAGATCTGTAACGATCGATGCATTACATGGTCGAAGTTCTGAAGCATTTCCATACGGATCGGACTTCATCTTCAGCTCACCGCTTCTAGAACGAACTTCATATTTATAAATCTCATGCTCACCGATGCCCGGAATAAACAGTTCAAAAATACCGGAATACGGAAGCCGGCGCATTTGATGGATTCTTCCGTCCCAATGATTAAAATCAGCAACCACACTGACCCGTTCCGCATTGGGAGCCCAGACTGCAAACAAAACGCCCTTTATACCATCCACCGTCATCGGATGTGCACCAAGCTTTTCATAAACCTCATAATGCATCCCCTCATTAAACAGACTGATATCAATCGAGTCAATCACTGGTTCAAACATATAAGGATCAATATAGTTCTGCTCGGTTCCATCTTCTCTTGTCATCCGGATACTGTAATCAAATCGCCTGCACTTTGGAATCTTCATGGTAAAGAATCCGCTCACACGCTTAGCTTCCAGCTCATATTCTTCCTTTGTCTTCTCATTAATAACTGTAACCCGCTTCGCTGTCGGTTGAAATACATTTACATAAATATCATCAATACATTCATGCATTCCGAGAATATGATGTGGATCGTCATGCTTAGCCTTCACTAATGTGTCTACTTCCATCCAGTTTATTGCAAATACATCTTTTCTTGTCTTCATCCTTTTCTCCCTTTACAATTCATGAATAAATATACCGCTTCGAAGCTTAGGCTCAAACCATGTTGATTTCGGCGGCATCAGCAGACCCGCATCTGCAACTGCAAACAATTCCATGATTGAAGTCGGATACATCGAAAATGCAAGATACATATCAGAATCAGCCCGTTTCTCCAATTCCTTTAATCCCCGGATTCCACCAACGAAATCAATTCGCTTATCTGTTCGTGGATCCTGAATTCCAAGCAACTTACCTAAGACCAGATTCTGAAGAAGGGACACATCCAGTCCGTCCACAGGATTCGTATTCAGATATTCCGGTTTCACACACAGCTGATACCATGTATGCTCCAGATACATACCAAACTCTGCTTTTCTTGTCGGCAAAAATGGCACATCTCGTTCCATCACCCGAAAGTTCTCTGACAACTTCTGCAGAAACTCTTCTTTGGTCATGCCATTTAAATCCTTCACCACCCGGTTATACGGCAGGATCATAAGCTGATCATGGGGGAACAGAACAGCCAGGAAATAATTAAACTCCTCTTTACCGGTATAATCCGGATGTTCTTTTCTCCGCTTTAATCCAACCTTTACAGCCGATGCTGCCCGGTGATGTCCGTCAGCAATATATATTTCCTGAAGCTTCTGAAACTCCTGACAGATCGTCATTACATCCGATTCCACGTCTACGACCCATACGGCATGTCCGATTCCGTCCGGTGACTCGAACCGATAAACCGGTGCTGCGGTCTTTATCCGTGCTATCAGCCGGTCAATCACCGCCTGTGCCCGGTATGCCAGAAAAATCGGTCCGGTCTGTGCATTACAGGTATCCACATGACGAATACGATCCTGTTCCTTCTCTTCTCTGGTATTTTCATGTTTTTTTATTATATTATTCAGATAATCATCAATGGATGCACAGGCAACCAGTCCGGTCTGCGTCCTTCCATTCATTGTCAGCTCATATATGTAATAAACCGGCTTGTCTTCCTGAATGTACATTTCCTCCCGGATCATGGAATCCAGAATTTCTTTTGCCTTCTGATATACCTCCGGTGCATAGGTGTCTATACTGTCATCAAACTGTGTTTCAGCTCTGTCAATCCGCAGAAATGATAGTGGTTCCCGTTCCACCTCTTTCTTCGCTTCTTCCCGATTATATACATCATATGGAAGGGCAGCGACCCGATCCACAATATCTGCTCTTGGGCGGAAGCCCTGAAACGTCTTTATGTCTGCCATACTGAATGTCTCCTTTTCTTGTTTCTTCCGTTTCAATAAATTACAGATAAATTTATTCTACAACATATATAGAAAAAATCCAAGTAAAAATACAAAAAGAAAAGGAAAACGGAACAAATTCACTTGTTCCGTCACTATTCTTACAAAAACTATATCATTTATATAGAAATCTGTTTGTTAACCTCTTAATTTCTTAACAGTTTCTTTCAGAGATTCATCAAATTCCTCCTCCGAAGAATTTTCGAAGATAATTAATTCCCTGATATTTGTTGGTGGGTTGTAGTTCTGAGATGCTACATATTCATCCCAGTGCTCCAGCTTCCATGTATCACGATCTGAGTTTCTCTTGATCATTCTCTGGTGACATACTTCAATTCTTGTATTTACCCATACCACTACAAGCTCTGCATCTTTCTTTGCAAGACGCTCACGCAACTTATTTAAATAATTATCATCGCGAATCTCATCTGTGAAAGGTGCATTGATTAATACAGTATCGTTATATTCCAAAGCTTCCATCGCAATATCCAAGATCGCATAATACTCATAATCGCGAATCTCTTCCTGAAAAAAGTCTGAAGAACGATTATACTCCTGATGTGCTACCTTAAATATCTGCTTTGAAAGTACAATCAATGTATCTTTGTCAAGATATACACAATTTGTTAATGCCTTCGCCAGCTGTCTCGTCACATGAGTCTTTCCGCAAGCTGGTGGTGAAGTAACTAAAATCAAGTGTTTCATTGTTGTCCCTCCTGGTTATTATCACTACTGAAAAAGTTTAGCATATATTTTCCTCTTCTGCAATATTAAAGTCATAAAATATGACAGCAGATCGGTTCTTTTAGCATTTAATGACGGCCTCCGCCCCCGCTGTGACCACCTCCACCACTGTGACCTCCACTACTGTGACCTCCACCACTGCTGCTGGAAGTCTCAATACGACGGCTGGTTGTATGTTTGGAAATAAACTGATCCTCTCTCGCTATCAGATTACCACTGTCTCCCTTTACATAGGTACTCATATTCGTGGTTCTCTTTCCAAGCTTCTTACCTATATTTATCAAAATAAAAAATGCAACTATAATAATTGGGATGATAAATACCCATTTATCCTTGATATGAAACTCTGCCAGATTCGGGCTTACCATATCTGCAGCCAGATGATCCAGCATGCGGCAGTAACTCCGGTATGGATTCGTATTCGAATATTCCCAGACATCATTTTCCAATTCCAGCAGCCGGTCACTGCTCAGATAAATCTGATATGCCTTTTCAAAAAAACTATTACCGGAAGCACCATGATATGCCAGAAATGCAGACTCTGCATATCCGTTCAGATCGTACCAGTTATCTACATAAATAACACCTGCACCAACCGAATCTCCTGCTGTTTTTTCAGATATATGGCCATCATATCCGAATTTAAAATATTCATAAAATTCTTCTGCAAAGTGAATTGTCCGGTTATAACTGGAATCATATGGATCACTTCCAACATCCTCATCAATGGTTACAATTACAATATCAATTCCGAGCTGTGCTTCCCTCTTTGCAACCTTCTGTTCCAGCTTCTGCTCCTGCTTATCTGTCAATACATCCGCATAATCAAACACCCGCTGCGTGGTCATACACTCTGTATTATTCCGTTCCGGCACCTGTGCTTTCCTGGCAACAAGCATTGACTTTTCATATACGAACGGAATGATTGCCAGTGCCAGCGTTATGATGCAGAGTACGATTATAAAACCTCTAAATTTCTTCATCCTAGAATACCTCCACAAAATATTGTAATGCCATCATTAACAACATTCCAACTACTAACAGACTTCCGCTCGTCAGAAGAATCTTTTCAACGCTTTTTGGCATCTTGCCATATACCTTACCCGTCTGTCCGTTAATGTAGTATTCAAAATCTTTTCCGTGATACCGATAGACATATTTCCATACCGGCAGCATCGCAAACTCTCTGGCTCTTGGCCTATAATGAATATCATCTCTGGATGGCAACAATGAGGTATATTCGGTCATAGTTATCTTCAGCTGTGCATCCGCATCCCGAACCACCTTGTTCTTGGCTCTTTCTTCCAGTTCATCCGGTGTCTGATTATAGGTCTCCGCCTCAAATCCGGACATGAACTTTGCATCGAATTTGTGTAGTCCCCCGTAAGAATATGGTTCCATCAGATCCATAATTCCATCCGGCATTTTAATGGAAGCATCTACTGGAACCTGATCAAAATCAAGCTCCATCTTTCTGTATACGTGGTATTTTGAAGTCTCTGTATATTCTGTATCCCCACTTCTCCAGGTTCTGACCTTCGTTCCGATACCATCCCATTCTACAGTTACATCATAGCTGTATAGCCAGAACGGCACATAATCTCCCTCCATATTCTCCAGAGTCCGCTGTGACAGGAAATCCCCCGGGCAGAACAGTCGATCCTTAAACTCCTTTCGAAGCAGCTCAGTCGCCTGATCCTTTGTAAACTTAAATGGCAATACCAGATCCGGGCCATACGGATAGGTAATCTTCTCATCAATAATTGTATATGTACCACAATATTCGCACTTTGTTGCTGAAGTGAAATCGTTCACCGTTATCCTGCCTCCACAAGACGGACATATATAACAGTTATCCTGCTTTACGATTTCCTCTGAGTTTACTGCGTTACAGCTTAAGCATAGCATCTTTCCTTTTTCAGGATCATATACTACATTTCCACCACAATTCACACATTTAAACTGCATGGCTTTCTCTCCCTTTCCTGCTCTATTTCAATGTTCCGTTTTCCATCTGTTCCTGAATGTTTGTATCTTTCGCATCACGCTTCGGATCTGAACATGCTGTAATCCCGATCAGCATCAGAGCTACCAGCCCAATTACAAGTATTCTTTTCATTGCAATACCTCCCAAAATAATAATAAAAATTATAACACAATTCAACTATACAAGCAATCTTGCATACAATATCATTGTAAACTTATCATTGGAGGCAATGACATGAGCGATTTATCAGCAACTCAGTGCGGTGGATGCGGAGGCTGTAGCAGCGGTTTCGGAGGAAATAACTGCTCCTGCTGGATCATCATCCTGCTGCTTTTATGCTGTGGATGCGGCTGCAACAATGACGGCTGTGGATGCGGTAACAACGGTGGTTTGGATTCCTGCTGGATCATTATCCTGTTGATCTTATGCTGTGGATGCGGTTGCGGCAACAACGGCGGCTGCGGCTGTGGTAACAACGGCGGCTGTGGATGCGGCTGCTAATCTTTTCTTCTCACATCCAAAACGATCTGTTCTGAATAACAGGGAGCTGTCAACGGCAGTTCCCTGTTTCTCATAGTTTGGCATTCAATCCCTTGCCTCTGCATATATTCATTATAAGTATATGGCATATATTCCCATTGACAGCCATTGGAAAGGAATCTTATGAAACAATCATTGCAGCATCCTTTAGATAATCTCTATCCGAATAACAGTCTTTTCCTGCTGGAAGCCATGATTCCTTACCTGGATCCCTCGTTTCAGCTTCCCATTGCACTTCTGATCAAACTACAGGAGCTGCGTACTCTCGTGCAGTTCTTCCATAGCCCGTCCCGGATGGAATCCTTTGGGTTCAACCGTAGTAGCTGTGGGGATGAAGAACTGATGTCTGCACTGTGTCAGACCATGGGAATCAATCTGCCGGAACAGATGGCCAATATGCAAAATATGCAGAACATGATGAATCTGGCCGGTTCCTTGAGTCTGTCTCCGCAGATGGCTCCATCTCCCCCTGCAGATTCCATCTCTCACAATCGGGAAGACATGATAGATGCCATACGTCAAATCTTATCTGAACAGGAAGGTGATACCTATGAATCCGAATCTATTACGTAGCATTCCCCCTGCTAAGCTCCGCATTATCCTGGAGCTGATGGAAGCCAGCCGGGGGAAGGGTACAGACTCTGTCATGCCGCTGCTTATGCAGGCCAATCAGAAAATGCAACAGCAGGGACTTCAGTTCACGCCTGTCGAATCCCAGCTGATCCTGGATATGCTGAAGGAGGATATGTCACCGGAGGAAATCCGTCGGCTGGAAATGATGCAGTCCATTCTTGCCAATTTTCACTCCTGACGCTTCCCACGGCTGCTGTTTTCCGTTGTTGCTGTTTTATGGCTGTCATTCCGCATGGCTGCCATTTTCATTCTGATTTACTGCCATTTTTCAATGGCATGGCTGTGAACGGCCAGCCGGTGGATATAACGCTCCATTTCTTCTCTGGAGCTGAATTCTGACATATGCTTCAGAATCTGCTCCTTTGATACATCATCATATCCTTTCAGAATCTCGTCCAGAACCGTCTCCGATCCCTGCTTCAGATTCGGAAATCCGGTAAGGGCCGCCATCAGGGCTGTATTTTGAAAGAAAAAATTATTATCAAACATAAAATCACCTCACGGTTAGTATGAACCATGAGGTGATTTTTATGCTTGATATTCGATTGTAAGAATTACTTCTGAACAATGTTTACGATCTTGCCCGGAACATAAATCTCTTTCACGAGCGTACCGGTCAGCTTGCCAGCAATTGCCTGCTTTGCTTTCTCAAGAACCGCATCCTTAGCTTCATCTACACCGATCATAACGGTTGCACGGGTCTTTCCGTTGATCTGAACCGGAATTTCTACCTCGTCATCCTTCATGTCCTCTTCGTTATACTCCGGCCACTTCTGATGGAATACAGAATATTCTCCGCCTAACTGTTCCCATAATTCCTCTCCGATATGCGGAGCAAATGGTGCGATCATAATAACAGCAACCTTTAATGTCTCCCTATCCACACCGGTCTTCTTGGTCAGATCTACGAACTTGTTATTATACTCCATAAATGCACTGACAACCGTATTCAGACTGAACTGTTCAAAACGGGTTGTTACATCCTTGATCATTCTGTGACGTAGCTTAATTAGTTCCTTTGTCTCCGGAACATCCTTATCCTTATTAGTCATTACCATTGTATAGAAACGATTGATAAATCTGTATACACCATCGATTCCGCTGTCATCCCAGATAGAATCCAGCTCCGGTGGTCCGATAAAGAGCTCATATAAACGTAAGGAATCGCAACCGTAATCCCGTACCATATCATCCGGCGATACGATATTTCCCAAAGACTTACTCATCTTGGTAGCCTGACCAGTCTCACGGTCTCTACCGCATACCATACCCTGATTAAACAGCTTATGGAATGGCTCGTCAAAATCGATTACTCCGATATCATGTAAGAACTTGGTATAAAATCTTGCATATAACAGATGAAGCACGGCATGCTCAACACCACCGATATACATATCTACCGGAAGGTACTTATCTGCCTTTTCGCGGCTTACTAATTCCTTATCATTCTTTGGATCCACATACCGCAGGAAATACCAGGAAGAGCCTGCCCACTGTGGCATGGTATTGGTCTCTCTCTTTGCCGGCTTTCCGCAGCAAGGACAGGTTGTATTTACCCAGTCTGTAATATCTGCCAGCGGAGATTCTCCGGTTCCGGTCGGCTGATAACGCTCCACATCCGGAAGCAGCAACGGAAGCTGATCCTCCGGTACCGGTACGGCTCCACAATCCGGACAATGAATGATCGGGATCGGTTCACCCCAGTATCTCTGACGGGAGAATACCCAGTCACGCAGCTTATAGTTGGTACGCTTCTTACCAAAGCCCATCTTTTCGATCATTTCCGGTGCTTCCTTCTTCAGTACGGAAGATTCCATACCATTCCACTCGCCGGAATTGATCATTGTACCGGATGCTTCTGTATAAGCCTCCGTCATATTTTCAATTTCTTTTCCATCCTTTGCAATTACCTGAATGATCGGGAGATCAAACTTCTTCGCAAATGCAAAGTCTCTGTCATCATGTGCAGGTACACACATGATCGCACCGGTACCGTAATCGGCCAGTACATAATCAGACAGCCAGATCGGCACCTTTGCTCCGTTTAACGGGTTGATCGCATAGCTGCCGGTAAATACACCGGTCTTCTCCTTATCCTGCATACGGTCAACGTTAGACTTCATGGATGCATCATAAATGTACTTATCTACGGCTTCCTTTGTCTCCGGTGTCGCCAGCTCTGCTGCCAGCTTATGCTCCGGGGCCAGTACCATAAAGGTTGCTCCGTATAAGGTATCCGGTCTGGTCGTATATACCGTAATGGTCTCATCCCGTCCGTCCACCTTAAAGTCTACCTCTGCACCGTAAGACCGTCCGATCCAGTCAGACTGCATCTTCTTAACCTTTTCCGGCCAGTCCAGAGTATTTAAATCCTCCAGTAACCGGTCAGCATATGCAGTAATCTTTAACATCCACTGTCTTAAATTCTTCTTTGTAACCTCAGAATGGCAGCGCTCACACTTTCCGTCTACAACCTCTTCGTTTGCAAGACCGGTCTTGCAGGACGGACACCAGTTGATCGGCATCTGCTTCTCATATGCCAGTCCCTTCTTGAACATCTGTACAAAGATCCACTGTGTCCACTTGTAGAAAT
Source organism: Bacteroidales bacterium H4 (assembly GCA_963626805.1). Lineage (GTDB taxonomy): Bacteria > Bacillota > Clostridia > Lachnospirales > Lachnospiraceae > CAG-632. The sequence goes on along the minus strand of CAVFXS010000009.1, from coordinate 74,131 downwards.
TCGGATCTGTAGTGTTAACTTCGCGATCCCAGTCATAGATTGCTGCGATCTCATTGATCTGACGCTTGATATTCTTAATATTCTCTGCTGTGGAAATGCTCGGATGCACTCCGTTCTTGATTGCATAATTCTCTGCCGGAAGACCAAACGCATCCCATCCCATCGGATGAATCAGATAGTATCCCTGCATCATCTTGTAGCGGCTCCATGCATCACTGATTACATAGCCTCTCCAGTGACCGACATGCAGACCGTTTCCGGATGGATATGGAAACATATCCAAACAGTAGTACTTCGGCTTCTTACCGTCATCTACATTGATCGGGTTCTCTTCCCAGCCCTTTCTCCATTTGTTTTCGATTGCTCTGTGATTATAAGCGATAGCCATTATTCTATCCTCCTGCTTTCTGTATCTACCTATAAGTTGCCTTTAATAATCATAATCCTCATAATCGTCATACATACCGTTTGCATAATCATTCAGAAAATTACGATTATTCTGACGCTTTACCCTCTGCTGTGGTCTTGCACCCTCTTCCTTATTTCGCTTAGACTCTTTCTTCTTGATCGTCTTCTGCTCACGTTCCAGCCGCTTGATCGTTTCAAACTTATCCGGCTGCGGTTCTTTTGTCTTTTCTGATACCTTCGGTCTGGATGAGCGGTATACCTTTCTTCCGTCCTCATCATCCTTATCCTTGGCATAACTATTATATCCTCCATAGGAACCCCGGTTATCCCGTGGCTTATATCCGCCTTTTCCTTCATTACTTCTAAAATTCCGGTTGCTATTATCCCGTTTTCTGTATTCACCATGATTCTGTCCGGTACGGTTTTCGTTATTTCCCCGATGGCTGCGATATTCACCGTTGCCTCTGGTCTCTCCGTTTCCCCTGGACTCACCATTGCCTCTGAACTCATTACTGTTTCTTGAATCTCTCGGTCTGTATTCCCTGCTGCTACGACCTTCTCCCGACCTATGGGAATTATCCTGTGTTGCTCTTCTTTCGTGACCGTTGTAAGAACCTTGCGTTGCCACCCTTCTTCTCCTCTCGTTCCTATGTAACTTTTAAAAACAGGTCTCCCCCTGTTTCCACTCTTTTCATTTTAGACAAAAACCGCATAAAGTCAAGCAAAATATCGTCTTTATTGTTGCCATTTCTATGGTTTTTTAGTATATTTAATTAACAAATGCCAAATCAGAAAGGGATTATATTATGAATGACGAATCTGCAAATAAAACAAACGTTTCAGACGGAAATCTGTATCTGGATCGGGAATCCGAGGATACCATCACGATTTATCTGGATGATTGTGAAGTAGAATGTGGAATTATCGCAAGCTTCCCACTTGAGGATAAAGATTATGTCGCTCTGCTCCCATTGGAAGCGGTCGAAGGCTTATCTGAGGATGAGATCCTCCTGTATGCCTATACCAAGGATGGCGATGAACTGAATCTGATCGAGATCACAGATGAAGACGAATTCGACCGTGTTGCGGACACCTTCGATGAGATGCTCGACGATGCCGCCTTTAATGATCTTTAAATCTTAATGTTCCTTAAATAGGATACGGATCGTGGTACCTACGCCACTTTCACTTTCCAGAAACATTTCTGCCTGGTGCTGGCTGACGATATGCTTTACGATGGCCAGCCCAAGGCCGGTTCCTCCGGTCGACTTGGATCGACTCTTATCTACCCGGTAAAACCGTTCAAAAATACGACCCTGATGTTCTTTCGGAATTCCGATTCCGTTATCCTTTACGATCAGCTCTGTCTGACCGCTTTCCTTTCCCGGATGCACCTGAACAACTACCTTTCCGCCACGATTATTATAACGGATCGCATTGTCACACAGATTATAGATCAGTTCTTCCATCATCTGCTTATTAGCCTGTATATAACAAGGCTCACTGTTCAGTTCGACAGATACCTCATGCTTTTCTGCATTCAGCTCCAGCATATTGATGCAGTTCCTTGCAACCGCCTCCAGATTCACCCGTTCATATGATACGGATGTGTGATTTTCTTCCGATACATCCAACTCCGACAGGCGCAGAATATCATTGATCAGTGTCAGAAGCCGTCTGGCATTCTTATGGATTTCTGCCGCAAAACGCTTTGCATCTTCCTCAGTCGCCATTCCGTTTTCAATCAGCTCTGAGTAACCGGAAATGGAAGTCAACGGGGTCTTCAGCTCATGGGACACATTTGCCGTAAAATCCTGACGCATTCTCGCTGCCTTGATAATATCCTCATGCTGCTTCTGTATTGTTGTCACAAACGGTGTTAATTCCCTATATGCGGATGTCCCCGGTGCATCCAGATGCTGTGCCAGCTCTTCGATTGGTTTTACAATGCTGTGTGTTAATAAATTCGATAATAAGATACTGATTCCGATCAGTACTGCCACCAGGATTGAAATCGGAACCACCGTCTCCTGTAATAGATTCCAGACGCTTCTTGATGCCTTGGATGCCCGCAGAACTTCTCCGTTCTGCATCCGGATCGCATAGTAAAAAATGCTCTGGTTCAATGTATCGGAACGTCGAATACACTGACCCTCGCCCTGCTGAAGAGCCTCCTGTACCTCCGGACGTCCATCATGATTATCCAGTGTTCCGGCATCCACCTGGCTGTCATATAATACAGTGCCGTCCTCTCCGATCAGAGTAATACGGATTCCATCCTTCTTTGCATTCGCCACTTCACTGGATTCATAGTCTTTCTGTTCGATTATACCCTGTAAAATATGAGCATAGCTTTTCAGACTTTCCATAATCTCCGTCCGTACAACTCTGTAATATACAAATGTGGTTGCAAGCAATGTCAGTAAAATGGCACTGATTGTCAGCAAAATATATTGTGCATTAATCTTCCGTTTCATATGGTTCTACTCCATAATATAACCGACATTACGAATCGTCTTGATTCTGGCTCCGGCATCCTTTAATTTCTGCCGCAGGGTCTTGATGTGCATATCCAGTGTTCTGGATTCTCCCTCAAAATCAATTCCCCAGACTCTTTCCATGATCACATCGCGGGTCATAACGATTCCCGCATTCATCATCAGAAGCTTTAACAGCTCATACTCCTTAAAGGTCAGCTCACAGACCTCATCGCCGACTGTAACCATATGCTTTTTGCAATCAATAGAAACCTCTCCCAGTATCAGCTGCTGTGCTTCCTCTGCATCGCTGCTTCTTCGCAGAACTGCTTTTACTCTTGAGATCAGTTCCATAACACCAAACGGTTTTGTTATGTAATCATCGGCTCCCAGATCCAGACCCTTTACCTTATCAAGCTCTGTGGTCTTTGCCGTCACCATGATCACCGGTACCCGCTTTGTTTCCGGTACATTGCGGATCTTCTTAATAATGGCCAGACCATCCTCATCCGGAAGCATAATATCCAACAGGATCAGTTGCGGAAGCTTATCGGAAATCCGCTTATAAAACTCCTTGGCACTGCCAAACTCTTCTACGTGATATCCACTGTTCTGCAATGCGAAACGCTCTATTTCCCGAATATTCTGATCATCTTCCACAACATAAATCAAAGCCATTTTAATGCCTCCGCACCTGATGCCTTATGGCAACATATATTTCTCTGTATATTTAACCAATGCCTCATGATACTGAGAATCTTCACCCTTTTCCAGATTTTCCACATATTCGTGGGATGCATAGGCATCATCCGGAATCTGGATCAGACTGATTGCAATATTGGAGCAATGGTCTGCAATCCGCTCATAATTCGTAGTAATATCAGACAGTGAAAATCCAAGCTCGATCGTACACTTTCCTTTGCGCAACCGACGTATATGCCGCTTCTTGATCTCATCATTCAGACCGTCCACTACTTCTTCCATCGGTTCAACCTCTTTAGCAAGCTTCACATCCTCTGTCTCAAATACCTGTACGGATGTCGTTACGATCTCCTGAATCAGAGCTGAAAAGATCCGGATCTCTTCTTCAGCCTTCTTGGAGAATTTCAGATCCTTTTCATACATCTCTTTTGCGGACTGTGCAATATTAACCGCATGATCGGAAATCCGCTCAAAATCACCAATACAGTGTAACAGCATGGAGATCGTCAAGCTGTCCTTCTCTGTCAGGCTCCGGCTGCTTAATTTCACCAGATAATTTCCAAGCTCATCCTCATACCGATCAACCAGGCTCTCCATCTTACATACCTCCTGCAGCTTGTCTTCATCATACTTTTTCAGAAGCTCCATTGCCTGAAACAGATCCTTTTTGCAGATTTCCGCCATCTTAACCGCTACATTCTTACACTGTGCTGTTGCAATCGGCGGTGTGTCCAGGAATCTGGCATCCAGTGCCTGAAACTCGGACTCTGCGTCATTCAGCTTTGCTTCCTCTGCACTATCTCGAATCGTCAGGCAGCTTAACTTTACAAGTCCATCTGAGAATGGGAACAAGATACAGGTTGCAAATATATTATAGATACTATGAATGATTGCAATGCCAAGTGCCGTTGCCGGTGTATCCAGAAATGCAAATTTCATAAATGCATTTGCTGTATAAAACAATACCAAAAATACAGTACTTCCTATAATGTTGAAATACAGATGGATCAATGCCGCTCTTCTTGCATTCTTTGTAGTACCAATGGATGATATCATCGCTGTAATACAGGTTCCGATATTCTGTCCCATAATAATCGGCAATGCCATACGATAATCAATCACACCTGTCACACTCAATGCCTGAAGGATACCTACCGATGCAGAAGAGCTCTGAATAATTGCAGTCAATATTGTACCCGCCAGTACACCAAGAACTGGGTTCGTAAACGTGGTCAGAATTGCTGTAAACTCCGGAACATCCGCCAGCGGTTCCACTGCATCACTCATCGTTGACATACCAAACATCAGAACTGCAAATCCAAGAAAGATGCTACCGATATCATGATTCTTTTCCTTCTTGGAAAACATCAGTAAAACAACTCCGATCAATGCCAGAATTGGTGTAAATGAGGTCGGTTTAAACAACTGAACAAGCAGACTGTCACCCTCTAAGCCAACCAGGCTCAGCAGCCATGCTGTGACCGTAGTTCCTATATTGGCACCCATAATAATGCCAACTGCCTGTGACAGCTTCATAATGCCAGAGTTAACAAAACCAACTACCATAACCGTTGTTGCTGATGAGGACTGAATAATTGCAGTCACACCAACGCCCAGAAAAACTGCCAGCAATTTATTTGAGGTCAACTTTTCTAGAATCTTCTCCAACCTGCCGCCGGATGCCTTGGTCAGACTCTCTCCCATTACATGCATTCCAAACAGGAACAACGCAAGTCCACCAATCATTGATAATACATTAAAAATGCTCATTCTAATATGACTCCTCTAATATGATTTTCGGACTTACGGATCCCATGGTATTCTCCATCTGTAAATACAAATTAACCTTTTCGTAAAGTCCATGTAAATTATGACATATAATACTACTATTTTTCAAGCCTATAACCATAAAAAATTATTATCTGTCGATATAAAATCTACGTTATGAATAAAAATCACCCGTTCTATTCCATGTTCCCGAATATATTTGCTCACATCTTCATGGTAATAACGCAAATCCAGCATATCGATCTCCTGATACTGGTCTGCCAGAAGAGGCATCAGGCTGTTTGCATAGGAATCCTTAAGCACCAGAACCCTTTCTGCACAGTTTCCGTTGCTCTTTATATGCACAAGCGGATCATTTCCTCCGAAAAACACTGCATATTTATCCTTCCTATCTGCATAGGACATATCATATATCGTATCGGAGTTGCGAGTTTCCTCTTCATACTCCACGGTATAGGTGCCTGACGGATTGATGAGCAGATTCACCTGATCTGCCTCCTGATTAAACACCGGTGCTTTGGAATACAGAGATCCATAAAACGGCTCCAGCACGTTCTGATTGTAGTTCTCATACAGAATCGGTTCCAGAGACAGGGTATCACATAATTCTTCATATGCATAATAGGCACCCAGAGTCGTCCAGTGATGGTCGGTCTTATAGTATATAGCTTCCGCCTTATGCTGCTTTAAGATTTCCGTCGGATCTACAACCTCCACACTTCCGGAAAGCACCTCCTCTGCCTGACCGATCACCGTTTCCTGCGAATAGGTCTCTGCCAGTACCGGCAGCTTTTCCGGATAGATCTCACTGGCGTTCGGTGCCAGCAGCATCGTCATCGGTACATCCGAATTCTTTTCCGCAAATGCCCGGATATATTCCAGATTTTTCTGCAGCTGATCTCCCGGCTTCTGATAATCCTGAATCAGATAGCCATCTTTACCGATAAATACCTGGTTGATTTCCGAGATTCCAACTGCCCGGTTCAGTGCCACATTCGACTTCACGAACCAGTCTTTACCAAGAATCTGATCTGCCGTATAGCTGTCAAAATCCGTGGTAAACTCCCCTTTCAGATAACTTTCCCACGTAAAACCAGGCCGTATGCTCAGATAATGATTCTCCATTTCTGAGAATTCCCGTTGCGGATAAAAAATATATCCCAGTCCAAACACAAGAAGAAATCCCGAAAATACAATTATGACTAATTTATTTCTCATATGCTCTCCTCCTAGAATCTGAAATATAAAAACGGGTTAAATGCGTCACTTGCCAGACTGCCGGTTGCCATCAACATCACAAGCAGGATGCCCAACAGCTCTGCCACGGATACCACCACGGTTCGCGCCTTCTCCGGTATCTTGCCCACGCATTTCTTCACCAGCTGCTTTGGATACGGAGTCGCTGCAATTCCCATGATCAGAAATACCACCAGATACGACAGCCAGTAATATCCGGTGTCAGAGTTCCAGACTGGTATTCCGCCAAATCCAAACATTCTTTTTATCACAGTACCAAGCTTCGACAGATCATCATATGAGAAGATCACCCAGCTCAGATTAATGAAAAACAATGCATATAAATGCTGCACCGCTGCCGGCAGCTTCTCCAGTACCTTTCCGAACCCCGCTTTCTCGATCATCAGTAGGATGAAGAAATACAGTCCCCAAAGAATAAAATTCCATGCAGCCCCATGCCAGAAGCCGGTCAGAAACCAGACGATCAGCAGATTTAAGTAGGTTCTTACCCTGCCCTTCCGGTTTCCACCAAGCGGAATGTAAATATAATCCCGGAACCAGGTACTTAACGATATATGCCAGCGCCGCCAGAAGTCCGTAATACTTTTTGATATATATGGATAGTTGAAGTTCTCAAGGAAATGGAACCCGAACATTTTTCCAAGACCGATCGCCATATCCGAATATCCGCTGAAATCAAAAAATATCTGAAATGTAAATGCAATTGCAGATAGCCAGTACAGCCCGACCGACACCTGGGCATCCGACATATTACCGATCAGATCAAACACGCTGCCGGCTGTATTTGCAAGCAGTACCTTTTTACCAAAACCGATTACAAACCGCCGCACACCATCGGCAAATTCCGGAACCGATTCCTTTCTGTCCTCCAGCTCCTCTGCTACCGTCTGATACCGCACGATCGGGCCAGCGATCAGCTGCGGAAACAGGCAGACATAGGTTGCCAGATGCAGTGGATTCCGTTGTGCCTTTACTTCTTTTCTGTATACATCAATCGTATAGGATAATGTCTGAAAGGTATAAAAGGAAATACCAAGCGGAAGGGCAATCTCCAGCAATGGAAGCTTCGTGCCACTGATGGTTCCGATCGTATAATTGTAATTATTTAAAAAGAAATTACTATATTTAAAAAATGCAAGCATTCCGATACTAAACACAATGCTTCCGGTCACTGCTACCTTAGCTCCACGGCTTTTTCCCGTCTTATGACAGTTCTCACATACAATTGCAAAAACATAGTTCACAAGGATGGTTATAAGCATGACCACAATATATTTCGGTTCTCCCCACGCATAAAAGATCAGACTTGCAATAAGCAGTATCAGATTCTTAAATTTTCTCGGAGTTATAAAATAAACTGCCAGTACAATTGGCAGAAATACAAACAAAAATGTAGTGCTAGAAAATAACATGATTGGTTCCTCCTCATATCAACAAGACAATAGTCCCTGTTCCAATACAAAATCAAGGCTTAACATCTTGGTTTCACCTGATTTCTGAAAATAGATTCCTATTCTCTTCTGATCAAGATATGTAATCGTTCCTTCTCCATAGCTGCGATGCCGGACTGTCTCTCCGACCGCCAGCCTCGTACGGTCAAGCCGGATCTCATTTACAAATCTTGACGGACTGAGTGGTTTATTATACCGCTCCTTCAATACATAAATATGCAGATACGTTTTTGCCCGGGTAACTGCCACATAAAACATCCGCCGTTCTTCTTCTATTTCATCGGGCTTCACAGCCTTCTTATAGGGAGCAATTCCCTCATTCGCTTGCAGAACAAACACGACCTGATATTCCAGCCCTTTCGCACTGTGCATGGTTGAAAAAGTTACTGCATCCTGATTCCTGCCAGAATCCATCTGTCGATTCCGTTGCTCCTCCAGTTCCTTCCCGTATTCCTCAATATGCTGAAACCAGCTGTCGTAATCCCGATACGGCTCTGCCATTGCCTGAATCTCATCCAGAATATCGAGCAGCTCCTCTGACTTCATCTTCCGAAGCTTTGCATACTCCTCCAGATATTGATCATACCCGATTCCCTTTCGGATATAATTAATAGCCGCAAACGGGGTCATTTTCCGAAGACGTTCCAGATCCGAATTCAGCTTCTGGATTGCCTCCACTGCCCATGTCTTATCTTGTACCTGATTCAAAATACGCTCTGTATCTATCAGCGGTGTATCCAGCCACTCTCTGCGCAGATATCGTTTCGGCCGGTTCCAGATCTGCAGAAAGTCCGAACGTTCTCTGCTTCCGACACCGATCCGGATATATGCCTGCACCTGTCTTGCAATCCAGTGGTCGTAACAGTTCGGCAGATGATCCCGCATCCGAAACGGCAGATTATACTCCATGAATGCATTTACCGTTCTGCGTGGTTCCATATTCGTCCGGAATATCACCGCCATTTCCCCGTATGAAATCCCCTGTTCATGATACTGCTGTACCCGCTTCCGGATATCCTGTGCCTCCTCGGCCGGTGATTTTAACTCATGAATACAGATCGGGGTCACATAAGACTGTTCCGAAACGATCTTTTTATCATATCGTTTTTTATTATTTGCGATCATCCGGAGACTTCCCTCTACAATCTCACGGCTGGACCGATAATTGACATTCAGAAGAATGACCTCCGCCTCCGGATAATCCTTTGTAAATCCCAGCATGATCTCTGGTCTTGCTCCGCGGAACCGGTAAATAGACTGGTCATCATCCCCTACCACAAACAGATTTTTTCTGTCGCCGGAAAGCATCCGCACGATCTCATACTGAATGCGGTTAATATCCTGAAATTCATCAATCAGAATATACTGAAACTTCTCCTGCCACTGTCTGCAGATATCCGGCCGCTCCTTCAAAAGCTCATAGGTATATACCAGCATATCATCAAAATCCAGCTTTCCCGCCTGTTGGATCCGTTCCTGATATTCCTGATAGATCTGCCGGAATTCATTCTCACCGCAGGTCGTACTGTAGTAATGTTCAATCGGCATATACTCACTTTTTACCAGCGTGATCTCGCCGGTCAGATTCTGAATAACTTCCTCTTCATCCTCGTATTCTAACTCCTGCTTCTGAACCAGCTCGGTCAGGATCTTTCGTTTCTCCTCCTCCGTTACGATCTGACTGCCGGTATACCCATAAGCCCGGCGCAGAATCCAGAAAAAAACAGAATGAAACGTACCAAAAGTGCAGGGAACATCTGCTCCCTGCATCTTTGATTGGAACCGTTCCCGCATCTCCATGGCAGCTGCCTTTGTAAAGGTCACCACCAGAATATTCGCAGGATGGATACCGGCCTCTTCAATTAAATACCGGGTTCTGTCTGTTATGACAGCGGTCTTACCGCTTCCCGGTCCTGCAAGAACCAGACACGGACCGTCAATATGCCGGATTGCCTGTTCTTGTGCGTCATTGAATTTCATATTACTCCTGATTTGCCTGTTCCAGCTTCCGGATGCCTGTCTCCATCCGCTTTAACGACTCTTCTTTTCCGATAATTTCCATAATCTCAAAGGCTCCACCCGGTGTAGACTGCTTTCCGGATACTGCAGTCCGGATTGGCCATAAGCCGGTTCCGTTCTTGATTCCCTTTTCACCGATATATGCCATCAATCTGTCATGAAGGGCATCCAGTGTCCAGTCATCAAAATCCTTCAGAATCTCATATTCTTCCTTCAGAATCTCAAGAGAATTCTGGAGGTTCGTCTTCATCTTCTTATGACAGTACATCTGTACATCATAATCCGGAAGCTCCTCAAAGAAATCTACCAGTTCCTTTACGTCCGGCAGAATCTCCATACGGGTCTGTACCAGCGGACAGATCTTGTCCAGATCCAGATCCTTCTTGATCACTTCACGAATATACGGTGTCACCAGTTCCTTAAACCGGTCTGTATCCATAGCTTTCAGATACTCACCGTTCATCCACTTTAACTTATTAATATCAAATACGGATGGGGACTTATTGATTCTATGGTAATCAAACTCTCTCACCAGATTCTCCAGTGAAAAAATCTCCTGATTACTGTCCGGACTCCATCCAAGCAATGCCACATAATTAACCACTGCCTCTGCCACAAATCCCTGCTCGATCAGATCTTCAAATGAAGAATGACCGCTTCGCTTGCTCAGCTTCTGGTGGTTCTCGTCCGTAATCAACGGGCAATGGATATATTTCGGCTCTTCCCAGCCAAATGCCTGATATAACAGGGTATATTTCGGTGAGGAAGAAATGTATTCGTTTCCACGTACAACATGGGTAATTCCCATCAGATGATCATCTACAACATTTGCGAAATTATAGGTTGGAAATCCATCTGACTTGATCAGGATCATATCATCCAACTCGTTATTCGGAACCGTAACATCTCCGTAAAGCTCATCATGGAAGGTTGTGGTTCCCTCTGTCGGACTGTTCTGTCTGATGACATACGGAACACCGGCTGCCAGCTTCGCCTCTATCTCTTCTTTGCTCAGGTGCAGACAATGCTTATCGTAAACGACGATTTCCTTCGTCTCGCCACTCTCGGTTGTGATTGTCTGTCTCAGAGACTCCAGACGCTCCTTATCACAGAAGCAATAATATGCCTTTCCCTCTTCAATCAGCTGCTTCGCATATTTAAGATAGATACCCTGTGCCTGACGTTCACTCTGAACATATGGGCCGACTCCGCCGTCCTTATCCGGTCCTTCATCATGCTTTAAGCCTGTCTTTTCCAGAGTCCGGTATATGATATCCAGTGCTTCCTCTACAAATCGTTCCTGATCGGTATCCTCGATCCGGAGGATAAAATCTCCTCCCTCATGCTTTGCGATCAGATATGCATACAAAGCGGTTCTTAAATTTCCGACATGCATCCGTCCGGTCGGACTTGGTGCAAATCGGGTTCTGACTTTACTCATTCCGGTCACTCCTTATTTGTTTGCTCCACAGCAATATTTAAACTTCTTACCAGAACCACATGGACAAGGATCATTTCTTCCAACCTTCGGCGGCTTAACAACGGTCTTGGAGCTCTTCTCCTTCTTATACAGAGCCTTTCTCTGCTCCGGAGTCAGAAGTGCATCCCACTCCTCCAGTGTATATAACCATTCTGCATTGCATCCAACCATGTTCATATATAACTTCGGAAGATCAATGTCAAGAGAAACCTTGGTATCTGCTTCCATTTCATCAATATTATTCGGAGTCTTTAAGCTCTCATCAATACCATCCAAGAAACCTACCATTAACTGCAGAGTTGTCTCATACTTATCTGCCAGCTCCTGTACGGTACCTTCTACTACTTCATCCGGATTCTTTAACAGCTGCTGATAGATACCCTTCTCAACGGTAAAGTAATTCAGCCAGAACTCTTTTCCTTCCGGTGTTCTGTCATCCAGACCATATGCGTAATCACGCCACTCTTTTAATAAACTCATATCCTAGTCCTCTTCTTTCTCTTTTTCTTGTATATCATGTCATACATTTTTGTCTTTTCTATGTCGCTGCATTCCGCATTGCCCGACTTTCACAGTATAGCAAACCTCCTATGAGATTTCAACTGTTTCCTGTTCCCAGTCCCATTTCATCGCTTGCTTCCATTCCTCTTTTCTGGCAGCATACTGCTGCTCCAGCCATTCGATAGCCTGCTGTCTTCCCTCTTCACTTAGATCAAAGCGTTCCCGCTGCTTTTTTTCTTCCGGTGTTGCCTCATAGGAATACGGTTCCTTCCATATGGCAACCATCAGATATGGAGTCTCCGTTTCCGTTTCTTCGCCATCCTTCACGGTAACCGTCTTCTCCGTCTGCTTTTCAAACATAAAGCGCATTCCCTGAAAGCTCCCGCTCCATTTCTGCTTCTTAAAATACTCTAACGGCATATATTCTGTCCGGTCTAACATCCTGATTCCTCCATAAATATCCGAAGTGCCTCGTACTCTTCCTGCATTCTCTGATATCCATGCTGATAGAACTCTTCCCGCTTACTTTCTCTGGTCTCAAACTTACTGATACATGGCATCGTCGGGCGAATCACCATGATCTTCCCTTCTGCGGTCAGCCGCTCCATCTCTGTCTTCTGTGTCTGATACACATCCGCCCGGTTTAACAATGCATCTGCGAATTTCGGGTATCGCTTTCCATAGGCCGCCTTGATCAGGAACTTATACTTATTATAATCCGTCGGGGTTTCATTTCCGGTCTTCGTCATAATGATTACAACCTTGTCACACCCCTTTTCAAATGCCCGATTATACGGGATGGAGTCCACCAGACTGCCGTCCATATAATCATATCCGTCCATTTCCACCGGAATGGAAAGCAACGGTACGGAGCAGGAAGCCTTGACCGCTGTCAGTGTATGCCGGTCCTCCCCGGAACCGTCTATATACTCTGCCTGCGCCGTATCACAGTTTACAACCACGACCTCATGTTCCACCTTCGTCTCATGATGTGCCTTAAAATCATACGGAAACGTCTTATAAGAGAATTCAAACACCATCTTTTCCAGATTCAGAAAGCTTCCTGTCTTGATCAGCTGCGCCGGTCCATAATAGGAGTCCTTCTTCCCCGGACTGATAATCTGCTTCGTCCGTCCTCTCTGTCCGGACAGAAAATTCATCATATTTCCCGCTCCGGCCGATACACCCGCAATATAATCAAATGTCACATGTTCGTCCATCAAGAAGTCCAGGGCACCTGCCGTAAACAGTCCGCGCAATGCTCCGCCTTCCAGAACCAATCCTATTTTCATCCTGTTATCATTCCATTCTATTCTATTTATCTTTGTATATTTGCATACTTTCGTATGGTGTCCGCCACAAATGTCGACACCTCATTTAATCATATTCAACTGCACTGAAAATGCAAGCATTTTTCTGAAATTTAATCCTTATTTTAGGATTAAACTTATGCGAACCTATAGGATCGCATATCCTGCTGCGGCGATCCTAACCCCATACTGTACAAGGGCCATGACCACCAGACTGTTGCTGATAAAGATCACAGCTCCCGCAATGACATGAAATCTCCGGACCGCCTTGGGTTCCTTTAAAACCTCCGTCCGCACGATCGGATACGAGGCCGGTGCTGTCAGAATTGACAGGATCGTTACTTTAAAACCGACTACCCCCTTCATAATCACAAAACAATCTACAAATAATAACAGCAATGGGATTCCTACTACAATTGCAAAAATAATTGAAGCGATCACTGTGTTTTTCATACAATGCAGCAGCTCCTCCTCCTGATATGCCATACTGTCCGGATAGAACATCCCGCCGGGATTGATCAGCAACAGCGATGGATAAATCAGGCATCCCAGAATATTTGTAGCTTCAAATAAATAAACCAATATCGGATTTCTTTTCATATGTACTCCCCCTGACCGGTTACAGTCCTTTGTTTATTCAGTAGTGTAGCATATCTTGTTCTGTATGACCAGTCAAAAATCCGGTCACCGGATATCGATTCCCTGCCACAGAATTCTCCTCTTCCGAATACTGTGCAGACATGGAAAAAGGCTCCGGCGGGGAAACCGGAGCCTCATGGATAAAGGGGAGGATCGTAGTCCTTTTCTTCTGAAAAGCACTTACGTTGTAACCGAATCGGTATTACCGCTTCGATTAATTATAGTATAAACACTTTTCCTCCGCCTATACATCCAGACTTAATATTTTTAATTTAATTGGCAGACTTCTTTACTGATACCCCTTCCAGATTCATAACCTTCCGGATCGGAATGGATAAGCCATATGCAACCGCAATCGACGCAACATCCTTCACGATATACGGAACAACTGCAAGCATAAATGCTTCCATAAATGTCCGGGAAGTGATCTTTGCGAACTGAATCGTTCCGCACAGATAGCAGATGCATAATCCTACGATTCCGAACAGGATTGCCAGCCACTTCTTCTCTACGAGATCGATCATTCCGCAGGCAAAGCCCAGGAATAAAAAGCCCCAGATATAACCACCGGTCGGACCGGCAATGGCTGCAAATCCTGCATTAAAGCCGGTAAATACCGGAACGCCGACGATTCCGAGCAGAATATATATAAATATAGACAGGGTACCACGGAATTTACCCAGACAGAAGCCTGCAAGTGCTACTGCAAAGGTCTGCAGTGTAAATGCGATCTGCCATGGTGTCGGGATGGAAATCTGTGCAAGTACAGCGGTCACTGCTGCAAATACACCTATAAATACAATACTTTTTACCGAAAATAACGGTTTCTTTTCTTCATTCATCTTTTGATGCTCCTTTATGATCTGTCATAGACTTATGCATTAGTTCTTCCGGTTGCTGTCTGCTTCGTCATCGACCGGGCGTACGCTTACCTCTCCGGAGGAAAGTACCTTCCGGCTTCCGTCCTCACACTCCAGGATCAGATGACCATCATCATCAATATCAACAGCCACTCCGTATATCGGCGGATCTGTCAATGTCCGGATCCTCTGTCCCAGAAGGAACGAGCGTCTCTTATATTCCGGCATAAAGCTCTTCTCTGTCAGATGCTCATAATACTGCCAGAAATGATTGATCATGCCTGCCGCAATCCGGCTTCGGGCGTCTATATCCGATTCTGCCAGTCCAAAGTCCTTCTCATGCTTAAAGATCGGTCCTGCGATTTCCCGTATCTCTTCCGGAAATCCGCCCTCCGGCTCCCGGACATTAAATCCGATTCCGGTCACTGCATATTCCAGCATACCGCTTTCCACATTCACGGAAGCCTCCGTCAGAATCCCGCACACCTTTTTCCCATGGCAGAATACATCATTTACCCATTTGATCTCTGCACGGTTTCCGGATGCTTCTTCAATCGCCTCCGCTGCCGCTACTGCTGCTGCCGTGGTCATAAACAGAGATTCCTGTGCCGAAAACTTCGGCCGCATCAGGAAACTGATATAAACGCCACTGACCGGCGGCGAATAAAAGCTCCGACCCATTCTTCCACGTCCGGCTGTCTGGGATTCCGCAATTACAACGATTCCTTCCGGTTTTCCCTGCGCCGCATATTCCTTAGCCCTGAGATTTGTCGAATCAATATTCTTATATACCTCCAGCCGCAAATGCTTCACTTCCGACAGTAAATACTTGGAAATACTCTGCACCGACAAGATATCGGTTGCCGGATTCAGGCAATATCCCTTATTGGTCACAGCTGTGATGGAATATCCTTCCTCCTGAAGACTCTTGACTGCTTTCCAGACTGCATTCCGGCTGACATTCAGCTTTGCTGCCAGCTCTGCACCGGAAATATGTTCACCTTTTTGTTGCTCCAGAACTTCTAACACACTATCTTTTACATTCATTTGTTTGGCCTCACAATTTTTGTACGTTGTTATCCTAACAGGTTTTCTCTCGATTGTCAACCAATGTTTTAATCACAGGTGACAATCCTTCTATGGTCCTATCACACAATTATATAAAATACAGAAAAAAGCCAGGTGAAAACTTTCTTACACCTGGCTTTTCATTCTTACTTCCTTAACTGGCTTCAAACTGAGAGTTATAAAGGTCGGCATAGAATCCGTTCCTTGCTAATAACTCCTCATGATTTCCCTGTTCAATAATATCTCCGTCTTTCATGACCAGAATCAGATCCGCATCCCGGATCGTACTCAACCGATGGGCGATCACAAAGCTGGTCCGTCCCTTCATCAGGTTATCCATTGCCTTTTGTATCCGGGTCTCTGTTCGGGTATCTACAGAAGAGGTCGCCTCATCCAGAATCATGATCGGATTATCTGCCAGAATCGCTCTGGCAATCGTAAGAAGCTGCTTTTGTCCCTGTGAAACATTGCTCGCCTCTTCATTTAATTCCATCTGATAACCACCCGGCAGAGTCTGTATGAAATGATGTGCATGCGCTGCTTTTGCCGCTGCAATAACCTCTTCATCCGTTGCATCCAGCCTTCCGTACCGGATATTTTCCATGATCGTACCCTTAAACAGCCAGGTATCCTGCAGAACCATTCCAAAACCGTTTCTTAAATCATGGCGGTTAAATTCCCTGATATTATGTCCGTCTACAAGGATAGCTCCGGAATTGACATCATAAAACCGCATCAGAAGCTTCACCATAGTTGTCTTACCGGCACCGGTCGGTCCTACGATTGCGATCTTCTGTCCCGGTGTTACATCTGCACTGAAATCATGGATGATCACCTTATCCTCATGGTAGCCGAATGCCACATGATCAAAGGTTACATTTCCTTCTATCTTCTCCAGCTGCAGCGGATGCTCCGGCTGCAGGCTCTCTTCTTCCTCACTCAGAAACTCAAACACACGCTCTGCTGCCGCTGCCATGGACTGTAACATATTCATAACCTGTGCGATCTGCTGGATCGGCTGTGTGAAGTTCCGCACATACTGGATAAATGCCTGAATATCACCGATGGTAATCACGCCCTGAATTGCCAGCATTGCTCCGGAAAATGCAACGGCTACATAGCCGAGATTTCCGACAAACATCATGATCGGCTGCATCATACCGGACAGGAATTGTGATTTCCATGCCGATTCATACAGCTTCTGATTCGTCCGGTTAAATGTTTCTATCGAATCCTTCTGCTTATTAAATGCCTGCACGACCAGATGACCGCTGTATACCTCTTCTACCTGTCCGTTCACATTTCCCAGATATTCCTGCTGCTTCTTGAAGTATTTCTGAGAATGCTTTACAACCAGGGAAATCAGGATCAGACTGATCGGCAGGATCACGATCGTGATCAATGTCATCAGCGGACTGATTGTCAGCATCATGACCAGAACTCCGATCATGGTTGACACCGATGTGATCAGCTGCGTAATGCTCTGATTCAGACCCTGTCCCAGGGTATCTACATCATTGGTGATTCTGGATAATACCTCTCCGACAGTTCTGCTTTCAAAATATCGCATCGGCATCCGGTCGATCTTTTCGGAGATCTCCTTCCGCATACGATAACATACCTTCTGGGTTACACCTGTCATGATCCAGCCCTGTACAAAGCTGAATAATGCACTGACTCCATATAAGCCCAATGCAAACAGCAGGATGCTTCCGATCTTTGCGAAATCCAGACCGCCGGTTCCGTTTACCTTCGCCATCAATCCACTGGCAAGCTCTGTTGTTGCATTTCCAAGCACCTTCGGTCCGATAATGTTAAATACGGTACTGCCGATCGCAAAGATCAACACCACAACGATTCCGGCCCTGTAGTTTCCAAGATATGCCAGCAGCTTCTTTATCGTTCCCTTGAAGTCCTTTGCCTTCTCGCCGGTCATACCTCTGCCCATACGGCCTCTCGGTCTTCCTGTATTCTCACTACTCATTGGAACCAGCCTCCTTTCCCTGACTCTTTGCTATCTCCTGTTCAGACAACTGAGATCTGGCGATCTGCTGATAAACCTCACAATCCTTCAGCAGACTCTCAT
Source organism: Bacteroidales bacterium H4 (assembly GCA_963626805.1). Classification (GTDB taxonomy): domain Bacteria; phylum Bacillota; class Clostridia; order Lachnospirales; family Lachnospiraceae; genus CAG-632. The sequence goes on along the minus strand of CAVFXS010000009.1, from coordinate 56,085 downwards.
GCGTTCCCTTGCCCACAATCCGTCCATCGTCTAAAACCAGAATCTGATCCGCATGAAGAATCGTACTGATTCTCTGTGCCACAATGATCACGGTACTGTCCTTTACATTATCTCCCAATGCCTTTCTGAGTGCGGCATCGGTCTTGAAATCCAGTGCTGAAAAGCTATCATCAAAAATATATATTTTCGGATTCTTTGCAATTGCTCTGGCGATTGACAGCCGCTGCTTCTGTCCACCGGACACATTGGATCCGTCCTGTGCAATACTGCTGTCGTATTTTTCACTCTTTTCATTTATAAACTCTGTTGCCTGTGCAATCTCAGCTGCCTTCTCCAGCTCTGCCTCCGTTGCATCCTCCTTACCAAATCTTAAGTTCGATGCAATGGTTCCGGAGAACAGGATGCCCTTTTGCGGAACCAGGCCGATCTGATTTCTTAACGACTCCTGTGTCACTTCCCGGATATCTGTTCCGTCAATGGTAATACTGCCGTTTGTCACATCATAAAACCGCGGGATCAGCTGAATCAGCGTTGATTTTCCACAACCGGTGCTTCCTATGATCGCCGTCGTCTTTCCCGGCTCTGCCGTAAAATCAATGTCCTCCAGTACGCATTCCTCCGCACCCGGATATTTGAAATCTACATGATGAAATTCCACACAGCCTTTCACATCCGTTAACTCGCCTGCGCCCACTGCATCCTGTACCAGTACCTCGGTATCCAGAACCTCTTCGATTCGGTCCGCAGCCACACCGGCTCTCGGCAGCATAATTGAGAACATACAGATTACCAGAAATGCCATTACAATCTGCATGGTATACGTAATAAATGCGGTCATGGTACCGACCTGCATGACACCGGCATCGATCCGGTTCGCCGCTACCCATACGATCAGCACGGATAATCCATTCATCAGTAACATCATGACGGGCATCATAAAGGTCATGACCCGGTTTGTAAATAACATAGTCTTTGTCAGATCCTTATTCGCCTCATCAAAGCGCTCTTCCTCGACATCCTCCCGGACAAATGCCCGGATGACCATCAGACCAGTCAGAATCTCTCTGGATATCAGATTCAGTCCGTCTACCTTCTGCTGCATCTGCTTGAATTTTGGCATGGCAATCTTCATCAGAATTCCGACAAATATCAGAATCGTAACAACCGCAACCAGAATGATCCACTCCATACCGGCTCCGGTATTCAATACATGGATCACACCGCCAATACCAAGAATCGGCGCATAGATCAGCATCCGGAGCATCATGGTCGATACCATCTGCACCTGCTGAATATCATTGGTACTTCTTGTGATCAGAGATGCGGTCGAGAACTGATCCATCTCCCGATTCGTAAAGGTAACCACCTTTTTAAATACCTTGCCCCGAAGCTCCATACCTACCTTTGCACCGATCCGGGCCGCCAGAAATCCTGCTGCAATGGCTACTGCAGCCATCAGCAATGTCAGTGCCAGCATCTTTCCGCCGGTTTTTAACAGATATTGTCTCTGTAATGCATGGATATCTCCTCCGGCTGCCTGATACTCCTCTGCCGCATAGGAAATTGCCATAGAGGTAAGCATGGTAGATCCAACCTGCTCTGTCTGACTCTCCATCTCTTCACGCATCTGCCGGATCATCTTATCCCCGTCCGATCCCTGCGCCTGCATCATGTTTTCTGTGATTATCTGAAGACTATCCTCTGACACCTTCCGCATACTGGAATTTAAGAGAATCGCCATCTGGAACTCCTGATCTGCCTCCGTCCAGCGTTCCGGATCCTCTGTAATTGTCAGATGATAGTTTCCGATATCCGTCTCTTCATAGATAGACTCCCAGTCTGTCTGTTCTTCCTTTGTCATAAACATGGTAAGCTTCTGATATTCTTCCCCGGTAATCAGTTCAGGCACCCCATGCTCGATTCCCTGATTCTGAATACCGGTATCAATGATCTTAGATGTATACTCCGGTAATGACAAATCGCACTGTGCCTGAACGATCAGCAGTACCACCACAAGTACGATCCAGTACCACTGATCCTTCATATAACGAAATATTTTAAACATGCCTATCCTTTCCCTTTCTGTTTTAATCAGTGAGAAGGCTTTATTTTTTCTCACTGCCGTCCGTCCGATCGGAATCCTTCCTGCCTCCGATCAGATTCAGAAACCAGAGCAGCACCCATAACGCAACGGAGACTCCCATTGTCAGTCCGAGCATCGGAATGGACAATGCACTTCCCTGTATACTTGTAACAATAGTTGCAACCACCAGTCCGACGATGATGATGATCGCAATCCACGCAAAGATCTGTTTTACTCGTTTCATACCTCTGTATCCTTTCCGATTTTCTGAAAATACTCTCGTATCTGCTCCTCATACCCTAAGGTACCCGGCTCATAAAAGCGGGTTCCTACCAGTTCATCCGGAAGATACTGCTGCTGCACATAATGATTCGGATAATCGTGTGCGTACTGATATCCCACATGTCCGAGCTTCCGGGCTCCGCCGTAATGCGCATCTCTTAAATGTACCGGAACCGCACCCGTCTGTCGTTCCTTTACGGTCTGCATTGCCATTGATATCGCATTTACAATCGCATTGCTCTTCGGTGCACAGGCAACGTAGATTGCCGCATGTGCCAGTATGATCTGTGCCTCCGGCATACCGACCCGCTCTACCGCCTGCGCACAGGCCGCTGCCACCTGAATTGCCTGTGGATCTGCATTTCCCACATCCTCTGATGCACAGATCATGATCCTTCGGGCAACAAAGGTCACACTCTCACCACTGTATAACATCTTCGCCAGATAGTAGACTGCCGCATCTGGATCCGAACCACGCATACTCTTAATAAATGCTGAGATCGTATCATAATGATTATCTCCATCCTTATCATACTTTAAAGACCGTCTCTGAATACATTCCTCTGCCACAGGAAGCGTAATATGGATTTTTCCATCCTCCTGCCGGTCTGTTGTCAGGATTCCCAGCTCTACTGCATTTAATGCACTTCTTGCATCCCCTTCTGCCATATCAGCCAGAAAATTCTCTGCTTCTTCCTCGATCACTGCATGATAAGATCCCATTCCCCTGTTCTCATCATAAACGGCCCGATGAATCAGCTCCTTAATATTATCCCTGCTCAACGGCTTCAGCTGAAATACATTCGACCTTGAGAGCAAAGCGCCATTTACTTCAAAATATGGATTCTCTGTCGTTGCTCCGATCAGGACAATCGTTCCATCCTCTACAAACGGAAGTAAATAATCCTGCTGCGCCTTATTAAAGCGGTGAATCTCATCTACGAATAATATTGTCTTCTTCTGATACATTCCCATGGTATTCTTCGCCCTGGTAATAACCTCTTCCATATCCTTCTTTCCGGATGTGGTCGCATTGATCTGCGTAAACTCTGCACTGGTTGTATTGGCGATCACCATTGCCAGTGTAGTCTTTCCAGTTCCGGGTGGTCCATAAAGAATAATAGAGCTTAACTTATCTGCCTGAATCGCTCGGTATAATAACTTATCTTTTCCTATAATATGCTCCTGCCCTACCACCTCATCCAGCTTCATCGGACGCATCCGCTTCGCCAGCGGTGACTCCTGCTCCATACTCTGCTGCCGCATATATTCAAACATATCCATGTCTATCACCTGTATTCTTATATTTTAATATTCTCGTAAAAACAGAGACTGTCACGAACGTAACAGTCTCTGTCGCTTAAATCATTCCCATACGCTTCAGATTCATCTCAAATTCCAGAATATCAATCGGCTTACTCATGTAGCAATCATATTGATTTCCTGCCATTTCTTCATCAAATCCGCCTTCGTCCAGTGCACTGATCATGATAATCTTAGCCTTCTCCTGTGCGATCAGCGCATATTTTCCTTCAATACCCCGGATTGCATCCAATGCTTTATAACCATCTAACTTCGGCATCATTACATCCAGACAAACCAGTTGATACGGTTCCTTATCATCCAATGCCTGCATATAGCTCTTAACCGCCTGGAAGCCATCTCCTGCCACTGTTACATCACCAAATTTAGCAAGAAGCTTGGATAAAAATTTACGATTTGCAACATCATCCTCTGCAACCAATATTTTCATAATGAGTGCCCCTCCTATTCCTTTACCAGCATCAAAATTTTATCTATACTTTCCATTACCTCTGTCCGCAGAGTATCAGAATGAATGGTCAGTCTTCTGTCCAACAACTGACTGCTTAATATTCCTATCAGTATACACTTCAGCTCCTCTGCAGAGAAGGTTGCATTAATCTCTCTGTCAGCCATCGCATCCTGAATCAACTGCAATAAAAACCGGTTACGCTCATCAATACAAGTCCCGATAATCTCTCTGGTTCCTGTATTATGAAGCAGCTCTTCATAGTTTAATACAATTGCTGAAATTTCTATATAATTATCATAGTAAATTGCATATGTATCAAAAAATTCGTGAATCTTCTCTACATTCGAGACATCTTTCCCCTGCACTGTCCGGATAATACTTCGGTCAAATCGTGCAAAATACTCCACCACCTCAATAAGTACCTCATTAATACCTCCAAAATACTTATAAATCAATGTTTCTGACATATTTTCTTTCATCGCCAGAGACTTTGTGGACAAAGACGCTAATCCTGATTCACTTATTATCTCGATCGCCGCCGCAATGATCCGGTCCTTTCGAGAAATAAAGCTATCACTCATAAGTAGTCCTCCCCTTGTTACCTTCTCCAATGATAATTCAATTATAACCTTCCCTATTGTCATTGTAGGAGATGCACTATGGTTTGTCAAGCTAGAATGGAAAAGGAGTTCCTTTCAAGGAACTCCTCCATCAACTGCGATTTTGCAAGATAAGCCAATCCAAATATTAATAAATATTGATATATATTATATCTAAAAAGGTACTCGTTGCTAGTTCGTATTGATTAACATCTTGTTACATTAACTGCCTGAGGGCCCTTCTCTCCTGTAACAACATCAAATTCAACAGCCTCGCCATCTTCCAGAGACTTGAAACCTTCCATGTTCAGTCCTGAATAATGTACGAATACGTCCTTGCCTGACTCATCACTGATGAATCCGTAACCCTTTTGGCTGTTAAACCACTTTACTGTACCTTTACTCATCTTAAAACCTCCAAAAAATAAACTTATGGCAGTACTTACCATGAATTTAGAGTAACACATTCCTTTTTTTCAGTCAAGCGGTCTCAACAGATATTCATCTCAATTTCCCGTAAAATCTTCGTAAATTCATCACTTTTCAATATATCAAAAAATTTTTTTGTTTTTCTCACAATATTCGACATTTTTTTATTGCATTTTTACATTTTATGAGGTATCCTATCCATACATTATTAGTTATTCACTAATAATTCTATGATTCTGACTTTCGTTATCCATTTCCGAATCCGGACATTGCGTTAACATCAGAGAAACACTGTATTACTATGTGAAAGGGGACGATTTATGACATTTTCATGTAAGCTTGCATCTTAAACTCATTCTTTTTTTCTATTTTTTCATTCACGAAAGGAGTCATTTCATGACGTATAATCAATTTCTAAACTATGTAAAAGAACAAAGTGTATATGAATTCGACCACCCAGAGGAATACCATACTTCTATTAACCATGTGGTCAAAAATAACTCTGTAGAGCTTGACGGTATCTGTCTTCACAGAGCCGGTGACACCTTATCTCCCACTGTCTATTTAAATCACTTCTATGAAGAATATTTAGAAGGACGTCCCCTGCATTCCATCTTAAGTGAAATAGCTGCGACTTTAAACAGCGAAATACCTGAGCTGGAAGTCAATACAAACCTCTATGATAATTATGACGCAATCCGGCACCAGATTATATTCCGACTGGTAAATTACGAACGAAATGAAGAACTGTTAACATCCTGTCCATATCTTCCCTTCTGCGATCTTGCCATTACTTTCCGCTGGCTGGTTCATTCTGATTCTTCCGGCATTGCTTCTGCTTTAATTACTAATAAAGAAATGGAATTATGGAACATTACACTGGAAGAGCTCTATCAGACCGCAAGTATTAACACCCGCAGACTCTTTCCGGCCACGATTCAGCCGATCCAGCAGCTGTTGTCCGAATATCTGGATAAGGATTCCGATATTCAGGAACTCCTGGAACAGACCCCTGATGAATTACAGCTTTTTATTCTTTCCAATGAGCCACGCATTAATGGTTCTACCAGTATGATTTATGATGGTGTTTTAGCTGATTTTGCAAAGAAAATAAAAAAAGATCTCTATATTCTTCCTTCCAGCATCCATGAAGTTCTTTTAATGCCTGCCACAAAAGAGGTGGAGGAACAGGCACTCTTAAATCTGGTCCGGGATGCCAATCGAACAGTTGTAGGACTACCAGATATCCTATCAGACTCCATTTATCGTTTCGACTCCAGACGTAATCGCATTATTATGATTCAGAGAAATTGGGACGAATAATTCTAAAAGCCCTGCCCGGATACATCCGGACAGGGTTCTTCTTTCGCTACTTTTTCAGATAATCTTTCAGAAAGTCTAACAGTTTCTGCATTTCTTCTCTGGTGCCAATCGTGATACGTAAATAATTATCAATCCTCGGCTTTGCAAAGTACCGGACATAAATCTTATGCTGCTTCGCTGCCTCGAAAATCTCCTTAGCCGGTACCTCCTTATGGGATGCAAATATAAAGTTTGCCTTGGAATCCGGGAAGAAAAATCCTAATTGCCGCATTTCCTCTTCAAACCAGCTTCTGGTCTCCATGATCTTCTCTGTTGTTTTCCGGAAATATCGTTCATCCTCCAGTGATGCCGTTCCAAGAAGAATCGACGGTCGGTTCATCGTATAAGAATTAAATGAATATTTCACGTCATTTAATGCCCTGATCAATTCCGGATTTCCGACTGCATATCCGATCCGGAGTCCTGCCATAGACCGTGACTTCGAGAATGTACGGACAACCAGCAAATTCTCATATTTCTCCAACAATGGCAATGCGGTAGCACCGCCAAAGTCAATGTATGCTTCATCCACAATAACCACTACATCCTGATTATGCTTCAGAATATCCTCTACAAAGTTAAGTTCCTCATAAATACCGGTCGGAGCATTCGGATTCGGGAAGATCACTCCGCCGTTTTCTTTGTAATAATCTTCTTTCCGGATCTTGAAATCCTCTGTCAGAGCCGGTGTTTCATATGGTATCCGGTAAAGGCCGGCCCACACATCATAAAAGGAATATGTAATATCCGGGAACAGAATCGGCTTCTGAGAATTAAAAAATGTCAGAAAAGACATTGCCAGTACATCATCCGACCCAACTCCGACAAATACCTGGGATGGATCTACCTTATGATACTGTGCGATCGCCTCTACCAGTGCACCGGCTGTCGGATCCGGATATAACCGCAGATCGTCCAGATTTTCATGAATCTCATTCACCTTCGGTGACGGCGGATACGGATTTTCATTCGTATTTAATTTCACAATTCCTGTTTCCTTCGGCTGCTCTCCCGGTGTATATGGTTCTACCTGTCGGATGTTCTCTCTCCACTGATTCATGCTCTGTCCTTCTTTCTGTCTGGTTTATCTAGACGTATGGTGTATTCTCATAATATTTATATATAGCTCTGCAGCTCATGCAGCTTCCGTCTGATCGCATCATATGCCTCTTCCGGTGTCCTGCAGCTCTGCACTGCCAGCTCCATCGGACAGCTGCCTGTGTTTGCACGATTGCGGATCGTAGCCGTTGTGACATCATGGATAGCTGTAATCCCATGCTGTGAAAGGATCTCAATGGCTCCCTGGCTCATCACCTGTGCATATACCTCCTGAACATCCAGCAGAATATACAGATATGCAGCTGCACTTCCTACAATCCGGTCTGCTGCCGCATAGCCCTTGAAATGCTTTCCGGCATCTATCCATTTCATTAACGGAAGCACCCCATGTTCCTGACTGAACCGGCAGTCATCCTCCCTTTTCAATACACAGGTATATGTCTCATTGGCCAATAACAGCTCCTTCGCCTGTGTCAGATTATTCGTGTGCGCCTGTTTCATAATTTCCTCCGCGTTCAATTCTGTAAACGAGTAACGGAAGCAGGGTCCACTGTAAGATCAGTCCCGGAATACCTGCAATAATACTGTTCCAGATCACTGCTGTATGAATAGCTGCATTCCCCAGCAGATAAACAGATACTAAAATTGCAACGGCACGTACTGCACGTCCACCAATCTGTGCCAGTAATACCTTTGCGATTGTAGGCATCTTGGTATTCTGTAACAGTCCGGCAAACAGTCCGTACATGCATAATTCAATCATCATAAATGGCAGCATGGCAGGTCCCGGCATTGCAGTTAAGCCAAAGCTGACCAGTGGGCTTAATAATCCTGCGATTGCTCCTGCATAAGGACCGGCAATTAAGCCTGCCAGAAGAATCGGCAGATGCATCGGCAGAAACGTTTCTCCTAATGCAGTCCCCATATTGGATACCATACCTACAACATGAAATAACTGTGGGAGTACCACAGCGGCTGCAATTGCTCCGATGGCAATAAGCACCTGTTTCTTTACTGACAATTTTCCAATTCCATATGATTTTGTCACCTGATTATTCATTCTGTTTCCACCTTTCATCTATAAATTATCATGGTAATTATATGACATTTCATTTCATTGGACAAGGACTTCCGGGCTTGAAAAAGCAAAATATTCTTCTGCATGCATATAGTATACTATTCCATTTCGTTCATGCGGCTTAACTTGGCTGCCTGGTCAGCTGCAATGCACGCATCAATAATCTCCTGGATATCTCCGTTCATAATTTTATCCAATTTATAAAGCGTCAGATTAATCCGATGATCTGTCACACGTCCCTGTGGAAAATTATAAGTTCGGATCTTTTCCGAACGATCTCCGGTTCCGATCTGACTTCTTCTGGCCTCTGCCTCTGCATCATGCTGCTTCTGCTGCTCCAGATCATATAATTTCGCACGGAGTAATGCAAATGCCTTTTCCTTATTCTGCAGCTGTGATTTCTCGGTCTGACTGTAAATCACAATACCGGTCGGATAATGGGTCAGACGTACTGCAGAGTCCGTCGTATTGACACACTGTCCACCGTTTCCGGATGCACGCATAACGTCAATTCGGATATCCTTCTCGTTGATCTCTACATCGACATCCTCTGCCTCCGGCATAACTGCTACCGTGATCGTGGACGTATGGATTCTTCCGCCGGACTCTGTCTCCGGTACACGCTGTACACGGTGTACACCGGACTCATATTTCATGAAGGAATATGCACCATCACCGGTAATCATAAATGTTACGCTCTTCATACCGCCGATTCCGATTTCCTCGCATTCCATAAGCTCTACCTTCCAGCGCTTACTCTCGGCATAATGCACATACATCCGGTAAATCTCTGCTGCAAACAATGCTGCCTCATCACCGCCGGCACCGGCACGGATCTCTACGATTACATTCTTATCATCATTCGGATCCTTCGGAAGCAGGAGAATCTTTAAATCCTGCTCGCATTTTGCAACGGTCTCCTTGGCGGATGCCAGCTCTTCCTTTGCCAACTCCCGCATTTCCTCATCCGGCTCATTCATCATAGCCAGACTGTCTTCGATCGTCTGCTTTGCATCCTTATATTCCTTATACTTCTCTACTAATGGTGTCAGATTGCTGTACTCCTTCATCAGCTTCCGATACCGATCCTGATTGTTTGCTATTTCCGGGGAATTTAATTCCTCCTGAATCTCCTCATAACGTACTAATATATCTTCCAAATGGTCAAACATAATAAACCTCCTGCTTATTGTTCTGCTTTATCTTACTTTTCTGCCAATTACAACCCGATCCAGTCCGGCATAATCCTGCCTTACCTGAATCTGTTCAAATCCGGCATCTACAAGTATCTTCCGGACGTCTTCTGCTTGATCAAATCCAATTTCAAATAATACATAGCCCTCATCCTCTAAAAACTGTGGTGCTTCCTGCGCAATCCTTCTGTAAAATACCAGACCGTCCTCGGCTCCGTCCAGAGCCAGTCTCGGCTCATGTTCCCGTACCTCCGGCATCAGGGTATCCACTACTCGGCTTGGTATATAAGGCGGATTGGACAGGAGAAGCCGATATTTCTTTCCCTGTACACCCTCAAACAGATCTCCCTGACAGAGCTTCACATCTGCCTGAAGAGCATCCGCATTTTTCTCTGCAATCCGAAGTGCGGCTTCCGATAGATCCGTTAATGTCACTTCCGCATCCGGCCGCTGCTTCTTCACACTGATTCCGATACAACCGCTGCCGCAGCACAGATCCAGAACCGTGATTTTCTGTCCTTCCTCGGAAAGTCCTTCATCCATTCGTTTCAGTGCTTCCTCTACCAGAATCTCGGTATCCTGCCTCGGGATCAGAACATTCTCATCCACGTGGAAGGTATATCCCATAAATTCCTGTTCTCCGATAATATACTGTACCGGGAAATGCTGTGCCCGCTTTTCAATTACCTCGTTATATCGGTGCTCCTGACCGGCTGACAGTTCCTGTTCCGGATGCAATAATACATAAGAATGATCACACTCTAAGATCCATTCCAGCAGATATCTGGCATCCAGACCCGGATTCTCGATTCCGAAACGCTTCAATTCCAGACTGCTTTTCTGCAGTGCCTCCTGAATTTTCATAAAATGCCACCCGATTCATTCTCTGCTGCCGCTTCCTCTGCTTCTTCCTCAGACGATGCATGCTTCTCAGATGATTTGTGTTTCTTTTCTGCCTTTTCCTGTGCTTTCTCTGCCTCGTCCTGACGCAATGCCTCCTGATATGCTCTCCAGTCCAGTACGCCTTCCACAGAAGCAATTGATACCTCCAGCATATCAAGCTCCGGCTCTCTGGTCGTCATTCTCTGAACCCATAATCCAGGTGCACTGATGATCTTAATGATCAGGCTGTCATTCTTACCTGCCAGTCGAAGTACCTCATAGGAAACACCGGCAATGACAGGAACCAGAAGCAGTCTTAATACGATCCGCAGGACTGCACTGTCCACATTGATCACCATAAAGAATAAAATACTGATGATCATAACCAGAAACAGAAAGCTGGTTCCGCAACGCTTATGAAACCGGCTGAACTTCATAACATTCTCCGGTGTCAACGGAACTCCCGCCTCCAGACAGTTAATGGTCTTATGCTCAGCGCCGTGATACATAAAGACCCGCTTAATATCCTTCATCTGCGATATGGCAAATACATACAGAAGAAAGATTGCAAGACGGATCACACCCTCTAACAATGCTACAACTACATTATTATCAATTCCACGCCGGATATATTCGGAAATCCATGCCGGAAGCAAAATAAACAATCCGATTGCAAGAATCACGGAAATCATAACCGAGAAAAACATTAAGATGCCTTCTCCGCCTTTCTTGGCCATTTTTTCCACCTGATTATTCTCCTGTATCCCCTCATTCGGATTTTTATATTCATAAATTGTCGAATTTTTTTCTGCCTGACTGTCCTCTTTCGCTTCCTCATCCTCTTCATAAAAGGATGCCGAATAGGTCAGTGTTTTCATACCGATCACAAGTGACTCTATAAAATTAGCAACTCCACGGACGATCGGAATCCGAAAAAACGGGATCCGCTCCCCGATAGATTCATATGTCTCAACCTTGGTCTCAATCGTCTGGTCCGGCTTCCGTACTGCAATGGCATACTGATCCTTATTCTTCATCATAACGCCCTCGATCACAGCCTGACCGCCTATATAGATTCGTTCCATAGATTCCTCCACTATCTTTAACCTGTTTTACAGGACTGTCTGTCTTTTGAGAATTGATTCCTGATACTTTCTGAATTTGAAAAAAGGTTGGGATTCGTCAATCCCAACCTCATATTAATCCTTTTATTACTGGTTTACACCATACTTACGATTGAACTTATCAATACGTCCACGAGCCTTAGCTGCCTTCTGCTGTCCAGTGTAGAATGAATGACACTTAGAGCAAATTTCAACGTGGATATCTTCTTTTGTCGATCCTGTAACAAATTCGTTACCACAGTTGCAGACAACCTTTGCCTGGTAATAATCTGGATGGATTCCTTCTTTCATCTTTTTCACCTCACCGTTACTTATACTATCTATGAGAGCAGGCTTACGCCCTTCTTCCGCTCAACAACTTCCTCATTTTAGCATAGACTTTCATACTTTGCAATAGTATTTTCATATTTTTTACTTTTACTTTTATCGACGCCCCAGGGATTTTTGTACCAGATCCAGAAATTCCTGATTGTTTTTCGTCCGTACAAACAGCTTTAATACTTCTTCTATAGCTTCCTCACCCTTGGAGCCTCCAATTTCATGCCGAATCAGATACATAGCATCCTGTTCTTCCTTTGACAGAAGTAAATCTTCTCTTCGGGTACCGGACTTTGTGATGTCAATTGCCGGAAAAATCCGTTTTTCAGAAAGCTTCCGGTCAAGCACCAGTTCCATATTACCAGTCCCCTTAAACTCCTCAAATACCACATCATCCATTTTACTTCCGGTTTCTACCAATGCTGTTGCAAGAATAGTCAGACTACCGCCTTCACGGATATTTCTGGCTGCTCCGAAAAACTTCTTCGGCATATGCAGGGCTGCAGGATCAAGACCACCGGTCAGAGTTCGTCCACTTGGCGGAACGATCAGGTTATAAGCTCTTGCCAGACGGGTAATGCTGTCTAACAGGATCACCACATCCTTCTTATGCTCTACCAGACGCTTTGCACGCTCCAGCACCATCTCAGCTACCCGCTTATGATGCTCGGGCAGTTCGTCAAAGGTAGAATAAATAACCTCTACATTCGGTCCTTCAATCGACTCGCGGATATCCGTTACTTCCTCCGGGCGTTCATCAATCAGAAGCACCAGAAGATGCATGTTGCTGTAATTGCGACTGATCGTCTTTGCCATCTGCTTTAAAAGCGTTGTCTTACCGGCCTTCGGTGGTGATACGATCATACCTCGTTGTCCCTTACCGATTGGCGCGATTACATCTACGATTCGCATCGGAATCTCTGCTCCCGGCTGCTCCAGTTTGATCTTTTCATTTGGAAAAATCGGAGTCAGTTCCTCAAATGCCCGGCGTTTTTGAGCCTCCAGCGGATGAAACCCATTTACGGAATTAATATATAATAATGCACTGAACTTCTCTGTCGAAAGCTTAACCTTTGTATTTCCATTTAATATATCACCGGTCTTCAGATTAAATCGTCTGATCTGTGCAGAAGACACATAAATATCGTTATCGCCCGGAAGGTAATTGGCACTTCGGATAAATCCGTAGCCTTCCATAATCTCCAGAATGCCATTTACCGTATTTCCACTGTCTAATGCCTGAATCTCCGGATTATCAATTCTCAAAAACTCATCTCCGGTAAATACTTCATTCCGAATATTAATCGTACGCTTCTCATCTGTCGGGTGCTCGGCATGTTCCCGTTCCGGCTCATATCCCTGCTTTTCCTGAACCTCAATCCGGTTACTGCGGTTCTCTGTCCGGTATTCCATTCTGGCAGCCGGTCTATTCTCATATTTCATAACTTCCGACTGTCTCATATCCTGTCTTACCGGTCCTCTGCCCGGTCGGCTGTCTGTCCGCTTCTGCTCCGGACGCATCTTTCTGCCGGAATCCATATGTCTGCTCGTCATCTCCGGTCGCTTGGCAGACACCTGTATTCTGCTATGTACCTCCTGCTCGGCACGCTGTCCGTTGCCGCTCTCATAGGCAACCGGTCTGGAACTCTCTTCTCTCGGCTGCTCCTGCACCGGCAGTTCGTTTGCCGCCATCTCTTTCACTATCGGCTCATTTCCGTTCTCTGCAGGCTTTCCGGTGCCTGTCCCTTTCGACAACTCCTGCAGCTTTGCGATCAGATCCGCCTTCTTCATTGCAGAAACACTTTTTAAACCTTTGCTTCTTGCGACTTCCCGCAATTCAACTAATGTCATAGTAGTAAAATCCATATGTCTTCCTCTCTATATGCAAATATAATCTTTTTGGGTTCTTTCTTCAATTAAATTTAATAGGCTAATTCATATTTAAAAGTTCTAATATGTTCTTATCAGAAATATGAGCTTTAGAATAATAATTCAGTTGCATTATACCATAACTCCCTACATCGGTAAAGCTTTTTTTCCAGTTTTTTCATCTTTTCCCCGATTGGGACTTGCAGTGGTTTTATTCAGGTGATATAGTTAATTTTGATTGACTTGTTATCAATCAATATCACAGATAAGGATGAATATGTACAATGGATGTTTATGAAAAAGCTTTAAAACTCCACGAAGAATGGAATGGAAAAATCGAAACCAAATCAAAATGTTCGGTAAAAACCGCAGAGGATTTGTCTCTGGCCTATACTCCCGGAGTTGCAGAACCATGCCGTGAGATTGCCAAGGATCCTTCCAAGGTTTATCTGTATACCGGAAAAGCCAATACCATTGCAGTCGTATCTGACGGCAGTGCAGTTCTTGGTCTCGGAAACATCGGTGCCAGTGCTGCTATCCCGGTTATGGAGGGAAAGGCTGTCTTATTCAAGGAGTTTGGCAATGTAAACGCCGTCCCGATCTGTCTTGATACGCAGGATACTGAGGAAATCATTCAGACTGTCATCCGCATTGCTCCTGTTTTCGGAGGAATCAATCTGGAGGATATTTCTGCTCCCCGGTGTTTTGAAATAGAAGAACGTTTAAAAGAAGCCCTGGATATTCCGGTCTTCCATGATGACCAGCACGGAACCGCCATCGTTGTATTAGCCGGTATTATCAACAGTCTTAAGGTCACCGGTAAGAATAAGGAGGATTGCAAGGTCGTTGTAAACGGAGCAGGCTCTGCAGGAATCGCAATCGCCAGACTGCTGCTCCGCTATGGCTTTCAGCATCTGATCCTTTGTGATAAGGTCGGCATGTTAAACCGTCATACTCCGAATATGAACTGGATGCAGGAAAAGATGTGCGAGATCACCAATTTAGAGGAACAGGATGGTTCTCTGGCAGACGCTTTAGCCGGTGCCGATATCTTCATCGGTGTTTCCGCACCGAATATCGTCACTCCGGAAATGGTCGCTTCCATGAATCAGGATGCGATCCTCTTCGCTATGGCGAATCCGGTTCCTGAAATCATGCCGGATGTTGCGAAGGCTGCCGGCGCCAGGATCGTCGGTACCGGTCGTTCCGATTTCCCGAATCAGGTTAACAATGTGGTTGCTTTCCCCGGTATTTTCAAGGGTGCATTGGAAGGTCATGCCCGTCAGATCACAGAAGAAATGAAGCTGGCTGCCGCGAATGCGATCGCAGATCTTGTTCCGGCTGAAGAGCTGAATGCAGATAACATCATGCCGAAGGCCTTTGACCCAAGAATCGCCGATGTTGTCGCTGCCGCAGTCAAAGCCAATATCTAAAGGAGTGTTACTATGTCAGACAACCGTCTTACATTATACAAATTAATTATTCTCTTTATGTTGGACCGGGTCGATTTCCCTCTGACAACCTCGCAGCTGTCACAGTTTATCCTTGATAAGGGTTATACGAATTATTTCAATTTTCAGCAGGCATTAAGTGAATTGGAGGATGCGGGCTTCATTCGTTCGGAACTGATCCGGAATACGACCCAGTTCCATCTGACCGATGACGGCAAGGAAGCCCTTGATCTTTTTGATTATAAGATTTCTTCTGCGATCAAGGATGATGTCTATGCATATTTTGAGGCTGAGAAGATCAATCTTCGAAATGAAGTAGAAATATTTGCCACCTATTATCCTGCCAAGCGCAATGAGTACACTGTCCAGTGCACCATTCTGGAGCACAGCGAAACCTTGCTTGATATCAAGCTGAACGTTCCGACTCTGGATCAGGCTACCATGATCTGTGACACCTGGCAGGAAAAAAGTAATACGATTTATGATTATCTAGTCCACCAGCTCTGGGACCTGAATTAGAAATTCATCGATCAATTCCCATATTTCATCCCTTCCCTGCTTCGTTTCTGCAGAGAACGGGATGATCGGGGTTCCCGGTACTGTCTTTAATTTTTCACGAATGATTTTCAACTGCTTCTGTGTCTGGCTTCTTTTAATCTTATCCAGCTTCGTTGCTATGATCACCGGATGAAATCCGTTATCCACGATCCAGTTATACATAATGCAATCATTTTCCGACGGCTCATGTCTGATATCCACCAGAAGGAATACCAGTCGCAACTGCCTGGAGGAATGCAGATACCGCTCGATCAGTTTTCCCCACTTTGCCTTAATTTCCGCAGACACCTTCGCATACCCATAGCCCGGAAGATCCACATAATAAAATGCCTCATTAATGTTATAAAAATTAATCGTCTGTGTCTTGCCCGGCTGTGATGATGTTCTTGCATAAGACTTTCGATTCATCAGAGCATTGATCAGGGAAGACTTTCCTACATTGGATTTCCCTGCAAATGCAGCCTCCGGAAACTGATTTTCCGGAAGCTTACTTGTAATACCACATACGGTTTCCAGATTTACACTTTTAATTACCATTTCAACCTCCAACAAACCACTGTCTATTTTGTATCAATTGCACGTTTTAACACGGTATCCATATCAGAAACAAATGTAATCAGCATTCCCTCCGTAATCTCGCTGTCAAGCTCTGCCACATTTCTCCGGTTTCGTTCCGGTACCAGAACCTCTTTTATTCCATGCGTCTTCGCCGCCAGAAGCTTCTCTTTCAGTCCTCCGATCGGTAATACCTTGCCCCGCAGGGTAACTTCTCCTGTCATGGCGACATCACCTCTGACCCGTTTTCCGGTTGCTGCCGAATAGATAGCTGTTGCCAGTGTGATACCGGCTGACGGTCCGTCCTTCGGAACCGCTCCCTCCGGTACGTGAATATGGATATCCTGTTTTTCAAACTCCTGCTTCTTCAATCTGGATCTTACATAGGTCAGCGCAATCTTTGCAGATTCTTTCATAACATCTCCGAGGTTTCCGGTCAGCTCCAGCTTTCCGGTTCCCGGCACCAGATTTACTTCTATCGTCAGGGTGTCACCACCGACACTCGTCCATGCGAGGCCTGTTACTTCTCCGATCTTTGCGCTTACATCCCAGTCTTCTGCCTCATACCTCGGTGTTCCGAGATACTCCTCCAGATTGCGTTCTGAAATACGCAGAGATTTCTTTTCGCCTTCCGCAATCACACGATCCGCCTTCCTGCATAGCTTGGCAATCTGGCGCTCCAGCTCCCGCACACCGGCTTCTCTAGTATATTCCTCAATGATCCGATCGATTGCCCTGTCACTGATTGTTAGCTGGGATGCCTTCAAGCCATGCTTTTTCCGCTGCTTGCTGACCAGAAATTCTTTCGCAATATGGAACTTTTCATTCTGTGTATAACCGGACACCTCAATGATCTCCATTCGATCTAATAACGGTTTTGGGATCTGACTGGCATCATTTGCCGTAGCCACGAACAGAATATGACTTAAATCAATCGGGACCTCAAAATAATGATCCACAAATCTGCAATTCTGCTCCGAATCCAGAACCTCAAGCAGTGCAGACGCCGGATCTCCCTTATAATCATTTCCCAGCTTATCCACTTCATCCAACAGCATCAGCGGATTATTGACGCCTGCCTTCATAATGGCAGATGCGATCCGCCCAGGCATTGCCCCGATATAAGTCTTTCTGTGTCCTCTGATTTCTGCTTCATCTCGTACACCGCCCAGCGAAATCCGGATATATTTCTTATTTACCGCAGAAGCGATCGAGCGTGCGATCGAGGTTTTACCGGTTCCGGGCGGACCTACCAGACACAGAATCGGACTGTCGCCTTCCGCAACCATGTTACGTACTGCAAGGGAGTCCAGAATCCGCTCCTTTATCTTATCAAGTCCATAATGATCTGCATTTAAGACGACCTCTGCCTGTCTGATATCACGGTTATCCTCTGTTTCCTGACTCCATGGATAATCCAGTAATGTCTCAATGTAAGTTCTTGCCACCGTAGACTCGGAAGAAGTGACCGGAATTCCTTCCAGACGTTTAATCTCCTTCTTTAACTTCTCCTCTACTTCCTCCGGTGCCTGCAGCTTCTCTAACCGTTCCCGGTATTCCTCAATATCACCGGTAGAATCCCGATCTCCCAGCTCTTCCTGTATCAACTTCTGCTGCTCTCGCAGTACATATTCCCGCTGGTTTTTCTCTACAATGGTCTTCAGCCGTCCCTGCAGCTCCTTGCGGATCTGATATATTTCTGCTTCACTATGCAGGATTTTCAACATCGCCACACACCGGTTCTCAATATCCGGAATATCAAGAATCTGTTGCCGTTTCTCATATGCCAGAGGCAGTTGTTCTGCCAGTGTATCAATTAAAACTCCGGCTTCCCGGATCCGTGTCAGCTTACGTAGCGCCAGTGGTGTCAGATTCATTCCTGCGTCATAGCAGGCCCGGACCTCCTCCATCAGGCTCGTACAGTAGGCATATTCCTGCTCCGGTACCAGCTCCCGGTCCTTCCATGCCTGCACCTCAGCCAGAAGATAGCCGTTCCGTTCTTCAAAATCAAACAGTTCTGCCCTTGCCACGCCTTCTACCAGCACCCGGACAATATTCTTCGGAAGCTTCACCATCTGTTGAACCCTTACCAGACATCCGATTTTCTGCAGACTCTCCATACCAAAGCCCATAGAGTTGTCCCTGTCCAGCTGTGTCACTGCAAACAGCTCCTGATTGCTCCCCATTGCCGCCTTAACCGCTTCAATGGACTCTGTGCGGCTTATATCAAAATGTACAGTTGTATGCGGCAGAATTACGATTCCCCGCAATGCAACCATAGGTATTGTACATTGTTCTTTCATTCTTCTTCACCTTCTGTTTCCATCACGTTTCCATGTAAACAGTGTGCCGGGAACAAGTCCCGGCACAATCTATTTATGCAATTTCTCCACTGTTTTTCTTCAAGTGCTGCTGCAAAAGTGTCTTCTTCGCAACCGGTCTCTCAGAATACTCAAGCTCCGGTTCTCCGGCATTCTCTACCATATCCTTTGTGATCGTGCACTTTGTAATATGATTATCGGATGGAATCTCGTACATCAGATCCATAACAACATCTTCCATAATTGCACGTAAGCCTCTGGCACCGGTATTCCGTTCCATAGCCTTTGCTGCCATAGCCCGTAACGCCTCCGGCTGAAATTCCAGATCAACACCATCCATTTCAAATAATTTCTGATACTGTTTTACCAGTGAGCTCTTTGGCTCCTCCAAAATCCGAACCAGTGCTTCCTCATCCAGCATATCAAGTGTAACCGTGACCGGTACACGTCCTACAAACTCCGGAATCAGACCATATTTTACGTAATCCTGTGGAAGAACCTGTTTCAACAGTTCTCCTACATCCGGTTTCTCATTCTTCTGCACTTCTGCATTGAACCCAATTGCCTTCTGACCGATCCGATTCTCAATGATCTTATCCATACCGTCAAATGCACCACCACAGATAAACAGAATATTGGTCGTATCTATCTGAATCAGCTCCTGATGCGGATGCTTTCTTCCCCCTTGTGGTGGAACAGAAGCAACCGTACCCTCAATAATCTTTAAAAGTGCCTGCTGTACACCCTCACCGGATACATCTCTGGTAATGGATACATTCTCGGATTTTTTGGAAATCTTGTCAATTTCATCAATATAAATGATTCCGTGCTCTGCACGTTCAATATCAAAATCTGCTGCCTGTATCAGCTTCAGAAGGATATTCTCAACATCCTCACCTACATAGCCGGCTTCTGTCAATGCAGTCGCATCTGCAATTGCAAACGGTACATTTAACAGCTTTGCCAGTGTCTGTGCCAGATACGTCTTACCGGAACCGGTCGGACCTGCCATAATGATATTACTCTTCTGTAATTCAACTTCAAAATCCTTCTCGGATAAAATTCGTTTATAGTGATTGTAAACTGCAACCGACAAAATCTTCTTTGCCTGCTCCTGTCCGATTACATAATCATCCAGAAATGCCTTGATTTCTTTCGGTCTTAACAGATTAATCTCTGTATCTGCAACCTCTTCCAGTTCTTCCTGAATGATTTCATAACACACTTCGATGCATTCGTCACAGATATATGCGGAAGGTCCCGCAATCAGCTTACGAACCCGATCCTCGGGCTTATTACAAAACGAACACTTCAAAGGCTTTCTTTCATCACTTCGATTTGCCATTTAGTCACCTCAATCAAATTTGATACACTACTGACGACCGGAAATAACCTGGTCGATCAATCCATATTCCTTAGCTTCCTCTGCGCTCAGCCAATTATCACGATCCGTGTCTCTCTCAAGTATTTCGATTGATTTTCCGGTTTCTTTTGCAAGTATCTCATTAATCTTACGCTTTGTCTTTAATATATGCTCTGTTGTAATCTGCATATCACTTGCCTGACTTCCGCTTGGCATTCCGCCCATTGGCTGATGGATCATGATTTCTGCATTCGGAAGTGCCATACGTTTACCCGGTGTACCACCGGCCAGTAAGAATGCACCCATGCTGGCAGCCATGCCACAACAGATCGTTGATACATCACACTTAATGTACTGCATGGTATCGTAAATACCGAAACCAGCCGAAACAGAACCACCCGGACTGTTAATATAAAGACTGATATCCTTTGACGGATCCTCAGACTCCAGAAATAGTAACTGTGCAATTACCAGACTTGCTGTTGTGTCATTTACCTCTTCACCAAGAAATATAATTCTGTCCTTTAACAGACGCGAATAAATATCATAAGAACGTTCGCCTCTGCCTGTCTGCTCAATGACATAAGGTACTAAACTCATAAACTTACCTCCTTATATAAAGGTCCAATGATTAAACCTCTTTTGCAGCCTCTACTACCAGGTCAACTGCTTTCTGGATCGCAATGTCCTTCTTAATAGAATCTGTCTCATGCTCTCCGATTACTTCCTTTAATTTCTCCAGTTCCATCTGGTACATAGAAGCCATGTTCTCCAGCTCCTTATCAACATCCTCTGCTGATACTTCAATTGCTTCTGCATCTGCGATTGCTTCTAATACAAGACGTGACTCAATTCTACGTAATGCTTCCGGCTTGCACTGCTCCTTGAACGCATCCATATCCATGCCGGTAAACTGTAAATACTGCTCTAACTTCAGTCCCTGATAGCTTAAGCGCTGTGCAAACTCATCTACCATCTGCTCCTGCTGCATTTCTACCATAGCATCCGGAATCTCCATCGTTGCATTCTCTACGATCTTGTCGATAACCTTGCCCTCTTTTTCACGCTTTGCCTCAGACTCCTTCTTAGCAAGCAGGTTCTTCTTAATATCTTCCTTATATTCATCCATGGTATCGAACTCAGATGCTTCACTTGCAAATTCATCATCTAACTCCGGAAGCTCTGTAGCACGGATTGCCTTAACATTAACCTTGAACATTGCCGGCTTACCCGCAAGCTCTTCTGCCTGATAATCCTCAGGAAAAGTCACATTCACTTCTACTTCATCACCGATGTTCTTGCCAACCAGCTGATCTTCAAAGGTATCAATGAAAGAATGCGAACCCAGCTTTAACGGATAGTCGCTTCCCTTGCCACCTTCAAATGCTGCACCATCAACAAATCCTTCAAAGTCAATCGTTACCTCATCATCCATCTGTGCCGCACGGTCGGTTACATCTATGCTTCTGGAATTCTGCTGCTGAACGTGCTTCAGTTCCACTTCCATATCCTCATCTGTTACTTCTACTACCTTCTTCTCAACTTCGATACCCTTATAGTCACCCAGAGTTACTTCCGGCTTTAATGCTACTTCAGCTGTAAAGATAAAGTTCTTACCCTTCTCCATCTGAACTACATCAACAGTTGGTCTAGACACCACTTCCAGATCACTCTCTGCCATTTCACGTGGATAAGCATCCTGAATACAAATATTAGCTGCATCCTCATAAAACATTTCCGGTCCGTAAAGCTTCTCTAAAAATGTCATTGGCACTTTGCCCTTGCGGAATCCAGGAACAGAAATCTTACTCTTCTGCTTATTATAAGAAGTTGTCATTGCCTTCTCAAATTCTTCAGCTGGCACCTCGATTGTAATCTTAGCCATATTCTTGTCTAACTTCTCCACTGTGTAACTCATTTTATTACGTCCTCCTTGTAAACGTTACTTTGCATATTAAAACGGGGGCAAGCCCACTAATCACTAAATTATATCATAACCTGTTTCCATATGTCCAGTGTTTTGAAATAAAAAGCGTCTGAAGATACAGATATCTCCAGACGCCCTCTTTAATTTCTGATTAATTTGTATGCTACAGGATTGTTGCTTACTTGTTAGCCATTGACTTCATCTGAGCCTCTACCAGTTTCTTAGTCATCTGACCACCAACAGAGCCATTCTGTCTGGATGTTAAGTCACCATTGTACCCCTGCTTTAAGTCTACACCAACCTCTGATGCACACTCCATCTTAAAACGGTTCATTGCTTCACTCTTTGAATATTTGCTAGACATAACTTTTACCTCCATCGATACTTTTTATTTTAAGACCTCCGACAATTCAAGAACTGAATTTCAGTTTCTGAATTGCTTGTTGTCTTACTTATAGTATCTTCCGGATTTCCTAAAGTATTATGGTAAGTTATGGTTGTTTTTTCTTACAAATTCCAAAGCCAAGTCCTGCCACCGTCAATCCGAGAATACTGATCCATACAATCGGAGCTGCATCACCGGTCTGTGGTGATGAACCGTTCTTACCGGACTGTAATGAAATATTTGTACTCTTCGGTGTTACAGATATATCTCTTGTAGAAGCTTCTGTATCAGTCTGTCCGCCTGTCGATGGCTGCTCTGTAGCCGCCTCCGTCGATGCTGCTGTATTATCCGTTGCTGTTGTAGCTGTATCATCTGTAGCCGTATCTGTCGTTGTCGTATCGGAATATACAATTGCATAGGTTGAGAACAATGCACTTTCAATCGTATAAGTATTCGGATTCGTATCCAGATCCGTCAGTCGTTCTGCCGTATTATCATGGATTCGGATCACACTTAAATTATCATGGGATGCCAGCTCACTGCTTAACGGAATCACGATCCGTAATGTCTTACCACCTGCAATTGATGTTACCTGTTTTTCTGAAATAACACCATAGGCTCCGATGCTTCTCTTCCATATTGATAAATCCAGACCCATTCCCAGTGTCTCGCCCTTCTTCATCTTGCGGCTCAATGCTACACGATCCGATTCCGGAATCTCGGACTCGGACAGTCCATTGACCTTCATGCAGAATTCAATGATACCACCAGATTCAATGACACTGTAATCTGCCGGACTTCCGAAGTTCGTACTGTCTTCAAAAATATTTTCAAGACCAATCACACTGACTCTTGGTGTTGTCTCATCCGTATATTCCACAGATGTTGCCTGACCACTCTTTAATACCAGTTCAATCGCTGAAACCGGCTCAATCACCGTCTGATTCTGAATGACTACACCTTCACTGGCTGCACGATTATCATTGACTGCCTGTACGGTATAGCTGCCGTTTGCGACATTGGTAAACATGAAGTTGTCACCATTCTTTACATTCTTGGACTGTACAATGTCATTTCCGTTATAAAGAACAACCGCAATCGCTGATTTATCGGTTGCGTCCAGTGTCTCATCTACAACCGTACCGGCAATTGTAATTCCCTGTGCCTTGGTTCCGACGGTCTGGAAGGTTCCTGTATAATCACAGCTCTGTCCATCCTGTGCGATCGCCTTTACCGTAAACAGATACCGTGAATCTGCTTCTAATTTATTTAATTTTGCTGTAAATGCTTTGTTACCATATGCATCCGTTGTTACCACAAAGCTGCCCGGCTTCTGATCTGCCTTACCGGTATCTGCAAGTCCATATGCTAGTGAAACACCGGATACTTCAAAGGTTCCCGCATATACCTTACCACTGATCACCATACCGCTTGTCGCATTTCCAGCCACTCCGGTCACAACGATCTTCATTGGCTGGAATGCATCTGCTACCGCAACATTGCCTGCCAGATCCGTAGCATGAATCACATAGCTTCCTTCCATTGCTGCTATAAAACTTGCAGAATAAGTGCCGTCAGATTCCTTTGTAAATGCCAGCTTTCTGGTATCCGTATCGTTATAAACGACCTCCAGGCTACTTAATCCGCTGACCTTCTCCTGTACCTTGAACGAGATCACACTGTTATTACCGTTTCCACCGGACTGAATCTCTGTAATTGCCGGAGCCATCTCATCATAACAGATCTGATATAATCCTTCACCGGAATTCTTCATACCGGATTCTGTCTCTGCCCATGCCCGGATATTCCAGATACCCTCTTCCGGAAGATTAAATGCATCCGCAACCCGTTCATACTGATACGGTTCCTCGGTGCCTTCCTTCCATAAATGATAGTAAACATTGATCTTCGTACCATCCGGGGTCTCCTCCGGCTCTGTAATCTGAATTGTCGGATTCTCTGTATACCAGCTCCGTCCCTCACTCAGTCCAGGAGTCACTGTCAGTACCGGATCCGCCGGTACTTCCGAAGAAACCTTCTCAAATGTAAGTGGCAGCTCGCTGCTGTTACCTGCACGGTCAATAGCCTTGATCGTATACGTACCCTTCTTTGTTACATCAAATGTGTACGTATCATCCTTTCCTTCTACCTTACTATATGGATATGCACCGTCTGCATCCTTCAGTGTCAGCATATCCACGCCACTTTCTGTATCGGTTACCGTAAAGGTAATCGTCTTCTTTGTCGCCCAGTTCTGGTCATAATTCTCCGGGCTGATCTGAATTACCGGTGCCGTTCCATCTACTACAAATGTAACCGGAGTTGACAGCTTTGTGCAATTTCCTGCATTGTCATATGCTGCTACCATCACTTCATAGCTTCCGCTATCGGTGATCGTCCGCTGAAACGTCTCTTTATTAATAATCTGACTCTGATCTTTTACTGTTTCCTTTTCGGCATCTGCAATTACAGTTCCGTTTCTGGTGATTGTCCATTCAATGTATGCAACGCCTGCATCCATATCCTGCACTTCCGCAGTCATGTTTACTGTCTTGTAGAAATAGTTTTCACCTTCGTATACACTGTTGCCTTCTGCATCCTTGGCTGTCACAGTCAGATCCGGTGTCTCATCCTCTACTACCCAGTAGTTTGAACCGTCAACACCGATTATATCCGCCTTATCCGATATATTACCTGCCAAGTCACTTGCTTTCAGTGCAATTGTTCCCTTATATTTTACATTTACACGGAATGTAGCAGTTCCGTTGATGATTGCCACTTCTGTTCCGTTCTCATCACCATCCAGATAATAAACCAGCTTATCCGTACCGCTTAACGCATCCGTAACCGGCACTGTAATCTCCAGATCTTCCTGGAAGAAATTACCAAAGCTCAAGAAATTTCCAAGCTTGCTGAATCCGGAAGTATTTATGGTCTTTACAACAATCTGATCTGTAGCGATCTCCGGTGCTGTAACATCCACATAAATCTCCAATTTTGCAATTGCAGTTACCGCCTTGGTTGTACTATTCGCCAGCTGTACATACAGTACATTATTCGCACTGCACATCTCCTCCGTTATAATACCGCGCTGTTCAAACAGTCCAGGTTCATAGGTTCTGGCAATTGTTGTCGGGTCATTCGTCAAATATACCATATCATAACGAATGCCCGTTGCCATAACCTCTGGATTTGTCTGGTAATACCATTTATTATTTGCAAGCTGATTTCCTGAAATAAAGTAGTCATCCTGATATATCGGATTCTCCTGCTTTACAACTAGGATTCCCTCCGTCACTTCTAAAGTATAGTTCTTCAGATTATTTAACAAATCTTCGTTTTTCGTATCAATTCCGATTCGGTAATTTTCACCCGGTAAATAATCCGGCTTACCGTAATCACAGATATAATGTCCAAGAACCGCACTCTTAATCGTCTTCTCATCCGCATCCGCAACAGCCTCCGGCAGATCCGTTTTCTCTACCTCGACCATAAACACCGGATCCTGTCCGGTAAGGATATAATCCTGTCCGGTCGGATATGATGGCATGGTGCTTACATGTACTGTCCGTCTGGTAATACTTCCACCTGTTACCTCAGCCATTTCAGCAACCGTATAATACTCTGCATCTGCGCCTAATACATAGATGTCAGAAATTGTAATGACCTTATCCGTGCCTACATCCGGATCCGTAAACATACCCTTCTGGGATGCATTATTTACAGTTACCTGAGCTCCCGGATTTGCACCGGTGAAATGAATGGAACCAATCGGAACCTCACAGTTACCGTCATAGGTCTTTGTTACATTATCTACTCCGGTTACGGTCAGCGTCCGTTTTCCGAGATTCAGTGTTAGATTCAGGGAAGTATCACTCTCATCTATATTCCGGTTATCGTGAATGTTAAACGTCAGTACCACTGTACCAACAGTCTGCACACTGTCTGCAACAAGCGAAATCTGATTCTGCTGCGTAGATACCGAAATTCCGGTTAACTCTGTCAGATTATCCAGTGTGACCGTACCATTCATGGTTGTACCACTGGCATCTATAAGGGCAGGTGCGAAATCACCATCACCCTCTTCATTATGAAAAATCGTCAATATCTCATCCAGAGAATCGCTGAAAGTATAGTTCAGTGTTGCCGTAGACAACCGGGCTGTCTGATATTTCCATTGGGCAGTCATGGTAAATGTGCCGCCGGACTCCTGTGTCAGATTTAAAACCTCACTGGCATCTGCATAGGTCACACCATCCTGACCTAACCAGCCATTAAATACATAACCGGTCTTCTTAAAGGTATTCGCAGGCAATCTCCTCTTGGTTCCGTAATATGCCTGGATCGTATCCATGCTGCCGGTTGCTTCCGGATCTCCCGATTCAAATGCAATGTTATATGGATTCGGCTTCCAGTCCGGATTAACCTCAATATCAGAATCTCCGAATGTATACTCCGTATCTACATCCACCTTCATAACATCACTGTCATTAATGCGCCACTGCGTATATGTATAGCCATACTTCTTAAATGTCGGCTGATTTACCAGCTGAACCTTTGCTGTACCATCTGCACTGATCGCCGCCCGTACCTCAATTGTATCACCGGCATCACCGCTTCCGCGATTAAAGGTTACCTTGTATGCCGTACGCTCATAGTATGCATACAGTTTCAGAATATTACTGCCATTAAAGGAATCCACATATACAGTATCGATTCTGGTATCAAGTCTGTCTTTTGAGGTTGTCCAGCAAACAAATTCGAAATAATCTGATTTTCCAGCTCCCAGTTCCGGAGCTGTCAATGTATATCCATCTGTAAGTTCTGCCTCACTTTTCGTATCAGCTGTCTTGGCAACACCATTTGCCCCGACATCATAAGAAATAGTATAGACAATCTCCGGATCCTCTGCATCCGGCTGTATTTCGTCTTCATTCAATTCCTCTAAAATTTCCTGTTCCAGACTCACATCCATATAACCTGTCGGCATATCCGCATCTGCTGCATCTCCACTAGTGGTATCATTGGCAAAGCTAATCAAATACCACGCCTGTGATATAATCAGCACACAGCAGACCAGTGCGATCACCGCCCGTTTAGGCCGTTCCATACATTTCTCTATAGTCAAAAAAAACAGACTGATTACAGATACCAGTGCTAGTGTCGGATATTTCATCCATGGGTATTTTTTTCCCATCTGCAACAACTTCTGAATTACATATTCTTTCGCTTTCATCCACTCACCTCATACTATTCTATTTAACATCATATTGCCCTTGTTAACGCAGCTCAACTATTTTATATCTTTTTTATTAACTGTTAATAATATACCATATCTTATATATAAAACAAACACCTTTTCAAAATATATCGGTTATTTTTCTGAATTAATCAGTTTTTCAGAGTTTTATGTGACATGCTTCGCATTTTCTTGACCGATTATAATAGAAAGTGGTATTATGAATGATAGGATTTTCGTTCGGCTGATTTAGAAGGACAGATTCCAAAATAAATTTATGTTGAGGTGTGAGAAATGATCAAGACATTTGATGACTTAATTTCAAAAGTTTCTGAATGTTCCAAGAAGAAGCTTTCCGTTGCTGTTGCACAGGATGACGCAGTATTAGAAGCCGTTCGCGCTGCAAAGGAACGCAACATTGCAGATTCTATTCTGGTAGGTGACGCTGATAAGATCCGCGAAATCGCTGCCGGTATGAATATGGATCTTACCGATTACGAGATTATCGATATCAAGGATCCAATTGAAGCTGCAACCAAGGCTGTAGAACTGGTGCACAATGGTGAAGCTGATATGTACATGAAGGGTCTGATTGATACTAAGGATTTCTTAAAGAGTGTATTAAATAAGGAAGTTGGTCTTCGTACCGGAAAGCCATTATCCCATGTGTGCGTATTCGAGGTTCCTGGCTACAATCGTCTGTTATTCTTAACAGATGTTGCATTTATTCCATATCCATCTCTGGAAGACAAGGTTGGAATCATTAACAATACTGTTGAAGTTGTTCATGCCTGCGGCATTCCAAACCCTAAGGTTGCTCCTCTGGCAGCCGTTGAGGTTGTAAACCCTAAGATGCCCGTAACAGTAGAAGCAGCAGAGTTGACCAGGATGAACGAAGAAGGCAAAATCACCGGCTGTATCGTTGACGGTCCTCTTTCTTTTGACCTTGCACTGGATCCTGAAGCTGCAAAGCACAAGGGTGCTGAAGGCAGAAAAATCGTTGGAGATGCTGATGTCTTCTTATTTCCGGATATCCATGCCGGAAATATCACTTACAAATGTCTAGTTCATACCTGCAAGGTTAAAAACGGTAATATTCTGACCGGTACCAAGGCACCTGTTATCCTGACATCCCGTTCCGATACATTTGAAGTTAAGGTAAATTCGATTGCTCTGGCTGCTGTTGTTGCAGAAGCTATGAAAAATAAACAGTAATATCCGAAATAAGGAGGATTTGTTTTATGTCATATAAGATTTTAATTATCAATCCCGGTTCTACTTCTACCAAGCTTGGTGTATTCGAAGATGAGACACAGGCAATGGAAACAACCCTGCGTCATTCCACAGAGGAAATCGCACAGTATGCTTCTATCATTGATCAGAAGGATTTCCGTAAAGAAGTGATCTTAAATGCATTAAAGGAGAAAGAGGTTGACCTCTCTTCCATCGATGTTGTAGTCGGTCGTGGCGGATTACTGAAGCCAATTCCCGGCGGTACCTATGCTACCTCTGATGCCTTGATTGAGGACTTAAAGATTGGCAAGCAGGGACAGCATGCATCCAACCTTGGCGGTATTCTTGCAAAGGAAATCGCTGCTGAGATCGGCAGCAATATTCCATCCTATATCGTTGATCCGGTTGTTGTTGATGAACTGGCTCCTGTAGCAAGAATCTCCGGTCATCCGGCCATTCCGAGAATCTCTATCTTCCATGCCCTTAACCAGAAGGCAGTTGCCAAGCGTTATGCCAAGGAGGTTGGAAAGAATTATGAAGATCTTAACCTGATTGTAGTTCATATGGGTGGTGGTGTATCTGTCGGCGCTCATAAGAACGGTAAGGTTATCGATGTTGCCAACGCCTTGGATGGTGATGGTCCTTTCTCTCCGGAGCGTACCGGTGGACTTCCATCCGGAGCACTGGCAAAGCTTTGCTTCTCCGGAAAGTATACAGAGGCTGAGGTTAAAAAGATGATCAGCGGTAACGGTGGTTTCAATGCATATCTGGGAACCAATGATATGCGCGATGTCATCAAGCTTGCTCATGAGGGCAATGAAACCGCACAGTTGGTTGAGGATGCTTTCCATTATCAGCTTTGCAAGGAAATCGGTGCAATGGCTGTTGTATTAGAGGGCAAGGTTGATCAGATCATTCTAACCGGTGGTATTGCTTATGGTCAGGAGACTGTTGATGCAATGACCGCAAAGGTTAACTGGATCAGCGGGGTTACCGTATATCCTGGTGAGGACGAGCTTCTGGCTCTGGCTCAGGGTGCTCTCCGTGTAATGACCGGCGAGGAAAAAGCACTGGAATACTAATTCATACAGATATGCATAAAGCATGCGTATAGATAAGTACAAGCCAAAAAAGCTATGGATCATTCGTCCATAGCTTTTTTTGGCTATAAGTCTTTTTTTATAAGTATATTCTCTTTACTCTGCGCTCTCCGTCTGTGGATAAAACCACTCATCCACTCGGTTATTCTTCCCGAACAGATCGTTATACTGTAACTGTTCATATAAGTCCAGCGTGGTATTCCCCTGTTCTTCCAGCACTTCTGTCGTCGTCCACGTTCCATCTGCAGTCTTCACACCTGCAAGCGACAGTACCGGATATTCCTGATGCAGCTTCTTTAAGAACTGCTGATGCTTTGTCTGCTCGACTCCGGTCTGGTCCATTAACAAGGTTGCGAGATAATTCGTGGAAATGGCTTCTACATACTGTCCACCGAGATCCTGATAATTCGACCACATCACAAACGGTACTATATGCTTTTTCCGCTGTTCTTCCTCTGTCAGCTCATCCGAATCCTTTCCATAAACCATATCATAAAATCGATCGGACAGCCTTGGCTGATGGTCTCCAAACATCAGAATAATGGTCGGTTCATCCACCTTTTCAAAATAATTGATCAGATATTCCAGTGCAGTGTCCGACTCCTTAATGCAGGAAAGATACTCGTCCAGATCCGTACCCCCTTTATAATCCAGTGCCCGAACCTTTTCCTTCATATCATAAACTTTTTCACCGTACCCACCGTGATTCTGCATGGTGACATTAAAAATAAACATTGGCTGTCCTTCTTCTTTATGTTCAAATATATCGATCAGCTTCTCATAATCATCCTGATCTGATATGTATTTCCGGTCGATCTCACATTCTCCGAAATCGTCCAAGGTAATAAAGTCATCAAAGCCAAAGCTCTTATAGACCACAACCCGGTTATATCCTGCCTTATCATACGGATGAATTGCAACCGTCTGATACGGAACCTCCTGTTCCTTCAATGTCCATGCCAGAGACGGCACTTTATCCCCATGAATATAATTCGTATACGGAACGACACCGACCGGAAGGCTGGTCATACTGTTACCGGTCAGAAATTCATACTCTGAATATACCGTATTTCCTCCATACGGTGAAACATAAAGATTCCCATATATGGTATCCTCGGTCAGACTGTGAAAATACGGCAAATACTCCTGATCTGTCCGGATCTCTTTCAGCATACTTAAATCCGAAAAGGATTCGTTCATGATCACAATAATATTCGGCATCGTCTCCTGTGCAGAGGTCTGAACAGTTATAGTTTCTGCCAGCTGCTCCAGCTGTTCCGGATCATATCCCTTCGGTTTCTGTACCTTTCCCTTAGTTGCATCCGCCATAAAGGACAGCAGATACCCATTGGCTCTCGACTGAATCGATGGATTCCATTTTATCGGCAGAATCCGTTTATATAACATACCGCTGTTTATCATGATCACACAGAGACCGATCATACCCGCATATGCGATTCCCATATAGAGCCACTGTCTGGCAGTTCTCTTTTCCTTCTTCTGCCCCTTCATCAACGCACACAGGGCAATCCCGGCTACAGTCATGACCAATGCGATCCAGAAATTCCGATTTAATGTATAGCTGTATCCTCCCGCTACGGAAAGTGCAGTCCGTGCCTGTGCAAAGTCTCCCCAGGATACCGGATTGCCCCGGAACAGGATCACAAAATAATTAATGCAACCCATCAGTCCGCTGAATCCAATCAGTCCAATTCCGGTCCATTTCACCCCTCTCGTCGGTATCCAGATCATAATTGCCAGCAGCAGATACAGGATTATATTCCATACGATTCTATCCGTTTTTATCTTGTAAAAAGCATGCATACAGAATATTTCAACAATCAGAAACGACCAGACTGACACCAGAATCAAAATCAAAACTGCCCTTATCGCAATCCAGACCCGACCATCCTTTTTCACATTAGCCTTCAGCCAGGTCAATGCCTCTGCCCCCATCTGTTTTAACTTCTTCATATGTGAACTCACCCTTTCCAAAAAACTCTCAGAAAAAATACTCAATAAAAAAACCGTAGCGAAAAACTCAGCAAAACTACTCAACAAGGTCACTCAACAAGACCGATTGGCAAATTGCCCATCGCTTATTATACTTACTTTCCCCCTTATTTTCAATCCTTTTACCCGACTGAACCGGCTATAGAAAACAAGAACAGGAATATCCAAGGGTTCCATTGCAACTCCTGAAATATTCCTGTCCGTAAAAAGGATTTTGTATTATATTTTGTTCAAAGTCTGCTGAAATTATTTAGCCGCAAGCTCTGCCTTAATTGCTGCTGTTAAAGCCGGAACGATCTTATTCAGATCTCCTACCACACCATAATCAGCTACATCAAAGATTGGAGCATCCTCATCCTTGTTGATTGCAACAATGATATCAGATTCTTCCATACCGGCTACATGCTGAATAGCTCCGGAAATACCGATTGCAAAGTATACATTTGGACGTACAGTCTTACCTGTCTGACCAACCTGTAATTCCTTTGGCTTCCAACCGGAATCTACAACTGCACGAGAGCATGATACCTGACCGCCAAGTACCTCTGCCAGTTCATCTAACATCTTGAAGTTCTCTGCGGAACCAACACCACGTCCACCGGATACTAAGATCTTAGCATCCATGATATCCTTGATATCAGATACAGCCTTAGAAATCTCAAGAATTTCCACATACTTGTTGTTTGGAGTGAAGCCTGGGTTGTAATTAATAACCTCTGCCTTTGCTCCCGGTACACGATCTAACTTCTGCATGACACCCGGACGAACGGTTGCCATCTGAGGACGATTATCCGGACATGCAATTGTTGCGATTGTATTACCACCAAATGCAGGACGGGTCATCAGTAACTGATTGTGCTTCTGCTCCTGATTTGGAATTGGATTGATTGGGAAATCACCAATCTCAAGTAATGTACAGTCTGCTGTCAGACCGGTTGCTACTCTTGCAGATACTGTAGGACCTAAATCTCTACCGATTGCTGTAGCACCAACCAGCATGATCTCCGGCTTGTACTCATTGATAACAGAAGCAAGTGCATGTGCATATGGCTCTGTTCTGTAATTCTTTAATTCTGGATCATCAACTACGATAACTCTGTCAGCACCGTACTCAGCCAGTTCATCAACAAGTCCTGAAACTTCTGAGCCAATCAATACTGCAGTTACCTGTGTATTTAACTTTTCAGCCAGTCTCTTGCCTTCACCGATCAACTCGAAAGAAATACCGCTTAACTGATTGTCTACCTGCTGTGCGAAGACAAATACACCTTTATACTTTTCCATTTCTTCTACGTTCATTGCGCCCATTTTATTCACCACTTTTCCTTATAATTAAATTACATGCTTATCTTTTAATTTGCCAACAATGTAACTAACTGCTTCGTCTGGAGAGTCCGGAGTAACCTTCTCACCGGCACCCTTTCTTACCTTATCAGAAGCCTTAGCAATCTTTGTTGGAGAGCCCTTCAGACCGATGTTAGAATCATCTACATCTACCAGGTCTGCTCTGCCAAGAGTTGTGATCTCAGCATTTACAGCATCGAAAATTCCACCTGGAGTCATATATCTAGGCTCATTCAGTTCAGAAAGAGCGGTAACCAGACATGGCATCTTAGCCTTCAGCATATGATATCCATCATCATACTGACGCTTAACAACAACGCTGTCACCATCTACCTTGATCTCCTGTGCATAAGAAATTACAGGGATTCCTAAATGCTCGGCAATCTGCGGGCCAACCTGTGCGGTATCACCATCGATAGCCTGACGACCGGTAATAATCAGATCGTAATCTAATTTTCTTAAAGCTCCGGCAATGGTAGTAGAAGTAGCCCAGGTATCAGCACCACCAAGTACACGATCTGTTACCAGAATACCCTTGTCAGCACCCATAGCGATTGCTTCCTGTAAAACATCAGCTGCCTTTGGAAGACCCATGGTAAGAACTGTAACCTCTGCACCATACTGATCCTTTAAGCGAAGTGCTGCTTCCAGACCAGCTTTATCATCCGGATTCATAATTGTAAGCATTGCTGCTCTGTTTAATGTACCATCTGGGTTAAACTGTACGCCACCCTTTGTATCAGGTACCTGCTTTATACAAACTATAACCTTCACGTTAAGTACCTCCTTACTTTAATAAGTTTGCAGAAATAACCATACGCTGTACTTCTGAAGTACCTTCGTAGATTTCTGTAATCTTAGCATCACGCATCATACGTTCTACATCATATTCCTTGATGTAACCATAACCACCGTGTAACTGTACACACTTTGTAGTTACTTCCATAGCTACTTCAGCAGCACACAGCTTAGCCATAGCAGCTTCAACAGAGTAAGAAGTCTTATGATCCTGCTGATACTGAGCCTTCTTCATAGCAGCCTTGTATACCAGCATCTTAGCAGCCTCTACCTTTGTAGCCATATCTGCTAACTGGAACTGTGTATTCTGGAACTGTGCGATTGAACGACCAAACTGCTTTCTTTCCTTAACGTAGTTAATGGTTGTCTCCAGTGCGCCTTCTGCAATACCAAGAGCCTGAGCAGCGATACCGATACGGCCGCCATCCAGTGTATGCATAGCAATACCAAAGCCCTTACCCTTAGCACCTAACAGGTTGTCCTTTGGAATACGGCAATCTGTAAAGATCAGCTCGTAGGTAGAAGAAGCACAGATACCCATCTTGTTTTCCTTGGTGCCGAATGTAAATCCAGGAGTACCCTTTTCTACGATAAATGCAGAAATTTCCTTCTGCTTTCTGCCACGCTTCTCAACAGTACCGGTTACTGCGATGATGATATATACATCTGCTTCCTTACCATTTGTAATAAAGCACTTAGATCCGTTTAATACCCACTCATCACCATCTAAAACAGCCTTTGTCTGCTGTCCCTGTGCATCTGTACCGGCGCCTGGCTCAGTTAAACCGAATGCACCAAGCTTACGTCCTGAAGCTAAATCCGGCAGATACTTAGCCTTCTGAGCAGGAGTACCAAATGTCTGGATTGGATCTACGCATAATGACGTATGTGCAGATACAATAACACCTGTAGTACCACAAACCTTTGATAATTCCTCAACACACATAACGTATGTCAATGGGTCACAACCCTGTCCGCCATCTTCCTTTGCAACCGGAATACCTAAGAAACCATACTTTGCCATCTTATCAACGGTCTCTCTTGGGAATCTATGATTCTCATCAATTTCCTGTGCAAGTGGCTTTACTTCATTCTGTGCAAACTCTCTGAATAAGGTCTGCGCCATCTCATATTTCTTGTCCAAAGTAAAATCCATTGTTTTATTCCTCCATATTATTTTGTAATACTCATATTCTACTGAGCATCAACAGGTGTCTTTGTACGGTCTGCGTTGTATACGTAGAATCCCTTACCACTCTTAACACCAAGGTTACCGCCACGAACCATCTTACGAAGTAATGGACATGCACGATACTTGCTGTCACCTGTTTCTTTATAAAGAACATCCATGATAGCTAGGCAGATATCCAAACCTACGAAATCACCAAGCTCCAGAGGTCCCATCGGATGATTTGCACCAAGCTTCATAGCTGCATCAATACCAGCGATGTCAGATACACCTTCCATCTTGATAAATGCTGCTTCGTTGATCATTGGGATCAGAATTCTGTTTACAACGAAACCTGCTGCCTCATTAACCTGTACAGGTGTCTTACCGATCTCTTCTGAAATCTTAATGATCTGATCTACAGTCTCCTGTGGAGTATTTACACCGGCAATTACCTCAACTAACTTCATTCTGTCAGCCGGATTAAAGAAATGCATACCGATCATAGGACGGGTAAGACCATTTCCGATTTCTGTAATAGACAGAGAAGATGTATTGGATGCGAAAATGCACTCTGGCTTTGCAATCTTATCTAACTCAGAAAATGTAGTCTTCTTTACCTGCATATCCTCGAATGCTGCTTCTACGATCAGGTCGCAGTCTGCGCAAAGATCTTCCTTCAGACCTGGAGTGATGCTTGCCAGAATACTATCAACCTTCTCCTGAGTCATTTTGCCTTTTTCAACAAGTCTTGCATAACCTTTTGCAATCTTGTCCTTACCACCCTGTGCCCACTCCTGCTTAATATCGCAAAGAGCTACTTCATAACCGTCAACCATTGCAAATGCCTTAGCAATGCCCTGGCCCATGGTACCTGCACCAATTACGCCAACCTTCATGTTTTTGTCCTCCTAACTTATATTTCATCCGGTCAGCTTCCCCGACTCTCTTCAGAATCCGGGAAAGCCACCGGACAGTTTATCAATATTACTTATTCTGGAATGGTTCCTTTACCTTTTCCTTGTTCTTGTCCAGGAAGAATGCCATGCCGTACTTCTGATCCTCTGTCTCAAAGCAGCTGCCGAACAGCTTCTCTTCGATTACGATTGCATCATCCATATCTGCTTCCAGACCATCGTTAATTGCCTTCTTGCATGCACGAACTGCGATTGGAGCGTTCTTTGCAATGCCTGCTGCCATCTTCTTTGCAGCTGCCATTAACTCTTCCTGTGGATATACTGCATTTACAAGACCAATTCTGAATGCCTCATCAGCCTTGATGTTTCTGGCTGTATAGATCATCTGCTTAGCCATACCAGAACCTACCAGACGAGCCAGTCTCTGAGTACCACCAAATCCAGGTGTGATTCCGAGGCCAACTTCCGGCTGACCGAATACTGCATTCTCTGAGCAGATACGAATATCACAGCTCATGGAAATCTCGCAGCCGCCGCCTAATGCAAAACCGTTTACTGCTGCAATTACAGGGATCGGGAAGGTCTCGATCATACGGAATACATCGTTACCCTTCTTTCCGAATGCTTCACCCTCTGCCTTTGTCAGGGTAGACATCTCACCGATATCTGCACCTGCTACGAATGACTTCTCGCCAGCGCCGGTCAGAATCACTGCACGTACAGCATCCAGATCGATTGCCTTAAATGCAGCTTCGATTTCTTCCAGTACCTGACTGTTTAATGCATTTAATGCCTTTGGACGATTGATAGTAATAATACCAACCTGTCCTTCCTGCTCATATGTTATGAATTCCATCTACGTTTTCTCCTTTTTCTGTATTTTCAGCTGGATTAATCACGCTTTACGATGGTTGCACAACCCATACCACCGCCGATACATAAGGTAGCCAGACCAGTCTTGGCATCTCTCTTCTGCATCTCATGTAACAGTGTAACCAGGATACGGCATCCAGAAGCTCCTACCGGATGGCCAAGTGCGATTGCACCACCATTTACGTTCAGGACTTCATCCTTAAAACCTAAGTCCTTCTGAACCGCGATTGACTGAGCAGCGAATGCTTCATTTGCCTCGATCAGATCGAAGTCATCAATCTTCATACCGGTCTTAGCCATTACCTTGTTGGTAGCTGCAACAGGGCCAACACCCATGATAGCCGGATCAACACCGCCTAATGCACCAGCTACGAATGTAGCCATAGGAGTTACGCCTAATTCCTTAGCCTTCTCTTCGCTCATAACAACGATTGCGGCTGCACCATCATTGATACCTGATGAGTTCGCTGCTGTTACGATACCGTCTGGCTTAAATGCAGGACGAAGTCTTGCAATGCTCTCAGCGGTTGTGCCAGGACGTGGGCCTTCATCTGTATCTACGATAACGGTTTCCTTCTTTTTCTTAACTTCTACAGGAACGATCTCATCCTTGAACTTACCGGCCTTCATAGCTGCCTCACACTTCTGCTGGCTCCATGCTGCGAACTTGTCAAGCTCTTCTCTTGTAATACCATACTTCTCTGCTACGTTCTCTGCGGTAATACCCATATGATAGTTGTTGAATGCATCCCATAATGCATCATTTACCATTGTGTCAACTACGGTATTGTTACCCATTCTGTAACCAAAACGAGCCTGCTTTAATGCGTAAGGAGCCATAGACATATTCTCCATACCACCCGCAACAACGATGTCAGCATCTCCTGCCATGATCATCTGTGCTGCCATATTTACACAGTTCAGACCTGAACCACATACAACATTGATAGTAACTGCTGGAACTTCGATTGGCAGACCTGCCTTGATAGATGCCTGACGAGCTACATTCTGGCCCTGACCAGCCTGAATAACACATCCCATATATACCTGATCAACCTGCTCTGGTGCTACTCCTGCACGATTTAATGCTTCCTTAATAACAATTGAACCTAATTCTGCTGCTGGCACAGTGCTTAACTGACCACCCATGGTTCCGATTGCTGTACGGCATGCGCCTGCTAAAACAACTTTCTTTGACATAATACAATCATCCTCCATTATTCTTTTTCATGCATGTCTGCACGGTTTATATGCAGTAAGCCTGCACATAAGCTATGTGCATCTTAGCATATTCCAACGATTTTTGCAACAGGAACTGACCCGGTATTTCCGGTTGAGCTACCGTTCGGTTTCTTCATATCCGGTTGGTGAAAATTTGCAAACTCATATTCTCTATTTCTGTAATTTGTGAATAAATTCCACTGATTTACCGGCTCCCAGTGCAACTGCTTCCAATGCCTGATCTACTACCATTGCCTGGATACCGGTTTTCGCCTCTATCAACTGTTCCATTCCATATATCAGACTGCCTCCGCCGGACAGAATAATTCCACGCTGGGAAATATCGGCGGCCAGCTCCGGCGGACAGGTCTCCAACACACCCAGCACCGCATTTATAATCTGTGCCGTCACCTCACTGAATGCCTCGATCGTCTCATTTGCAGATACCCGCACACGATCCGGAAGTCCGTTTACAAGGTTCCGTCCCTTTACTTCCATATAATCATCGGCTGCACGCGGGAAGACACTTCCGATTTCCACCTTAATCTCCTCCGCAGTCGGCTCTCCGATCAGCAGGTTATACTTCCTCCTGATATATTTTATCATTGCCTCATTATAATCATCTCCGGCTACCTTTAACGACCGGTTTACAACCAATCCTCCCAAAGAAATAATCGCAATATCCGTTGTACCGCCACCGATGTCGATCACCATGTTTCCACATGGCTGTGTAATATCAACATCGGCCCCGATTGCAGCTGCCACCGGCTCCTCCATGATCAGAACAGACCTTGCGCCTGTCCGATATGCGGCATCCTCTACCGCTCTTCGCTCTACCTCTGTTACTCCACTCGGTACACAGATGCATATTTTCGGTCTCCGAAATGTTGACTTCTTACTCATTGCCTGCTTAATAAAGGCCTTCAGCATTTTTTCTGTCACTGTATAATCTGATATTACTCCCTGCTTCAGCGGACGAATTACTTCTATATTTTCCGGAACCCGACCGATCATTTTTTTTGCCTTTGTGCCAATTGCAACCAGCTTTTTAGTATCTTTTTCAAATGCAACTACAGATGGTTGATTGATCACTACACCCATTCCTTTTACAAAGACCAGTACGTTAGCTGTTCCAAGATCAATTCCTATATCCATATCAAACATTATTCTTCCTCTTTCTTTCCATTGATGTCTATCTGTTTTACAACCTTTCGTTTTCTCCATTATCATGATCGTCATAACAAAGAATAAGGGTTGCCCGGACATTCAATTGATTGAATCTCCAGGCAACCCACCATTTAGCCTCTTTTAGAAGTCTGATTCCAGTAGTACCTTTCTGCCTGATGCTTCTGCGCTGCCCAGTCCCTGAATGTTACGCTCTTCCGCTCTCCCCACGGCTTCATTGATCATCTTTAACACCCGGTCAAGATTGCCATCTTCTACGCCGAGCATTAAATTCTTCAGCTTCGACAGTGCCCTTCCATCAGCTTCATAACCCAATTGTTTAATATAGTTTTGTGCAATTTCAAATACAGCACCATTATCGATTCTGTGCATCTGAATCAAATGCTTGAAATATGGTACGATCTTCTCATTTGATGAGAACAATCTGGATAACGAGTCAATTTCGCCTGTTAATATAACTGCAATATCATTATTCGGATCCGCAATCACATCTGCCAGCTCTGCCACCTTATCCGGTCTCACATTACCTGCATTCTCAATTACCAAACAGCCGCCCTGCAATTTTGAAACTGCATCATTTAAGTTTACTTTATTAAATGCTGCCGCCTTAATAACCGCAACAGTACTGTTCTTACATACACCCATAGCATAGAAACTCTTTGCAAAATCAACACCGATATTTGTGGTTCCGAATCCATGCTTACATAAGATTACCAGATTCTTCGGCTCATTTCTATTCTCATCAATCGAAATGATTGCCTTCTTCATCTGGCTGCTAATGGAATCAACAGACATATACTTCCCAAGGAATTCTTCTGCCCCTTTCGGAAGATCTGCCGAACGACTCTTTGCAAACTCTTCCATTCTGACAGATTCTTCTTCCATTGCCTGCTGCCTTAACTGTTCCTGTGCAGCTTTTACTGCTTCTTCCTCAGCCCGTGCACGCCTTGCTTCCTCTGCTTTAACCTCTTCTTCAGCCCTCTTGTGAGCTTCTTCTTCAGCTTTCTTACGAGCTTCTTGCTCAGCCTTTTCATGTGCTTCAGTTTCCGCTTTCTGTCTTGCTTCCTCTTCTGCCTTCTTACGGGTTTCTTCTTCAGCCCTCTTGTGAGCTTCTTCTTCAACTTTCTTACGAGCGTCCTCTTCAGCCCTGCGACGAGTTTCTTCCTCAGTCCTCTTGCGAGCTTCTTCTTCAGCTTTTTCACGAGCATCCTCTTCTGCCTTCTTTCTTGCTTCTTTCTCCGCCCTTCTCTGAGCTTCCTCACGGCGTCTTTCTTCTTCCGCCTTTAGTCTTCTCTGACGTTCTTCTAACTCACGTTGCCTTGCCTCTTCAGCTCTCTTACGAGCTTCTTCTTCGGCCTTTTTACGTGCCTCCGCACGCCTCTTGATTTCAGCTTCTACTCTGATTCGTTCTTCTTCTTCCGCCTTCTTGCGTGCCTCTTCATATGCCTTCCGACGTGCCTCTTCCTCTTCGGCTTGTTTCCGGGCTTCTTCTTCAGCCTTCCGTCTTGCTTCCTCTTCCGCCTTCTTGCGGGCTTCTTCCTCAGCCTTCCGGCGAGCTTCCTCTTCCGCCTTTCTGCGGGCTTCTTCCTCAGCCTTCCGGCGAGCTTCCTCTTCTGCTCTCCGGCGGGCTTCTTCCTCAGCTTTCCGACGTGCTTCCTCTTCCGCCTTTCTGCGGGCTTCTTCCTCAGCCTTCCGGCGTGCTTCCTCTTCCGCCTTTCTGCGGGCTTCTTCTTCCGCCTTCCGGCGAGCTTCCTCTTCCGCCTTTCTGCGGGCTTCTTCTTCCGCCTTCCGGCGAGCTTCCTCTTCCGCCTTTCTGCGAGCCTCTTCTTCCGCTTTCCGGCGAGCTTCCTCTTCCGCCTTTCTGCGAGCCTCTTCTTCCGCTTTCCGACGCGCTTCCTCTTCGGCCTTCCTGCGAGCCTCTTCTTCCGCTTTCCGACGCGCTTCCTCTTCGGCCTTCCTGCGAGCCTCTTCTTCCGCTTTCCGACGCGCTTCCTCTTCGGCCTTCCTGCGAGCCTCTTCTTCCGCTTTCCGACGCGCTTCCTCTTCGGCCTTCCTG
The DNA here is from genome assembly GCA_963626805.1 of Bacteroidales bacterium H4. Classification (GTDB taxonomy): domain Bacteria; phylum Bacillota; class Clostridia; order Lachnospirales; family Lachnospiraceae; genus CAG-632. Next base: position 14,326 of record CAVFXS010000009.1, on the reverse strand, counting down.
CGAGCCTCTTCTTCCGCTTTCCGACGCGCTTCCTCTTCGGCCTTCCTGCGAGCTTCTTCTTCCGCCTTCCGGCGGGCCTCTTCTTCCGCTTTCCGACGCGCTTCTTCGGCTCTTCGGCGCTCTTCCTCGGCTCTCCGACGAGTTTCCTCCTCAGCCTTCCGGCGTGCTTCTTCTTCGGCTCTCCGGCGGGTTTCTGCATACTCCGCTTCCTTCCGGCGAACTTCCTCTGCACGTTCTGCTTCCTTCGCTAACCGTTCTTCTTCTTTCTTCTTAGCAGCCTCATATTTCTTTTCATCTTCATCATCCGAAAATTCAATGTCATACATGCTTTTAACATTGTTTGGATCAAGATCCTTCTGCTCTACCGGAATCACATTTATAACTTTCCCATGTTCATCCAGCACCGGATCGTCTGTTACATCGGAATTCTTTGCAAAATTCAGTCCAAGACCAAGACCATCCTCCGGAGTGTCCTCCAGATGTGCTCCTTCCAGACCGAAATTATCCAATGTAACTCCATCTGATGATGTATCGTTTAATGTTTTTTCATCAGAAAGATCTCCGGATACACCCTCAAACGTCTTTGTATCCGGTTCTTCAACAGCCTTAATACTCTGCTCTGCTATTTTACTTTCCGCCTCTTCTTTTCTCTTCTTATCCTCATCCGGATTCCAAGGCCGGAATTTCTGGGTTGTCTGCGTCTGCGCCGTTTTACCAGAATATTTTTCCTGCATTTCCTGCTCTTTTTTCATTTTCTCAGCTTTTGCAGCTTTTTCTTTTTCTACCTGAGCTCTTACTGCCGCTATAATCGCATCTCTCTCATTCATACTCTTTTCTTAGGCGCTCCTTTCTGTCATTATTCTTTGCTTCAGCACCATTATGAATCCTCCGAATCATTTTCATCATGATAGGATTTTACCATTGCCTGTGTAATTGTATTTGCCCCAACCAAATCCATAAGAAATTCATCCAAATCCAGCTCTTCTTGCCTGCTCTCTGCCTTCGGAGGTTCTTCTTTCTGTCGATCCTCTTCTATCAGCTTCATAAGCTTTTCCAAACGTTCCTTCGGACTCAGATCTTCTTCCACATCCATTAACCTGGACTGATATGGTCGTTTCTCAGATAAATCCTTCTGTAGTTCCTCTTCCGCCCCTGCTTCTATCTCAGCCACTGACTGCATAACAGAAGCTATATAAGAGGATACATTTTCTTCATCTGTCAGCGAACTTTTCTCCTCCGGTATAATCTCAGCAGTTTTTTCCATATATCCGCCATCCGGCACTGTATTGACAATTTCTTCCAAAGCCGTTTTATTTATTTCACTATCTGTCTGCCCTGTTCTCTCTTTTGTTGGCTGTACTGTCGTCTTGTCATACTTCTTTCCGAACGGAAGCCGCAATCCGAGAAGCTTCTTTGGTACCGGTTCCTCATCTTTGCCGTCATCGTCCTCCATCTGTAAGATGACCGGAGCCGGAGGATGCACCTTCCGTTCATCTTTCTCCAGCTGTTTTTCCTCAATCTCCAGAATAGAAGCATATAACTCTGTATCTTCCTCTGCTTCCATGATTGGAAATCGGAAATTAGAATTGCTCGTATCATACTGTCCATTCTTCAAGGCCTGTGCTAATGAACAATACGGCGAATTTCGAAAACTCGCTGCCAGCTGAATACACGCCTCCTTCTTCTGCCTTTCCATGCCCAATGTGGCATATAACAAGGCCAGTTCAAATGCCCATTCATCAGTATAATGTTCTTCACATGCCTGTTCCAGTATTTTCAGAAGTTTCTCTGCCTCTACACGCTGTGCTTTCTGAATCATATACTCCAGAAATTTTTTCCCGGAATCTTCCGGACCTGCATTATATAGATAAATTTCATAGTAACGCTTTGCACGATGAAAATATCCCATTTTCAAATACAGATAAACCAAATCATATGCGATTCGGTTACCCTCCGGTGCCATCACATGAGCCTGAACCAGAGCCTTTCTGCTCTCGTAATACCGCTCATTTTCAAGATACACCTCTCCACAGCATCGTAAGAATTGAGGATTCAGTGACTGGAAAATATCTTCACCTTCCAGTAAATCCAGAGCTTCACCATATTGCCTTGTCTCGGTAAGTTCTTTTACCTTTGTAACCACTGCATAACTGATGCCCAATTATAACACCCCACAATTTTCACTATTTCCAGTGTAACACATTAAATTTTCATTTACAACCTGTATCCTTCACATTTTACTATTTATATACATTTTTTATGGGATTTATTAGTAATAAGTACTAAAACAAATCCTGCAAGCAGACCGCCTATATGTGCAGCATTATCCACGCCTACCGATGTAAATCCGTTATATAAAGATGCCACACACATGAATATTACTCTTCGAGCCGATAACTGCGGTACATACTTTCTATAGAAAAGAACCAGCGCCAGCATTGCTCCGCTCAAGCCGAAGATTGCCCCGGATGCTCCTACTGAGCCAACTGTTCCGCCCCATAAAACGCAGGACAATGTACTTCCAAACAATCCGGACACCAGATAGATCAACAGATACTGCATCTTTCCAAGCACCGGTTCCAGATAGATTCCCATAAGCAAAAGCACCAGCATATTGTTCAACAGATGTTCCAGACCTCCGTGCAGAAACATACTGGTGAACAGCCGATACCACTGATGCATTTCAAATACATACGCCTTACTGTTCATGCCGTTTTCAATCCATGCATCATACCTTCCCGTCAATACCGGATAGAAAAAGCAGAAGCTGTTTATTATAATAAGTACCGCTGTTATCCACGGTGCTGTCCGTGCAGTAAACGGCAGCCTGTCCGTCCATCTCCGCTTCTGATGCTTCTCAAGCTCCGCATTCAGTCCGTCAAATTCCGTCGGCTGATGCTCATACTGCCAGAATCGCCTCTGATCGCTAGTGTAAAGCCAGAAATTCGGAACTGTCTCTGTCAGATGCAAAAGTGCTTCCGAAAACATGGCATCCTTCCGGCACATGATATATAAATGATAGACATGCTCCATTCCCTGTGCCTGATAATATGCAGTCAACTCCTGCCGTCTGCACATAATACCATTCCACGAAGCTGCCGCATCCCTTAGCATTACCACATAGCATTCCTGCCCAGTCCGTCTGGTAAATATATACGGTTCTTCATTCCATTCCCGGCAATACCCTTTATCGAGCATCATTCGTACTAAATATTGTTCTACCATAATCAACCGCCATTACAGACCATTCTTCAGCCGTTCACACAACTCCATCGGTTCCTCAATAATAAAGTCTGCCCCATTCGCCACCAGAAAATCATGTCCGCGGAAGCCCCAGGAAACACCTACGCACAGAAGCCCTGCATTATGTGCCGTCTGTACATCCACATCCGAATCCCCGACATAAATCGTCGTAGCCGCCGCACAGTTCAGTTCCTTCATCGCCTTATAAACGCAATCCGGTGCCGGCTTCTTCCGGACATCCGAAGACTCTCCGATTGCTACCGGAATATATTCTTTGAAATAATCATCCCGCAGATTTTTAACCGCAGCATCAAACTTGTTTGATACAATTCCAATGCCATATCCCTGCTCCTGTAACCATTGTAGCATTTCTATGATTCCCGGATACGGTGCTGTCTGATCCTGCAAATGCTCTGAATAATACTGTCGGAAGCATTCCAGACACAAAGAAAAATCCAGGTTCTCTGCTCCATCCGGAATCACCCGTTCAATCAGCTTTGCCACCCCGTTTCCGACTGCCAGTCGCACTTCCTCCAGGCTTTTTGTCGGATAACCGAATTCCTGTAGTGCATGATTGGTCGCTGTGCGCAGATCCTCCAATGTATTCAACAAGGTACCATCCAGATCAAAAATCACTGTTTTAACTTCCATTTTATTCCTATCCTTCCTGCTGCTGATTCATTTTATGTCTGCGCCCATTATACCATTCCAGCAATAAAACCTCAAAGGCTTTTTACCGTTCTCTGTACCTGGTCTGTGCTACTGCTTCTTTCCATCCATTCAGTTTTGATTCCCGCTCAGTCTTTGACATCTTCGGTTCAAATATCCGTTCCTTTTTCCAGTTTGCGGAGATTTCCTCCGGACTTTCATAGAATCCGACACCCAGCCCGGCCAGACAGGCTGCCCCCAGTGCCGTGGTCTCTATACATTGCGGTCGTTCAATTGCCGTATCCAGAATATCCGCCTGGAACTGCATCAGGAAATTATTCGCACAGGCACCGCCATCTACCTTCAGACAACGGATCTGCTCGATTCCGACCTCCTGTTCCATCAGCTTAACTACATCATGGGTCTGGTATCCCAACGCTTCCAGAGCCGCACGTACAATATGATTCCGATTGCTGCCTCTGGTCAGTCCGGTCAGGATTCCTCTGGCATACGGATCCCAATAAGGTGCTCCGAGTCCCACGAACGCAGGCACCATATAGACGCCATTGGTATCCGGAACCGAAGCTGCAATTGCCTCGGATTCCGCTGCAGAGGATATCAGTCCCATTTCATCCCGCAGCCACTGTATTGCTGCGCCCGCCACAAATACCGAGCCTTCCAGTGCATAATTTACCGTTCCATTTATTCCCCATGCAATCGTTGTCAGCAGTCCGTTATCGGAAAGCACCGGTGTTTCTCCCGTATTCATCAACAAAAATCCGCCGGTTCCATAAGTATTCTTAATATCACCCTTTTCAAAGCAGGCCTGCCCGAATAAAGACGCCTGCTGATCACCGGCCACTCCCGCAATCGGTATCGGACTGCCAAATATCATGCTATCAGTCTCACCATATATATAAGAAGAATCATGAACCTCCGGCAATATCTCTTCCGGTATATCCAGCAAATTCAGGATCTCTTTGTCCCATTTTTTCTCAACTATATTATATAGCATGGTGCGGGCAGCATTGGTAACATCCGTTGCATGAACTGCCCCTTTCGTCAGCTTCCAGATCAGCCAGCTGTCAACGGTACCAAACAGAATCTTTCCTTCTCTTGCTTTTTGTCTGGCTCCCTCCACATGATTTAATATCCACTGTATCTTCGTTGCGGAAAAATATGCATCCACCTTCAGACCGGTCTTCCGGAAAATCATATCACCATAGCCTTTTATTTCCAGCTTTTCACAGATATCAGCCGTCCGTCTGCACTGCCATACGATCGCTGGACAGATCGGTTCTCCGGTCTCCTTGTCCCAGAGTATCGTTGTCTCTCTCTGGTTCGTAATACCGAGTGCCGCTATCTCCCGGCTGGTGACTCCCAGCCGCTCCAATGCTTCTCTGGCCACGCCCATCTGCGTTGACCATATTTCCATCGGATCATGCTCCACCCAGCCGCTTTGGGGATAATACTGGCGAAATTCCTTTTGTGCAACGCTTACGATCTCGCCCTCGCGATTAAAAATAATGCACCGGGAACTGGTTGTTCCCTGATCCAGTGCCATCAGATATTTTTTCATGTGTTTCTCCTTTGCTTTTAGAGTTGAAAAAGGACGAAGACTTCTGCTTCGCCCTTTTCTTCTCTCCCTGTACCCAATACAACGAATAATTAAGATTCAAAAATATTCTGAACCTTTTCGATAACAACTTCCTTCATGTCACCACGCGTCTTCTCATACTGCAGTGCTGACTCCAGAGTCTGAAGCAATTCCATACGTGATTCCGGATCAATCTTCTTAATGTAATCCTTGATCACAACATCCTTCATCTCCGTTACGTTGCTCTTGGATGCCATCTTATCCAGCATCTCTTCATAATTAAAGCCGAGATCCTTCTTGATATCCGCTTCCTTTCTTCCGCAAACATCACACTCAGCATCACTGACCTTATTAATGCATCCGCATACGCAGGTCCAGATCATTCCGTTTGACTGATATTTTACAACCGCATCAATTCCACGCTTCTTCTTCAGGCTTTCCAGGCGGCGGTAAGACAAGTCAGTTGTAATCGGAAGCTCTTCGCAACTGATAACCTTTCTGGCTGTTACATACTTCCGTACTATAACCTTCGCATCCTTGATCATCTTCACTTCCCGTTCCTTGATGTCACACTCAATCCAGTCTGCCTCTAACTGTGAGATATTGTTCTTCTCAAAGGTGAAATCCATGTCCCGAAGAACAATCTTCTCATCATAATAAGTAGAAAGCTCTATGTCTGCACGAATTGCACGAATTTCTTCATTTCGATAATTCATAAATACCGGTGAAATCCTTGTCACATTCTTATCTGCACGAATCCTCACCTGCACCGGACGCAGTAATAGCTTTGTATAATAATTGGTGACATACAGATCCTGACGAACGCCTTCGTAATTTCTGTTCTCTTTCTCCTTAGCAATAACCGCTGTACCGGTTGCAATAATACCGATTGTATTATTGTTTGTCAAACTGCTGGTCAGCTCATTGTATCGCAATGTGATACCGATAACCGCATTGGCACCCAGCTTCTTCGCCTCTTCCTGCATCATGCTAATAGCCGTCTGATGCACCTGTGACATCTTCTTGGTCAATGCCTGGCTCCCTTTTTCATCCATTTCCGTATTGCCACTGAATTCCTGAAAAAACTTTGTATTTAACGCAGTCTGCCCACTTACCAGTCCAAGATAATCTGTAATGTCGTAGCCCTGAATATCAGAACCGGATGTCATAATAATTGTATTCATTCGTCAGCCTCCCCATAATCACTAAATTGCTGTTTAAAATTATAGCATGTTACACAATATAAGCCAATGCTTTTTTGCACTTTTTAGTCATTTTTATGATTTGCACAAAGTTTTTTATGCAAATTGCATATATCTTGCCTATTTTTTAACTTTGCCTTATAATATTTCGTGATCAGATATTTAGAAAGAAGGAAGCATTTCATTATGATTATTGATTTTCATACACATACCTTTCCGGATACAATGGCCGAAAGAACCATTCATAAGCTGGAAACCGCTGCCGGCATTCATGCCAGAACCAACGGAACTCTGGACGGATTAAAGACCTCCATGAAACAGTCCGGCGTCGATTACTCCGTGATCCTGCCGGTGGTTACCAGGCCGTCCCAGTTTGATACGATTAATCAGTGCGCAGCCGCCATAAACGGAACCGACCATATCATTTCCTTTGGCGGAATTCATCCGGACAATGAGGATATTAGCCAGAAATTATCTTATATTCGGGAGCTTGGACTACCTGGCATCAAGCTGCATCCTGATTATCAGGGTGTTCATATCAACGATCCCCGATATCTGAAACTAATCACTGCAGCTGTCGATCTGGGACTGATCGTTATCATTCATGCGGGTGTCGATGTCGGTCTCCCGGAAGAAGTGCACTGCCCTCCGGAGGAAGCTGTTCAGATGCTTTGTTATATAGAGGAACACGCCAAAGATCCTGCATCTGCCAGAATCATCCTTGCACACACCGGCGGCTGGAAGCAATGGGATGCCGTAGAGGAATTATTAGTCGGAAAGCCGGTTTACTTCGATCTGGCTTATACATTCGGTTTTATATCCGAATCCCAGTTACTCCGGATCATTCAGAACCACGGTGCCGACCGCATTCTTTTTGCAACCGATTCTCCATGGAATGATCAGGTCGAAGATATTCATGCCCTGCAGCAGCTGCCGTTAACGAAAGAAGAGCAAGCTGCCATTCTCGGAGAGAATGCTGCACGCCTGCTCCATTTGCCGCTTTCCGAAACCCTCTGAGCCAGTTGTTACACTTCTGTTTCAGAAACTGCACTGCCCTGTATGACATTTCTTACAGCAAATTCCCGACGGATGGTATTCATTACCATCCGTTTATTACCGCTCCACTGCGGTGCGACCAGTAATCTCTTATCTCCATCCCCCGTCAGCCGGTGAATTACCATATCCTTCGGAAGATGCCGGATGCATTGTTCCAGAATATCAATATACTCCATCATTTCCAACACCCGAAACTTTCCATTCCGATAATCCCTTTCCAGATCCGTTTCCTTTAACACATGCAACAATTGCAGCTTGATTCCCTGCGTTCCGGTCCGTCCTACATATTCTACCGTTGCCAGCATCTGCTCCGCCGTCTCTCCCGGAAGTCCGAGAATCACATGGGTGATCACCTCCAGATTTCTTTCTGTCAGTGCCCTTACCGCCCGATCATAGACTGTCAGATCATATCCACGACGTATATACTGTGCGGTATCTTCCCAGATTGTCTGCAGCCCCAGCTCTACCCATACCGGTTTATACCGGTTCAACCGCTCCAGCATAGCAAGAATATCCGGCGGCAGGCAATCCGGTCTGGTCGCAATCGACAGGATCACAACCTCCGGATCCTTGATTGCCTCCCGGAATATGGGTTCCAATTCTTCTACTGTGCCATAGGTATTCGTAAACGCCTGAAAATATGCAATATAACCTACATCTCCCTGTGGCAGCTTCTTTTGAATCCGGCTTTTCGCCTCCTGCAGCTGTTCCGATATCGGCCGGTTTCTGTCTGCTGCGAACTCTCCGGAGCCGTTTCCACTGCAAAAGATGCAGCCCCGGCTGCCGCAGCGCCCGTCCCGATTGGGACAGGTTCTGCCGGCATCCAGGGCTATCTTGTATATCTTTCGTCCGTATTTATTTTTCAGATAATCGTTTAACGTATGATAATACATCTAATTACTGCTCTTCTACGGATTTGATCTCGCCGATATCAATGACTGTCAGATCCTGCTCGTTTGCCTCCAGACTGGTCAGCAATGCATCTGCCGTGTCCAGACTGGTCAGACAGTATACACCGGTCTCAATTGCATGACGACGGATGATAAATCCATCCTTGCTATGTTCTACACCCTGAGAAGGAGTATCAATGATCAGATCGATTTCATGACTCAGGATCAGGTCAAGCAGGTTTGGAGACGGCTCCTCTACCTTATTAATTACCTGTGCCGGAACCCCGTGCTCATTCAATACTCTTGCAGTACTCTTCGTAGAATGAATCTCGTATCCGAGTGCCGCAAATCTTCTTCCGATCTCAATAGCATCCAGCTTATCGGAATCCTTTACTGTCAGTATCATCTTCTTATGCTTTGGAAGTCTGACTCCGGCGCCAAGGAATGCCTTGTACAATGCTTCATTAAAGTCTTTTGAAATACCCAGACACTCACCGGTTGACTTCATTTCAGGTCCCAGACTGATCTCAGCTCCACGAAGCTTCTCAAATGAGAATACCGGCATCTTAATTGCATAGTATTCTGACTCCGGCTGTAAACCAGGTGTGTAACCAAGCTCTTTTAACTTTGCACCTGTAATAACGCGGGATGCAAGATCTACGATCGGAATACCGGTTACCTTGCTGATATAAGGAACTGTCCGTGAAGATCTCGGATTTACCTCGATTACATATACCTCATCCTGATATACAATAAACTGGATATTGATCAGACCGATTACATGCAGACTCTTGGCCAGCTTTCTTGTATATTCCGTAATAACACGCTTAATCTTATCCGGCAAGCCTGCAGGATATACGGAAATACTGTCTCCGGAATGGATACCGGCACGCTCTACATGCTCCATGATACCAGGGATTACAATATCCTCGCCATCACATACCGCATCAACTTCCACTTCCTTACCCATCAGGTATTTATCAACCAGAATCGGATGCTCCTGTACATTTCGGTTAATTACATCCATAAACTCTACAATATCCTTATCGGCAATTGCAATCTGCATACCGGCGCCACCCAATACATAGGATGGGCGCACCAGTACCGGATATCCCAGCTCATGTGCAGCTTCCAATGCCTCTTCGCAGGTAAATACTGTCTTACCGGCAGGTCTTGGAATACAGCACTCTTCCAGGATCTCATCGAACAGCTCACGATCCTCTGCTGCATCTACATTCTCTGCACTGGTTCCCAGAATCTTAACACCCATCTTCAGGAGTGCTTCTGTTAACTTGATCGCAGTCTGTCCGCCAAACTGTACCACAGCTCCGTCCGGCTTCTCCAGATTCACAATCGACTCTACGTCCTCCGGTGTCAGCGGTTCAAAATACAACTTATCTGCAATATCGAAGTCTGTACTTACAGTCTCCGGATTATTATTTACAATAATGGTCTCATAACCCTGTGCCTTTAATGCCCAGGTTGCATGAACCGAACAGAAGTCAAACTCAATACCCTGTCCGATTCGGATCGGGCCGGAACCAAGAACCATGATCTTCTTCTTAGAATGATTCTCTTCCACCTCGTTCTCGCCATCAAAGCAGGAATAATAGTAAGGGGTCGTTGCCTCGAACTCTGCTGCACAGGTATCAACGATCTTATAAGAAGCATGAATATCCATGGCATAACGCATTTCCTTAATCTCTGTCTCTGTCTTTCCGACGATCTGAGCAATTACCTTATCCGGGAATTCCATGCGTTTTGCTTCCTGCATCAGTTCCTTATCAATTTCCTTTGCATCCCGCAACTTCTGTTCCATCTTAACCAGATTTGCGATCTTATCCAGGAACCAGATATCGACCTTAGTAATCGAATGGATCTCACCCAGTGAAATACCACGGCGGATTGCTTCTGCAATTACAAAGATACGACGGTCATCTACATTATGCAGACGCTCATGAATCTCTTCCAACGGACGCTTGTCATAGTCCAGATAGATCAAACTGTCAACATGCTGCTCTAGAGAACGGAGGGCCTTCATCAACGCACCTTCGAAGTTTGTGCAGATACTCATAACCTCACCGGTGGCCTTCATCTGTGTTGTCAGTGTACGCTTTGCCTTAATAAACTTATCAAACGGCAGTCTCGGAATCTTAACAACCACATAATCCAGAGTCGGCTCAAAGCTTGCATAGGTCTTACCGGTAACTGCATTCTTGATCTCATCCAGATTATATCCGAGAGCAATCTTTGCCGCTACCTTTGCGATCGGATAACCGGTTGCCTTGGATGCCAGTGCGGAAGAACGGCTTACACGCGGATTTACCTCGATTACACAGTACTCAAAGGAATCCGGATTCAATGCGAACTGTACATTACAACCGCCCTTGATATCCAGCTCACTGATAATATTCAAAGCTGCACTTCTGAGCATCTGATGCTCTTTATCAGCCAGAGTCTGGGATGGTGCAACAACGATACTGTCACCGGTATGGACACCAACCGGATCCAGATTTTCCATATTACAGATTGTAATACAGGTACCGTTAGCATCCCGCATTACCTCATACTCAATCTCTTTCCAACCGGCAATGCAACGTTCTACCAGAACCTGTCCTACCCGGGAAAGACGGAGACCGTTCTCCAGAATATCTACAAACTCTTCTTCATTTGCTGCAATACCGCCGCCGGAGCCGCCCAGTGTATAAGCCGGGCGCAATACTGCCGGATAACCGATCGTCTTAACAAACTCCAGGCCATCTTCTACCGTCGTAACTACCTGTGACGGTGCACATGGCTCATGGATTTTCTCCATGGTCTTCTTAAACTCATCACGATCCTCGGCCTTCTTAATCGTCTGTGCAGAGGTACCGATCAGACGTACATTATGCTCTCTTAAAAATCCGGACTCTTCCAGTTCCATGGCGATATTTAATGCCGCCTGACCTCCCAGTGTTGGAAGAACACTATCCGGTTTCTCTTTCACAATAACTTTCTTTACAACCTCCGGTGTCAATGGTTCAATATACACCTTATCTGCAATATCTTTATCCGTCATGATGGTTGCAGGATTTGAATTGATCAAAACAACGCAGATCCCCTCTTCACGAAGAGAACGACATGCCTGTGTTCCTGCATAATCAAACTCAGCAGCCTGTCCGATTACAATCGGGCCTGAACCAATTACTACAACCTTTTTAATACTTGCAATCTTTGGCATTATTTTGACACCTCCATCATATTCATAAACTCATCAAATAAGAAATCTGTATCCAGCGGACCGGCACATGCCTCCGGATGGAACTGTACGGTCTGCACATTCTTTCCAAGATAATGTACCCCTTCTACGGTTCCGTCATTTACATTCACATAGCTTACTTCTGCTACTTCACGATCCAGTGAGCTCTCCTTTACCATATATCCATGGTTCTGTGTAGATATATATACCTTTCCGGTCTTTAAGTTTCGAACCGGATGATTGGCTCCACGATGACCATACTTCATCTTCTCTGTATCGCCGCCATTGGCCAGTGCAAGCAGCTGATGTCCCAGACAGATTGCGAAGATCGGAACATCGGTTGCAAATAATTTCTTAATCTCTTCGATGGTCTTCACACAGCTCTTCGGATCGCCAGGGCCATTTGTCAGCATAATTCCGTCCGGATTTCCTGCCAGAACTTCCTCTGCCGGAGTCTCTGCCGGATATAAGGTAACCTCACAGCCACGCTTCTGCAAAGAACGGATGATATTTCTCTTTACACCGAGATCGATCATTGCTACCTTGTAGATCTGGTTACCTTCTGCCGGATAAACCTTCTTCTCCTTGCAGGTAACCTCCAGAACCACATGTCCGATCTTAAATGCACGGATTCTAGACAATACTTCATCCAGTGAATAGTTCTCATCGGTTGTGATCATGCCATTCATGGTACCCTTTTCCCGCAGAATCTTAGTCAGGGCTCTGGTATCAATGCCCTCGATTCCGGTTATATTATTTCTTTTTAAATATTGTTCAAGAGTTTCTTCACATCTGAAATTATTTGGAAGCTTTGCGATTTCACGAACGATAAATCCAGACTGCCACGGCCGATCTGCCTCGGCATCTTCTAAACATACACCATAATTACCAATCAAAGGATATGTCATGCATACTGCCTGACCTGCATAAGAGGGATCTGTCAATACCTCCAGATAACCGGTCATCGATGTATTAAATACGATCTCACTGATAATCTCCTGTGTGGAACCTATGCTTTTTCCAGCAAATACAGTGCCATCTTCAAGAATAAGAAAAGCCTTCATTTCTCCACCTGTTCCTTTCATTTTTTCGGTTTTTTTCCAAAAAAAAAAGACTAATAAGCCCTAATCACCCGCCCAGAGACGCACTAATTAGAGTCAATCTTTTTCTGGCATTTCTTAAATTGATAAAAGTTTAACACAACCACCGCTCCTTTTCAACCCTTTTTCTACAATTAATTCTTTTTCTCATTCTTTTCCCGCTCTCTTTCCAGTCTGGAATACACGCATCCACAGTAATCCTGTCGATACAGATGATATTCTGCCGACAGTTCGATTGACCGCTTATATCCGTTCTTTTTCTTAAAATCCGAATACAAATATGCGATCTGATACTCATCTGCCATCCGCTGGCCGATTTCATTCAGCCATTCTGCATTTTTATACGGACTGATAGATAAGGTTGTCGTAAAATAATCATATCCCTCCGCCTTGCATTTCTGTGCTGTCTCGCGGAGTCTCTGCTCATAACACAGATAACAACGTTTTCCGCGTTCCGGCTCCTGTTCCAGTCCGCGTGCCATGGCATAGAATTCCTCCGGACGATAGTCCCCTACCACCAATTCCACCGGATAGCGGGTCGGAAATTCTTTCAAAAACCGCTCCAATTCCATCACCCGCTTGTCAAATTCTTCTTTTGGTGATATATTGGAATTATAAAAAAATAATGTAATTTTGAAAAAATTTGATAAATATTCCAGCACATAACTGCTGCATGGAGCACAACAGGCATGAAGGAGCAACGTCGGAACCTCTCCGGCGTTTGAAATTTCCACCAATTTTTTATCTAATTTTTGTTGGTAATTCACATTCTTATTCATGTTTTTATCTCCTTTATGGAATATAACGAATTTATATTGTGTTTCTCATGGCAAAACTCAATACTTTTATTCACTTTTGCCAATTGACTTTGTTCATAATATACAATATACTATTATCAAAGAAGTATCAATAGCGAATTACATAATGATGTACGAATGTACAAAGATACAAATTTTCATAGGAGGTAATAGCTATGACCGTAGAGGAAGCAGTAAAAAAGTTCAAACTTGAACCAGTAAACGTGTACACCGCCAAAGCAAAGGCGAAGGAATTGAACGTTGACGAGGTTTTATATATGAATGTTCAAAAGAATAAGTACGCTTACATCGTAAAAGATGGTTCTCGTGGGTTTGTTCTCTACCAGGATGAGAAGAGCTTATATACAAAGATGTATAAAGGTCTTAAGATGACTCCTTTACAACCATAAGTTACTTAGTTCTTATTTATCCATATGGTTAGCAACCGTTTGAATTGAATTTACAAGCAATAAAATAAGTCGTGCAAAGCACGACTTATTTCAGACTGTAGACAAAGTCCGAGGCTTTCGCCTCGGATTTTTCTCATTTCAGGTT
>CAVFXS010000008.1:0-25430 GCA_963626805.1 Bacteroidales bacterium H4 | reverse complement strand
CTTTGTATCGATATCATGAACCCTGTATTCACAGGTGTTTTCATATTACAAATCAAAGAAAAGAGGTAAAAGTAAGATGGCAGAAATCAATTTAAGTAAGTATGGCATTACCGGAACTACAGAGGTTGTCTACAATCCTTCTTATGAGATGTTATTTGAAGAAGAGACAAAGCCTGAGCTGGAAGGTTATGAGAAGGGCCAGGTTAGTGAACTTGGTGCTGTTAACGTAATGACCGGTATCTACACAGGTCGTTCTCCTAAAGATAAGTATATCGTAGTAGATGAGAACTCAAAGGATACTGTATGGTGGACATCTGATGAGTACAAGAATGATAACCATCCAATGACAGAGGATACATGGGCAGCTGTAAAGGATCTTGCTAAGAAAGAGCTTTCAAACAAGAGACTGTTCGTTGTTGATGCATTCTGCGGTGCTAATAAAGATACCCGTATGGCAATCCGTTTCATCGTTGAGGTTGCTTGGCAGGCTCATTTCGTAACAAATATGTTCATTCGTCCTACTGAGGAAGAATTAAAGAACTTCGAGCCTGATTTCGTAGTATACAACGCTTCTAAGGCTAAGGTTGAGAACTTCAAGGAGTTAGGTCTTAACTCTGAGACATGTGTAGCATTCAACATCACAAGCCATGAGCAGGTTATCATCAATACCTGGTATGGTGGAGAAATGAAGAAGGGTATGTTCTCTATGATGAACTACTACCTTCCATTAAAGGGTATGGCTTCTATGCACTGCTCTGCTAACACAGATATGGATGGAAAGAACACAGCAATCTTCTTTGGTCTGTCCGGTACAGGTAAGACTACACTGTCTACAGATCCTAAGCGTCTCCTGATCGGTGATGATGAGCATGGTTGGGATGACAACGGCGTATTCAACTTCGAAGGTGGATGCTATGCTAAGGTTATCGATCTGGATAAGGATTCCGAGCCAGATATCTACAACGCAATTAAGCGTGATGCATTATTAGAGAACGTTACTCTGGATGCAAACGGTAAGATTGATTTCACAGATAAGAGTGTTACAGAGAATACTCGTGTATCTTACCCAATCAACCATATTAAGAATATTGTTCGCCCTATTTCTTCTGCACCGGCAGCTAAGAATGTTATCTTCCTGTCAGCAGATGCTTTCGGTGTACTTCCTCCGGTATCTATCCTGAGTCCAGAGCAGACACAGTACTACTTCCTGTCTGGTTTCACCGCTAAGTTAGCCGGTACAGAGCGTGGTATCACAGAGCCTACTCCTACTTTCTCAGCTTGCTTCGGTCAGGCATTCCTGGAGTTACATCCTACAAAGTATGCAGAAGAATTAGTTAAAAAGATGAACACAAGTGGTGCCAAGGCATATCTGGTTAACACAGGTTGGAACGGTACCGGCAAACGTATCTCCATCAAGGATACCCGTGGTATTATCGATGCAATCTTAAGCGGTGCTATTTTAACAGCCCCTACTAAGACCATTCCACACTTCAACTTTGAAGTACCTACAGAGCTTCCTGGTGTAGATCCTGCAATCCTGGATCCACGTGATACCTACAAAGATGCTTCCGAGTGGGAAGATAAGGCTAAGGATCTGTCCGCAAGATTCATCAAGAACTTTGCCAAATATGAAGGAAATGCTGCTGGTAAGGCTTTAGTATCTGCAGGTCCTCAGGCTTAAAAGGATCTGAGTATATTACTCTTTAATTTAATCATAAAAAAGGAAGCGGATGAAGATGATCCGCTTCTTTTTTATGATTAACAAGTCAGATAGAAGTTACTTTTCCTATAAACCAATCAGCGATAGGCTTCAAAGTAATTCTCCAACTCGCACAGTGTTAGACTGCAGTCTAACAGTTCCTGCCGGATCTGTTCCCGGTGTGCGTCACTTTTTCCCTTATAAAGGATCTTATGCTCCATACTGGCCCACAGATCCATCTCAATCGTGCGGATCTGCAGCTCCACCGGAAAGATCTCTGTTGCATCCGAACAATATACCGGTACCCCTACGATCAGATGATAACTACGATAACCGTTCTCCTTTGGATTTTTAATGTAATCTTTTTCACGGACAAAAATCAGATCTGACTGCTTCGTCAGAAGATCGATCATAGTGTAAATATCCTCCAGAAAATAACAGATGATCCGGATTCCCGCAATATCCCGCAGACAATCCTTTGCATTGCCTACTATCGGCTCCAGTCCTCGCTTGATCAGCTTATTCTCGATACTTTCCTTTGTCTTAATTCTATATTGAATATTGTGATATAATTGTTCTTCCTTCTTGGCATAAAGAGAGTGCCCCAGTACCTGAATCCTAGTCTGTAGCATATTCATTGCGTCCTCATAGGGAGAAACCAGCTCATAATACTCCCGATCCGTCATTGTAACCAAATCCCCTTCCATAATCTGTATTCATATATATCTGATTATAGCTTACGGTTTAGTTGTGTTTATCCTGTGACACATTTCTAAAGTTTTTATTTCTTTCATTCCGGTTTCTGTCTATCCACCCTATTCACACATACGGTATCCAACGCCTAATTCATTGATGATATAATTCTTCTTCCCCGGTTTTGCTCCGAATTTTTTCCGGATATTTGCCATATTCACCTGTAGCTTTTTTGTACTGCCGATGTCATTATAGCCCCATATTTCCTGAATGATAAAGCTATAGGTCAGCATCTTTCCAGCATGCTCGGAAAGTAACGCTACAATATTGTACTCCGTCTGTGTCAGCTTAATATCTTTGTCTGCGATACGGACTGTCCGTGCATCATAATCAATCGATAGTTCTCCGGTCTTAAACCTTCCTCCCGGCAGTTTTCCATTCTCTGCTCGGTGGGAATTGATCCGGAGTGCTGTCTGTACCCTTGCTACCAGTTCTGCCGAGCCAAATGGCTTTGTTACATAATCATTAGCACCCAGATTCAATGCCTCTACCTTATCCTGTTCATCTGATCTGGCTGACAGGACAATTATCGGTGTCAGCGTCTCTTTTCTGAGTTCCTTTAAGAATGTAATTCCATCCTTATCCGGAAGTCCCAGATCCAGAATTACCAGATCCGGATGATAGGATATAAATAGCATCGTCCCATCCTCACAGGAATAACCAGAAATCGCCTGATATCCATTCGCCTCCATTAATGCACTTAACAGATTATTGATGTTTTCCTCATCTTCTATCACTAATATTTTATATCGATTCTTCATCACTTTCCCGCTCCTCTACATCCAGGGTAAATCTGAAAACTGCACCTCCACTGTTCGAATTTTCAGCCGTAATATCCCCGCCATGTGCCTTGATGATTGTTGCACAAACCGATAATCCAATTCCTTCTGCAAAGATCGTCTTTAACTTTTCCTCCGGAATACCCTTGCCATTATCCCGGACCTCAAAGATGACCTTATTGGAAATGGTAAATGCCCGTAACCATATCTTATCCATTCCCTCTGCATGTTGAACTGCATTTTCCAAAATATTTACAATTACCTGCTCGATCAGCAATGCATCCATCGGTATCATTACCAGTTCATCCGGTATCTCGACCTCTACCTCCTGATTAGCATATCGCTTACTGAATTTTACTAAAACAGAATCCAGAAGCTCATCCAATACAGTTGAAGTTTTGATAATCGTTACATTCTCCCCATCCAGTCTGGTAATTGACAGCAGATTTTCCACCATCCGGTGCAACCACTGTGAATCCTCCTTAATACCCTCCAGCATCTGGTGTCTCTGCTCTTCTGTAAAATCCTGTCCACTCTCCAGCAATGCTGAACTCGCTCCGTATATGGTTGTCAGCGGTGTTCTAAGATCATGTGATACTGCCCGCAACAGATTCGCCCTCATTTTCTCCCGTTCGCTTTCCAGTCGAATCTGTTCCTGATGCTTAATCTTACTCGTCAGACAACAGGTAATCAGTGTTATTGCAATCATAATGATCGCAGATAAAAGATTTTCCGGAATCGTAAAATTGATCCGGAAATAAGGAAATGTAAAGGCATAATTTACAGCCAGTACACTCACTACGGATGCTATCACCCCGTATACAAATCCATCCGTAATAACCGAAATCAGGAACACCCCCAGCATAAAAATGCTGGGAATCAGCACACGTTCCTCAAATACGTTCTGCATAATAAGACACAATCCAAAACTCGCCAATAATATAGCAATTGTTACACTTATATTTTTTATAATCAGCTGCTTTTTCATATTCCACCTCTTACGAATCTTATCTTAACGTCTTTGCAGATGGTTCTATATTATAATAGCATACCACCGGCAAAGATGCAGATAAGACAACTGCTTATTTTTTTTTCAAAGCCTCGTCCATTGTATGCCAGCCGAGAACAGCACATTTTACTCTCGCAGGCATATGTGATATATCCTTCAGGGCAGAAGCCTCCTCCAGCTCATCGATTTCTTCATCGGTTGCTTCGCCCTTGATCATCTTAAGAAACAGCTCGCTCAGATATCTGGCCTCTTCCTCGGTCTTACCGATGATCATTCCAAGCATAATATCCGCAGATGCCTGAGAAATCGCACATCCGTCTCCGATAAATGCCCCATCCTTGATCACACCGTCTTCTACCTTTAACTTTAACCAGATATCATCTCCGCAGTTCGGATTCACACCCTCCAGCACCACATTGGCATCCGGAAGATCATGCTTAAAGTCCGGCCGGATATTATGCTCTGTCAGAATCTCATTGTAAAAGCTTCTATTCTCCATATCCCATCTTCCTCCTTACTTCCGATACACTCTTTACAAATGCACCCACCTCTTCCGGTGTATTATAAAACATAAAGCTTGCTCTGGTTGTATTATAGACCTTCAGATAAGTAAGGAGCGGCTGTGCGCAATGATGTCCGGCTCGCACATCGATTCCGTCTGCTGCCAGGATCTCGCTTACATCATGCGGATGCACCTGTTCGATCGTAAATGCTACGATTCCGGTGTGATTCTCCGGCTTCTCCGAACCGATCACATGCACATGCGGAATCTTAGCCAAGCCTTCCATAGCCCGTCTGGTGAGCTGAATCTCCCGTGCCTCAATGGTCTCAAATCCAACCTCTTCAATATAATGAATTGCGGCTGCCAGTCCGGCTGCACCGGCTGCATTTACCGTTCCCGCTTCGAATTTATGCGGCAGCTCTGCAAACACCGCACCTTCTCTGGATACCGATGAAATCATTTCACCACCGGTCATGAATGGTGGCATTTCTTCCAACAGTGCTTCTTTCCCATACAGCACACCGATTCCCATCGGTGCCATCAGCTTATGTCCGGAAAATGCCAGGAAATCAGCCTGCAGCTCATGCACATCAATCGGCATATGCGGAGCACTCTGTGCCGCATCTACCACTACCACTGCCCCAAATGCATGTGCCCGATCAGCCATCTTCCGTACCGGATTCACACATCCGAGCACATTCGATACATGTCCGACTGCCAGAAGCTTTGTATGCTCATTAATCCCGGTCTCTAAGGTCTCATCTGTCAGGGTTCCGTCCGGCTCACACTCCAGATACCGAAGTGTTGCTCCTGTCACCTGTGCTGCCATCTGCCACGGCAACAGGTTACTGTGATGTTCCATGATCGTAACTGCGATCTCATCCCCCGGCTTCAAATGGTGGCAGGCATAGCTGTAAGCCACCAGATTCAGTCCTTCAGTCGTATTTCTGGTAAAGATGATCTCTTTCTCAGAATCCGCATGGATAAAGTCCCGAACCGCCACTCTCGCATTCTCATAAACCTCCGTGGCACGCAGGCTCAACGGATAAAATCCACGTAACGGATTCGCATTGCTCTCTTCATAAAACTGCTTCTCTGCCTCAATGACAACTGCGGGTTTCTGGGCAGTCGCCGCATTATCGATATAGATTGTCCGGTTCGTCTGAAGGAGTGGAAAATCCTTCCTGTAATCATGCTCTGTCATACGCCATTACCTCCGCCAGCTGCTTTTCTACCAGTGCTTCTGTCTCTTCATCCTGAATCTGACGATAAAGTACCTCCATCTTACCCTTTGCCATAATATCCTCTGCAGCTTCCGCTCCGATACCTCTGGATGCAAAATAGAATAATGTATCCTCGTCCAATTCACCGATCGTTGCTCCATGAGAGCCTTCCACATCCTCCTCTGCACAAAGGATCAGCGGAATCGTCTTATTCACTACATCATCTCCAAGCAACAGGACATTCTCCGTCTCTGCTCCCTTGGATTCGGAGGAGCCGTTCTTGAAATCAATGGAACCGCGGAATATCTTCTGAGCGGAATCCTTTAAGGTACCATCCACCTGAATCAGGCTGTTGGTCTTCTTCCCGAAATGATTCACGATCAGATTCATATCCAGTATCTGCTTCTTCTGGCCCAGATAACCGATTGCAATCTGTACATCCGATGCAGCTCCGTTCAGATCTGTCCGGATTCCGTTGTAGAGATTTCCCTTTCCGATTACCATCTGCAGCAGTTCAAACTTCGCACCTTCTTCACAGGTACATCCGATATCATTTAACTGCTCCGTCTGCTCACTCTGCATAAAGATCTGTACCAGACGGATCTTACTTCCTGCCTTTGCCTGAATCTGTGTCCGGAATGCCAGATGATCTGTCGGAAGCTGGCTCTCCGGGAAGGCCTGGATCAGTGTCAGCTCAGACTCCTTCTCCGCCTTTACAAACAGCATACCTGCAGAGCCTTCTGCCTCCCGGCTGCCGATCGTCATACGGACAGTCTCGCCCTTATTTGTCTCATCTGCCTGAATCCTATAACCGCTCACATCCGGGTCGGTAAACAGTACATCCGCTTCCTTCCCTGCTCCGGTTTCCACCACCTGTTTCTCTTCTTCTGACACCTCGATCGGCTTTCCGCCTTCGGTCAGCACCTGACACGGAGCCGATGCCGGTTTCCACTGAACCGTTGTATCATTTAAATGTAACCAATGCCATGTTTTGGATGGCAATGCATTAATCTTCATCTCGTAATTTTCTTCCATTTCCGGCACCTCCTTAACCAATACTGCCCTTCATTTCCAGACGGATCAGATTATTCATTTCCAATGCATACTCCAGTGGCAGCTCCTTGGATACGTTATCTGCAAATCCGCTGACAATGCAGGCTCTGGCATCCTCTTCACTCATTCCACGGCTCATCAGATAGAATACCGCATCATCACTGATGCTTCCGATCTGTGCCTCATGTCCGACATTTGCTTTTCTGGTACGGATATCCATAGCCGGGATCGTATCGGACCGTGAAATGGAATCCAGCATCAGTGACTGGCATGATACCGCAGACTTGGAATGCTCTGCCTCCTTGGTCACAACTACAGAAGAACGGAAGGTACTGATACCTCCATCCTTGGAGATAGACCGTGTATTCATATAGGAGCTGGTGTCCGGTGCTGCATGAACGACCTTTGCACCGGTATCCAGATTCTGTCCCTTGCCGGCAAAGGTAATGCCGGTAAATTCCATTCTGGCACCCTTGCCCTTTAAGATACTCATCGGATACAGGTAGGATACATGGGAGCCAAAGGAACCGGATACCCATTCAATGGTTCCGCCCTCCGCTACCGTTGCCCGCTTTGTGTTCAGGTTATACATGTTTTTGGACCAGTTCTCAATTGTGGAATAACGAAGCTTTGCGTTCTTGCCGACAAAAAGCTCCACACAGCCTGCGTGCAGATTCGCTACGTTATATTTCGGTGCGGAACAGCCCTCTATGAAATGCAGATCCGCGCCCTCATCTACGATGATCAGGGTATGTTCAAACTGACCGGCCCCCGGTGCATTTAACCGGAAATAAGACTGCAACGGAATCTCTACAGAAACACCCGGTGGTACATAAACGAACGAACCTCCGGACCATACTGCCCCATGCAGTGCGGCGAATTTATGATCATTCGGGCGAACCAGCTTCATAAAATGTGTCCGTACCATATCTGCATATTCACCATTTAATGCGCTCTCCATATCGGTATAGACAACGCCCTTTTCGGCAACCTCTTCTCGGACATTGTGATATACCAGCTCGGAATCATACTGGGCACCGACACCGGCCAGAGACTTCCGCTCTGCCTGCGGGATTCCCAGACGTTCAAATGTATTCTTAATATCCTCCGGGACCTCGGACCATTTTGCCTTCATCTTTGTATTCGGTCTGACATAGGTTACGATATTATCCATGTTCAGTCCTTCAATGGATGGACCCCAGTCCGGGATTGGCATATTGTTATAGATCTGCAGGGATTCCAGACGGAAGGTCTGCATCCATGCCGGATCATGCTTTTCCTTTGATAACTGTTCTACGATTTCCGGGGTCAGACCTGCCTTCAGCTTATAGGCATCCTTTTCCTCGTCTTTGAAATCATATATATTACGATCGATATCTTCTACGTAA
Organism: Bacteroidales bacterium H4; assembly: GCA_963626805.1. Classification (GTDB taxonomy): domain Bacteria; phylum Bacillota; class Clostridia; order Lachnospirales; family Lachnospiraceae; genus CAG-632. Next base: position 17,024 of record CAVFXS010000008.1, on the reverse strand, counting down.
GTCTTCTCTTTCATATCCTTCGGGCACTCCTTTCCCATTACTGGTTCTGTGACTCGTATCTGCCAAAGCCTTCTGCATTGATCTCATCTACCAGGGATGCATCTCCGGTCTTAATGATCTTACCCTCTACCATAACATGTGTATAATCTACGGACAGAGATTCCAGAATCTTTGTACTATGTGTGATGATCAGCAGACTTCCGTTGCAGTTCTTCTGATATTCCTCAATACCGGCAGATACGGTTCGTACCGCATCTACATCCAGACCGGAATCGGTCTCGTCCAGAATGGCCAGTGCCGGCTTCAGTATCAGAAGCTGGAGGATCTCAGCCTTCTTCTTCTCACCACCGGAAAAGCCTACATTCAGATCACGCTCTGCATAAGACGGATCCATCTGCAGCAATGCCATTGTCTTCTCCAGCTCCTTCTTATAATCCCACAGCTTGATCCGCTTTCCGGTCTTCTGCTCCAGTGCATTCCGGATGAAGGAGCTCAGGGTCACACCCGGAACCTCCAACGGATTCTGAAAGGACAGGAATAAACCGTCCTTGGAACGCTCGTTTACCGACTCCTCCGTAATGTTCTTTCCCTGAAACCAGATCTCGCCACCGGTTACTGTATACTTCGGATTTCCCATCAGGGCATAGCCGAGGGTAGACTTTCCGGTTCCGTTCGGTCCCATCAAAACATGGGTCTCACCACTGCCAATGGATAAATCCACGCCGTGAAGAATCTTCTTATCTTCAACCTCTACATATAAATCCTTTACTTCCAATAACTGCTTATCTGCCATCTTTCTTCCTCCTGATTATTCCATCTGTTTATGTTTATGGTTCTATTCTTAAGTCATCTATACCACTTACTTCTGAGCCTGTACCGCACCTGTCTGTCCGACGGCTCCCTTTGCCACATCCTCCAGTGTCATATTATCAAAGTAATTATTGATCAGATCTGCCAGTCCCTGCCAGATTGGGAGCGTGTAACAGAGCTCCGATCGATCACACGGCATGGAATCATCTTTTAAACATGCGACCGGTGCCAGAGTGCCTTCTGTCAGTTTCAGAATTTCTCCCACACTGTAATCCTTGGGTTCTCTGGTCAGACGATAGCCTCCTCCATGTCCGCTGGCTGCCTCGATCAGATGATTCTTCGATAACAATCGGGTAATACTTTCCAGATATTTCTGGGACAATGCTTCCTGCTGCGATATTTCTTTTAACGGAATATAGCTGCCATCATGATGTACCGCCAGATAGACCATGACCCGCAGTGCATATCTTCCCTTTGATGAAATCACCATACCTGCTGTTCCTTCTTTCTTCATACTATTTAACTTCTCACCACAGAATAATCCTATTCACCTACCATGTCAATAGGTAATTAGATTTTTTCGCTTCGAAATGTAACCACCCTTATACAATCACACCGTATTCTCGCATTGCCATAACAAAAGCAGACTGCACTCACAGTCTGCTCTTAGTGTTTCTTTTTTCTGTTATTTTATTCTCTGCCGGCTTCCATACTGCTGCCTATTTCTCGCAGAAAAATTCAATCTCCTCTCCTAACGGGCCCCTGCAAAATGCGATTCTTGCCGGGAATTCCGGTTTGGATGCGATCATAATGTTTTTCGGTTCAATCAGTACCTCATAGCCTGCCTTCCGCACTGCTTCTACGCAGGCATCCGGATCATCTACCGCAAATGCGAAATGCCGGATGACACCCTTTTCTAACGGCTCATCCCCATCCGGAAATACCTCCAGCAATCCATTCCCGGTGTCCAGCATAATACCACTCGCCCAGCTCCGACGCACCGGCAGTCCCAGAATATCCCGATAGAAATGGATCACCTTTGCATACTCCTCGGCACTGCAGCATTTCATGGAAACATGATGGATTCCGTGAATCAGCTTATCATCCTCTGCCGCATGCAGACCCTTTCTCTTTCTGGCTGCCTCGATCAACTGCTCCGATTCATCAAAAGCCTCCGGCAGAAACTTCTCCATCCACTCCTTGCCCTTCTTCTCCTGCTCCTTGATCCTGCCCCACTGCTCCTTCAGGGCAGCCTCATCCTTCGCATCGGATTCTCCGAACACATGCGGATGTCTGCGCACCATCTTCTCTGCAACTCCATGGATGACATCTGCCAGATCAAACAGACCTTCCTCTTCTGCTATCTCTGCATGCATTACAACCTGCAACAGCAGATCTCCCAATTCTTCCTTCAGATTATCACCGTTTCCGGTCTGATCTAATATATTAATGCCGCCGATCACCTCTGCAGCCTCTTCCACGCACTCCGGTTTCAACGACTGATGCGTCTGCTCCCGGTCCCACGGACATCCATCCTCCGCCCGCAGTCTTGTCACTACCTGCTTTAAGTAAAGGATCTCCGACTGAATATCGAACTTTTTATTTTCTTCCATATATAATTCTCCCCAATAGCATTAAAAATAACAGGAATCCATACGGACTCCTGTTATTTATCATATCTGTTATTCTGTAAAATTGCAAGCAGACACTATGGATTTTCTAGGATTCCGCTTCTTTTTTCTCCTGACTCCGATATTTCTTCCGTGCCGAGAGATACAACGGATTCTCCATTGCCATAACCTCATGGATCGGGATCGGCTGGAACAGCTTTCTCTTTAACTTCACCTTGCACCAGATTGCGGAATATATCGCCAGCAATACAAAGATAATACCGTCAATCATAAAAATCTTTCCGCGGACTGCCGGATCTCCGTCAATGTTCCAGATCATAAATACGTTACCGATAATTCCGATGATCGGAATCACCGGACCAAACGGCACCTTAAAGGTCCGTGGTGCCTTCGGCAGCTTCCTTCGGAATATCAATACATTAATATTTGCAATGACATAGGAAATCATCCAGAAAACGATTGCCACCAGGATCATAAAGGAAAGCGAATCACTGGTTGAAAGTCCGGTCGCATTTACCAGAATCATAATGACTCCGATCATCAGTATTCCAACATAATAAGCACCCCGTTTGTTTCTTTTCAGGAAAATCTCCGGCATCAGATTGATCTTGGCCATTCCCGCACACATATAGGATAAAAAGCTGATGCTCGAATTCACCGTACTGATCACGGCAAACACGGATACCAGGATCATCCACAGTGCACCTGCCTTTCCCAGAATGGCTGTACCATATAAGATATGCGGAGATTCACTGGCTGCCAGATCCGCCCAGCTGGTATAATGTCCCATACCGCAGATAACCAGAATCTGCATTCCGCAGATGATCAGAAGACTTAAGACCATCCCCAGCGGAACATTCCTTCTCGCATTCTTTACATCCTTGGCGATCGGGATAACAAACTCACTTCCTATAAACAGGAAGAAGGCCAGTCCCAGCATGGAGAAGCAGTCTGAGAAGGAGCCTGCCTGGTTCATCTTCTGATGCACCTCTTCGCCGGTACCCAGTCCGAAGATTCCGATCAGTCCCATGATCACCAATGACAGAATCAGACCATATGCCACCACGTTCTGTACCTTGGCAAATACGTCCACACCAAGCAGATTCGTTATGATCAGAACGACCAGAAGAAGAATGCAGAATACCGATGACGGTATGCCGGTATGGAATACCGAATTAATGGCATTTCCAAACATCGCACATTCTACAGAGCCGGCAATGGACTGACATACAATGTATCCACCGACCATTGTCACGATTGTAATAAACGGCCCCATTCCGGCCAGTGTATACTGTGCCAGACCACCGGTCAGATTCGGCATGACCGCATTCAGCTCTGCCAGTGAGAATGCCGTACAGATATTGATCGCACATGCAAGTATCATTGATACAATAAATCCGGTTCCCAGTGCACCCGCTCCCTGTCCTAAAGACATCAGGCAGCTGGTCGCCACGATCAGTCCGACAGCGGTTGCTATGACACTTGGAAGTCCTAATTTTTTATCATTCATAACCATCATCTCCAAACCTAAACCCTGACTTTCACACCCTTATTTCAGTGCATCCAGTCCCTCTTCTCCGGTTCTGACACGGATTACATTCGATACCGGAGAAATAATGATCTTGCCGTCTCCGATATGCCCTGTATATAACTCCTTCTTCACCAGCTCCACTACATCATGTACCTTTTCATTTTCAATAATGATCATGATCATCTGCTTTGGAAGAAGCTCCATTTCCGCATTCCGTTCTACCTCAAATTCAAAGGTGCCCTTTTCCACACCGCAGCCGATCACCTGGGCTACCGTAATACCGCTGACCCCGAGCTTACTCAGTGCCGCCTTTAAGTCCTGTACTTTATTCATAGATGTGATTACTTCGATTTTTGAAAATTCCATAGCCAAGACCTCCTTCATACTCTGTCCTGCAACTGATACCCATATCCTTTATACCATCTGCGGTGTTTCCCACAGATTCAGCTTCGTTCCGATGCCCTTTTCCAATGCATTCCGGTATACGATCGTCCCCCATGCAATATCTTCCACCGGCATGCCGCCTACGGAATAGATTACCACCTCATCCTCTGAGCGGTGTACCGGAATATTTCCAAGTAAAACATCTCCCAGATCATCGATCTGCTCTGTCTTCATCCGTCCGTCTGCGATCAGATCCTCCACCCGCACGGCCGGAATCGGAATCGTATTGTATGCATTTGGCTTCATTTCCTCTTCCCACGCCTCATAGAGCTTGATATTATCTGTAACGGTTCTTGCCCGGTTAATTACAAAGTCATCATCGAAGCGGAGTGCGGCGGTACTCTCGATCACAGCTCTCGGCTTGATCCATTCCTCTGCTATGTACGGATAAAGCGACGGATCACCGGTCGGAGAAGAGGTCGAAACCGAAACGATATCACTGTCCCGTACGGCTTCTTCAATCGAATCTACGGCATAGACATTTACACCCGGATACTCCTTCTTCACATATTCGATAAACCTGTTCAGACTCGCCTGTCCACGTCCCTTTACCTTTACGGTGTTGATCGTTGGACGAACCGCCATCGCGGCTGCCAGTGCCGTCTTACTCATGACACCCGGTCCGACAATACCGATCGTTTCTGCATTTTCTCTTGCAAAGTATTTAAATCCGACACCCGGAACGGCTCCGGTCCGGTATGCCGATAAGATATTTGCTGACATAAATGCCAGTGGCGCTCCGGTGTCCTTATCATTTAAGATCAGGGTCAGAATGGATCTCGGCAGCCCCTTCTTCCGGTTCTCTGCGTTAGAGCCATACCACTTCATACCTGCCATATCGAATTTACCACCGAGATATGCCGGCATTGCCATAAACCGCCGATCCGGTCCGTCTACCGGCATCTCCGGAAACGGAGAAGATTCCGGAAACATGACCATACAGCCGTGACTGTTTCCGTTGGCACCGCCCATACGGTAATCACCGATCTTCATCAGCTTAAACATCTCTTCCATTGCCTCTACGCAGCCCTTCATGTCCTTTACACCTGCTGCGATCATATCTTCCTCATTCAAATATAATAAATCAATCTCCGGATATTCCATTTTCATTTCCTCCTGTCTGTATATTGTTTTTAAACCAGGAAAGACGCCACAGTCTTTCGACCATGACGTCTTTGTCTTTATGCTTAGATTACTCTTTTCAATTCCGATATTCTTGTATAAATCGGAACTATTTTAAGATTCCAGCCATTTTGTTTCCTGAATCTGATTCCGGTATCTATGTTCCTCCGTCATCTTCAGATATTTATAGGGTGTCACTCCGCAAAAAGCCTTAAAGTCTCTGATAAACTGCGGCTGGTCATAATAGCCCAGATACACGGCGGCGTCCGTCATCTTATCCGGAGCGCCATAGTTTAAGAACTCCAGCGCCCGCTGAAACTGAATGATCTTACAGAACACCTTGGGCGAGAAGCCCATTTCCTCGATAAACACCCGGTTGATATAGCGTTCCGAATATCCTGTCCGCTCCTGCATCTCAGCGATCCGCACCTTACCGTCACTCTCATATACCATCTGCTTCACAGACCAGATCAGCTCCTCCTTCTCTGCAGAATTCTTTCTCCGGTTCTGTGCCCTGGTATACTGTTGCAGAAATACCCGGATCCGCTGATAGAAATCTGTCTCGGCCGCCATCAATGTTAAAAGCTCCGGATCCACCACAATCTCCTGCAGCGGAACCCGTTTCCCCACTAACGATCTTAGTGTTACATCTATAATATCCGGCTGGACTCCCGGCATAAACCGGACACCAAACACCTCCCGGCTGCCTCTCCATTCCATAGACTGGAAATGCAACACCGTCCCACAGGCATATGCCTCCAGTCCATGCTCCGTATATTCAAAAAACAGGTCAATACAGGCATCCGGCACCGCATTCAGAAACTGCGGGCTTTCCACCTCGAAGGAGTAGAAATGTGAGATTCCCTGTTTCAGGTAAACCTCCTGACGGAAATTTTCGGAATCCATTACAAAATACGGCTGTATGGGTCTTAATCTATCCTTTTTCCAGAGCATCTCCGTCACCTTCTCTCCTATCGAAAACTACCTATATCTTAGCCTTGAATCTGTCGTATCGCAGCTCATGCAGATCAACCGTCGTATTTCCGGTCGTGATCAGCTCTGCCAGCTGGTCACCAACTCCCGGTGCGATTCCGAATCCATGTCCGGAGAATCCACATGCCAGTACCAGCCCCGGTACCTCACTGACCGTTCCGAGTACCGGCACACCATCCGCACAACGGTCCATCCAGCCGGCCCAGGTTCTGACGATCTTCGCATTGGCAAGATCCGGGAAATATTTCATAATACCACGACAGATACATGGTGCTGTCTTACTGTAACAGATCAGAGTTCCGTTATCCTTGGTAAATCCCTCTAATCCGGATGAGCCGCCAAATACAAAGGAACCATGCTTTGTCTGATGACCATAGAAGTCCGCCTCTGCGGTTCCGAGCATCTGATCAAACATATGCGGCTCTGCCTCCGTAACCAGTGCCTCCAGCATGGCCAGCTGCATCGGTATATCAATCCCTACGGTCCCTGCGATCTTTCTGGATTCATATCCGGCTGCCAGCACCACGGTCTCACCTTCAAACACATCTCCGGACGCACAGATCACCTGTCTGAGCTTTCCTTTTATCTTCCGTAATTCAACAACCTGCTCTCCGGAAATGAAATGGACACCAAGCTTTCTGGCTGTCTTATAATATCCCAGTGTGGTGGTCAGCGGGTTCGCATGACCATCGGTCGGACACCAGCTCGCACAGGTTACTTCATCCGACAGATACGGATTAATGCGTCGCACCTCATCTCCGTCTATCATACGGACATCCAGGCCTACCTTCACTGCCCGGTCCGTCAGTCCGGTCAGAATCTGTCTGTGCTTTTCTGTTTTTCCAAGCCGCAGGTTACCATCCTGATGATATTCACAGTCAACCTCCAGTTCCTCGGATAAGGTCGGCCAGAAGTTCTTAATTCCATACATGACCAACGGAAGCTCTCTCGGATCACGTCCGGACTGACGGACACCACCGCCGTTCCGGCTGGAACCACCGTTTCCGAAATGATCGGAGCCTTCCAGACAAATTACACTGACGCCTCGTTTTGCCAGATAATAGCTGATGGAACATCCTATGATTCCACCGCCGATTACAACTACCTTTGCCGTATTATTCATGCTCCTCACCCTCCTTCACTTCATTTGCAAATATCCGCATCTCAATCGGACGCATCGGAGCTCTCGAAGTGGCCGGCTCCAGCTCTGCCGGAGATACCTTCAGCTCTCTTGCCACGATTCCCTTTACCAGCTTTGCACAGGTCTGTCCCTGGCAAAGTCCCATACCGGTCCGCAGGTAACGCCGGATCTCCGTCATCGTCCACATCCCTTCGTGAACAGCCTTCCGAATCTCACCCTTGGTGATCTCCTCACACCGGCAGATCAGCATATCATCATCCGGTCCCGGTACAAATGGTCCAATATCTCTTGATCTATCATTTACTGCATTCATAGCACATCCTCCTAACTAATTGTTATACTTAAAGAATCTTGCCTTCATGGCATACTCTTTCGGAACCCTCATAGTCAGAAGATTGGTCTTATCATATGCCTTCATACTCTTTACTTCCACAACCTCTGCATCGCATACCTTCTGTCCGTTACGTCCCAATGCAATGCCTTTGGTTCCGGCTTCCGGAAGCGGCAGAAATTCATACGGAAGCGTCACAGTTGCAGTGCCGTCTCCACAGTCTTCATTGACCAGAAAGATTGCCTGTCCGGAACAGCTTGCCACACACATACCGCAATTGATACACTCAGCACCATCCACTGCGATCGGCAGCGATGTAATATTAGCACCGATGGATATACATTTCTTCGGGCATGCATCCTGACACGGATTACACGGAATATTCTGTGTACATTCGATGACCGGATGAATACCCGGTCTGTGCGTCACACCCGGAAACCGTTCTATCTCATCATCACTCACATAGCCATGCTTTAACAGATTGGTTGAGATCGGGATCCCTTCCTCTGTCTTCTCGATTGCCTTTCCTCTGTTCTTCGGTGCGAACATTCCCTGCCGCAGACCGTCCAGTGCTTTGTCCAGACCTGCCAGCTCGGTGTTCATTTCTTCCTCACCGATATAACCCAGATACTCGGAGGCTGCAATTCCTGCCATTCTTCCTTCGATCATGGCAGAAGAGGCTTCCTCAATACCGGATACATCACCGGCTACATAGATACCCGGAATCGAGGTTCTTCCGTATTCATCACAGATCGGAACCTGTTCGCCACGCTTCGGGTTATCCTCCATCTTACAGCCAACCATCTTAAGCAGCTGAGACATTGGGGAAAGTCCGACCGCCAGACAGATCGTATCCACATCAAAATGCTTCTCCGTGCCCGGAATGAACTGGAAATGCTCATCTACTTCTGCAATGGTAACTCCGGTTACACAATCCTCGCCCTCTGCCTTTACAATCGTGTGAGACAGATAGAACGGGACGCCGGTTCTTGCCACCTTGGCTGCATGGACACCATAACCACCGACTCTCGGTGCCGCATCTACGAGTGCTACCACCTCACAGCCACACTGCAGAAGCTGGAAGGATACAACCAGACCTACATTTCCGGAGCCAAGCATCAGTACCTTTTTGCCCGGAAGCACTCCGTGCAGATTCATCATGGTCTGTGCTGCTCCTGCGCCGATAACACCCGGAAGCGTCCAGCCCGGGAAGGTTACCATATTCTCTGCCGCACCGGTTGCAATAATGATCGCATCACCCTTGTAATGACAGATCTCCTCGCCATGCTTTACAACCACTTCTTTATCCTGATATAAACCGATGACCGTTGCATTTAAGACAACCTCCACACCGGCCGCATCGGCCTCATCCAGCAACTGCTGTCCGATCACATAGCCTCTGACCTTTGCCCGATGCTCCTTAGATCCGAAGAACTTATGGATCTGCTTAAATAACTGACCGCCCGGTTTCTCATTTTCATCAAATACTACAACCTTCAGGCCTCTCTTGGCTGCCTCGATTGCTGCTGACAGACCGGATGGGCCAGCTCCTACAATTATCAAATCATATCTTTTCATATCTGAACCCTCCTTACTGTTCCTCAAACGGTTTATCACTTACCCCATACTGGGTACGAACATCCATGCCTGCCTTCAATGGGGTAATACAGGTTCTGACATTCGGAACTCCGTCCACCACCATAACACAGTCGGTACATCTGCCGATCGCACAGAAGATTCCTCGCGGCTTGTGTTCCTTCTTCGTGTACCTGTGAACCATCACGCCGGCTGCCTTTAATGCGGCTGCAATCGGTTCTCCTTCATAGCCTTTTAATTCTTTTCCATCAAATCGGAATGTAACCTCCGCTCCTTTTTCCTGAACACCCAGAATCGGATGTTCCTTGATTCTCTCTGCCATATCCCAATCATCCTTTCCAATCTGTCTTCTTCTCATCCAATGTTTTTAAAAGAAAAAGCGTCCGAATGGAAATTCCATTCAGACGCCTTTGTCTGTTCCTTATAAAACAGATTCTAGCACATTTTTCATTTAAAAATTGTAAAAATCGGAACAAATTACCTTATGGGATAAAATGTGTCCAGACATGCTCCTCCGTTTCCGGCAATCCGAACTGTTCTTTTCCCAGTGCGATACTCTTCATCAGGAACGTCATGTTCCGTGCAAGTACCCGCATGGTCTGCTTTCCTTCCTCATCCATCTGTGCCTTTCCCGGCTCTCTGCCATGGATACTGTTCCAATACTGGCTGGATGCGATCGGCATGTTGGAAATCGTAAAGTATTTATTCAGCTCATCAAAGGTCGCAGAACAGCCGCCTCGTCTTGCACAGACCACACTGGCTCCTACCTTCATGGCCTTGTTAAAGTGGGTGCTGTAAAACAAACGGTCCAGACATGCGATCAGAGTCGCATTGGCCGATGCATAGTAAACCGGACTGGCAATTACCAGACCATCTGCCGCTTCAAACTTCGGTGCCAGCTCATTGACCACATCATCAAATACGCATTTCCCGGTCTCTGCACAACGTCCGCAGGCAATACAGCCGCGCACATCCTTCATTCCGATTTGTACAGTTTCTGTTTCTACCCCGTTCTCAGCAAACACCTGCTCCATCTCCCGGATGGCAATCGTTGTATTACCGTTGACTCTCGGACTTCCGTTAATAATCAATACCTTCATGTTATGACTCCTTTTTCTGACTCCTGAATAAATCGTTTCTTCTCTTATTTCTCCGCTTCCATCTCTGCCTGAATCTCATCCTCACTGTCTGCCATTGCCTGCAGGGTCATGGTCAACAGCTTTTCCAGCTCCCAGCCCAACTGCTCGGCTCCCCGTTCGATCACTTCTCTGGAGCAACCGGCTGCAAAACCCTTACTCTTATACTTTTTCTTCAGAGACTTTAATTCCATATCCTTCGTACTCTTCGACGGACGCATTAATGCAGCCGCCCAGATCAATCCGGTCAGCTCATCTGCCGCAAACAGTACCTTCTCCATCTCATGCTCCGGTTTCACATCAATCGTGGTACCGCAACCTACGGTGATCCCATATCCATGGGAACATACGGCATGAATGATATCCTCACCGACACCGCCTTCCCGTAACAGCTCCGGTGCTTTCAGGCAATGCTCCTCCGGATACAGCTCAAAATCAATATCATGCAGTAATCCGACAATACCCCAGTATTCTGCATCCTCGCCATAGCCTAATTCCTTCGCATACCATTTCATAACTGCTTCCACGGTCAGTGCATGCTGGATATGAAATGGATCCTGATTGTACTTTTTCAGTAATTTAAATGCGTCCTCTCTTGAAATGTGTTCCATGCTCATGATTTTTTCCTCCTATCTATCCTACTATTTATCCTTCCGGATCTGCTTCATCATATTCAGAAATTCCTTCTCGTTGACCGATGCAATTCCCTGAGTCTCATCTCTGAAAACGATCAGCCGATCTCATATTTGGAGATTGTCTATCTGCTGACCTGTAGCTGCTCTGCCAGCTCCTCCTGCGACATCTTATGTAATTTTCTTAATTCGATCAGATTATCCTGAACATACCGCTCTCCTTGGCAAATATATGATAACCGGTCGACTCCTGCAGGCTCATTAACGGCGTGTCACCGATCAGGTCTAAAACGTTACTGTAATACATGCTCTTCCTCTTTTCTTAACATTCTCTGATTTATTATATTATACTTATATCTGAACTGCAATTCATTGCGAAAATTCGTTGCCCGCGTATAAAAAAGAGACCGGAGCATTCTGCCCCAGTCTCTTCTATGCGCATATGCTTTACCGATCCCTGTCTCTGCTGCCCGAAACCGTTTCGTATAATCTCACAATCTGAATATCCTACTTTGTAATAAAGGTATGATAAATTGCTCTGATCGCAGTCTCAAAATCACTGTTCTTAACTCCGATAATGATATTCAGCTCTGAAGAACCCTGATCGATCATCTTGATATTAATGCCTTCCTTTGCAAGGGCACTGAACAGCTTACCTGCAGTACCACTGGCTGACTTCATACCACGACCTACTACTGCTATCAATGCCATACCTGACTCGATTTCAACCGAATCCGGCTCTGCCAGACGGTGAATCGCAGACACAACACTCTGCTCCTTATCGATAAACTCATCTGCGTGTACAACAATTGTCATGGTATCAATACCGGACGGCATATGCTCGAATGAAATCTCATTCTCTTCAAATGCCTGCAATACCTTTCGTCCAAAGCCAATCTCTGAATTCATCATTGCCTTTGAGATAAAGATGGTGCAGAAATCCTTCTTACCTGCAATACCGGTAACCACATAATCCTGCTTCTGGCAGGTACTCTCTACGATCCAGGTTCCTGCATCCTCCGGTGCATTCGTGTTCCGGATATTGATCGGAATACCGCAATGACGAACCGGGAAGATCGCATCCTCATGAAGGACAGATGCTCCCATATAAGAAAGCTCACGCAACTCTCTGTAGGTAATATATTTAATCGGCTTTGGATTCGGAACGATCCGCGGATCCGCTACTAAGAAGCCGGATACATCCGTCCAGTTCTCATATACATCTGCACGACTTGCCTGTGCTACAATCGAACCGGTCACATCGGAACCGCCACGGGAGAAGGTCTTAACCTTTCCGTCCTTACCGGTACCATAAAAGCCCGGAACAACGGCACGCTCGCACTGCTTTAATCTGACAGATAATACCTTCTCTGTCTTATAGCTGTTCAGATTTCCTTCCTCATTAAAGAAAATAACCTCTGCAGCATCGATAAACTCTACGCCCAAATATGCAGCCATGATCTTACCATTCAGAAATTCTCCTCTGGATGCCGCATAATCCTTCTGTGGTTCTTCCTTCAATACCTTTGCAATCTCTTCAAACTCCGCATCAAGAGAAAAGTCCTTCAGTCCAAGCCCCTGAATGATCTCATCATATCTTGCCTTAATCGCTTCCATTTCCTCTGCAATGTCTTTTCTCTCACTTGCTGTCTCATATACATGAAGAAGCATATCGGTAACCTTTGTATCTTCTGAAAACCGTTTGCCCGGTGCAGAAGGTACTACATATACACGTGATTCATCCGCACGGATAATATCTCCTACTTTTTTGAACTGTTCTGCACTTGCCAGTGAGCTACCACCAAATTTGACTACTTTTTTCATTGAGATTTTACCTTTTCTTTCCTGAATTCATTCGTGCGACTCTCTCCGCACCTGTGTCATGTTGATAAACAGAGCTCGTTTAAACCGAGTCCAACACTTGTATTTTAGACATGTTTGCCTGTTCTGGCAATAGGAAATCACAATTTTTTTCGATTTCTCTGCTTCTATCTGCATTCCCGGTCGGAGTTGTGTCTGATATGCAGCATAAATCCAAGACATAACAGCAGCTGTACGGCAGATGACATCGGGGTTGCAAGCCCTATCTGAAATAAAGTAGCACCTGCCTGCCGGCTCATAATATAGGACACCGGGATCCGCACACCAAACGCTCCGATGATTCCCTGTATCATGACGAATTTCGTTTTACCGATTCCATTGTAGAAACCGATATAGCAGAAGAATACCGCAGTCAGCATACAATCAACGGCATAGGCTCTTAAATAATCTGCTGCCGCTGCAATGACTGCACTGTCCGGTGAAAAGATTCCTGCCAGAGCCGCACCATAGAAATAGGATATAAAGAACATCAGCACTCCGATTCCCAGAGATACCGCCGTGCCGTAATGTAACGCTTTCCTCGCTCTGTCCATATGTCCGGCTCCATAATTCTGTGCAACAAATGCCGACATGGACTGCATAAAGGCGGAGGAAATCAGCATGATGAATGCACACACCTTTTCAGCCACTCCGACTCCGGCAGAGGCAATCACGCCCATGGAATTCACGATTGCCAGTATGATCAGGAAGGACACACTGACAAAAAGATCCTGCAGTGCGATCGGTGCTCCAAGCCCTACGACCTTCCGGAATGTGCTACCATGGATTCTTAAATCTGCCTTTTCAAATGTAAACGGAAGCTCTTTTTTTCTTATCAGCAGATATGAAACAATGACACTTATGATCTGTGCAAATACGGTAGCTATCGCAGCTCCCCTTGTTCCAAGATTAAATCCAGCACACAGAATAAGATCTCCGGCGATATTACATGCACAGGCTATCATGACCGTGATCAATGGTGTCCTCGAATCCCCAAGTCCCCGAAAAATACATCCGATCAGGTTATAAGCCACAATCACAAGCATACCGCCTCCACAGATCCTTACATAATCAACCGTCTGTGAGAATGCCTCTTCCGGAGCATTCATGATGCCCGTAATCTGTGGTGCAAATATAACCAGCACAATTGATAAAACAACCGCTATGATTGCAAACATCACAATAGCCGTTCCTACCGTTCTGCCGCCCTCCTTCCTTCTGCCACTTCCGATCTGTTGTCCCAAAAGAATCGTGGTACCCATAGCAAAGCTGCTAACAAGATTGGTCAGCGTCATCATGATCTGCGAGCCGGTCGATACGGCTGACACATCTGCCGATGTCGCAAATTTCCCAACGATCAGGAGATCCACGGCTCCGTACATTGCCTGTAAAAACAGTGCAAGCAGCACCGGCAGTGCAAACAGAATTAATGGCCGCATAATCTTCCCTTCTGTAAATGTTACTTCTTTTTTCATGACTATATAAACCTCCTGTCACTCAGATTCCGGAACCGGGTGATCCTGCATGTGAGTAATGATTGTATTTCCTCGTTAGTATAAAAAAAACCGGGTAAGACACAGGCATTCCAGCCTGCCATCTTATCCAGCTATTGTTTCTTACGAACAAGTCACCCTCCGATGAACACCAGTGAGTATACAATATCGTTCGGAGATAGTCAATAGATAGCTTTATTCTACGATGCTCATAGATTTTCGACTCTTAATTAATTTTCTCGAAACAGATCAGTAACTGAATTGCATTCCCTGACGAAGGAGCTCCGCTATAATCTGCATAACCGGCCCGTACCTGCATACCAAACTTCGCAAACAGATCCGTTATTTCCTCCCGAGTGTATAATCTGATCGGATTTCCTTCTGTTATCTCCGGTTTTGACAGCACCCGGCCATACGGATAATCTGCCTGTCCATATAGCATCGTTTTGCTTTCGGCGTTCCACTCAAATGCAGACAGCATATGCTCTTTTGTATGATTGGCTCTTTCCACGATCAACTCAGCCGCCGTATGTCCATGAACTGCGTAATGCATTTTATTCTGAACCGTCGCATAGAATCTTCTCGTCGTTACAGAATTTTTATCATAGTCAATGGCTGTCGCATACAGGTCTGTGATTTTCTGATAGAACTTTCTTTCGCTGGCACGAATCTCACGGATACGCTCTAGCTGCTCATCGAAATACTTTTCTGTCAGATACGTTCCGCGCTTCAGCCGCTCATCATCCATCACCCAACCTTTGATGGTGTAGTCCTTGGCAATCTGATTTACCCATTTTCGGAACTGTACCGCACGCTCGGAATTGACCTTGAAGCCTACGGCAATGATCATTTGAAGGCTATAGTGCTTGGTATCGCGTGTGACCTGGCGCGAACCTTCAGTTTGAACTATTCGGAAATTCCGAATAGTTGCGGACTCTTCTAATTCACTATCCGTGTATATTTTTTTAATATGTTCATTTATCGTTGGTAAAGCAACATCATACAATGTGGCCATCATCTTCTGTGTCAGCCATATATTCTCGTCCTCGTAGCGCATCTCTATACTGTCCTGCTGATCACCTACAGAGGCAACATAGGTTAAGTATTCCGCTGCACTGGAGCGGATAGTTATCTCATCTTTTTTCTTTATCAAATCTAGTCCCCCTTTTATTTCCCGTACTTTTATTTCCATTATCCAACAAACAGTCACATGTTGTTTTCCGCAAATTCCATTCCACGCCATACCGACTTACTGCTGGCAATATCAATGCATTGAAACTTTAGTTTATATTAACATTCGCGCACGTGAAGGTGCAAAGAGCATTTTTTTACACCCTTGGGAGAAAAACACAAAAAGTTACACCATTCCAGCGGACATAATTTCGAATAGTAGGATTGACAATCGATTATTTCTATGTTAATATCAACAACAAGAAACGAAGTTTACTACCGTACGGTCTATGACTCAAGCGGTCTACTCGTTTCTTTTTTTATTGTTACGATATCGTATAAATACAATTTTCCATCTGCATCACGTCTTACTAATATTCTAGCGCGAAAAATGTTATAACTTTCCAATATACCTTCATCGTTATAAACAGGAATTCCAAAACGAGTTGTATAACGATACCAACCAAATTTAGCTTTGCTTCCATGCTTTTTATTATGATCAGGAAATTCTGCTTTATCTGTTGCTATTTCAATTATGTTCGCGATTGCAGTAACTGCATTTGCCTTTGCTTTTTCATTGGCACCTTTTACATCTTTTGTATCCTTAGAATGAGCAAATTCATCTGGAAAATCAGTGCCAATAAAGACTTTATCTGAACTTTCTAATATTTCATAGCATTCACCAATATATTGTTTAAGATATATCTCAATCTCACTCCAATCAATACTTCTTCTAGACTTGTAACGAATATCGTTAATCAAAACTATACTTTTTCCATTTTCATCTTGAATAATTGAAATACTTCTATCTTGCTTATCACTATTATCTTTGTCGCAAATTAGGTAATAATAAGCGATTACTCTTCTTTTAATAGTCAATATACTCCAGCATGCACCGTTTTATGTTGTAAGCACTTTAATCTTCAGACGGATACTATTCCGGAATTAAATTGCTGTAGTAGACTGTTTTTCCGGACAGCACATCATCATAGAATCCCTGTTTCCAATCGATAAAATCAATCGAAGCCTGAAGTTCCTCCATGGATGCAATCAAAGCTTTTCTTTTTATCTCTAAAATCTGTTTTCGCTGCGGAATTGATGACTCTCCTTGCAGACAAAGCGACAGATACTCCT
>CAVFXS010000007.1:0-5524 GCA_963626805.1 Bacteroidales bacterium H4 | reverse complement strand
GGAAAGGAGAATGATGAGGAATGATCAATACCATACTTGTTGAGGACGATCTTTATATGCAAAAGTACCTCGCAGACGCACTTACGGCGGAGGGAGATTTTCATATCATCGCCGCTGTGCGAGACGCCTTTGAAGCAGAACGGCTCTGTTGTGCTCCGGTTGACCTTGTGTTAATGGATGTCATGACCCTGCACAAGCATTCCGGACTTGTGGCAGGCAGACGTATCAAGCAGGTGCATCCATGCGTCAAGGTGGTCATTGTGACTTCACTAGTGGATCCGGATGTACTTTTGCAGGCCAGGCGCGGCTGTGCCGATAGCCTGTGGTATAAGGACTGCGGCACCGAAAAGCTTATTGAGGTTCTTCGCCGCACTCTTTCCGGAGAGTGTATCTTTCCGGAGTGTTCTCCTTCCGTGGAGATGAAAAAGACCTTTTCCGAGAATTTTACCCCGGCGCAGATCGAGATCCTCCGTGCCTTTATCCGGGGCGATACCTACAAGGAGATCGCCGAGAAGTTCAACCTTTCGATCAGCGGCGTTCGTTGGAACATGGCGGAGATGATACGGCTCGGACAGTTCAGAAACAAAGAGGAGCTGATCAACACTGCCATTGAGAACAAACTGGTGGTGGTAACGCTTACAGACGGCGAGGAAGAGGATATATAACGGAAAAAATCTTAAAAAGTGTCGAAATCGCGAACGTACTAACATAAGTGTCAGTGACACGACGAAAAAAAAACGTATAATTATAGTTGTAAAGTGCCCTTTTTGCACTGATTCTGCTAATCGGCACAGTCGGCTTGATTATGGAAAGCAAGAATAAAAGGTTTGGCTGCGGCGGAGAAAAAGGAAACAATAAATATATTTCATAGAGGAGAGATAACCCATGAGTATCTTTGACAAATTGAAAAGCACAGCCCAGCAAGCGGCAGGAGCCACCGCACAGCCCATCAGTAGTAAGCGTGAAAGCTTTACCTTCGCATGGTTGCCGGAGAGCCTTACCGAAATGCAGGCACTTCCCGAGGCGAGCCTTGACACACCCTTTAAGACGGCGGCACTTACAGTTCTTGCTCTTTGTGTCTATGCCGCAGACAAGAATATCGGAACCGAAATGCTGAACTGGCTGCGCGGTCCCCGTCCATTGAACGGTCAGGAGATTTCTTTCTTAAACGACCGTTTCCGCGATGGCAAGACCTATCTGCCCTTCACCTATTTTGTCGGTTCTACGCCTGACAACAACTATACACCCACCGAGCCATATACGATTGTCATTGAAAGCAATCATGTCTCCGGCGAAGAACAGGGTTATATGAAACTATTTATCCCATGCGGTGGTGCGGACGCTCCGCGTTCGATCAAGCTCCGCCAGCGTGGATCTGACGGTAAGTGGTTTCTATGGGAACAGTATCTGTTGACCGGCGTGCGTACACCGAAGTCTGCCGATCCGTGGGCATAAGCATACGAAAGGGAACGCACAAACACTGTGTTACTTCAATATAAAGGAGAATATTTTAATGAAGACAAACAAACGAATGCGGGTTATATCGTGGCTGTTGACTTTTGCTATGGTGGTTGGAATGCTGCCGCTGTCAGCACTGTCGGCTTCTGCCAAAGCCAGAGAGGGAAACGGCACAGAAAACTACCCATATATTGTTTACGACTATGATGAGCTTCAGCAATGGATTTCCGCTGCACCTGCCAATGCAGCCACCTATTTTAAACTGTTTCGGGATCTGGAGTATACCCAAGGCACTACGGATGCGAAAAAAATCGAAATTGATAATGGAAAACAAATATTTATAGATCTAAACGGTCGCGATATCTTTGTCCAGCAGGAGAAAGACAGTTTGCCGTTGCCGTATATATTCAGAGTGACAGACGGTTCAACTCTTACGATTGATGACAGCAGTCCATGCTATTCAAACGGGAATTATGTGAACTGTATAGACGGTAGATTCTTATATGATGGGATGCCGCATAACCTTATCCGTGTGGAAGATCATTCAAGTGTTGTTATTAACGGCGGTCACCTCTATAAAAGCAGCACCTGTGTTTCCGCAACCAACTACGCACAAACCATGCCGAACGGTGTAATTGCTGCCGACAAGACCTCTGAAATCATAATAAACGGCGGTCGTATTGATGGAGCCAACTATACGCTTGATACAAGAGTTACAGAGAATCTTTACAGACGCGATTCTGCAATCGCCTCCTATGGCAAGCTTACTATAAATGGCGGCGAATTTCGCGGTGTTGTCGGAATTCTCGATCTTCCGGACGGAAATGACATTGCCGTCACAATAAACGGCGGTACTTTTAACAACTGTGTGCAGGTGGATGCGGCACTGACTGCAACTGCCGATCCGGCTCCACGTATTGCCATTTACGGCGGTAATTTCAAGGACAGATTTGTTGTAAATCCCGGCATAAAAGGCATTTCCGTCGAGACGGAATTCTATATACCGATTTTGCTGCGCGGCGGCACTTTTTCCTCACTGATAACAGAGCAAAAAAAAGAAAAGAACAGTGATCACGACTGCACGGCGATTTCTCTGTATGATATTCATCAGCTTTATGGAAAGCCGGATCTGGGAGACAAGGCGAAGCAAATGAACAGGAAAGCATTGGCTGCCTGCATAGGGGACAGTGCTGTTTATGTAAGATATTGCTCCGATGGATATAAATATACGAGTGAAAAATATGGATATTTTACAAGAAAAAATACAGGCAATAGTTATATGAATATCGGACATATGTATGATGATGGTGGCTATGTCAAGATTTTTTCCGATTCGTTTGGACTCAAGGAGGTTCTGCTGGACAATAATGTCGTTGAGAAGCCAAAGAATATTGATGATGGAGCGTCATTTAGTTCCGGAAATGTGCCGTTTTATTCAGTGAGCAGCCTGGGGACTCACAGCCTCACTTTCCGTTGGTATGATCTGCCGCAGGAGATGAAGGATGATGGTTATTCCTATAAGGTAACTTTCCAAACTCAATCCGTTTCCGAAATCGTGGTGCCGAGCAGCAGTATCACCACCACGGTGACAGCCGATGGCACAGTAAACGAGTGGAGTTATACCATACCGAAAACGCATACGACCACACAACAGGCAACATTGAGATTAGATCTGATGAAGAACGGGGAAGTTGTAACCAATACGGCAACACATAACGATTATCTTCTAATGTACGGGGTGGAGCAGAATACAAAAACCCTTATTGACAATGTAAATCTGGACATCTCCGCACCACTTGTTGAGGGAGACAAGACAAGTGGTACGGTAACAGCTTCCGATAATGCGGGCTATACGGTAACAAGTCAGACGGTCTGGCAGGGAACAGATGAGTATGAGGATTTGAATAATAACGAGTATTATCCTGCTAATCTGAAAACGAATTACTACAAGAGCATCACGTTGACGGCTAAGGACGGTTTTGCATTTGACTCAGACAATAAGCCGAGTGTTAACATTTCGGGTCTGGGGAGTGATTATGAATCATGTTATGTGAGCGTGAAGAATGAAACCACGGCTTTAATCAGTCTTTATTCCTATCCGACTGATATGACGGAGGAGGCAAAGGGTACCGTAACAGGGTTTCAAGCAGGCAATTTTATTCGGGATATCACCGTTGAACCACGTGTGAATAAAGAATACACCTTTGAAATTAAATCTATTGTGCGTGTTAAGGACGGAAATACCTATGCCACAACTCCTGACGAGGTCATTACGGCCGATAGCACGTATAGAATATACCTTACTGCACACGCCAGGTGGGGGTACGCCTTTAAGGAAGGCGATCCCGTCTATGATGTAAATCATGATGTGTACACCCACAGCAAAATAACGCTACGTGAGGAAACCGATGATTATTGGTATTTCAGCAAAGATACGACCTACGGTGAAATTCCTTTCAGCTCTGGTGAGACGGCATATATTTCCCCAGAACTGATTCCGGGGGATTCTGGAAAACTCACAGGCAAAGCAACCAGCTCCGGTGACGGTGACGCAACCGTAACTATCCAGCTGATCGAGCAGGGGCACACCGAGGCTGCGTATGAAACAATCGTTTCCGGTGGTACGCAAAGCGGAAACAACCACACCGCAACCTACTTTTTTACACAGATCCCCGCTGGCACATATACTATGAAGGTGTCCAAGGCAAACCATGTGACGAGAGAATACACGGTAACGGTAGGAACAGCCGCTGTGACGCAGGATGTGCAGATAAACCTACTGGGAGATGTTGATTTCGACGGCGTGGTAAATGCCAATGACTGTACAAGGCTTTTCAAGCATGTGAATGAAACTGACTTGCTGACAGATGAATATGCCTTGAAATGTGCTAATGTCAATGGCGACAGCATAGTAAATACCAAAGACTGTACAAGGCTTTTCAAGCATGTAAATGGAACGGAACCGCTTTGGTAACGAACGTCTTAATACTAACTAAAGGAGAGTGATCTCCCCGCCTGATCGTAACTATGCGAGGCTGCGGCAGGTGCGTATTAGAATTGCCCCGTAAATACATTAAAAGGAGCTTGCTTATGAACAAGCGAATTACATCCCTATTGCTTTGTTTGGTTATGATTGTCAGCGTGCTGGTAACTGCAGTACCGGTATTCGCTGTATCGTCGCATCCGGCGGTTACATTTACAATCAAACCGGACAAAACAACGGCATCCCCGGGTGATACGATCACCTATACCATTACTCTTGGTCCGGTAGAAGAATTGCAAACAGCTGAGTTTAAGCTGGTTATTCCGGATGAACTGGAGTACAAGGCTGGAAGCAATCCCAGTGGATTGGCAGAAAAGCTGGGTGCCGAAGCTGCTATATTTACAGCGTCAACAAAAAAGTTCAATATGTATGGTGCAGGAAAGTACACCAGCACAAAAGATACTGTTTTGGCAACGTTTAGTTGCGAAGTAAAGGAGGGAACGATCGGAACAACTCCAATTGTTGAAGTTGCAGACGGTTTTTTCTTTACCGATGCGGATGGGGAAGACTATGAATGCAACTATAATTCAGATATCGCAAAGGTATCCATCACCGCCGCACCCAAGCTGGTAACAGGAATTACATTAAATAGAATCAGTGCCAGCATTGAAAAGGGGAAAACATTACAGTTAAAGGCAACGGTAACACCGGACAATGCGACAAACAAGGCTGTGACCTGGACATCTTCAAATACGAAAATAGCAACTGTCAGCAGTACCGGTAAGGTAACGGCAAAAGCCGCCGGAACCGTGACGATTACCTGTACAGCGAAAGATGGCAGCGGTAAAAAGGCCACCTGTAAGGTGACGGTTACAAATCCGGTTGTGAAGGCGACAAAGGTTACCTTAAATAAAACCAAGGCAACGCTGTCACCAAAGGAGACACTGACCTTAAAGGCGACAGTAACACCAACAAATGCAACGAATAAAGGAGTGACCTGGAAGTCATCGAATACAAAGATAGCAACTGTCAGCAGTACCGGTAAGGTAACGGCAAAAGCCGCCGGAACCGTGACGATTACCT
>CAVFXS010000006.1:0-66526 GCA_963626805.1 Bacteroidales bacterium H4 | reverse complement strand
ATAAGGCTGAAAAAGCCTGTGATTTCAACAAAAAAGACTTGATTATATGAGGAGGTATGTCAGATGAATAAACAAGAAGAAACATACTTTTCAGCTTTATCAAAAGATAGATCGGAAATAGCTGATGTCTTAGAACGTCGTGCTGTTAGAGGATATAAGGAGTGTTGTCGAGAAATATTCTGACCAGGCACACTTTATTTATGAATTATTGCCCTGAATGTTGCAATCATCCAGAAACCAAACCCAATAAAAGAAAAAGTCCAGTTCAGCTATTACCGGTTAGCAAAAGGTATCTCCGGCATACCGTCAACTCTGCCTTAAGCTGACCGCTTAAATAGATAAAAGAGTATATTTCCCAAAGCCCGATTCCGGTGGGGCTTATTAAAGTGCCTCTACTCAAAGAACTGTCAGTCTAAGATTCTAAAAAAATGACAGATTGGCGCTTTGGGAAAATGCAATAATCATTTTTTAATTACATTTTGCGGAAACTCAAGCAGAATAGGCATTGATATCTGGATTGAAATACTATATTATAAGTGTATTGTTGAGAAACTTGGAAAATTGTCTGTTAACCGGCGACAAATATGAAGATTGTGAGATGAATAATACTAAATAAGTGAAAAATAGAGAATAAAATACAATCTAAGCAGGTGACAGGAACAACACTGATTTTGTGGATGTGGTTCAGCTATCCGGGCAGGCTGGGTGTCTGTAAAGAAGTTAACAATTTTACTTTATAGGTTCAAAAAAGTGAAAGTCAGCCAACATGTTTCCTGACGCATTGGCGACTTTTGCAGAAAGGCGGAAAATAAATATGAAAAAGAGTAAGAAAAGCGGAAAAAGCAATAGCCGTGGATTTTCTATGGTAGAGATTATTATTGTAATTGCGATCATGGCAATTTTGACAGCCGCACTGGCACCGTCATTAATGAAATATGTAAAGAAGGCGAAGCGGACTACGGATGTAGATACCGCCGGGGAGATTGCACAGAGCTACCTGCGTGGAACGGTGGAAATGGCAGAGAAGCAGAAGGGTGCGATCAATTACGGGACCGGTACGGATTATGTTCGATATGATTCGACCTTAAGTAATCCTCCAGCCAGTCTGATGGATTATGCATTTGCGGAATTTGATCAGATCCCGAAATCAAAGGCCTATAAGGAGTATTACTGGTGCATTACATATGATACAGACACCGGCAAGGTGCAGAAGGTGAAGCTTGTACCGAATGCAGGCAATGATAACGGAGGTTATGAGCTTTACCCGGACGGAGATGCATATATTGAGCAGAAATAAAGCAACAATAGAGCAACTACAAAGCAACAAACATGGAAAAGGACAAATGCGAATGTCAGGCATGGAAGTAAACGATAAAGGTTGCTGCTAAGGATAAACGATAAACAATAAAAGGATAAACGGTAAAAAGATTAAAATACAGAAACGAACAGATGATGTAAGATGAAGATCGAAGAAGCGAATATACAGAGCGAAGAAACAGCGAGTTCTATACAATCAGACAATTTAACAGAATGTAGACGGTGTCCCAGAGCCTGTGGGGTAGATCGACAGTCCGGAGGAACCGGTGTATGCGGTGTGGATGCAGGAATTTATATTGCCAGAGCTGCACTTCATATGTGGGAAGAGCCGTGTATATCCGGGGAAAGCGGTTCCGGAACGGTATTCTTTTCCGGGTGTCCTCTGCGGTGCATTTATTGTCAGAATGCAAGGATCGCAGATGCAACCATAGGAAAGCAGATTACCGTAGAGCGTCTGGCGGAGATTTTTCGGGAGCTTGCCGGAAAGGGGGCAGCGAATATTAATCTGGTCACGCCGACACATTATACGGAGGAGATCATACAGGCGGTCCGGCTGGCAAGAGATCGGGGACTTCAGATTCCGGTTGTATATAATTGCAGCGGTTATGAGAAGGTGGAAACCCTGCAGAAATTAGAAGGAATTGTCGATATCTATTTGACCGATTTTAAATATATGGATACAGATCTGGCAGCCGAATATTCCCATGCACCGGATTATCCGGCCGTGGCAAAGGCGGCTTTGCAGGAAATGGTAAGGCAGCAGAGTACACCGGTATTTGATGCGCGGGGCATGATGCAAAGGGGCGTCATTGTCCGGCATTTGTTGTTACCGGGGGCAGTCAGACAGGCCAAAGAGATATTGGAATATGTGTATCACACATATGGTAATCGGATATACATCAGCATTATGAATCAATATACCCCGCTACCCCGGGTGGAGGAGCATCCGAAGCTTGGGCGGCGAGTGACGGGGCGGGAATACGACAGACTGTTGGATTATGCAGTTTCGCTTGGAATAGAGCAGGCATTTATACAGGAAGGGGGGACAGCAAAGGACAGCTTTATACCGGCATTTGATTATGAAGGTGTAGAAAAAGGAAGAACCGGTCGAGATTTGTCTCACGGTTAGGGGTATACATTTTTACCATTTTGAATAACTATTATAGTACACAATACGAGTGGATTTGCAAAACTTTGGGAGAAAGTTATGTAAAGGAAGGAGAAAAGTATGACAGAGAAATTATTAAGCAACAATCAGGCGGTAGTGGCAGGAGAGATCGTATCCGATTTTACGTTCAGCCATGAGGTATTTGGAGAAGGATTCTACATGGTGGATGTGCTGGTAAGCAGATTAAGCGATACCTACGATACGATTCCGCTGATGGTATCGGATCGTATCATGGATGTGGAAGAGAATTGCATCGGAAGAAAGGTGGAGGCGAAAGGGCAGTTCCGGTCCTATAACAAGCATGAAGAGACCAAGAACCGGCTGATTCTGTCGTTGTTTGTCAGAGAAATTGAGTTTATAGAGGATGACGAGTACATAAGCAAGCCGAATCACATCTATCTGGATGGTTATATCTGTAAGCCGCCGGTGTATCGTATGACCCCGCTTGGCAGGGAGATCGCAGATGTGCTGCTGGCGGTGAACCGGGCGTATGGAAAATCCGATTACATACCGTGCATCTGCTGGGGGCGGAATGCAAGATTTGCCGGTAAACTGGCAGTCGGAGAGCATGTAGCGATCTGGGGCCGGATCCAGAGCCGGGAGTATCAGAAGAAGGTCGGCAATGACTGTGTGATCAGCAAAACCGCTTATGAAGTATCCGTCAGCAAGATGGAATGTCTGGAATAAAATGGCAGCCTTGGAATAAATAGGTGGATTTTTTAGAGTTTATATGATAGAATCACTTTTATGATGCTGCGTGAGGGAACGAATCCATAACGGATTGGTTATAGATTTCGGAGGAGAAAGATGAGCAAGATACAGGTCATTTGCGGTTCGGGAATCGGCAAGACATCCGCTGCGATCGGCTATGGAGTAAAGCGGGCCGGAGCAGGAAAGGAAGTCATTATTGTGCAGTTCCTGAAAGGGAGTGACACAGAGGATTATAATCTGTTGTCCAGACTGGAACCGGAAATTAAGCTTTTGAGCTTTGAACGCGTTGGAAAGTGTTATGATGAACTGACACCGGAACAGCAGAAGGAGCAGAAGGCGAATATCATGAATGGATTTCATTATGCGAGAAAGGTAATTCAGACAAATGAATGTGATATTCTAATTCTGGATGAAAGTCTTGGGCTGGTGGATAGTGAAATCGTGGAGGCTTCGCAGATTATGGAGCTTCTGGAGCTGGCGAAAGACAGTGAGCTTGAGATTTTACTGACGGGCAGAATCCTGCCGGATGAGATTCGGGAAATGGCAGATGTTGTCACGCAGATACAGACGATTAAGTAATTGACAAAATATTTAAAATGATGTTGACACTGTATTTATATGGTGTTACAGTTAGCTTGTTAATATAATAATTCAATCATTTCAGGTAGAGGCGCAAGAATCATGAGTATATCCTCAGACATGGTAAGGCATGGACGAAGAAGATAGAAAGGGAGGATTGCCGAAGAGCTTATTATCCTTACAGATAAGACTCTGGGCATGCAATGAAGAATTGCATGACTGTCATCGCAAGATGGAGGGCTACTTTGATTACTACAATAACTACGTAGCATAACAAGGTCGGTCTCCATGCCGACCTTATTTTTTAACCGGAATATCCGATAATTATAACCGGACATAGCGAAAGAATCAGGGAGACACAGGAGACAGAGTTCGAATAGGAGTAGAACCTGAAAGGAAAGGTTAGGAGGAAGAAATATGTCAATTTTTGAAGGAGCAGGTGTAGCACTGGTAACCCCATTCCATGAGGATGGAAGCGTAAATTATGAGAAGTTAAAGGAACTGGTGGAATTTCAGATCGCAAATGGCACCGATGCCATTATTATCTGTGGAACAACCGGTGAGTCTTCCACTCTGACACATGAGGAGCATCTGGAGTGCATTAAGAAGTGCGTAGAGTTCGTAAACGGCAGAATCCCGGTCATTGCAGGTACCGGTTCAAACTGTACAGAGACCGCCATCTATCTGTCAACCGAGGCAGAAAAGTATGGAGCAGATGCATTGCTGGTAGTGACTCCATATTATAATAAGGCAACCCAGAAGGGTCTGATCGCACATTATACGGCAGTTGCCAATTCCGTAAAGCTGCCGATCATTATGTATAATGTACCGAGCCGTACCGGATGCAACATCCAGCCGGAGACAGCCGTAACTCTGGCAAAGAATGTGGAGAACATTGTAGCAATTAAGGAAGCAAGCGGTAATATTTCACAGGTTGCAAAGCTGATGAGTCTGGCAAACGGATGCATTGATCTGTATTCCGGTAATGATGACCAGATCGTGCCAATCCTTTCCTTAGGCGGCAAGGGTGTTATTTCCGTAACATCGAACATTATTCCAAACGATACCCATACATTGGTTAAGAAGTATCTGGACGGAGATGTAAAGGGTGCACTGGACTTACAGTTAAAGGCAATCGAGCTTTGCAATGCACTGTTCTGCGAGGTCAATCCGATTCCGGTTAAGAAGGCGGTAGAGCTGCTTGGTTTATGCGACGGTTATATGAGAATGCCATTGTCAGAGATGGAGCCACAGAACGCAGAACGCTTAAAGAAGGCTATGACAGAGTACGGTGTTTTGAAATAAGCAGTGATCAGATGACCGGACACAGCGGAACACAAGTCACAGCGGAGCACAGGTCACTCTGGAGGATACAGATATAATTGGAGGAATAGATAGCTATGGTACGAGTAATTATGAACGGCTGCAACGGTAAGATGGGGCAGGTGATCACCGGCATCATTGCGGAGGATGCGCAGGCAGAGATTGTAGCCGGGATTGATGTATATGATGGTATAAAGAATTCGTATCCGGTATTTTCCAATATCGCAGACTGCAACGTGAATGCAGATGTGATCATTGATTTCTCAACTGCGAAAGCAGTGGATGGATTGCTGGATTATGTAGAGGAAAAGAAGGTGCCGGTAGTATTGTGTACGACCGGATTAAGTGAAGAGCAGCTGCAGAGAGTTGAGAAGGTCGCACAGGAGGTAGCGGTACTGAAATCAGCAAATATGTCACTGGGAATCAACACGATCATGAAGCTTCTGCAACAGGCAGTGCAGGTATTTGCACCGGCGGGATATGATGTGGAGATCGTAGAGAAGCATCATAATCAGAAGCTGGATGCTCCTTCCGGAACTGCGATCGCACTGGCAGATTCTATGAATGAGGTTATGGATCATCAGTATGAGTACATCTATGACCGGAGCCAGAGAAGACAGAAGCGGGATGCGAAGGAGCTTGGAATCTCAGCTGTCCGTGGCGGTACGATCGTTGGAGAACATGAGGTGATATTTGCAGGAACCGATGAGGTGATCGAGATCAAGCACACGGCATATAGTAAGGCGGTTTTTGCAAAGGGTGCTGTGGAAGCGGCGAAGTTTCTGGCAGGCAAGCCGGCGGGATTATATGACATGAGTCATGTGATTTCGGAAAAATAGAATAACATGTAGAAAAAATGGGTTATACAGACGTATCTGTTGGTTGCAGATACGTCTTTTTTGTATTAATATTATAGTAATTGTGTTAAGAAATAAGATAGAAAATGACACGATTCTAATAATACAGAAACGAGGAACAAACGTGAAGGACGGATTTATAAAAGTGGCAGCCGGAACGCCACATATAAAAGTAGCGGATTGCGGTTATAATCAGGAACAGATCTTACAGGAAATCCGGAAGGCGGTAGCCGCCGGAGTACAGCTGCTGGTACTTCCGGAGTTATGTCTGACCGGGTATACCTGCGGAGATTTATTTCTGCAGGATCTTCTTCTCAGGGAAGCACAGGAGGCACTGGAGCGGCTGGTTCATCAGACGGCAGAGCAGGAGATTTACTGTATGGTCGGGCTGCCGGTGTCTGTGGGCTGTAAGCTGTATAATGTAGGGGTATTTTTCGGCAAGGGTAAGATTCTTGGATGTATTCCGAAGGTACACATGCCGAATTATTCGGAGTTTTATGAGGTGAGACATTTTACCGCAGGCAGTGAAGCAGTCCGGATGATCAGTCTTGCCGGACAGCAGGTGCCGTTTGGAACACATTTATTATTCCGTTGCAATCAGATGCCGGAGCTGGTGATCGGCGGTGAGCTGTGTGAGGACCTGTGGGTGCCGAATCCGCCGTCTGTAGAACATGCAATGGCAGGTGCAACTGTCATCTGCAATCCGTCTGCAAGTGTAGAAGTGACTGCTAAGGAGGGATACCGCAGACAGCTGGTAAGCTCACATGCAGCAAGAACTGTCAGTGCCTATATCTATGCGGATGCCGGTGAGGGAGAGTCCACAACGGATGTTGTGTTCAGTGCCCATAATATCATCAGTGAGAACGGAACCATCCTGGCAGAGAGTAAACGCTTTGAAAACGAGATGGTGATAACGGAGATTGATATAAAGAAGCTGTCGGAGGAACGACGCAGAATGAACACCTATGAGGTGCGGTCAAAGCGGGACTATCAGGTGGTGGACTTTGATCTGACCGAGCGGGAGATACCGCTGACCAGGCAGTTTGCAAGGACCCCATTTATTCCGTCCGATACGGTCCGGAGAACAGAGCGGTGTGAGGAGATCTTTATGCTGCAGGCAATGGGACTTAAGAAGCGGCTGCTTCATACCGGCTGTCAGAGTGCGGTGATCGGATTATCCGGGGGACTGGATTCTACACTGGCACTGCTGGTAACGGTTCGGGCATTTGATCTGGCCGGTATTGCACGGGATAAGATCCTCGGTGTGACAATGCCGGGCTATGGTACCACAGACCGGACCTATCAGAATGCCCTGCAGATGGCAGAGCGGCTGGGCGTACAGTTAAAAGAGGTCAGTATTGTACCGGCGGTAGAGCAGCATTTTAAGGATATTGAACATGATAAGGCCGTGCAGGATATTACGTATGAGAACAGTCAGGCAAGAGAACGGACGCAGATTCTGATGGATCTGGCAAACCAGAGTAACGGTCTTGTGATCGGAACCGGTGACCTGTCAGAGCTGGCACTTGGCTGGGCAACCTATAACGGGGATCATATGTCCATGTATGCAGTGAATGTATCGATTCCGAAAACACTGGTGCGTCATCTGGTTCAGTATGTGGCAGATACCAGTGAGTCAGAGGAGCTGAAGCGGGTTCTGGAGGATGTCCTGGATACACCGGTCAGTCCGGAGCTTCTGCCACCGGATCATGGAGAGATCGCACAGAAGACAGAGGATGTGGTGGGGCCTTATGAACTGCATGACTTTTTCTTATATTATATGATGCGATTTGGATACGCACCGTCGAAGATCTACCGGATCGCCGTGCAGGCATTTGCCGGAGCATATGAGCCGGTGATTATCTTAAAATGGCTGAAGAAGTTTTACTGGAGATTTTTCAGTCAGCAGTTTAAGCGCTCCTGCATTCCGGATGGACCGAAGGTAGGAACGGTAGCATTGTCACCACGCGGAGACTGGAGAATGCCGAGTGACGCCAGCGTGGCAAGCTGGATGAAGGATTTAGAAGCAGGAATATCAGAATAAGCAGGATTTTTGAAGACATAAGGACAGGAAGGAAACAATTCATGGGTACAACAAACTATACAATTATCACGGACTCAGCAACCGATATGCCAAAGGAGATCATTGATCAGTATCATCTGCATGTGATTCCGACACCGGTCGTAATTGACGGCAAGGATTACTTTGACGGAGAAACCATATTCCCGAAGGATTTCTATGCCTATCAGAGAGAGAAGCGGACGATTTCTACGTATCACATCAATACGTATATGTTCAAGGAGCATTTCAGACCATATGCAGAACGCGGAGAGACCGTAATATATGTATGCTTTTCAACCGGATTGGCCGGTACGTTTAATGCAGCCAGACTGGCGAAGGAGGAGCTGTTGGAGGAGTTCCCGGACTGGGATATTACGATCGTTGATTCGAAATGTGCATCGCTTGGATTTGCTATGTTGGTGTATTATGCCCTGCTGATGCAGAAAAACGGTGCGGATAAGGAGACCGTAATTGAGGCATTGGAATATCACAGAGAGCATATTTGCCATGTGATCACGGTGGAGACTCTGGAGTATCTATTCCAGGGTGGCAGACTCAGCCGGACCAGTATGGTAGTTGGCGGCGTTCTGGATATTAAGCCGATTATTCATATGGATGAGAATGGTTCTTTAAAGGCGATCGAGAAGGTACGTGGCCGGAACAAGTCTTTAAAGCGGATGGTAGAGCTGGTTGGAGAGTGGTGTGAGAATCCGGGAGAGCAGCTGATCGGTATCTGTCATGGGGATGATTATGATACGATGAAGCGGGTAGAAAAAATGCTGACCGAGGCCTATGGTGCCGGGCAGTTTATGGAAAATTATGTAGGCTGTGCAATCGGAGCCCATACAGGAGCCGGAATTATCGGAATTGTATTTCTGGACGGACCATCGCCATATCAGAAGTGGTTGTAAGAATAATTTAAGAAATTTGAACGAATTCTACTATATTTTGTGGTAGAGGAGTATGCTATACTACCACATGAAGAATGAATATGATAGGAGGTAGAGTATTGGACGAGAAAAGGGTAGTTGTGGAAGTCGAAGACCTGTATAAGATTTACAAGGTCGGCACAACGAAAGTACGAGCCTTAAATGGTGTCTCCTTTAAAGTCTATGAAGGTGAGTTCTGTGCGATTGTCGGTACATCCGGTTCCGGAAAATCAACCCTGCTGAATATGCTGGCGGGACTGGAGCAGCCGACAAAGGGACAGATTGCAATTCGTGGACGGCATATTGAGAAGATGACAGAGAGTGAACTGGTTGCATTCCGAAGAGAGCATGTTGGATTTATTTTCCAGTCGTTTAATCTGATGGGTACAATGAATGCAATCGAGAATGTTGCATTGCCTCTTTCCTTCCGGGGAGTTTCGAAAGCGGAACGAATGAAGAAAGCAGAACGCATGATCAAGCTGGTAGGATTAGAGAAGCATAAGACGCATCGACCCAACCAGATGTCAGGTGGACAGCAGCAGAGAGTCGGAATGGCAAGAGCATTGGTGCTGGATCCGGATATCGTATTTGCAGATGAACCGACCGGTAATTTGGATTCGGTGACATCGGCAGAAATGATGAATCTGATGCGAAACGTTGTGAACAAGCATCATAAGACACTGGTTATGGTAACACATGATAATCAACTGGCATCCTATGCGGACCGGATCATACATATCAGAGACGGAAAGATTATCGAGATTGAAGACAATACAGAAAGATGGAAGACCGCTGCAGAAAAAACTGCCGGCAAGGAGGTATAACGAAGATGAGAAAATGGAATCAGACATTGGGGAGAGGTCTTGGCAAGAAGCTGGGAGCTCTGGCATTAAGTGCATTACTGATCGGCAGTTCACTGGTAATGCCGGTATCTGCAAAGCAGTCGGATGCTACTACAGAGGCAGGTACAGAGGATACAAGTGCACAGCAGGGCAATGATACCGATATTTTACTGACAGGTGTAAATGCACCGGGAGCAAAGTATGGAGAAGGCTCTACCATCGGCTTTGTAGCCAGAGTGAAGGGCAATGGATATATTACCAGTATTTCACCGGTGATTTCGTCTTCTTTCCCATTTGAGACAAATGATGCTGCTTATATGGTAGTAGAAGGAAATGAGACAACGAAGGAACTGACAGCGAATTACAATTTTGTAGTAAGAAGTGATGTGGCAAGCGGATACCAGCCGGTAGAGTTTACAATTGAGTATGTAAAGGATAAAGAGAAGAAATCCATTGTAAAAACAGTGAATGTGAAGTTTGAGGGTGCACCGGCACCGACCGAGGCAACCGAGGCTCCGGCAACCGAAGCACCTGCGGTTTCTACTCCGCGTGTGATTGTAACCGGTTTTGAAACAGATCCGGGTAAGGTATTAGCCGGACAGAATTTCAAGCTGACACTGCATCTGAAGAATACATCCAGCCGGACCGCAGTTTCCAACATGAAGATCAGTCTGGCGGCAGCAAATGGAGAATTTCTTCCGACATCAGGCTCCAGTACAGATTTTATTGCAAGTTTAGGAGCAGGTCAGACAACAGATCTTGTAATGGAGATGTCCGCATTATCCAGCCTGGATCCGAAGCCATATGTCCTGACATTGACCTGCAATTATGAGGACAGTGAAGCAACAGCATATGAATCAACCGAGAATATCTCAATTCCGGTCTATCAGGAGGCAAGAATCAAGATTACAGAAGTGACAATATCTCCGGATACAATTTCCTTAAATGATC
The DNA here is from genome assembly GCA_963626805.1 of Bacteroidales bacterium H4. Classification (GTDB taxonomy): domain Bacteria; phylum Bacillota; class Clostridia; order Lachnospirales; family Lachnospiraceae; genus CAG-632. Next base: position 55,787 of record CAVFXS010000006.1, on the reverse strand, counting down.
AGGGAAGTGTAAGCTTCAGCATCAATAACCTTGGTAAGAGTACATTAAGTAATGTACAGGCGAAACTCGTAGGCGATACAGTAGAATGTGAGGAGACCTTCGTGGGTAATATTGCAGCCGGGGCTACGGGATATGCAGATGTAACAGTGACCGGAGTTCAGGCTACAGAGGATGATGGTAAGGTAAAGCTGGTTATTACCTATGAGGATTCAGCAGGCGAGGAATGTACCTATGAGGAAGAAACTACGCTCTGGGTAACGGAGAGCTCCTATGATTCAGGAGATATCGATAACGGCGATATGGATTTAGAGCCGGTACATAATGGACCTTCCGCTTGGGTAATTGTAGTTGGAGTATTGGTAGCAATTGCAGTGATTGTGGTTGTGATCGTGATTATTGTATCCGGAAACAAGAAGCGTAAGGCAGCGAAGGAAGCAGAAGAATTAGAGGATGAGATAGATGAAGACTTGTTATCAGATGCAGATAAGGAGAATGAGGAATGAGATTTTCTGACATCATTTCGATGAGCGTATCAAATCTATGGAAACGGAAGGTACGGACAATTTTAACGGTACTGGGTGTTGTAGTAGGAACTGCATCCATTGTGGTTATGTTGTCGCTTGGTATTGGTCTGCAGAGTGCAATGCTCGGACAGATACAGTCTCAGATAAGTATGACAGATATACAGGTATATAACTGGAGTGCCGAAAACGGTAGTCAACAGCAACTGACAGATGATAAGGTGACGGAATTCGAACAGCTGGAGCATGTTAAAATGGTTTCGCCAATCTTATCAGTAAATGCCAATATGACACAGGGGAAGTACCAGAGCTGGGTTCAGATCTATGGTGTGACACAGGAATATATGGCACAGATTCCATTGGCTGAGGGTGGCAGAATCCCGACAGCAAACAGTAATAAGCTGGAGCTTTTAGTGGGTAACAGTGTACCGTCGAATTTCTATAATCCGGCTAGCACGTCGGATCTTACAGATTCCGGTGATCCGGTTGTAGATATGATGAATAAGACCGTATTTACACAGTTTGATTCCACCTGGACAACAGATTCGGAAGGAAACTCCGTGGAACAGCCGGCAAGAAAGAATATATTTCCAATTGTAGGTATGGTAGACGGTGGAACGGACTCTTATAATTCATATTCCTACAATGTATATGCAGATATTGATTCTCTGAAGAAATATCTGAAGGAGAACTACCGGGGACAGGCGATTCCGGGACAACCGACAGATAAGAGCGGGAATCCGTATAAATATTTCTGCTATGATCAGGTGATCGTTTCTGTCGATGATATTGATAATGTAGAAGATGTAAAGAACCAGATCAGTGAAATGGGATATCAGTGCTACAGTGAGAGTGAATGGATTAAGCAGGCACAGCAGGAGATGCTGATCATTGAGGCGGTACTTGGTGGTATCGGTGCGATCTCTCTGCTGGTTGCGGCCATTGGTATTGCAAACACCATGACAATGTCTATTTATGAGAGAACCAAGGAAATCGGTGTTATGAAGGTGCTTGGATGCAGTCTGGGGAATATCCGTATGATGTTCCTGACCGAGGCAGCCTTTATCGGATTTATCGGTGGCGTGATCGGATTGATTATCAGTTACATTCTATCCTTTGTATGTAATCTGTTCCTGCCGGCACTGGTAGGCTATGAAGGACAGAACATATCGGTGATCCCGTTCTGGCTGGTGCTTGTGGCAATCGCTTTCTCAACGCTGATCGGTATGTTAGCCGGATTTTTCCCGGCACAGCGTGCGACGAAGCTGAGTCCACTGGCAGCAATCCGAAATGAATAAGATTTTTATGCATAAAAAATAAAAGATATGTGAACAACCCAAAGGATTGGTGTCTTTGGGTTGTTTTTTTGTAATAAAGAGTGCTATACTGATTGCACTGATTACTACAAAGGAGTCACAGATGGAACAACGGATACTGTTTTTTGACATAGACGGAACAATCTTAACAGACGATGGAAAGCGTCAGATCCCGGACAGTACCAGGCGGGCACTGGCTGCCGCAAAGGAGAAAGGACATCTGGTATTTGTAAATACCGGCAGAGTATTTTTAAATGTGGAGCCGATGATCCGGAATCTTGGATTTGATGGATTTGTATGCGGTTGTGGAACCAATATCTACTATCACGGAGAGGAACTGCTTCGACACCGGATTCCGGCAGAACAGTGCAGAGAGACCGTCCGGGTGATACAGAGGTGTGGTATTCAGACCTTGTATGAGGCAGCCGATATGAACGGATTTGATCATCAGGATGCGACAGATAATCCGATGATGGAGGGTCTGATCCGGTACTTTACGGAGGACGGCAGAGTTGTGGTAGATGTGAATGCTCCGGAGTTTCATTTCGATAAGCTGACCGGCTGGATTCCGGCAGGGCAGGATATATCGGAATTCTTAAGCTATATACAGGGCAGATATGAGTTTATTGATCGCGGCAGCAACGATGACTATCAGATGTGCGAGATTGTTCCTGCAGGCTTCAGTAAGGCGAGCGGAATGAAGTTTTTACTGGATTATTTTGGAATTCCGCATGAAAGAAGCTATGCATTCGGGGACAGCACCAATGATCTTCCGATGTTAAATTATGCGGCACACAGTGTTGCAATGGGAGGCAGTGCACAGGTGGTATGTGATGCAGTGGAATTTGTAACAAAAAGTATTTATGAGGATGGACTGGAATATGCGATGCAACATTTCGGATTAATATAGGGGAACATAAGACGTATGAAAAACATGAGCAGGTCGCAATTGAATATGATACTGGCAATTATGGCAGGAACGATGCTGTTGCTCTGCATCATTACAGGTGTGTTATATCAGGGACGAGATGAGAAAGCAACCGGATATGATGTGGAGACCATGAATGATGCATGGATCGTGGAAAGCAATGAGGATTATGATACGGCAACCGATCTTCCGTGTCATCTGGAGTTTCAGAAGGGAGAGGCAGTCAGCCTGTCTCATTATCTTCCGGAGAAGCTCGGAAATGATTATGCGATTGCATTTCGTTCCATATATAATGAAGTTCAGATAAAAATCGGAGAGAAGGTAATCTACCAGTATGCGGTTGATGAGAAACGACCGTTTGTACATGCGGCGGTGCCGAAATGGAATCTGATCCCGATTGAGGGAGAATACGCAGGACAGCTGCTTACGATTACACAGGTATCGGATTATTCCCGGTATTCCGGAGTCTTTGATCAGGTATATGTCGGAAGCCGGGATGCATTACGGTATCTGCAGTGGAGAGAGAACGGCTGGGGAGTGATCCTGTCCCTTGTACTGGTTCTGGTATGTATAGGACTGGGTGTTGTGGCGTTAAGCATGCGCAGACAGTTAAAGGACAATTCACAGTTTCTGTATTATGGAATCTTTGCAGTGACCGTGACACTCTGGAATCTGTCCGGAAATCCGCTGCTTGCAGCCTATATGGGAATGAATTATATGTTCTGGCTGGTGCATATGCTGATGCGGCTGTTGCTGCCGGTGGTATGGCTGTTGCTTATACGGAGCTATATGCAGACAAGAAGACTGTTGCAGCTGGTGGATGTGGGAATCTTGACCGCCAGTGTGGGCTATGTGATTCTGACGGTGCTGCAGGTGCTCCGACTGCTGGAGCTTGCAGTGACCTATGAGGCGGTCAATGTAATATGCGGAATCGGATTTGTTTTATATACGGTCTGCATGATTTTCGGCTGGCTGAAGTATCAGAAGGTCGAGCTTCGGGGATTGGCGATCAGCAATCTGCTTCTATGCATAGCGGGACTGATTCAGCTTTTTGTACGGCCGAAGCATTTGTATCAGATTGAGGGAACCTTCTGGCAGATCAGTGTGATGCTATACTGCTTCCTGTTATTGGCGGTTGTCATTGAGACTTATATCCGGAATGTGAAGCAGAAGGTAAATCAGATAGAAGGCGAATATCAGAGTCAGCGGGCAGAGGCGGTCGCCATGATGAATCCGAACTTTCTGTTTTCAACTCTGAATCTGATTCTGGCACTGGTTAAGAAAGGATCCGGACAGGCAGCAAAATTAATATTTGCTTTTTCTGCCTATCTTCGTTATAATCTTAATTCAATCCGGGAGGATACTTTGATCCCGTTTGAGGAGGAATTAGGACATATTAAGACCTATCTGGAGATACAGCAGCTCCGCATGCCGGGATTGGAGACGGAGATCGAGGATAAATTCCATGATTTTCAGGTGCCGTCCAGAAGTCTGGAGGCAATTGTTGAAAATGCAGTAAAGCATGGAATCGGGAAAAATGAGAATCAGGGTAAGGTAATCGTGCGCAGCTATGAGCGGCGGGATTCCTATGCAGTTCAGATTGTAGATGAAGGAATCGGATTTGATCCGTATATGCTGTATCGGAAGGAAACACCGACCAGTATGAAACGGATCCGCGAACGACTGGCAGACAAGACCGGTGCGGTTCTTGAGGTGGTCAGTCGGACCGGAAAAGGGACGATCGTAACGGTCCGGTTTCCGAAAAAGAAGATAAACGTTGAAAGGACGGAATGACATATGGAAGAAAACAGAAGCTTTCAGAAAAGTAAATTAAAATTCATTGAGCAGATTCGAATCGCACTCAGTAAGCCATTATGGTATAAATCGTTATTTCAGCAGTCGGTTGGAAAACATATATGCTATTTTCTGATCCTGCTGGTCCTGATCACGGTAATCCGGTTTGTGATTCCGTGTGCGGCATATCTTCAGAGTGTCGGTGGGCTTAAGAACCTGATCTATAATGGAATTCCGAGTTTTTCATTCGAGAATGGAGAGCTTCAGGTAGATACTCCGGTAGATATTGAACGGAATGGTGTCCGAATCATAATTGATACCTCCGCAGATGCCTATACGGTAGAAGAGGCACAGAGCAAGGCGGCTGAGATGGGTGATGGAATGAATATCGTTTATATGATCAGCCGGACCAATGCAGTCAATAATATATCTTCCGTGACATATGATCTGTCACTGATGAATGGAATTACGATTAATAATGATGTGGTATACCGGGCGGCACCGATCTACCTGATATTCTATGGAATCTTCAGCTTTGTCGGAGATGTCATTGCATATCTGATTAGTGCATTGTTCTTTTCACTGTTTGGTTATCTGATGAATCGGGCATTGAAGCTGAATCTGAAGTTCGGACAGATCTATGTAATTGCTTTATATGCGAAATCCGTTGAAATTTTGTTAGAGGCAGTGCTTGAAGTAGTGGGAATTTCCCTGCTTTATTATGTGGGAAGTATTATCGGAATTTTTATTACCTGCAATTATATGACAAGAGGCATGAGTTCTATGCTTGTGCCTCGGACAGGAGATTCCGATCAGGATCAGAATCGTCGTTTTTTTAACAGGAATTAAGAAGTATTTCAGGAGATTAAGCCTTGTGAAGCAGTTGCTTTGCGAGGCTTAAAATATATTCCGGCTGCTCAGTGGACATCTGGCTGTTGTGGAAGGCCGGCGCCAGAGTTACCTCGCAGGTAAACCAGTCCGGAGGCAGGTAGGCATTGGCAGCGTCCTCGGAAGGAAACTCGACCTCGGCCAGAGCCAGTCCGTCAAAGGCACCATGAAAAAGGTCCAGTTCGATCGTATAGCCATGTTCTTCCGGAATCTGATAACGGGTCTTGCTGATCAGATTTCCGTCACATTTGGGAACCAGATGTTGATAAGCCTCTGCAGTAAGGGGAAGTTCGACTTCTTCCCGGCTCATCAGACCGGCAGATTTATATGTGAACAGATAAGTGTCATTCCATCGACGGATACGGAGTACCGGTGCGGTATTGATATATCCCTGTTCGATTTCAATATGTGGATAGGAATCCAGCGATTCCGGAATGTGTCTGATTAAAAATTTGCGTTCGATTTCCATGAAAGCAAGTCCTTTCTCTCCTGAATTTTCTCATTAAGAGGGTTTGTAAGAAAATCTAAAACTTTTTGTAAGCCTTATATCTTGACTTTTTCCTCTATTCCGATTATAAACAAAGTATAAAGAGTAATTCAAGACTAATCTTGCGATGAGTATCGGATCGCTGATCTGACAGCACAGCAGGATAACATGTAGTAAATATGGATCATTAAGTATGGAAAGAGAGCAGAGATAATATGGTATATTTATTTATGGCCGATGGATTTGAAGAGGTAGAAGGTCTGACAGTTGTTGATATTTTAAGACGTGCCGGTGTGGAGTTGAAGACAGTATCCATTATGGGACGGAAGAATATAACCGGGTCCCACCAGATTGAGGTGGTGGCAGATCTGACATTTGAAGAGATTACAGAGAAGGCAGATATGCTGATCCTGCCAGGCGGTATGCCGGGAACCCTGCATTTGAAGGCACATAAGGGACTGGAGCAGCTGATTCGCGAAAGCACTGGGCATGGAACCTATCTGGCAGCTATCTGTGCTGCACCGACCGTATATGGGGAGCAGGGACTCTTAAAGGGGAAGAAGGCAACCTGCTATCCGGGTATGGAGAATGGACTCGTTGACGCAGAGGTTCGGTACGAGAGTGTAGTAATGGATGGTACATTTATTACCAGCCGTGGACTGGGAACAGCGATTGACTTTGCATTGAAGCTGGTAGAGGTATTAGAGAGCAGAGAGGCAGCAGATACGATTGCAAAGCAGATTGTATATGCGGACTGATTTGAGAGCAGAATGAGGAGTGATACGTATGAGAGTATTAGAGAACTTTTTCTTTTACCCTTTTATGGGAACTGATTTTTACCATATTGCATATTCCTTTTTCCTGTATGGTTCAGCCTGCTGGTTAATGGAGTGTATATTTGAGGCAATCCGGACGGGAAAGTTTACGAACCGGGGATTTAACAGGGGACCGATCTGTACGATTTATGGTGTGGCATTTCTGTTCATGTATTTTCCGATGAAACCGTTTGCCGGAAAGTGGTTCTGGATGTTTATTATTGGTGCTGTTACTGCGACAATCTTAGAGTATGTGACCGGAGTGATCCTGGAGAAGACAATTCATCAGAAATTATGGGATTATTCGGATTTTCCACTGAATTTTCAGGGGAGGATCTGTTTATTCATATCCCTGGCATGGGGCGGGCTGGTAGTTCTGGTTCTTGGAATGTTACAGCCACGGATCGAGATTGTAATCAGTATGATACCGCAACTGCTTGGATTCCGGATTCTGAATGTTCTGATCTGGATATATTTTATCGATCTGGCATTCAGTATTACAATGCGAAGCAAGTATGGTATAGTCATGAAGGATAAGTTTGAAGATAAAAAAGAAAAGTTTCGTCTGCATTTCCATAATGATGGAATATAAAAACATATGTGGAAATGCATGGAATAGAAGCTTGAAGATAGAGCCTATTTTCCGGGAAGGAGATATGGACAATCGGAGAGGGCAGATTGAATTATAGAATGGGCAGGTGCCATTGCCATTGATGGGATTAAAGACGTTTATCGGAACGTAAATGAGATGGAGGCACCTGTTTTTGTGCATAAGGAACAGACAATGGTATATGCTTATATCTATGACCGTGAGCAGGAGGCAACTTAGGATTTTGCATAGAAAATCAATCTGGTCAGAGAACGGCTGACCGGGACAATCGTAGTCGAGATCAGACTGCTGGAAAAGTGATACAGATTGCGAAAATCAGTAAAAAATTCCGGGTGGAACAGTCAGAGAGAAGATGATATAATAGCATTATTATAATCTGATAATATTAGATGGGAAAAGGATAGGGTTATGAAAAAATTATATGTCAGTGATCTGGATGGAACTCTGCTGAATCAGCGGGGAGATATTTCAGCGACTACTGCTGAAAAACTGAATACCTGTATAGAGCAGGGGATGGCATTTACCATTAATACTGCGAGAACACCGGCAACGACATTCCCGATCATGGCATCTGTAAACCTGCAGATTCCGTTTTCCATGATGAACGGTGTGCTGGTATATGATCCGGGACAGCAGGAGTATCTGGAGGTTCATTCACTTTCGCGGGAAACGGCGATGGTGATACTGGGAATCATAAAGCTTTACGGATTGCAGTGTTTCATGTATACGATGGAGCATGGAACGATGTATACCTATTATGACAGTGTGGAATCCAGATCATTGAATAAATTCCGGAATGAACGGATCATGAAATATGATAAGGTATTTACGGAAGTGGATGATCTGAGTATCTGTGCGGATCGTGGAGTTATTTATTTCTTTTTGCGGGAGCGGAAAGAGCGGCTGATGAATCTGTATCGGGATCTGCAGGCCATTCGCGGAGCACATGCGATCATGTACGAGGATATCTATCATGAGGAATGGGTGAACCTTGAGATATACAGTGATCAGGCATCCAAATCAGCGGCCCTGAACCGGATCAGACAATGGGGTGATTTCGATTATCTGATCGGCTTTGGAGACAGCACAAATGACATTGAGATGTTTAAGGTCTGTGATGAAACATATGCGGTATCCAATGCATCCGCAGAGATTCAGGAGCTGGCAGATGGTATTATTCCGGGAAATGAAGAAGATGGTGTTGCCCGGTTTTTATACAAGGCATTACATATGGCAGGAAAGGAAAATTAGAAATGGAGCATATAACAGTTCGGGATATTTTGGAAGCAACAGGTGGCACTTTATTGTGCGGGGATGCAGATACCGAGCTACAGGATATCTGTATTGATTCACGGAAAATCAAGGAAGGCGATTTATTTGTACCGATCATCGGAGAACGGGTAAACGCCCACCGGTTCATTGAGCAGACCTTAAAGGTCGGAGCAGCGACACTGACATCGGAGCATTATGCAATGAACGCACAGAAGCCGTATATCAAGGTAAAGGATACCTGTCAGGCGTTGACGGACATCGGATTCTATTTAAGAAAAAAGATTGGGATACCGGTAGTGGCAGTAACCGGAAGCGTCGGAAAGACGACAACCAGAAATATGATCGCAGCTGCACTTCGGGCAAAGTATCAGGTGTTTGAGACACAGAAGAATTATAACAGCCAGATCGGACTTCCGATCATGATTTCCAGAATTGGAAAACAGGATGAGATGGCGGTCCTGGAATGTGGCATGAGTGAGGAAGGGCAGATTGACATTCTGTCACGGATGTGTGAACCGAAATATGCAGTGGTCACAACGATCGGTCTTGCACATATTGAACAGTTAAAGACGCAGGAGAATATCCGGAAGGAGAAATTATCGATTATAAACGGAATGCAGCCGGGAGGTGTGCTGTTCTTAAACGGTGATGATAAGATGCTTGCGGAAATGAGAGGAAAGATGCCGTGTGAAGTCCGGTATTATGGTACACAGGAGTGGTGTGACTACCGGGCAGAGGATATCCGCTTTGATGCTGATTGCAGTTATTTTACCTATGTACATGGAGAAACGAGGATACCGGTAGAGCTTAGCATGCTCGGACAGCATAATGTTCTGGATTGTCTGGCAGGTCTGGCAGTCAGTGATCAGGTAGGAATTTCGGTGGAGAAGGCTGCATTGCAGTTCCGGGATTTCCAAGGATTACGGCAGAAGATCTTACGACTGGAGAATCGGTTTACGATTATTGATGATACCTATAATGCAAGTCCGGATTCTATGAAGGCGAGTCTGGATGTGCTTTGCAATATGAAGACAGAGGGTCGGAAGATCGCAGTTCTGGGCGATATGTTTGAGCTGGGAACAGATTCGGAACGGTACCATTATGAGGTTGGAGAATATCTGGCAGGACTTCCAATCGATGAGCTGGTTGTAGTCGGAGAACGGGCAAAGGCGATCCATAAGGCGCTGATCGATCATAAGTCCAGAATGCGGGTTTCCGAGTATATGGATAATGAAGAGGTGGCAATGTGCCTGCTGGGAACCCTGATGCCGGATGACATTGTATTGATCAAAGGCTCCAATGGTATGAAGATGAATGAAATCGTAGATTTACTGCAGAAAAGTAATTAATAAATTGTTTAGAAAAAAAATGTCGCATTGCATTGACAATTTCCGACAGATTTATTATAATCACATTAAATCAGGAATGATTACTATTTTATGGAGAAAAGGAGTTTTTGATATGAAATTTGTATGTTCAGTATGTGGTTACGTTTATGAAGGAGATCAGGCACCGGAGAGATGCCCGCAGTGTGGAGCACCTGCAGAGAAATTTGTAGAGCAGAGCGGTGAGAAGACCTGGGCTTCTGAGCATGTAGTAGGTGTAGCGCAGGGCGTCAGCGAAGATATCTTAGAGGATTTAAGAGCGAACTTTAACGGTGAGTGCAGTGAGGTTGGTATGTATCTGGCAATGGCCCGTGTAGCTTATCGTGAGGGATATCCGGAGGTCGGAATGTATTATGAGAAGGCTGCTTATGAAGAGGCTGAGCACGCAGCGAAGTTTGCGGAGCTGTTGGGGGAAGTTGTAACAGACAGCACAAAGAAGAATCTGGAGCTTCGGGTAGAAGCTGAGAACGGTGCAACTGCCGGTAAGACAGATTTAGCAAAGAGAGCAAAGGCTGCGAACCTGGATGCTATCCATGATACCGTACATGAAATGGCAAGAGATGAGGCAAGACACGGTAAGGCATTCGAGGGACTTCTTAAGAGATACTTCGGTTAGTATCGAGAAAAGAATTGAGAGGAATGGGTACGAGTCGCCTGTTCCTCTTTTTGTATAATTTTGTGCAATTTGTCTGTATAAAACGATAAAATCTGAAAGTCGTTGTTGAATAGTTGAAAAAATTGGAAGAATGCTTGCAAAGGTTATCAAAACAAGGTATTATCAAGCTAATATATGAATTACTTATATGGTTAAGAGATGGAGGAATCGTTATGAGTACAGTTAAGAAACCTGAGACTAAAGTAGAGGCTAAGGCAGCAGATAAAGTAGAGACAGTAAAGGTAGAGCCAGTGAAGAAAACAGAAGTACCAAAGGCAGAGGTAAAGAAGGCTGAACCAGTAAAGAAAGCAGAGGCACCAAAGGCAGCAGCCAAGAAGGCAGAGCCAGTAAAGAAAGCAGAGGTACCAAAGGCAGCAGCCAAGAAGGCAGAGCCGGTGAAGAAGGCAGAAGCACCAAAGGCAGCAGTTAAGAAGGCAGAGCCAGTAAAGAAAGCAGAAGCACCGAAGGCATCAACTAAAAAGGCTGAACCAGCGAAGAAGACAGTTGCTAAGAAAGCACCTGCAAAGAAAGCTGAGAAGGCAACTGAAGAGGTTTATATCGAGTTTAACAGTGCAAAGGTTTCAACTGCAGATATCGTTGCAAAGGTAGTAGAAGCAACCGGTAAGAAAGCATCCTCAATCAAGGTGCTGAATGTATATATCCAGCCTGAAACAGGAAAGACCTACTACACAGCAGATGGTGTAAGCGGCGAGATCGAGTACTTATTCCAGTAATTTATTATTAATTCGACTACAGATATAGAATAGCAGGCTCCTGTATTGACACAGATATGGGATTCCTGCTATTTTTAAATTGTTTAAATGAAATATCATCAGTTTTATACAATGGGGATGAGGAAGATGCAGACCATATGGGGAGGAATGAAGGATGAAGAAACTTGGATTGCTGATTGCAGGACTTAGTCTGCTGATCAGTAGCGGATATACAGGATGGTTCCGTGGAGATCAGATTACATATGCTTATGCAACGGAAGCAGCAGATACAGAGCAGGCGGATACAGAGCAGGCAGGTGCAGAACTGAATGCTACAGAGGAACAAGCAGTGGAGAAGGATGATGTAGAAGAACTGGGGACAGAAGAGAGTTCAGGACAGGAGACCTCGACAAGTCCAATTGTAAATGAGTTACAGACAGAGGCAGCAGATAGTCAGAATGTGGCATCCAATATTGCAATTGATGCGGCACATTTTCCAGATGCAAACTTTCGGGCATGCATTTTGAACGAGGAGAAGGGAATCGATGCTAATAGAGATGGCATATTATCTGTATTGGAAATACGAAATTGTAAAGAATTAAATATTGAAAAGTATGGCATTCAGGATTTGACTGGTATTGAATATTTTACATATCTGAAGTACTTAAATGTAAGTAGAAATGCATTAACGAAGATTGATATCAGTAAAAATTCCAGGCTTGTTGATTTAAAATGTACTGGGAATGCACTGACGGCACTGGACCTGAAGCAGAATACAAGTCTGGAAACACTGGATTGCAGCCAGAATCAGCTGACGGCACTGGATGTCACGGGAAATGTATATCTGGTTGATTTGAAATGTACAGGGAATGCACTCACTGCACTGATGCTGACCGGAAATCCCAGACTGGAATATCTGGATTGTGAGGGGAATCAGTTAAGCAGCCTGAATGTGAGTCAGAATACAGAGCTTTTGTACCTGAGCTGTGGAAATAATGTAATTACAACACTGGATTTGAAATATAACCTGAAGCTGGAGCGGTTAAGCTGCAGTCTGAATCGGCTGACAACGCTAGATTTGAGCCGAAATACCACATTGCAGTATCTGGAGTGTGAGAATAATAAGCTGACAGGTATTAACCTTGGAAATATGGGAAGTCTGCTGTTCCTTAACTGCAATGGCAATCAATTAAAGACACTGGAACTCAGAAAGCAGACAAAGCTTCAGTATCTCTACTGTGATTATAACCGATTGTCTGCACTGAATCTTACCGGGAATCCCGCACTTTCCATTCTCTATTGTTCCAACAATGCACTCCCGTATCTGAATCTGGAGAAGAATACGAAGCTTCAGGATTTTCGGTGCGAGGGAAATGTATACGGAATACAGCCGGACACTAAGCGCAGATATGACCTTTCCAAAATCGCAGGACTGAACCTTAAGAAGCTGAGCGGGATCAACGGCGGGACGCTTTCCGGCAGTCAGGTAACAATGGATAAGAATGCAACACAGATTACATACACCTATGACTGCGGTAACAAGCAGAGTGCAAGATTTACCTTAACAGTTCCGGTCAATGGGCTCCGATTAAATCGGAGTACTTTGAAACTTCAGAGAAATGCGACTTATACATTAAAGGCAACGATTACACCAACGATGGCTACGAACCAGAAACTGAAATGGACATCCTCCAACAGTAAGATTGCATCGATTACCTCATCCGGACGAGTAAAAGGACTGAAGGCAGGAACCGTGGTGATTACCTGTCAGGCAACGGATGGAAGCGGACAGAAGGCTACCTGTAGGGTGACTGTGGATACGTATACATATACAGAGGCATTTGTTGCAAGACTGTATACGGAGGCATTGAACCGGCAGCCGGATCCGATCGGACTGGCATATTGGACACAGGAGATTCAGACAGGGAAACGAACACCAGTCGCAGTTGCACGGGAGTTCTTCTTCTCACCGGAATTTCAAAATAAGAATCTGTCCCGGACAGAGTATGTGAAGGTCTTATATCGGACGTTTATGGGACGGGAATATGATAAGGATGGTCTGAATTACTGGGTAAAAAGATTAAATTCCGGAGACAGTCGGAGCAATGTGTTAAATGCATTTGCCGGCTGTCCGGAATTTCAGAATATCATTAAAAAATTTAAATTAAATTAGTTCTCGAATTTCGTAGAAGAATGTTTGGAGGAACGATGTGGTAGTAGCTTTCGGAAGATGGCTGCTGTTTTTGCACGCTTGGCATCCATATCAGCTACTTGCTTCTCATATTTGGAGCGTAGATAAACACCGGCCTCCGGACGATTGGTGATAATACCGTCAATCCCAGCCTCCAGCAGACGGCTGATCGCCTTCGGATCATCAGTCGTCCAGGCGTAGACCGGAATCTCATTCTGAGTCATACGCAGGAGAAAATCCGGTGTGATCAGCAGATAGTAGGCAGAGATAAAGTCTGCATGGCAATCACGAAGTCTGCGGACCGGAAAATATTCATTAAAATGGGTTCGGAAATCTGCTCCTCGGACGCCGACCAGTAGGCCGACCATTACATTCGGATCAATGTGCTTTACACGACGAACCACAATATCCAGAAAAGACTGTAGGCGGTACTGATCATAAGAATAATAATTGTTGACCATGGAAATCAGGCGCTTCTCATAGCCGGCTTCCTTTAATTCAATCAGAAGACGGATCTTGTTCTGACAGAACTTTAAGACCTCTTCCAATGTTGGAATATGGTATCCGAGAGCCTCTGAAGCATTCGAGATCTGTTGATAGGTTAGAGTGCGAAGTGGGATATCATTAATTGTTTCGTCATGATAGACAACCAGAATTTTATCAAAGGTCTGATGTACATCCAGTTCAATCATGTCAGCATGGACATCCATTGCAATCTGAAAGGCTTCCATTGTATTTTCATGGGATGCCAGATAAGAGGCCCCCCGGTGGGCAATAATCTCTGAATTCATAATTAGTATGCTTCCTTTCTTTCTGTGAGAGTTGGATCTGAATTGTAAGATATAACTTACACCATATTGATTTTAACGAAGAATTCTATAAAATACAAGGGGTATTTATGTAGAAAAAATGAAGAAATCATGTAGTTTATTTGTCATTTCTTAACCTGGATTGAAGAGGTTTGCAAGTAAAAAAAAATAATGGTAAAATAACCATATATTTTTATTTTATTGAAAGGAAAGGCTATGAAGAAGAACAGGGCTGGAGTGATCCTTGTACTGATCGTGCTGGTTGCCGGCATAGTATTATATGGTGGTGAGCGGCTCTTTGCAGTACAGATCCATAAGAATAATATGATTTCCTCAGCAGAGGAGCTGGGTGTCCAGATTACGGATCAGCTGATGAAAGGCAACACCTCATTTTCAACCTATGTAAATGGTCTGAGTGAGGCGAATCTTGTCGGGATCAATCATGGTCTGGATGGTTTTTTCGGGCACGTTGCTTCCTACACAGTTTTGCGGAAGGTGAATCCGCAGGTACAGCAGGTGCGATTTGATCTGGAACTGTCGGATAATTATTATGTATATCAGAACGTGGTTCATGGGGTTCCGATTGAGGATAACGAGATTGCACAGTCGTTGACCGGAACGGTACAGGAGATTCTGGGACAGTGTGACGGAATGACAGATTATGAGAAAATGGTATATTTCCATGATTATCTGGTTACCCATACGGTATATGGATTTTTAAGCGGTGATAAGGAAGAGTTGTCTTATACGGCGGCCGGTTCTCTACTGTATGGTACGTCGGTCTGCAATGGATATGCAGAGGCAATGGAGCTTTTACTGATGTGCAGTGGCATAGATACCTATATGGTGGTAGGAACCGCAGACGGAGAGAGCCATGCATGGAATATTGTGAAACTCAATGGGGAATGGTATCATGTGGATGTGACATGGGATGATCCGTTGCCGGATACGGAGGATCAGATATTGCATGTGTATCTGAATATTGATGATGCAGTTATGGAGCGGACACACACATGGAACCGGGATGCATATCCTGTATGTACATCTATGGAGCTCAATTATTATGAGCAGGAGGGTGCTGCAGTCAGCAGCTTTAATGAGTTTAAGGTATATGTCTTAAAGCAGATGCGGGAAACGGACCGGATAGAGCTGATGGTGAAAAATGCACAGGAGGAACAGTATGACTGTGGCTTTGTAGTGAAATCCGGAGGTGCCAAATCCGTGAACTGGCAGGAATATGAAGGTGAAGATTATACGGTTATGGTAATAACCATACAGAAATAGATAGGAACAGATAGAAGCATATGGTAGAAATGGAAGCAGTGAGGTGACAGAAGAATGACAAAAACAGAATTTTTACAGGAATTACAGGATTCTCTGAGAGGAGAAGTGAGCCCATCCCTGATACAGGAAACGGTAAGTTATTATACAAGATATATTGACGAGGCAATTGCCGGAGGACAGACGGAGCAGGAGGTTTTGGAGTCTCTGGGGCCGGCACGGCTGATCGCAAAGTCGATCATTGAGGCGAATTCCGTAAAGCGAAATGCAGAGACAGCCGGTCGGACACAGCAGGCACAGGAGGAAGCCCCGAAAAAAAGGAGCGGCTTTACATTCCGCTCCTGGTATGGACGTCTGCTTCTGATCCTGCTGGCACTTGTGGCAGTGGGCATCATACTGGCACTGATTGTCGGGGCCGTGGTTGTAGTATGGCAGCTGCTGCCGGTGCTAGCCGTGATCATTTTGATTATTGTTCTGGTACGGGTATTTCTGCGGATCGGTAAGGATTAGAGGATTAAGACCATAATATCAGGTGGTCAGGATATCAGAGATCGGATAAACTGACAGAAATCAGGCCCTAAGCGTTCCGGCAGATATCGGCTGCAGACCGATGCATATTGATCCCGGTCTGCCGGTGCAATCCGGAGCATGGCTTCGGATAATTTTTCAACCTGCTCCTGATCCGTACCACTGCAGTCATAATAGGAGATGGCATTACCTGCGATTTCTTCAAAAATAGACAGGTTGCTTGCCAGAATCGGCTTGTTATAATGCATGGCTTCGATGACCGGAATCCCGAAGCCCTCCGCTCTGGATGGGAAAAGAAAGCCGGAGCAATGCTCAAAGAGAACGGATTTCTGCTCTTCATTGATATAACCCAGGGAAACAAGTCCCGGAGTCGTCTGACTGATCTCATTATAGAGCTTCTGAATGTCGGCCTCCCGGATCTTGCCACCGAGATACAGGTTCTTTGTACCGCCGGATTTCCGGTAAAGCTGATAAGCCTTTAGCAGAAGATCGGTACCCTTTCGTTTCTCCAGATTTCCGATATATAAGAGATAATCCTCATTTAAGATCGGAATATCCGGAAACAGAATCGTTGGAGACGGCAGAGTATCCTCATTTGCCGGATTTTTGATAATAATGTAGCTGATCAGATTCGGTAAGGCGGCTGCTCTTGTAAAGCGCTGCTCGACATCCCGCTTGGTCTCCATGGAGTTATAGGTCAGACCGTCTGCCTGTTTCATGGTCTGTTTTAATCCGTATTTAAAATAAACCGGATAGATATGTCCATGATTTTCCGGCTGGGTTAATGGGAAAACATCATGGATGGTGACCAGAATCTTTCCGGTAAACCGTTTCAGACGAACCGGAATCAGGTTATTCGGTTCCCAGAACAGATCCGGGTGATAATAGTCTAATGAGTCCTGAACGAACCGGAAATATTTAAGCACCTGAACGCTCTGGGAAATTTGTGTTCCATAGGTAACGATCGGGACACCACGTTCAGCCAGATCAAGCATCTCATCACTGGTGGCAATATCACTCAGCAGGGTGATCTCAAAATCTGGCTGTTTCAGTAATTCTATTAAAAAGTCATATAAATACATGCCGATTCCGCTTGGATGACTGCCAAGGGAACGGGCATCCACTAATAATTTCATGTTTTTCACCGCCTTTGCTAGATTATAGCTTAATTGATATGGGTTTTCAATATTGTTTCCGGAAGAAAAGAAGGATATGATAAGAACAGAATAAAACAGGATGAAAGGGGTATGCATATGGAAGATAAGATAAAAGAATTAAAAGAAGTGGTACAGGCAAGCAATAAGGTTGTGTTTTTCGGTGGGGCAGGCGTGTCAACGGAAAGTGGTATCCCGGATTTCAGAAGTGTGGATGGTCTGTATAACCAGAAATATAAGTTTCCGCCGGAGCAGATTATCAGTCATAGTTATTACAGAAGTCATCCGGAGGAGTTTTTTGAATTTTATAAGGATAAGATGATCTTTACAGATGCGAAGCCGAATGCTGCACATATCCGGCTGGCAGAGCTGGAGCAGGAGAGACACGTGCAGGCAGTGATCACGCAGAATATTGATGGTCTGCATCAGATGGCAGGCAGTAAGGAAGTGCTGGAGCTGCACGGATCGATTCAACGGAATTATTGTGAAAAGTGTCACCGGTTCTATGATCTGGACTATGTGGTTCATGCAGACGGAGTTCCAAGATGTGAATGTGGCGGAATCGTAAAGCCGGATGTGGTCTTATATGAGGAAGCATTGAATCAGCAGACGATTGAGAAGGCATTGTATTATATTTCGCAGGCGGAGGTGCTGATTATCGGAGGGACATCGCTGGTGGTATATCCGGCAGCGGGAATGATCGATTATTTCCGCGGAAAGTATCTGGTGGTGATCAATAAGGCACCGACACCAAGGGATGAGAGTGCGGATATTCTGATTCAGGACAGTATTGGGAAAGTGTTCTCACAAATATAAAGGAAATGAAAGAGATTCTGAAAAAAACATAAATTTCTTTTTCTGTCAGATAATTTATGCTATACTGAAAAATGTGAGAAAATTAAAGGAAAAAAGTGTGAGGAGTGATCATGTGCAGGGAAATTTTTCAGAGATTACAAAAGAATTGGTGGACTTATCGGAGATCTGCAGAAAGAATGGCAGTATCGATCCACAGCTGTATGTAGAATATGATGTAAAGAGGGGACTACGGGATATTAACGGGAAGGGAGTCCTGACAGGGCTTACCGAGATTTCTAAGATTCAGTCATATACCCTGGTGGATTGTGAGATGGTTCCATGTGATGGTAAATTATACTACCATGGTGTTGACATTGAGGATATAGTCAGTGGCTTTATTAAAGAAAAGCGGTTTGGATATGAGGAGACATTATATCTGTTGCTGTTCGGAACACTTCCGACACAGGCACAGTTAGATCAGCTGAATCATTTACTGGAGGAGTATCGGTCACTTCCGACCAGCTTTGTGCGGGATATTATCATGAAGGCACCAAGCAAGGATATGATGAATGCATTGGCAAGGAGTGTACTGACTCTGTATGCGTATGATGACCGGGCAGATGATACATCCTTACCGAATGTATTAAGACAGTGCCTGCAGCTGACCGCACTGGTACCGTTGATTTCGGTCTATGGTTATCAGGCATATAAGCATTATCATGATGGACAGAGCCTGTTCATCCATCTGCCGCAGCCGGGACTGTCAACTGCGGAGAATATTTTATATCTGTTGCGTGAAGACAGTAAGTATACGGAGCTCGAGGCGAGAATTCTGGATCTGGCACTGGTGCTTCATGCGGAGCATGGCGGTGGTAATAATTCCACATTTACGACCCATGTTGTAACATCATCCGGAACGGATACATATTCCTGTATCGCGGCATCCCTCGGATCCTTAAAGGGACCGAAGCATGGCGGAGCCAATATCAAGGTAGTCCGGATGTTTGAGGATATGAAGGAAAAGGTCAGTGATTGGACCAATGAGGAAGAAGTCAGACAGTATCTGAAGGATCTGCTGAATAAGAAGGCGTTTGATCATCAGGGTCTGATCTATGGAATGGGACATGCGGTTTATTCTATTTCGGATCCGCGTGCAAATATCTTTAAGCAGTTTGTAGAGAAGCTTTCGGTTGAAAAGCACCGGGAGGAAGAATATGCACTGTATGCACTGGTAGCCAGACTGGCACCGGAGGTAATTGCCGAGGAGAGAAAGATTTATAAGGGTGTCAGTGCCAACGTGGATTTCTACAGCGGTTTCGTATACAGTATGCTGGATCTTCCGACAGAGCTTTATACACCGATCTTTGCAATTGCAAGAATGGCCGGCTGGAGTGCACATCGTATGGAAGAGCTGATCAATCAGGGTAAGATTATCAGACCGGCTTATAAATGTGTAGCGAAGACACAGGAATATGTACCGATGTCAGAGCGCAAATAAGGGAAACTTTAGAATTTATATAAGTAGCAGGAGAGAATATGGAACAGTTACCAAAAGATCCGATGATGCTGTTATCGGTGGTCAATACGAAGCTCCGGGATTTTTATCCGTCACTGGACGCACTCTGTGAGGATATGGAGGTGGACCGGCAGGAGATTGAGACGACCTTGCAGAAAATCCAGTATCAATATAAGGAAGACTTGAATCGTTTTGTATAGTAAGGAAAAGGGCAGTCCGGAAAAGGGCTGTCCTTTTTGAGCAATATGCACAAAGAATGAAATAGAAAATTGTTAGCACTCTACTCAAATGAGTGCTAAAAAGTTGTTGACAAGTGAAAATAGCTGTGTTATATTCGGAATAGAACAAAGAAAAGGAGGTTTTCAATATGGATGCTGAGAAATTTACAAAGAAATCACTGGAAGTAATTGAAAATTGTTCCAAACTTGCCTATGAATATAACAATCAGGAGATTGATCAGGAGCACCTGTTACTTAGTATGGTGACCACCGATGATTGTCTGATTGCCAAGATGATAGAAAAGATGGGAATTGATCTGAAAGGATTTACTGCAGAATGTGAACGTGCAGTGGCATATCGGCCGAAGGTAACGGGTACCAGTGACGTGTACATGAGCCGGGAGTTTACAATGACACTGATGGATGCCGAGAATGAATCAAAGCAGATGGGGGATGCCTATATATCGGTAGAGCATATCTTCCTGGCAATGATCAAGAAGGCAAATAAAGCAGTACGCGGTATCTTTCAGAAATATAGAATTACCAGAGATGCATTTTTGAAGGCATTGATGTCTGTCCGGGGTAATCAGAAGGTAGAGACGGATAATCCGGAGGCTACGTATGACAGTCTGTCCAAGTATGGCTATGATCTGGTAGAGCGTGCAAGACAGCAGAAGCTGGATCCGGTAATCGGCAGGGATCAGGAGATCCGAAATATTATAAGAATTCTGTCCCGTAAGACGAAGAATAATCCGGTTCTGATCGGTGAACCCGGTGTAGGTAAAACTGCTGCAGTAGAAGGACTGGCACAGAGAATTGTCCGGGGAGATGTACCGGATGGATTAAAGAACAAGCAGATTTATGCATTGGATATGGGTTCTTTGCTGGCCGGTGCCAAATATCGTGGTGAGTTCGAGGAACGTCTGAAGGCAGTGCTGGATGAGGTTCGGAAGAGCGAAGGAAAGATCATTCTGTTTATTGATGAGCTGCATACGATCGTAGGTGCCGGTAAGACGGATGGTGCCATGGATGCAGGTAATATGTTAAAGCCAATGCTGGCAAGAGGTGAGCTGCATTGTATCGGTGCAACGACCCTAGATGAATACCGGCAGTATATTGAGAAGGATGCCGCACTGGAGCGGCGGTTCCAGCCGGTTATGGTAAATGAGCCAACGGTAGAGGATACGATTTCCATCCTGCGTGGATTGAAGGATCGGTATGAAGTGTTCCATGGTGTTAAGATTACGGATGGTGCACTGGTATCTGCGGCAACGCTTTCCAACCGATATATTACCGACCGTTTCCTTCCGGATAAGGCAATCGACCTGGTGGATGAAGCCTGTGCCATGATCAAGACAGAGCTTGATTCCATGCCGATGGAGCTGGATGATATGTCTCGTAAGATCATGCAGTTGGAGATTGAAGAGGCCGCCTTAAAGAAAGAGGATGACCGGTTAAGTAAGGAACGTCTGGAAGAGCTTCAGAAGGAACTGGCAGAATTAAAGGATCAGTTTGCAGGTGCCAAGGCAGACTGGGAGAAAGAGAAGAAAGAGGTTGAGCATGTTACAAAGCTTCGGGAAGAGATAGAAGCATTGAATAACCAGATTCAGATTGCACAGAGAAATTATGATCTGAACCGTGCGGCAGAGTTGCAGTATGGTAAGTTGCCACAGCTTCAGAAGGAGCTGGAAGCAGAAGAAGAGCGGGTTAAGTCTGAGGAGCATACGTTGGTACATGAAAGTGTTACCGATGAAGAGATTGCAAAGATTATTTCCCGGTGGACCGGTATTCCGGTAGCAAAATTAACAGAAAGTGAGCGAAATAAGACCCTGCATCTGGATAAGGAGCTGCATAAACGGGTTGTTGGACAGGATGAGGCAGTGGAGCTGGTAAGTGAAGCAATCATTCGTTCTAAGGCTGGTATTAAGGATCCGACGAAGCCGATTGGTTCGTTCCTGTTCCTTGGACCTACCGGTGTCGGTAAGACAGAGCTTGCCAAGACATTGGCAGCCAGTCTGTTTGATAATGAGGCCAATATGGTGCGTATCGATATGAGTGAATACATGGAGAAGCATTCTGTGGCAAGACTGATCGGAGCGCCTCCGGGATATGTAGGTTATGATGAAGGCGGTCAGCTGACAGAGGCTGTCCGGCGGAAACCGTATTCAGTAGTTCTGTTTGATGAGGTAGAAAAAGCACATCCGGATGTATTTAATGTACTGTTGCAGGTATTGGATGATGGACGTATTACGGACTCAAAGGGTAAAACCGTTGATTTCAAGAATACGATTCTGATCATGACCTCCAACATCGGTTCCCAGTATCTGCTGGAAGGAATTGATGAACAGGGCAACATTAAGCCGGAAGCACAGGAAATGGTAATGAATGAGCTGCGTGCACATTTCAGACCGGAGTTCTTAAACCGTCTGGATGAAACCATTATGTTCAAGCCATTGACGAAGGAGAATATCGGCGGTATTGTTGACCTGCTGATCACAGACCTGAATAAGCGGCTGGCAGACCGTGAGATTGAAATCAGTGTTACGGACGAAGCAAAGGCATTTATTATCGATCATGGTTATGATCCGATTTACGGTGCAAGACCATTGAAGCGGTATCTGCAGAAGAATGTGGAAACGCTGGTTGCAAGACTGATCTTATCCGACAAGCTCGGAATGAATCAGAAGGTAACCATCGATGTGGAAAACGGACAGTTGACCGCACGGTAATAAAGTGGATAGATGATGGATTATGCAAGGGGAGAAGGACCTTCGGGTGCTTCTCCCTTTTTACGTGGACGGGTGATTGCCGTCCCGCGATACAGGCAGCAGTGCAGGACGCGCGCTCGCTCAAATCGGAACATAGCGGTACATAAGATGCCAGAGGACGGCATCTAAGTACCGATGTTCCTACATGGTCCTGTCACATGCTCCTGTATCTTGGGACTGCCAGGGGATGCACAGATTTTGTCACATCGATCGCAATTGTACAGTTATGGAATAGGTGTATTTCGAGTATTTGAGATAGCAATGCGCGTAAAAGGGAAGAGAAAGGTAAAAGCAGAGTAGCACCTTTAATGTTCAGTAAACAGCTTTCGGAGCGAATGATGATTCTATGAAGGGACGTTTGCACCCGCCGGTACTTAATGAGTGCGAAGCACGAATTTAGTATCCGCTGCGAGGGGCAAATTAGTGGGAACGGTCCCGGAATAGAACCATCGTAGCGGAGAAAGCGTCGGTGATAGATTCTGCTCCTTCTCTGCAGTACAGGCAGCAGTGCAGGACCACCCCCACTCATCCGTTGCGGGAAATCCGAAAATGGTCTATAATAAGCAGAGCATAATGAACAGACAATATAGAACGAGGAGAATACAGATGGAGCCTTCATTACAAAGCACAGACATTTCGGAACCGGATGGCGGGAATCAGAGCCGGAAACCGGGGATCCCCGGTAGTACCCTGAAGCTGATCGCAATAATCACCATGCTGATCGATCATACCGGAGCGGTACTGGTCGAGGGATGGATGCAGAAAAGTGTGGATGGTACTGAGATAGATGGAATCTATGCACTTTATATGGGGATGCGGTCTATCGGAAGAATCGCCTTTCCGATTTTTATATTTCTTTTAGTTGAAGGAATGGAGCATACAAGAAACAGGTGGAAGTATCTGATAAGACTTTGGATCTTTGCGATTGTTTCGGAGATTCCATTTGATATGGCATTTAATCTGGAGAAGAGTCAGATTTTTTCCGGACAGCTGCTGGAGTTTGGGTATCAGAATGTGTTTTTTACACTGGCAATCGGACTGATGGTCTGTATTGGAATCCAGATTGTGGAAGAAAAGGCATTAAAAAATGGCATAAAGGTCGTGTTGAATCTGCTGATGGCGATTGCCGGTATGGCAGCGGCAGAGTTATTGCGGACGGATTATGGCGGTATCGGAGTGCTGGCAATTGTTATGATGTATCTTCTACGGAACAGAAGAGTGGTAGCGGTGATCGCATGCTGTATCATTCTGATGTTTTCAAGCAGTCTGGAGGCAGTGGCTCTTCTGGCATTGATTCCAATCTGTTTTTACAACGGAGAACGCGGATGGAAGCTGAAATGGGTATTTTATATATTTTACCCGGCGCATCTGCTGATTCTGTGGCTGATCGGTTCTCTGACGGGACTGCTTGGATAATATGGAATCGAAAAGCTGGAAAGTGTAAGTCAGGAATTTTGAATAGCTAAGCCAGATAGAAAATGAGATGGCATCAGGCAGAGTGACGGGATCATGTGGAACACGTAAGCGGGTAAGATGGGAGTTGTAGGTAGAAGCAGCGAATGGAGGCTGAATATGAGACAGAAAGAAATGGAGGCAATCAAATGGAGCCAGGAAAGGATTTGCTGAAGAAACGGTTTGCAAAGCACCGGGAAACAGCAGAATACAGAGAGGATTTTAACCGGTTAATGGATATGGAGTTTCAGGATTTTATGAAAGAATTTCTGGATTTTCATACCAGAGTGACAGAGGATATGGTGGATGAGACCGGGAATCAGAATCCAACGGTAGAAGAACGGGAATGGTTTTATTTATATTATGGCGGGGAGCTGTATTCCGATGTGATCAAAGCCAAAGGCTGGGGACGAATGGTCGATATGGCATTGGAGCTGATTGACAAGGAGCAGCAAAACCGATAAAATACCCGTAGATTATGATTTGACAGAACAGGCAGGGAGAGTTCATTGAAACAGCAGATAACGAAAAATGCAATAGAGACTGCTTTTTTGAAGCTCTTACAGGAGCGGAACTTTGAGAAGGTCATGGTAAAGGATATTGTAGAGGAGTGTGGTCTGACGAGGAACACATTCTACTATTACTATGATGATACCTATAATATCATTGCCGATATTCTGGAGCGTGAGATCCGTGAAATCATGCAGGGAATCACGGAGGGGCAGGAACCGATTGCGGCAATGGAGGACTGCTTCGAATATCTGGAGGAGAATCCGAAGCTGGCAAGGCATTTATTTGCATCGGCCAAGAAGGAGGATATTTACCGGTATGTCCGCAGTGCCGTGGAGATCGTATTAAATCATTCCATTGATGTTCTGGCAGGAGAGCAGGCGATTTCGCCGGAGGATAAAAAGGTGATCGTAAATACCTGTAAGTACGTAGTACAGGGAATGCTGGAGGAATGGGTGGCTCAGGGAATGAAGTATTCACTGAAGCAGGAGGTTACCTCTCTGGAGCGGTTATTCGGAACCGTTATTCAGCAGGCAATTGAGAATTCAAGAAAATAATTTTAGTACATTTAGGGCTCTGTGTATGGTTTTTGTACACAGAGCCTGTTTTGTTGCTTCCATTTTTCGATAAGAATTGCTATATTAGTTCGTGTAGTTTTGAAAACTACGTCAGTTGGTATGCATAGGATATAATGAGAAAGCAGGATGGTTGAAATGGGAAAAGGAATGCAGAGTATACTTCGAGGACTGATACAGGCAGGTATGTATCTGGCATATCGTCCAAAGGTAGTATATAAAAATCAAACGGCCATGGAGGTTATGAACGGAGATGCACCGGTTGTATTTATCTGTAATCACATGAGTCATAAGGACGGAGCACTGATTGCATCCATACTGCATAAGAAGAAACCATATTTCCTGATCGCAAAGGACTGGTATGAGAAGAAGCAGTTTGAAGGATTCTTAAGAACCTATGGCAGTGTGCCGGTGGATCGGAGCGGAATGGATACCAGCTGGTATGATGCCTGCAGAAAGCTTTTGGAGGCAGGACATTCGATCCTGATCTTCCCGGAGGGTAAGACCTCGAAGGGAGAAATGAATGCGTTTCAGCCGGGATTTGCGGTACTGGCAGAGAAAACCGGTGCAAAGGTGGTAGAATGTGCACATATCGGTTCGTATCACTTATTTTTCGGAGAACGGAAACGAATCCTGATCGGTGACAGCTATACGCTGGAGTGTCCGAAGGACATGCGGAAATCAGCCTATGCAAAGCAGATAGCCGGACAGGCCAGAGAGCGGATTCTTCATATGAAAGAAATTCTGGAAGCCATGAAATCCGGTAAATTAAAGTTCACAGGCGGCAAGGCGGATAAGGCAGTATGGGAAATGACGGAAATACAGGACTATGAGAAGAATGCCAATCCGGCAGCTCCTATTTCGGAAGCGGCAGCTACGGAAGAACCGCAGAAGGAATCATGAAGTTAAGCACACAGTGCTTGATGAAGGAGTCAGAGACTCCATATATATATTGTAACAAGAGAAAGGAAGAAAAATCATGGAAAGAACAGAAGTAGCAGCAAAGATTAAAGATATGTTAGTAGAGAACTTAAGAATCCCGGCAGAGATGTTAGAGGATGATGCGGAATTATTCGGCGGCGAGATTGGTCTGGATTCCGTAGATTCCCTGGAGATCATTGCAGGAATTGATGATATGTTCGGTGTAAACATGACAGGTGTTGATAAGACAAACTTCAGAGATATCAATGCTCTGACTAATTATGTAATGGAAAATGCGGAGGCGTAATTCATGAAGAAACGGTGCGTAATTACCGGACTGGGAATCATCTGTCCGGTTGGTAATGATGTAAAGGAAAGCTGGGACAGCATTCAGGCTGGTAAATCCGGGTTAGGCGTTGTGAAGTCTATCAATACAGAAGGCTGCTATGCAAATCTTGGCGGCGAGGTTTTCTGTGATGAGCTTCCGGCACCGCAGTATGACCGGTCTGCCAGACTTTGTATCAAGGCAGCAGAAGAAGCAATTGCGGATGCAGGACTTTCAGAGCAGGGAGCAGGCGAAGCCGGTGTGATCGTAGGTAGCTGTATCGGCGGTGCGGTCAGCATTGATGAATATCTGACTGCTCAGAAGGAGGGCAAAGAGGATGACAGCCGTATTCCGAATATGGCAGCTTCCTCCATTGCGAACAGTGCAGCCGCTTATCTGGGACTGAATGGTGTAACGGCCAATATCGTAAATGCCTGCGCAGCAGGTACGATGAGTATTGCATATGCATGTGATCTGATTCGTTCCGGCAACGGCGATATATTCCTGGCCGGTGGTACGGATCCGTTTTCTTCTCTGGCATTTGCCGGATTCCATGCACTGCATGCATTGTCAGAGGAGCCATGTTCTCCGTTAAATCACAGCCATGGTATTACCCTTGGCGAAGGCTCCGGTATTCTGGTGGTAGAGGAGTACGAGCATGCGGTTGCCAGAGGAGCTAAGATCTACTGTGAGGTAGCGGGCTACGGTGTGAACAGTGATGCTTACCATATTACAGCTCCGGATCCGTCCGGAGAGGGTCAGATGGATGTTATCCGCAGAGCATTGTCTTCCGCAGAGGTCGCTCCGTCTGAGATCGCATATGTGAATGCACACGGAACCGGAACAGCGAAGAATGATGAGGCAGAGTTCTTATCTCTGCATACGATTTTTGACGGTACAGACGTATCGGTCAGCTCTACAAAGTCTATGACCGGTCATTGTCTGGGCGCAGCCGGTGCGGTTGAGGCGGTCTTTACGGTTAAGGCAGTCAGCGAGGATGTCCTTCCGCCAACGATCGGATACTCAGAGGAAGATAAGGTGGCATTAAAGGAAAAAGCCGGAGATCTGGATTTTGTAGCAAATGACAGCCGGAAGAAGGAGATTCCGATGGCAATGTCCAATTCCTTTGCTTTTGGCGGAACCAATGCCAGCATTATTTTTGCAAAAGAAGCAAAGCAGCATGAGGAGGCTCCGAAGGAGAAGCTTTATATTACAGGCTTTGGTCAGGCGTTAAGTGCGAAAGAGGATCCGTCAGCAAAGGTGGCAACGGTGACTCTTGATATGAAGGATTTTACAGACCGTGGTGTGAAGCTCGGTGTATTCCGGAAGCTGGATAAATTCAGTCAGTTACAGCTGATAAGCGGCATCGATGCATTGAAGAGTGCGGATGTGACTGTTTCAGAAGAGAATGAACGCAGAATTGGTACGATCATCGGAACTTCTGCAGGTCCTGTAACTGAGGTATCCAATTTCCAGAAGAATATCTGTGAGAAGGGTGCAACTGCCGGAAGTGCATTTACATTCCCGAATACGGTATATAATGCGGCAGGCGGACATTTCTCGATCTTTACAAAGACAAAGGGTTACTGTGCAACTGTGGCAAATGGTACCCAGGCAGGCCTTCAGAGTGTGGCTTATGCATGTGACGTACTGGAAAAGGGCAATGAGGATATCATGCTTGCAGCCGGCACCGATGAAGGTTCGGATATGGTAACATTCTTCTATGAACACAGTAAGATCAATGGTGAGAATGTACTGGGTGAAGGCAGTTCAACCATCGTGCTGGAGACTGCAGACAGTGCAAAGAAGCGTGGAGCTCACACCTATGCAGAGATAGCCGGATATGCCTGCACACATTCCGCAGGTAAGGCAGACTATACAGAAGCACAGGCAATGAAGGATGCAATCAGCAAAGCACTCGCGAAGGCCGGCTATCAGGCATCTGATATTGACTGCGTATATGCTGTGATCAGTAATGAGGCTGAGAAACAGGCAGCAGAGTCTGCAGTTCTGGCAGAAGTATTTGGTGCAAAAGAGATCCGAGATGTACGGGAACAGACCGGAGACTGCCGGGCAGCCAGTGCCAATGCACAGCTGGTAGAAGCAGCAAAGGCAATTGACGGAGGCAGTGTAAAGCATACACTGGCGGTATCATATGGTTGTGGTTCTTATACAGCAGTTGTTCTGAAGGAATGCGAATAATAGATCAGAGAGGAATAAAAGAATGAGTACAGCAATCGTAACGGGGGCATCCCGTGGTATTGGAAAAGCCTGTGCGATCGAACTGGCAAAGGCAGGCTATGATATCGTTGTAAATTATGTATCCAATGAGGCTGCTGCACAGGCAGTTGTTCAGGAAATCGAGGCAATCGGTCAGAAGGCACTGGCAATTCAAGCAGATACGGCAGATTTAAAGGCTGTACAGGCAATGTTCCGGACAGCAGGAAAAGAGTTTGACAGTATCGATGTACTGGTAAATAATGCAGGCGTAGTAGATGATAAATATCTGCTGATGCTTCCAGAGGATTCTCTGGAACGCAGTCTGAGTATTAATATCAAGGGATATTTCCATTGTGCGCAGAATGCGGCTCTTAAGATGATGCGTAAAAAGAAGGGCTGTATTGTAAATATTTCATCGGTCAGCTCAGTGGTAGCAATTCCGGGACAGAGTGTATACAGTGCGACCAAGGGTGCGGTCAATGCGATGACAGCAACCCTGGCAAAGGAGCTGGCACAATACGGAATCCGGGTTAACGCAGTTGCACCGGGATTTATTGCAACCGATATGATTGACCAGATTCCGGAGGATCAGAGAGCAGAGCATTTAAAAGCAGTACCGCTCGGACGCTTCGGAGAAGCAGCAGAGGTTGGAAAACTGGTTCGTACCTTATGCTCAGATGATATGGCATATGTGACAGGCCAGACGATCGTAATGGATGGAGGCTTAAGTCTATGAATCTGTTAGAAATTAATTCACGTATGAGACAGCGTCCGCCATTTCAGATGATCGAGCGAGTGACAGAACTGATGCCGGGAAAATCAGCAACCGGAATCAAGTGTGTATCGGTTAACGAGCCGTATTTTGAAGGACATATGCCGGGTTATCCGATCATGCCTGGCGTTCTTCTGATCGAGACCTGTGCGCAGCTGTGTTCTCTGGTGATTGAGCAGGATGGCATTGATGAAGACAAGATTTATGTGCTTTTGAAGGTAAAGGATTTCAAGTTTGTAAAAGCAGTGATTCCGGGTGACCGTCTGGAAATCAAGGCGGAGTGCCTGCGGGCCGGAACCGGTCTGTTTGAGTTTGATGTACAGGTATTCTGTGACGGAAAGCTACGGGCAAAAGGTGATCTGATGTTTACAGCAGTCGATAAGGAAAGCATTTATCAGGAAGAATCGTGAGGTGAAGCAGAGTGCAAGCACTGGTGATCAACGGAAGTCCGAAGGGGGCTTCCAGTAATACAATGTGGCTGACCAATGCATTTACCGGCGGTTTTCCGGAAGATGTAACGGTGAAAACGATAACCCTGCGTGAAAAGAATATCCACCCCTGTATGGGGTGCTTTTCTTGCTGGACCAAAACACCGGGACAGTGTGCAATCAAGGATGATATGCAGGAAATCTATCAGGATATTCTGGAGTCAGATATTATTATTGAGAGTTTCCCACTGTATTTTGCAGGGGTGCCTTCCAGATTGCGGATGATGACCGAACGCTGTCTGTTGTTTACGAAGCGTTATGAGGGAAGTCCGGAGGATACCTTCCACTCCATTCTGGAGATGGAAGAGCACAGCCTGAAGGAAAAAAAACTGGTGCTGATATCATCCTGTGGCTATGTATCCATGGATACGATGTTTGAAGCCCTGTTAAAGGAGTATGATCTGATCTGCGGTGCAGGCAATTATACCAGAATCTTATGTGCGCAGGGAGAACTTCTGCAGGCCGGCAGCCGGACCAGACAGGTCGTGAGCTATCTGGAAGAGGTGAAAAAGGCGGGAAGTGAGTTTATTGCACAGGGGACAATATCAAAGGAACGTCAGGAGATACTGGACAGACAGATAGTAAGCCCCAGGACCTTTGAGGTACTGATCAGGCGTTATTGGAATGAGAGAATGAATTAAGAAAAGGAATGTCTATAGGATGGGAAAGTATGATATTGTAAAACAAGCGAAGGTGTCTAATTTAATAATTTATTCTTTTATGGTGGCAGTCGGTCTGATGATGCTTATCTTTCAAGAAATTCCGACAAGCGTAGAACTCATCGTGCTGAGCGTGCTTTGCATTCTGGTTGGCGGAGCGAAGAACCTGGGATATTTTTCCAATGATCTGTACCGGCTGGCATTTCAATTCGATCTGGCAATTGGATTGTTTCTTGCGATCATAGGAGTGCTGACGCTGGTAGTCGGAGGAAAGGATCCTCTGGGAACGGTGCGATTGTTTGGTATCTATATTTTTATTGATGGTCTGCTAAAGCTGCAGACTGCAATTGATGCCAGAAAGTTTGGAATTGCGGGATGGCTGGTGATCCTGTTGACCGCAATCCTGATGGTTGGTGTAGGAATTGTAGGTTTGTTGGCATCTTATCTGGAACAGCTCTCTCAGATGATTGTGTTGGATATCTCATTGGTATTAGATGGACTGGTGAATATCTGGATTACAGCATATACGGTTCGGGTTCGTGCCAGGAAAAAGAATCTGGAGGAACGATTTGGTTTAAAAGAGTAAGAAAGTATTCAGAATTTTATGGAGTAAAATGGATGAAAAATAACTCCCGGAATGCTATAATAGAGAACGGTAATATACATAGCATCAAGAAGGGAGAATACTATATGAAAAAGATGTGGAAGCGGATATTGGCGATGACCTTATCAGCAGCAGTGCTGGCAGGATCACTCTATATTCCGACCTATGCAGAGGACATTTCGGAAGAGACTGCAGTGCTTACAACTGAGGCGGCAGATACGACAGAAATGACGACAGAGAAAGAGACAACAGCGGCAGAGACCACAGCAACCGGGAGAAAAGAGATGGAGCTCACAGAGGAAACCGTATTGCCGGAAACACAGGAGTGTGTTACGATCGGGGCAGGTTCCCTGAATTATATCTACATGGACGATACCAATCTGTTCCAGGGAGATGAGCAGACCATCGTAGTCAGCGTAGAGAGCCTGAAAGCAGTCACGGATAAGCTGCAGGATATCCGACTCGGATATACGATCGATGGTGAAGAAGAAACAGTTTCTTATACAGAAATCCAGGATGATTTAATTTTATTTGAAAAGAAGTTTGAACAGGCAGGTAATTATGCACTGCTTTATATTGATGTTGTGACAGAGACAGAATCCAGACGGATTTTGTTTTCCGACTATGAGGTAACTGCAGAGTTTCAGGTAGAAGAAACGATTGGCTATATGGATGACGGCATTCAGATGGAAACCTATGCTGTCGGAGAAGATGGACTGGTCCCGGTCGCAGATCTTGATACCATATTACCACAGATGAGCAGTACGAATGGTGAGGTTGTTGTTGTTCTCGATCCGGGACATGACAAGGTACACTGCGGAGCAGCGGGAAATGGTCTGCACGAAGAAGACCTGACGCTTAAGATTGCACAGTATTGTAAGGCAGAGCTTGAACAGTACCGGAATGTGAAGGTATATATGACAAGAAACGATGGCAGCTGTCTGGATCCGAGCAGTAACGGTAAATGCATGGTTGCCAGATGCAACTATGCTGCCAGTGTGGGAGCAGATCTGTTAGTCAGCATCCATATCGATGCCGGAAGTGCAACCGGAAGTGGTGCAATGGCAATCGTTGCAAAGAAAGGGAATTATCGGGATGACCTGAGTAATGTGACCCATGAAGCCGGACAAAAGATTCTGAATCAGTTGGTAAAAATTGGACTCGCCTCCAGAGGATTACTGGTTCGGATGTCTGATTCGGTGGGAGAGGAGTATCAATATCCAAACGGAGCAGTGGCAGACTGGTATTCCATTACCAGAAACTGTATCAAGGTCGGTGTTCCGGGAATTATCATGGAACACGGATTTATATCCAATCCCTCGGATGTAGCGAATTTCTTAAACAGTGATGATAAGTTAAAAAAGATCGGTGTGGCAGATGCAGCCGGTATTGCGGAATATTTTGGACTCAGTAAGGGATCCGGGGTTGCAGAGGCAATGAAGGATGATTCTACGGAGGCATATACGGATAAGACGAAGAATGTTCCGGGCTTTATTGCATATCTTTATCGGAGCGTTCTCGGAAGAGTTCCGACCAAGAAAGAGGTTTCAGAATGGGTATACATTGTGGATACCAGACAGATGGACGGAACAACACTGGTGAAAAATTTCTTAAACAGTGCAGAGTTTACAGGCAAGAATTATAGTGATGATGAGTACGTAGAACGATTATATGAAGTTATATTGCAAAGAAAGTCAGATGCAGCAGGCAAGCAATATTGGATCTCTAGATTGCAGTCCGGCAGTTCGCGTGCCTTGATTGCAGATCAGATCAGCCATTCACCGGAGTTTGAAACGTTGTGTGTAACCTATGGTATGGCACAGGGAAGTCACAGCATTCAGTATGCAAAGACCTATCCGAAGATTGCAGAGTTTGTAACCGCTTATTACCAGGGATTGATGAACCGGAAACCGGATCCGGAAGGACTGGAATATTGGTGCAGAAGCCTGATACAGGGTGGAGCAACCGCTGCCGATATTACCAAGGGCTTCCTGTACAGTCCGGAGTTTCGAGGCAGAAATCAGGGACGTGAGGAGTTTGTAGAAGGTCTGTATCAGATATATCTCGGCAGAAAATCAGATCCGAGCGGAAAGGCATACTGGATCGGAGTCTTACAAACAAACAGTATGACGGAGAAGATTTCCGTGATCCGGGGCTTTATCCAGAGTTCGGAATATCAGGCATATTGTGAAAAGCTGGGAATATTGGTTGGTAAATTGTAAGAAAAAGTGATTTTGGGTAAGGTTTACTTCCTATAGTAATAATGGTATAATATACTATCGGTTTTCAATCGAAAACCGGTAGTATTTCTTTTATAGGCAGAAGGAGAGACCTATGACAAAGACGGTATATGGGAATTTATATGATGTTGTGGAACAGAGACTGAAGGAATACGATGGGAAAATGCTTTGCAGAAAAGAGGTATATCTGTTTTCGCTGGATAATGAGCCTGGTATCTGTGATGGTGAGAAGCTGTCATCCTTAGAGGCCAATGAGGACTTTTTCCAGGGAGCGTTTTTAAGTCTTTTAAACCGGCTTCCGGACGAGGCAGTGACCAATGACTGGGAACCGAATATACAGTCTAAAAAGCCGACGGTTTTTCGGGCGGAGCTGATGAATACACTGTTATCATCACCGGAGGCATTTATTAAGTCATCGGCACTGATCAATGATATGATCATGGATCCGAGAGTCAGACCACAGCCGGTACTGGATCAGCTGGTTCAGGTGACGGGACAGGCACAGACCGAGGACGGGGGAGAGCCGCAGGCGGCAGAACGTCCGGGCATGAAGGATCGTCTGTATCAGGTTTATCAGAAGATGCCGGAACCGATTCGCAGAGTCGCACACAGAATAGTAAGAGGAAAATAAAGTATGAAGATATATATTGATGTTACCAATTTGCTTAGAGTAGATTTCCTGACCGGTATTCAGCGGGTGGTCCGGGAGGTTGTTCTGCGTATGATCCGGAATCGGAAGCTGGATATTGTCTTACTGAATTATCATGACGGATATAAGGATTTTCAGATTGTAGATCAGCAGAAGTTTTTTGACTATTTTTCGGATGGAGTCGGCTCCAAGGATGAAGTGATGACCGAGCAGCAT
Organism: Bacteroidales bacterium H4; assembly: GCA_963626805.1. GTDB lineage: Bacteria > Bacillota > Clostridia > Lachnospirales > Lachnospiraceae > CAG-632. Next base: position 21,512 of record CAVFXS010000006.1, on the reverse strand, counting down.
CTGAAGGCCGCGGATATGCAGCCGGGGACTGTATTTTTTGATATTGACGGTGTATGGAGTCTGTCGTTAAAGCGGAGCCATCTGCTTCCGATCCTGAAGGCCAACGGTGTGAAGCTGGTGGTGTATGTGTATGACATTATTCCGATCACGCATCCGCAGTTTTGTCATGAGCAGACCGTTTATAATTTCATGAGCTATATCGGGGCTTACCTGCAGAATGCAGATCTGATCATTGCATCCGCACAGAGTACCCTGGATGAGATTGATAAGTTATTGGCTCAGCTGCAGTTACCCAAGATTCCGGGCAAGGTGTCATGGCTTGGATCGGACTTTCATATCAAGAGCTCCGATGATACAGGGATCAATCCGGAGGCTGTCAATGCAGTAGCAGCCGGACGGTATGTTCTGATGGTCGGAACGATCGAGCCGCGTAAGAATCATGCACTGGTACTCGAAGCATTTGAGCATGCACTGTTTGAGCGGGGCATAAACCTGATCTTCGCAGGACGGATCGGCTGGAATGTACAGGCCTTTGAGAAGAAGATCAAGGAGCATCCGAAGAGAGATCAGCAGTTATTTCATTTAAGCGGTATGAATGATGTGACGATTGATTATTTATATAGACATGCATTTTGTGTGGCATTTCCGACTTTTAATGAAGGCTTCGGATTACCAATCATCGAGGCGTTTCAGAGAGGCACTCCGGTGCTTGCATCTGATATTCCGATTCTCCGGGAAGTAGGCGGGGAGCTTTGTGATTACTTTGATCCGAATTCATGGGAGAGCTTTGCCGATGTCTGTATGTCATGGGTGGAGAATGCGGATCGGTATGAAGAGGTAAAGCAGAAGGTTGCAAAGTATCAGCCGGTATCTTGGGATGAGGTAACCGAAAAGATTGGGGATGCACTGGAGACGGTGAAGGTAGAATATCCATATCCGATGCCGGAGAAGATAAAGCAGATGGTATATCTGACGGCACGTTCTGAGGATTTGCTGGAAACCCTGCCGTATATGGAAGCTTTTATGCCGTTTATCGAGGAACTGGTGATCTGCTGTCCGGATTCTATGGTAGAGATCATGGAAAAGGAATATCATGGAAGGTTCCGGTTACAGTACCTGACGGATTCACAGGTGTTAAACGGTGCGGAATTACCAGCGGATCATTCCAAGCGGAATTTCTTCCTGCGGTGCCTGGCAATGAAATCCGATCTGATCGATGATGTATTTATTATGGCGGATGATGATTATCGTCCACTGTATCCGATCGATCAGGATGTATTTATAAAAGATGGTAAATTCTGTGGATATTATTGCTATCATCTGCAGAACTGGAAAGGTGATCAGAATCATTATTCATCCTTTGATCATTGTATGTTCCGGACCGGACAGTTCCTGCAGGAGCAGGGTTACTCTACCTGGATGTATGAGTCACATATGCCGCAGGCAATCGACAAGAGGATCTATCAGGAGATTCTGGAGAAGCATCCGGGCATTGAGACAAAGGGATATAGCGAATGGAGTATCTTTTTCAATTATGTAAATGCAGTTTATCCGGGACAGGTGGAGAATCTTCCGTTTGTGGTTATGAGCTGGCCGGGCAGCTGCGGAGCATGGGATCTGGAAGTGTTCCCGAAGGAATATATCTTTGAAAACTATTACCGGGAGCTGTATGAGCCGGGAGAAATTTTTGAAACGTATTCTAAAGAGTATTATGCGGGAACAGAGATGGAGAACCGGAAGAAGGTTGTGGACTACATGAATTATCATGGAGAACACAATCAGACCAGAGTTATGTTCCAGGCATATCGTGCCAGTTATGAGATGATGTATGGAGAATATCCGACATTTGCACTGAGCTTTACGCAGGACGGTTGCCGGATCCGGCTGCCGGAGTATATCGGAATCGGAGAAGAAGCGTTTACCAGATTACCGTTCCTGCTGCAGAATGAGATCGACCTCAAAGAGGCAGAGATCACATATCGCTACATTGATGTACAGGGCAATGAGATTGTCAGTGGAGCTGAGATGAATATGGCACTGGATCAGAAGGAACTGGAGATTCCGGTAAGGGGAATCTGGGGCGGCATGAAGGGCGTTTTTGAGCTTGAGGTCCGCTATCAGGAACAGATATTTAAGAAACGCACAAAGCTGTGTGTGATGAAGAAAGGACTGGAGGCATGAAAGCAGAAACAGGCAAGAGGATATCACTGGTAATTGAGTGTACTTTTGTAATAGTAGTGATAGGAGTCCTGCTTTATAAGCTTTTAGGACTGGCTGGACTGGACATAGTCAAATATCCGATTGGATATAATGGCGGCGGAGATGGCTGGACTGGAATGGCAACCATAAAGTCTATGCAGGATAATGGCTGGATTTATGAAAATTCATTTTTGGGAGCACCGGATGGCGCAACATATTACGATGCAACAACAATGGAACTGGTTTTAAATGCAATGGAGCAATTGCTGGTCTGGATAACAGGTAATTGGGTGTTGGCATTTAATTTGTTTTATTTCAGCGGATATTTCCTGGCTGGACTGATGGCATATTATACATTAAAAAAGCTTGATATTCATGGAATTATTGCGGCGCCGACTGCAGTTTTATATGCATATGCACCATATCATATGGCGAGAGCGTCCAATCATCTTTTCCTTGGAATGTATTTTATGGTCCCGATTATGGTCTTATTTCTGATTCGGATGATGCAGGAGGATCAACTGTTTCAAAAAGGAAAAAAAGGTTTTCTTACGGTAGCAAATGTTTTGAAAGTAATCGTATTAATGATTATGGCACTAACTGGAATTTATTATGCATTTTTTATGTGCTTTTTTCTATGTGTTGTTATTTTGTGTAAGCTTTTAAATGGTGAAGCGAAAAAAGTGTTCCAGCCATTATTCAGTATTGCTGTGATAGTGACGACATTAATTGGTGGGGCAATTCCGAATTTGGTATACTGGGCAAAGAATGGACAATCTCCGGCACTTGCCAAGGGAGGGGAAGGTGCGGAAATATATGGTCTGAAGATCATACAGCTGTTGCTGCCAATCCGGGGGCATCGCAGAGAAATTCTCATGCGGCTGAGAGATCTGTATGATAATGCATATCCATTGGTAAATGAAAATGGAAGTGCATCACTGGGGCTTTTTATGGCACTTGGTTTTGTGTTATTATGTATAGTGCTTTTTATTGGACAAAAAAAACTGAAGGCTCAGAGTAAATTAAGAATCCTTGCTACATTGAATTTGTCTGCAATTTTATTTGGAACAATAGGTGGATATGCAGTTATTTTATCGTTTGTAACAGGCTCCATTCGATGCTATAATCGGTTTTCGATATTTATTGCAATGTTCTCTTTGATTGCAATGGATATAGTATTACAGGGGATATGGGAAAAATGGTTCCGGGGACATAAGTGGAAACAGGTATTGTATGCAGGTGGAATGTTACTTATCCTAATATGTGGGATTTATGATCAGACAGTTCCGGGCAATCCAGATGTCCATATAGTGACGAAGCAAACGTATGATTCAGATGATGCATTTGTCAGAGAGATTGAAAACGAAGAAGAGACCGGAGCAATGATCTATCAACTGCCATATATGAAATATCCTGAAAATGGTGCAGCTCAGCAGCTAAAGGATTACGGACTGCTTTTGGGTTATCTGCATTCGGATACCCTGAAATGGTCGTATGGTGCACCGAGCGGAAGAGAGACTGATACATGGATGAAGGAGCTGAATGAGAAGCCGCTTGCAGAGCAGATCGACACGGTCCGTGAGAAAGGCTTTGCTGGTATCTATATTGACTGGAATGCCTATCTTCCGGATGAACGTACGGCGATGGAAGCGATATTGACGACAGAAACAGGAGCAGAACCGCTCATGCATGAAGATGGTATGAAAGCTTATTACAGCTTTCAGTAAGAGTATGAAATAAAACAATCGTAAGAGGAATTGACAGACGGAAGGAGCAGACAATGAGAAAAAGAAGAAATCAGATTTTAGCAGCAGTATTAAGCACAGCACTGATACTGTCTGTAACAGGCATTAGCAGTACATATGCGCAGGAAACTACACAGGGAACAGAAGCATCGGATGTTCTGACAGAATTACTGGCCCAGGATCAGACTGTGGATAAAGCAGCAATTGATCAGATAAAGGCAATTCTGTTCAACTGTACGGACTATAGTCTCCGGGAATATCCGGGCGGAAAGGATATGGGGATTACCCTGCATTCCGGACAACAGCTGGTTCTACTGTCCTATGTGATCGCAGAAGACGGCAGTGACTGGTATCAAGTGTCGGTATCGGTGAACGGGACCGTTTATGAAGGCTATATTGAGGAATCATATGTTCTTTGCATGGAAGCGGATTATCAGGACAAGCTTCCGGTAGAGGATCTGGTAGAACAGGCGAAGATCAATATGGTGTCAGATACTGAGACAGATATGGAAGAGGCGCAGACCAGTACAGCAGAGAAGATAACCGATGCAGAGGTGAAGGTTCAGGCAGTGAACACGGATTTTGAAGCTTCAATTGCTGCATTTCCGGAGAGTTATAAGGCGAATCTCCGGACACTCCACGCAGCACACCCGAACTGGGTATTTGTGCCTCAGATTACTAATATTGACTGGGATACCTTTATTGCAGCTGAAATGACCCCGGAGAGAAGTCTGGTGCCACGGAGTATGGATGATTCCTATAAGGGAAAACAGTCATGGGCTTATGATCCGATCACCGGAGAATATAAGGGATTAAGCGGATATAACTGGGTACAGGCATCAGAGGCGGCTGTTATGTATTATGCTGATCCGAGAAATTTCCTGACGGAGGATACGATCTTTCAGTTTGAGCTTCTGACCTATAACAGCAACTATCAGACAGAGGAAGGGGTAGAGGCAATCATAAACGGAACCTTCATGTCGCATGCGCAGATGGCAGATGACGTGGTTACCTATGCAAAGGCATTCTGCCTTGCCGGTGCACAGACGAATGTCAGTCCATTTATGCTGGCAGCCAGAGTGCGGCAGGAGCAGGGTGCGGCCGGGACTTCACCATTGATTTCCGGTCTTTATCCGGGCTATGAGGGATATTATAACTTCTTCAATATTCAGGCGTTTGGAACAACAGAGACCGAGATTTATGTGAATGGATTAAGCTATGCAAAGGCACAGGGCTGGAATACCCGTTATAACAGTATTGCAGGCGGCGCCAGTATTTTGAGCGGCAATTATATTTCCAAGGGACAGGATACCCTGTATCTGCAGAAGTTTGATGTGGATGATTCCTATTATGGATTGTTCTCACACCAGTACATGCAGAATATCCTGGGTGCTTTAAATGAAGGAAAAACAGCCTATTCTGTTTATTCCGGCATGAATATTCTGGATAATACATTTGTATTCAAGATTCCGGTTTATAACAATATGCCGGTGGCTGCTTCTCCGCGACCGGATCTGGCAAAGGTAAATGAAAAAGAGGTTAAGGCATTTGTTACCAGACTGTATCAGAATATTTTAAAGCGAAATGCGGATGAGGCAGGCCTTTATTACTGGTACACCTGTCTGGTAAACGGAGAGACTGCCGCATCGGTAGTAGCGAAGTTTGTAAACAGTGAGGAGTTTATCAATCAGAAGACAACCGATGAAGATTATGTGGAACGCATGTATACAACAATGATGAACCGGAAGTCAGACGCATCCGGAAAGGCATACTGGCTGGATGTGTTAAGTGCCGGATGTTCCAGAAAATATGTGCTGGCACAGTTTATCGCTTCTGCCGAGTTTACAGCGATCTGTGATAAATATGGTGTGGCAAAGGGTCAGATCAAGCTGACAGAGGGCAGAGATCATAATGTAGGACTGACAAAGTATGTAAGAAGATTGTACCAGACCGCATTAAACAGAAAGCCGGATACAGATGGTCTGAATTACTGGACAGAGGCAATCTGGACAAAGGAAAGAACTCCATATGATGTGGCTTCACAGTTCATCAATTCGCAGGAGTTTAAGGATAAGAAGTATTCGGATAAGGAATATCTTACGATTCTCTACGGGACATTCTTTGACCGGGAACCGGATGCGGACGGCTATGCTTACTGGCAGAAGCAGCTGAAGGCAGGAATGAGCAGAGATACGGTTCTGAAGAATTTCGCATATTCAGATGAGTTTAAGAAGCTGACAGAAAGCTATGGACTGAAATAGATGGGAGTATAGTACGGAGCACCGGACAGTGGGGAAGGTAAAATTACGAATGGGGCAATTACAGGAGATCAGAACTGAAAAAAGCCGTGCGAACAGCAGGGATATTGCAATGCAGGTTGCAATATTCCTGCTTTATGTATGCACATTTTCAGTGGTTCTGACCAGTGGACTGTCAGCGGATGATATGTGGAACAGCAATATACAGGCAGCACCTTATCTTGGGGGACCGGGGGCGATAGCGGTTATGCTCGGACAGTGGAAGATGTGGCTGGAGGCAGGCAGGGTATTTCCGTTTTCCAATTATGTTGCACTGCTGTTTACACTCATCCCATCGGTTCCGGTATATAAGGCATGCCTTGTGTTTATGACATGGTTCAGTAACTGGGTTTCCGGACTTTGCATAGAGAAGATGACCGGCTCCAAATGCCTTCGAATATTGTATATGGTACTGTTCCCGGTACTGGTTCAGATGACACCGGAATTTGACAGCGGACTCTACTGCTATCATATGCTGATCCAACTGGTGGTATTATGGTGCTTTCTTTCCCTGTGGCTACAGATCCGGTATCTGGATACCGGAAAGAAACGATATGCGGTGGAAAGTACAGCAGCTCTTTTTCTGGCGTTGGGTACCTATGAGGTGGCGTTTCCGTTTATACTGATTCTGGCATGGGTGACATATCGGCGGTGTCGTTCCGGACGGAAGACGATCCGAAAAATGCTGCCGGAGTTGATCGTATTCCTGGGGATGCTGGCAGGAAACGGAGTGCTGCGGGTGTTGGCAGGGCATCGGTCCTATCACGGAGTTTCGATTCATCTGCAGTGGAAGACGGTTCTGATTACGTGGCTGAAGCAATGCTCCACCTGCGTTCCTCTGGGACGGTATCTGTGTTCCATACTGAAGGAGTGCAGGCCGTATTCGGATGTCTATCCATATACGATCCGGGAGATCTTCAGCTGGCTGCAGATATGGGATTATCTTGCAATCGGTCTTTTGATCGGTATATGGTTCCAGATGGAGCAGGCATGGAAGAAGGAACAGGCGGTACAGAAGCAAACTCTGTGGACTGTATTAGTTGTGGGCTGTCTGACCTTTATCCTGCCGGGGGGACTGATTGCGGTATCGGCCAAATATCAGCAGACGATCGCATGGGCCGGCGGACACCTTCCGGCCTATATGCAGAGTGTGGGATTTACAATGATGCTGGTATGCGTATACCGGTGGCTCTCATCGAGACTGACAGGCTGGAAGCGGAAGCTCTTTGGAATCGTCTGTCTGATCGCAGCAGGATTGATACTGACTATAAATATGGCAAGTGCCAGAGCCGGTGTAGAATATATGAATCAGACCAAACGGTATCCGCAGGAGAATATAGAAGCAGCAGCGGCGAATGGATTCTTCGATACGATAGCAGAAGATGACAGGAAGTATGTATTCGGAGCCAACGGATATATTCATGATGCACATAATTCCGCAGAGTTTTACAGTAAGCTGGCGGGAATGCATATTTATGCCTGCACGGATGCAGAGGTACTGGCAGATAGCGGAGGAAAGTGGAATGAACAGAATCAATTCGATTTGACAAAGAATGGTGAAAGGGTATATTATGGGATTTTCAATTGGGCAGACAGGGATGGCGGACTTCTGCTCATGGGACCATGTGAGAAAATACAGTCCGGAAAAGAACGGAAGGGCATGAAATGGATTCAGCTGAGAAATCCACAGGTATATGTAAGCGGTGACCGAAACATTACGGTTCCACAGGACTGGCAGCTTCTGCAGGAAGGGGAAGAGTATGCAATTTATCAGCTGCATGGCAGTTACCGGGTCAAAAAGGAAATGAAGGACTGGACGGAGTGGATTGCAGTACCGGAGAGATGCAGAAACTGAAATCTTAAGATTTGATGATGATGGTCGGAAATCATGAAAACCCGGTTTACATGAAAAGTTAGATAGTGTAAAATAGATTAGATTAATATGTTGATTCATAGGAGGATTTGGGAATGAAGGTTGTATTATTAGCCGGTGGTTTTGGAACCAGAATCAGTGAAGAAAGTTATTTAAAGCCGAAGCCAATGGTTGAGATCGGAGAGAAACCGATTCTGTGGCATATTATGAAATATTATTCTTCATTTGGATATAATGATTTTATCATCTGCTGCGGCTATAAGCAGCATGTGATCAAGGAATGGTTCGCAGATTATTACCTGCATACCAGTGATATTACATTTGATTTTACGAAGGACGGAGCCATGACTGTGCATAAGACCTATACAGAGCCATGGAAGGTTACACTGGTAGATACCGGATTGAACACCATGACCGGAGGACGTGTAAAGCGGATCCGGAAATATGTCGGAAATGAGCCATTTATGCTGACCTATGGCGATGGTGTATCGAATGTTGACATTGATGCACTGGTGAAGTTCCATAAAGAGCATGGTAAGACCGCAACTATGACAGCAGTCAATGTCGGACAGCAGTTTGGTGTTCTGGATATTGATGAGAACGGAACGATTCATAAATTCCGTGAGAAGCAGGATCGGGACGGCAGTGTGATCAATGGTGGTTACATGGTTCTGAATCCGGAAGTATTTGATTATATCGAAGGAGATTCAACCGTATTTGAGAAGGCTCCGCTGGAGCGCTTGGCAGCCGAAGGACAGTTAAAGGCATATTTCCATGACGGCTTCTGGAAGTGCATGGACACGACTAGAGACAAAAATCAGCTGGAGAAGCTGCTGGCAGAAGGAAAAGCACCATGGAAGGTATGGGAGGAATAATTAAGATGGATATGAGTTTTTACAAGGGAAAACGTGTACTTCTGACCGGGCATACCGGATTTAAGGGTTCTTGGATGAGTCGTGTGCTGGTGAATGCCGGGGCAATCCTGACCGGATATTCACTGAATCCTCCGACAAATCCGAATCTGTTTTCCATGTGTGACGTAGAGAGCAGAATGTATTCTGTGATCGGAGATATTCGTGATCTGGATAAATTAAAGGCTGTATTTGAAGAGGCACAGCCGGAGATCGTGATCCATATGGCAGCACAGCCGATCGTGCGAGACTCCTATAAGGATCCAGTCTATACCTATGAGACCAATGTGATGGGAACCGTTAATGTGCTGGAGTGCATCCGGCTGAATACCTGTGTAAAATCATTTGTAAATGTTACCACGGACAAGGTATATAAGAATAATGAATGGGCTTGGGGCTATCGTGAGAATGAGCCGTTGGATGGATATGATCCGTATTCGAACAGTAAGTCCTGCTCCGAGCTGGTAACACACAGCTATAAGAGCTCCTTCTTCGAGGACGGAAGAGTGGCCATCTCCACATCGAGAGCCGGTAATGTGATCGGTGGCGGTGATTTTGCCAATGACCGTATTATTCCGGACTGTGTCCGGGCTGCCGAGCAGGGGAAGGATATGATCGTGCGGAATCCGCATTCCACACGTCCGTATCAGCATGTATTGGAGCCGGTTATGGCGTATCTGATGATCGCACAGAAGCAGTATGAGGATGGCATCTATGCAGATTATTATAATGTAGGACCGGATGATCTGGACTGTGTGACGACCGGAGACATTGTGGATATGTTCTGCGAGAAGTGGGGCAGTGGCATGAAGTGGATCAATCAGTATGATGGCGGACCTCATGAGGCGAACTTCCTGAAGCTTGACTGTTCCAAGTTAAAGACCACATTCCAGTGGAAACCTCGCTGGAACGTGTCAGAGGCACTGGATAAGGTAGTTGAGTGGACAAGAGTCTATTTTGATAAGGGTGATATTCCGGCAATTATGGATCAGCAGATTCAGGAATATTGCACAAAAAGTGAAAATCTGAAATAAAAATACAGATCAAATAAGATCAAATGGAAACAGAAAAGGAGAAAGAAAATGTTTGAGAATATGACAGAAGATCAGGCAAAGAAGCAGATTTTGGATATGGTGGCAGACTATTGCGATACCTACCATAACAAGAAGGGGCCTTTTAAAGAAGGAGACCGTATCCCATATGCATCAAGAGTATATGATCATGAGGAAATGTGTAATCTGGTAGACAGTGCACTGGAGTTTTGGCTGACAGCAGGACGTTATACGGATCAGTTTGAGAAGAAGTTTGCAGAGTACCTTGGCGTAAAATACTGCTCACTGGTAAATTCTGGCTCTTCTGCAAATCTGAATGCATTTATGGCACTGACCTCTCCGTTACTTGGGGAGCGTGCAATCAAGCGGGGCGATGAGGTAATTACGGTAGCAGCCGGATTCCCGACAACGGTAGCTCCGGTCATCCAGTATGGTGCGGTTCCTGTATTTGTAGATGTTACGATTCCACAGTATAACATTGATCCGTCTATGCTGGAGGAAGCATATTCTGAGAAGACAAAGGCTGTCATGGTAGCACATACTCTGGGTAATCCATTTGACTTAAAGGCTGTGAAGGCATTCTGTGATAAGTATAATCTGTGGCTGGTAGAAGATAACTGTGATGCCCTTGGATCTAAGTATATTATTGATGGTGAAGAGAAGTTTACCGGTACGATCGGTGATATCGGAACATCCAGCTTCTACCCGCCACATCATATGACAATGGGTGAAGGCGGTGCGGTTTACACGAACAATCCGTTACTGAATAAGTGCATCCGTTCCTTCCGTGACTGGGGAAGAGACTGTGTATGTCCTTCCGGACATGATAACCTGTGTGGTCACCGGTTTGACAAGCAGTATGGTGAGCTGCCGTTAGGTTATGATCATAAATATGTATATTCTCATTTTGGATATAATTTAAAGGCAACCGATATGCAGGCAGCAGTCGGCTGTGCGCAGATCGTGAAGTTCCCTGGATTTGTGGAGCGTCGTCGTCATAACTTCGACCGTCTGAAGGCAGCACTTGCGGGAACAGAGGAGAAGCTGATCCTTCCGGAGCCGTGTGAGAACTCAATCCCTAGCTGGTTTGGTTTCCTGATCACCTGTAAAGAAGGTGTTGACCGGAATCAGGTGGTTCAGTATGTAGAGCAGCATGGGGTTCAGACACGTATGCTGTTTGCAGGTAATCTGATCAAGCATCCATGCTTTGATGAGATGCGCAAGACCGAAGAAGGCTATCGTGTAATCGGTGATCTGAAGAATACAGACCGGATCATGAACGAGACATTCTGGGTAGGTGTATATCCGGGCATGACCGATGAAATGATCGACTATATGGCAAAGACCATTAAAGAAGCAATACAGTAGAAGGCTATGGAAAAGGTTGGACATTCGAGATGAATGAGACAGAAGAGATGAAAAAGAATACCGGGGAGAAACCGAAGAAGGGTCTGGCAGCACTCTGGCAGTTTATCAAGTTTGGACTGGTAGGCGTTTCCAATACGGTTGTATCATATGTGACATATTCTCTGGTGTATTACTGGATCCTGGGTTCCGCCCCGATGGGGGATGGTATCCGGGTACAGATTGCAAATGTGGTCGGATTTGTGATCAGTGTACTGAATGCATATATCTGGCAGAGTAAGTTTGTATTTAAGGAACAGGAAGACGGAGAGCACAGAGTCTGGTGGAAGGTACTGATCAAGACCTATATTTCCTATGCGTTTTCCGGACTGCTGCTGACCGCCCTGTTGCTGGCATTCTGGCTGGATATCCTGCATATTGAGCAGTATCTGGGCGGTGTTGCTACGTGGCTGACCGGCTTCGGACTGCATATGGCAGCAAAGGATGTGGCTGTTTCCCTGGCTCCGTTCTTAAATATGGTGGTAACGATTCCAATCAATTTCTGTATTAATAAATTTTGGGCATATCGTCAGAAAGCGAAAACAAGTGAGGTGACCGAGTAATGGGTGAGATTAAGTTATTGGACTGTACACTCCGTGACGGAGGATATGTAAATGACTGGGAATTTGGACATAATAACCTGGTAAGCATTTTTGAACGTGTGGTAGGTGCCGGTGTCAACATTATTGAAGTCGGATTTTTAGATGACCGCAGGCCGTTTGATATGAACCGGAGCATCATGCCATATTCTGCAGATGTGGAGAAGATTTACGGCAAATTAGACCGTAAGCAGGCAATGGTAGTCGGAATGATTGATTATGGTACCTGCAGCATTGACCATATTCAGCCGTGTGAGGAGTCTTATCTGGATGGTATCCGTGTTATTTTCAAGAAGCATATCCGCTGGCAGGCAATTGATTTCTGCCGTCAGTTAAAGGAATTGGGATATAAGGTATTCGTACAGCTGGTTTCGATTACCAGCTATGAGGATGATGAGTTAATGGATCTGATCGGGCTCGCAAATGATCTGGAGCCGTATGCGGTATCTATGGTAGATACCTATGGCCTGATGCACCAGGAGAATCTGATGCATTATTACAAGCTGTTAAATCAGTATCTGAAGCCAACGATCGGACTTGGTTATCATTCCCATAATAACTTCCAGATGGCATATGCGAACTGTATCGAGATGCTGTCACATAAGACAGATCGTATGGTATTGGTAGACGGCACCATCTATGGTATGGGTAAGAGTGCGGGAAATGCACCTCTGGAGTTGCTGGCTATGCATCTGAATGAGCATTACGGAAAGAATTATGACATCAGTCAGATTCTGGAAGCAGTGGATGCCAACGTTATGCCAATCTATAAGATGACTCCTTGGGGCTATAATATGTTCTTCTTTATTGCAGCTTCCAACGACTGCCATCCGAATTATGTGTCTTACCTGATGAATAAGCGGACACTTTCCGTAAAATCGATTAACGAGATATTAAGTAAATTAGAGGGCGAGAAGCAGCTGATGTATGATCAGAAGCTGATCGAGCAGTTATATCTGGATTATCAGAATATTGAGGTCAATGACGAAAAGGATATTGCAGAGCTGACAGAGCAGTTTAAGGGCAGAGATGTATTACTTTTGGGTCCCGGCTTAAGTGTGCAGAAGCAGCTTAATAAGCTTCAGGCATATATTGAAGAAAAGCATCCGATCGTAGTGTCTGTTAACTTTATTTCCAGTGAATTAAAGAGCGATTATGTATTCTTGAGTAATTCCAAGCGCTATGTACAGCTGGCAACCGCACTGTCCCTGAATCCGGACATGAAGGTGATCGCTACCTCCAATGTTACCAAGACAGAAGGTAAGTTTGATTATACCATGCAGTACAGCTCATTACTGGATCCGGATGCGGACGGAGTATGTATGGATAACTCCTTTGTCATGCTGTTGAAGGTTATGAAAAAGATCGGCGTGAAGAAGGTCGCACTGGGCGGATTTGACGGATATGCCGGAGACAAGAAGCAGAATTATATCAATGCTTACATGGAGTATAACTTTAATAAAGAGCAGGCAGGCAAGACCAATCAGTATGTGATCGAAATGCTGAAGAGCTTAAAGCAGGATATTGAAATGGAATTTATCACAGATTCCCTGTATACAGAGGAGTAGGATATGAGTAAATACGAGATTGCAGTTTTTGATGTAGACGGAACACTTCTGGATACCAGAGAGGGTGTGCTTTCGGCAGTCAAAGAAGTGATTGTGAATCATGAGCTTCCGATGCCGACACCGGAGGTACTGGAAACCTTTATCGGGCCACCGATTCAGGATTCACTGGCAAAAACCTTTCAGCTTGAGAAGGCAAAGGCGGATGAGCTGGCGGCAGAATTCCGGACCAGCTATAAGGGTCCGAACCTGATTAAGGCAAAGCCATATGATGGAATCTATGAATTAATGGATGAGCTGGTAAAGCGGAATATCAAGATTGCAGTAGCGACCTATAAGCGACAGGATTATGCAGAGGATATTCTGAAGCATTTCGGCTTTGACCGGTATTCCAAGATCTTATATGGGTCTGATTTTGAAGGAAAATTAAAAAAGGTCGATATTATACGGAAATGTATGGTGGATCTTGGCTCAGAGGATTATAAGAATGCGGTTATGATCGGAGACAGCTGGCATGATGCCAATGGTGCCGAGCTGCTTGGCGTTGACTTTTTAGGCGTGACTTACGGATTTGATTTTCATTCAAAAGAAGATGTAGAGAAATGTACAAATGTAGGAAGTGCAGATACCCCACTGGAGCTTTTGAAATATTTTGAATAAAAATGAAAATACATATTGTATGAGGAGATGGACGGAATGAAAATGAAAGTAGCGCAATATATTGCGGATTTTTTGGTAAAACAGGGTGTAACGGATGTATTTACGGTAACCGGAGGCGGTGCCATGCATTTAAATGATGCACTGGGACATAAGGAAGGCCTTCACAGTACGTATAATCATCATGAGCAGGCATGTGCGATCGCAGCAGAAGGATATGCCAGAGAAAGCGGCAAGGTTGCTGCAATCTGTGTTACCAGCGGACCGGGTGGAACAAATGCGATTACCGGTGTACTTGGCGGATGGCAGGATTCAATCCCGATGTTCGTGATTTCCGGACAGGTAAAGCGGGAGACAACGACATGGTCGACCGATGTACCGCTTCGTCAGTTAGGCGATCAGGAATTCCAGATCATAGATACTGTAAATACCATGACGAAATATGCACATATGGTAACAGAACCGACAGAGATCCGGTATCACCTGGAAAAGGCATGGTTCTTATGCATGAATGGCAGAAAGGGACCTGTATGGCTGGATATTCCGTTGGATGTCCAGGCGGCAGTGGTCGAGTCGGATGAGCTGAAGGGCTTTGACAGTGCAGAATTAGATTTAAAGGAGAATCCGGTTTATGATGAAAAGCTGACACCGGAGATCATTGAGAAAATAAAGGCAGCAAAGAGACCGGTCGTATTTGCGGGAACCGGTATCCGTCTGTCAGAGGGCTATGAGGAGTTTGTAAAGCTGGTAGATAAGCTGGGAATTCCAGTAGTGACTGCATGGAACGCACATGATGTATTGTGGGATGAGCATCCGCTTTACTGCGGACGTCCGGGTACAGTCGGCACCCGTGGCGGTAACTTTGTAGTACAGAACAGTGATCTGCTTCTGGTTCTCGGCTGCCGTCTGAATATCCGTCAGATCAGTTATAATTATCATGACTTTGCAAAGAAGGCATATAAGATCGTTGTCGACATTGATGAGGCCGAATTACGCAAGCCGACCGTTCATGTGGATTTTCCGGTTCATGCCAATGTAAAGGATGTTATGCAGTCTTTATTAAAGGCAGAGTATGCAGGCCCGACAGAGGAGCAGAAGGAATGGTTAGGTTGGGCAAGAGCTGTAAATCAGAAATATCCGGCAACATTGCCTTCTTATTACGAGAAAGAGACTCCGATCAATCCGTATGTATTTATCACAAAGCTGTCCAAGCATCTGCAGGAGGGCGATGAGGTGATCTGTGGAAACGGAAGTGCCTGTGTTATTACCTTCCAGGCAATGGAGATTAAGAAGAATCAGCGACTGTTCACCAATTCCGGTTGTGCAGCAATGGGATACGGATTTCCGGCAGCTGTCGGTGTATGCGTGGCCAAGAAGGGCGATCGGGTCATCTGTATCGATGGTGATGGAAGCTTCCAGATGAATTTACAGGAGCTTCAGACAGTTGTATATAACAAGCTGAATATGAAGCTGATCATTATTAACAATAATGGATATCATTCCATCCGTCAGACACAGACCAATCTGTTTAAGGGTGAACCGCTGGTTGGTGTCTGTGACGGAAACGGACTCAGCTTCCCGGATTTCTCAAAGCTGGCATATGCATACGGAATCCCGTATGTACGGATTGACAGTCTGAAGGATGTAGACGAGAAGCTAGAGGAATTTTTAAATACAGACGGTCCGGTTATGTGCGAGGCAATTGTGGATGAGAAGCAGAACTTTGCACCAAAGCTTTCCTCAAAGGTACTGCCGGATGGAAAGATCGTATCGCCATCCATTGACGATATGTTCCCATTCCTTTCCAGAGAGGAATATGAATCAAATCAGTTATCGTAAGGATAAGACTGTAAGGAGATAGTATGAAACGAGTGATCCTGACCGGGGGAACCGGTATGCTGGGAATTGCCCTTATGGAATTCCTGATTCAGAAAGAGATAGAGGTACTGGTGATTATCAGACCTGGCTCAAAGCGCAGGGATGGTATCCCGAAAAGTCCATGGATTCATGTGATAGAATGTGACCTGGCGGATTTAAGAAGTCTGGAGGGCAGTCTGGAAGGCTATGACACATTCTTCCATTTTGCCTGGGATGGAACCTATGGAGAAGCCAGAAACGATATGTATCTGCAGAATAAGAATGTCCGGGCGGTGCTGGATGCAGTACATCTGGCGAAATCTGCCGGATGCCAGACCTTTCTAGGAGCCGGTTCACAGGCAGAGTATGGCAGAGTGGACGGCGTGAAATTAGGACCGGACACTCCGGTTCATCCGGAAACTGGCTATGGCATCGGCAAGCTTTGTGCGGGACAGATGAGTCGGATTCTCTGTCAGCAGCTGGGAATGAAGCATATCTGGGTGCGTATTTTAAGCACCTATGGACCGCATGACGGTCTGCATACCATGGTAATGTCAGGCATTATCAAGATGTTAAAACGGGAGCGGCCGCAATATACCAAGGGTGAACAGATGTGGGATTATCTCTATTGCGGAGATGCAGCCAGAGCCTTTTACCTGGCAGCGGAGCGTGGCGTTGACGGTTCCGTATACTGTATCGGAAGCGGGCAGGTTAGACCACTGTCAGACTATATCCGGATCATTCGGGATACCATTGATCCGTCGGTTGAAGTGGGTATGGGTGAGCTACAGTATTATGATAAGCAGGTCATGTATCTGTGTGCGGACATTGAGAATCTGAAAAAGGATACAGGCTTTGAACCGCAGGTATCGTTTGAAGAAGGAATACAGAGAACCGTAGACTGGTATAAAGAGGAAATGAAGAAATGAAAAAAACGATCAGTATTTTAATTCCATGTTATAATGAAGAAGAAAATGTTGTTCCAATGAGTGAGGCAATTGTAAATCTTTTTGAAACACAGCTGATGAATTATAATTATGAGCTGGTGTTTATTGATAATGATTCACATGATAAGACCAGAGAATTACTGCGGGAGATCTGCAGCAAGAACCCGAATATCAAAGCAATCTTTAATGCAAAGAATTTCGGACAGTTTAATTCTCCGTATTATGGTATTCTGCAGACGACCGGTGACTGTACGATTTCCATGGTATGTGATTTCCAGGATCCGATCGAGCTGATTCCGCAGTATATTAAGGAATGGGAGAACGGATATAAGATTGTAATCGGTATCAAGACGAGCAGTAAGGAAAGCAAGATCATGTATTTCCTGCGCAGTGTTTATTATAAGATGATCAAGAAGTTTTCGGATGTGGAGCAGATCGAGCATTTTACCGGCTCCGGTCTGTATGACCGGTCCTTTGTAGAGGTGCTCCGGAATCTGAAGGATCCGAAACCGTTTATGCGTGGAATCGTGGCAGAGCTTGGCTTCAAGCGGAAGGAGATTCCATATGAGCAGCCACAGCGCAGGGCCGGTAAGACCCATAATAATTTCTATACGCTGTATGATGCAGCGATGCTAAGTATTACATCCTATACAAAGATCGGACTTCGTCTGGCTACTTTTATGGGATGTGGAGTCGGATTTATCAGTATCATTGTGGCACTGGTATATCTGATCATGAAGCTGGTTATGTGGGATCAGTTCCAGGCAGGTATGGCACCAATCCTAATCGGAATGTGCTTTTTGGGAGCAGTGCAGCTGTTCTTTATCGGACTGATCGGAGAATATATCCTGAACATCAACAGTCGTATTATGAACCGACCGTTGGTAGTTGAGGAGGAGCGTTTGAATTTTACAACAAAAGAAACAGGAGAACAGAATGAAACAAAATAAAAAACTTGTATTATTCCTTCTTTTGATTATTGTCGGTTATGTTATATTTGGATTGTTTTCAATAACAATCCGTGCGAAGGGATATGTATATCCGGATGGATCCTTCCTGTTCCTGCGAGAAGATCAGTTTATGGACTTTTTCAATGTGAATCAGATGGTAAGTGAGCGTTTACCGTATGTGGAATATTATTCGACTTATCCGCCACTAATTCTTGCGATTGCCTATATATTCTCATTGTTTGGAAATTATGTAGTATATACGGTTAAGGAGATTGCGGCAATGCCGATGGGAAAGCTGTCTTATATTATATGCTTTGGAATCGGGACTCTGTTATTGGTGGTTTGTTTTTATAAGATCATTCGGAAATACTCCAGGAAGCAGTGCCCGACATGGCTGGCAGGTATAGCGGCACTTTTGATTACATTTACAGCACCATATATTTTTATGCTGGATCGCGGAAATTATCTGGTAGTGGCATTGATTTTTTATGCGTTGTTCGTGTATTATTATGAGGACAATGAAAACTTATCTGCAGTATTTTTAGGACTGTCTGCGGCAGTTAAGTTGTACCCGATTTATATGATAGTGGTTTTTGCAGCAGAGAAGAAATGGAAAAAGGTATTTATCACCCTGGGAACAGCAGCGGTAGCATTCTTTGTTCCAATGATGCTGTTTCGTGGTGGATATGTACAGAATATAAAAGAGATCTTATATGCGCTGTTTGCATTTGGAGAAGGCTATAGCACAGAAGTGCAGAATGTATATTTTGGAGTAGGCTTAAGCTCATTCCTTCGATTTCCATTTGTAGTATGGCATGATCTGATAGTACCATCCTGGTTCCCGGTCATGAAGATTTATGTGGTAATCGGAGCTGTTATGACATTTTGGAGTATGGCCCGGATATGGCGTGAGAAATCCGCATGGAAGCGTCTGATGGTATTTACCACCTTAATGGTATTTTTAATACCGAATTCCTACATGTATAATCTGCTATTCCTGACACCGGTAATTCTGGTATTTCTAATGAAGAAAGAGAAGCGCACATGGAAGGATTATATATATCTGCTGTTATTGGGAATGATTATGGCACCAAAGGCATATTATTATATGCTGCATGAACATGCGGTTGGCATACAGGTAGTTTTGGATGGACTGCTGTTGGCAGGTCTGATTATCTTTTATAATCTGTTTGACTTTGACAGCCTAAGTAAGAGAGAAGGTAAATGAAAGTGAGGATTACACTATGGGCATTAGTGTTATGCTATTAGCTTATAAAGAAGAAGAAAATTTACGCATACTGTTTCCGAAGCTGAAGAAAGCAATGGAAGAGATCGGTGAAGAATATGAGATGATCGTAATAGATACCAAGGAGCCGCTGGATCACACAAAAGAGCTGTGTGAGGAAGTCGGAGCGAAATATTACAATCAGGAGGAGCCTGGATTCGGAGGAGCATACCGGAAGGGAATTCAGGTGGCAACCATGGATAAAATGCTGGCACTGGATAGTGATGGTTCACATAATCCGGAGGCAATACCAGCAATCTATAGAAAGTTTGTAGAAGGATATGATGTAGTTATCGGTTCCCGTTATGTAAAGGGTGGTCAGACTGCAGATGCAAAGAGCTCACAGGTCATGTCCTGGATGCTGAATACAGCGTACCGGATATGCCTTGGGATTTCAGCAAAGGATATATCCACGAATTTCAGAATGTATCAGACGGATCAGTTGAAGCAGATAAACCTGACCTGTGTAAATTATGATGTTCTGGAAGAAATTCTGCTTAAAATTAAGCTGTTGGTAGGAAAGAAAAACTTTCGGATAGGGGAGACTCCGATCTCCTTTAACAAACGGATGTATGGAGAGTCCAAGCGACAGCTGATACCATTTATAATCAGCTATATCAAGACATTATTCCGTCTGCTGGGAATGCGGATCCGGGGATGAGATAGAATAAACAGAAGAGAGGTATGTAATATGAAAATAGCAGTAGCAGGTACAGGATATGTAGGGCTAGTAACAGGTGTGTGTCTGGCGAGCAAGGGTCATCAGGTGACCTGTGTAGACGTGGATGAG
This sequence comes from Bacteroidales bacterium H4, assembly GCA_963626805.1. GTDB lineage: Bacteria > Bacillota > Clostridia > Lachnospirales > Lachnospiraceae > CAG-632. The sequence continues at coordinate 1,381 of CAVFXS010000006.1, read as the reverse complement.
GCGAAGATCCAGACGATGCAGAAGGGCATTTCTCCAATCTATGAGGAAGGCTTGGAGGAGTTGATGCATGAGAGCATGGATAATCTGACCTTTACCACCGATTATGCTTCTGCTTATAAGGATGCTAATGTCATCTTCATCGGCGTAGGTACTCCGGAGAAGAAGGATGGTTCAGCAAACTTAACATATGTATATAAGGTTGCAAAGCAGATTGCGGAAACGGTAGAGCATGACTGTGTGGTAGTTGTGAAGTCAACCGTTCCGATTGGAACCAATGATAAAGTAGAGGCATATCTGAATGCCAATCTGACACATGATGTTCAGATCTCGGTTGCGTCCAATCCGGAATTCCTGGCACAGGGAACAGCAGTCCGTGATACCCTTCATGCTGCAAGAATCGTACTTGGTGTAGAGACAGAACAGGCAGGTACGGTATTAAAGGAAGTATATGCGAATTTTGATGCACCGGTTCTGGTTACCAACCGTCGGAGTGCAGAGATGATCAAATACGCCTCCAATGATTTTCTGGCATTAAAGATCTCTTATATCAATGAGATTGCAAACTTATGTGAAATTGTCGGAGCCAATGTGGAAGATGTTGCAAAGGGAATGGGATATGATCCGAGAATCGGTAATCGTTTTTTAAATTCCGGAATCGGCTATGGCGGTTCCTGCTTCCCGAAGGATACCAAGGCATTAAGCTGGCTGGCAAGCTTTAATGATAATGAGATGAAGACAATCAAGGCAGCGATTGAGGTAAATGAAGGTCAGAAATTAAAGCTGATCAAGAAGGCAAGAAAGTATTATGATGAGTTTGAAGGTCTGACAGTCGCAGTTCTTGGACTGACATTTAAGCCGGGAACCGATGATCTGCGTGAGGCACCATCATTGGTTAATATTCCGTTGCTGTTAGATGACGGTGCTAAGGTAAAGGCATGGGATCCGGTAGGCGTTAAGAACTTTAAGAAGCATTATCCGGATGAGATTGAATATTGCGATACCATTGAGGAGACCATTACAGATGCAGATATTTGCTTCATATTTACCGAGTGGGAGGATGTTACACAGTTTGATGTAAATCTGTATAAGAAGCTGATGAAGAAACCGATTATTCTGGATGGTAGAAACTGTTATAGCATTGAGGACTTCCGGGGAACCGGTATGACCTATGACTCCATCGGACGTCAGTGCATTCAGGAAGTGTGAGTTGAATTAGGGAAGCGAGAGAAAAAGAAGAGAACAAAGGATAAAAAGTAAAAGATAATAGGTAGGAAATCAACGTAAAAAGTCATCTGTGAATAAAAACAGATGACTTTTTACGTTGATTCAGACTGTAGACAAAGTCCGAGGCTTTCGCCTCGGATTTTTCTCATTTCAGGTT
>CAVFXS010000005.1:0-10973 GCA_963626805.1 Bacteroidales bacterium H4 | reverse complement strand
CAGAGAAAAGTGGCACTAGGATTTGTATCCTAGTGCCACTTTGTCTACAGTCTGAATCAACGTAAAAAGTCATCTGTGAATAAAAACAGATGACTTTTTACGTTGATTACTTAATTCAATATCAGATAATAAAAAAGTAAATACGAGGATTAAGATACAGAAAGTTCTGACCGCCAGTAATTTAATACTTCTTCAATCGTCTGATCAATGGAGATCTGTGGTTTCCAGCCGGTACAACCGGATAATTTGGAGGTATCTGCCTCAATGATCGGAACATCAACCGGACGTAGCTTGGATGGCTCTACCTGGACCTGAATCAGTACCTTGGCATGCTCCAGGATCTTCTTCAGGATAGAATCGATTGTGATCGCGTGGCCGCTTCCTACGTTATAGGTCTCACCGGCGGTTCCCTTTTCAAGCAAAAGTGCATAAGCGCAGACAACATCCCGGACATCGGTAAAATCTCTGGCTGCGCTTAAGTTTCCGACATGAATGACCGGCTCTGCCTGTCCTGCCTCGATCATGGCAACCTGCTTACAGAAGTCGGCGACCACGAAAAGCGGTGCCTGATTCGGACCGATGTGATTAAAGGCCCGGACCGACAGGATATCCATATGATAAGCATCGGAATAGATCTTTCCGATCATGTTCTGACACGCCTTGGTAGCGGCGTAGATATTGCCGGGACGGGTAGCGTTTCCTTCCCGGATCGGTGTTTCCTCCGGAAGGATATGACCATACTCTTCGCCGGATCCGATCAGCAGAACGCGGGGAGAGTAGTCAAGTGCACGGACGGCTTCCAATACATAAACGGTTCCTTTGATATTTACATCAATGGTCAAAGCCGGATTCTTCCAGGATACGCTGACAGAACTCTGGGCAGCTAAGTGAATAATAGCATCCGGATGAACCTGATTCAGCAGGGGAAGAATCGTATCAGGTTCCAGAATATTCAGATCCAGTACCTGAATTCCCGGAATATTGATCTGTTCCTGCGGCATCTTTGTAGCGGCAACTGTCCAATGCAGGTCATCCTTTAAATGATTGATTAAATAGGTGCCTACAAAGCCTGCAGCACCGATAATTAATACCTTCATATAATTTACCCCTTAATAAAATAATAGGGACATGCTGACCTTGCATGTCCCTGAAAGATTCAGATTATAAATTAGCAATCTTGATTTCTTTTGCTACAATTTCCATATCATTCTTGATCATGCGTTCTACTAATTCGGAGAATGGGATCTCACGCTTCCAGCCAAGAACGGTTTCAGCCTTTGCAGGATTTCCTAACAGTACATCAACCTCTGCAGGACGGAAGAAGTCTTTGTTTACCTTAACCAGAACCTTGCCGGTCTCAGCATCCTTACCAACCTCATCAATACCGGTACCTTCCCAGTTTAATTTGATTCCTACATGACCGAATGCAGTCTCAACGAACTCACGAACGGTTCTGGTCTCGTTGGTTGCGATTACATAATCATCCGGCTGATCCTGCTGTAACATTAACCACATAGCGCGGACATAATCCTTGGAATGACCCCAGTCACGCTTGGAATCCAGATTACCCAGCTCGATATGATCCTGTACACCCTGCTTAATGCGGGCAACAGAGTAGGTGATCTTACGGGTAACAAACTCTTTACCACGGCGCTCGCTCTCATGATTGAAGAGGATACCGCTGCATGCGAATAAGTTGTAGCTCTCACGATAGTTCTTGGTGATCCAGTGACCGTAAAGCTTTGCAACACCGTATGGGCTTCTTGGATAGAACGGTGTCTTCTCTGTCTGAGGCATTTCCTGAACCAGACCGAACATCTCGGAAGTAGAAGCCTGATAGAAATGTGCTTCCGGCTTTACATTGCGGATCGCTTCCAGCATATTTGTAACACCGATCGCATCGATATCGGCAGTAGCAAGAGGCTGCTCCCAGCTGGTTGCTACAAAAGACTGTGCGGCCAGGTTATATACCTCATCTGCATTGGAAATCTTCATGGCATTCATCAGAGAAACAACGTCTGTCATATCGGCATAGATGAAATGGATCTTATCCTTGATGTGATCAACATTACCGTAGTCTACCACACTCTTACGACGCATAATACCATATACGTTGTAACCCTTTTCTAATAATAACTCTGCCAGGTAAGAACCATCCTGTCCGGTAATACCGGTAATTAAAGCATTTTTCATGATTGATTTACTCCTTTAATATGATTAAATATATTCGTCACGGTTGCAGATCTTTAAGTTCTCAAGTACCTTCTTGATGTCACCGGCACTGTTCTTCTCGCAGATCAAAGTTGCATCCGGGGTATCTACAATGATCAGGTCTTCGAGACCTACCGTAGCGATCAGTTTGTCGCCACCTTCTATGATACAGTTCTTGGTATTGACCGTAATGATATTGCCCTTTACGACATTACCCTGTTCATTGGACTTACGGATTCTTCCGACAGCCAGCCAAGAACCGACATCATCCCAGCCGAAAGCACCCGGAAGGATGTAGATGTTTTTCGCCTTCTCCATAATTCCATAGTCAATGGACTCGGATGGGAATGCGGTAAAGGTGGATTCCAGAATCGATTCGGCATCCTCGGTTCCAATGGAAGCCTTGATCGTCTCAAGTCCCTGATAAATGGAAGGCATGAACTGACGGATATTATCCAGGATAGTGGAGATCTTCCACATGAACATACCGCTGTTCCACAGATACTGCTCGGTAGCCAGATATTCCTTGGCAACCTCAAGACTCGGCTTCTCTACGAAACGGTCTACCGCATAGGCATGTCCGTCCATCTGATCCGGAATAAACTTAATATAGCCATATCCGGTTTCCGGATAATCCGGTGTGATGCCGATGGTAACCAGATTCGGACCCTTTTCTGCTACCTCGCAGGCATCCTTTAATGTGTTGACAAACATCTGATTATACTTGATCAGATGATCAGATGGAAGCACCATCATAATAGCATCTTCATATTTTCTGGAAATATGAATGGCACCCAGTCCGATACAGGGGGCTGTATTTCTTCCGATTGGTTCACAGAGAATGTTCTCTTCCGGAAGCTCTGGAAGCTGTTCCAGAACCAGAGACTTATAATCCCGGTTTGTGGCAATATAAATATCTTCCATATCAACAAGCGGAAGAATACGTTCTACAGTTAACTGAATCATGGTCTTGCCGTCACCAGTTAAAGACAAGAATTGTTTTGGCAGATTTTTACGGCTTTTTGGCCAGAAACGTTCGCCGCGACCGCCTGCCATAATGAGAGCTGTTTTCTTCATCTCAAACCTCCTAATTACATAATTAAATATATCTTACAATACTTGTGATAGAAAAACAAGAATTTATCGAAAAATTAACTGTTTCCTTTTAAAGAAAAAAATGCTAAAATAGCGATGGAAAGTATAAGTGCCGAAAGGAGATTATGACATGAGTTATATGGAAAACTATAAGCTTTGGTGTGAGGATTCCTATTTTGATGAGGATACAAGAAAGGAATTACTGGCAATCAAGGATAATGATGATGAGATTAAAGAACGCTTTTATAAAGATCTGGAGTTTGGTACCGGTGGTTTAAGAGGTATTCTGGGTGCCGGAACCAATCGTATGAATATTTACACTGTCAGAAAGGCAACGCAGGGTCTGGCAAATTATATCAAGATCGCAAAGGGAGAAGAGAAGGGTGTTGCAATCGCATTCGATTCACGTCGGATGTCAACAGAGTTTGCAGATGTAGCTGCTCTGTGTCTGAATGCAAACGGTATCAAGGCCTATGTATTCCCTTCCTTAAGACCGACACCGGAGCTGTCATTTGCAGTCCGGGAGCTTGGATGTATTGCAGGTATTGTAATTACAGCCAGCCATAATCCGCCGGAGTATAACGGATACAAGGTATACTGGGAGGATGGCGCACAGATTACACCTCCGCATGATAAGAACATTCTTGCAGAGGTAGCCAAGATCACAGATTTCCATGATGCACTGACCATGGAGAAGATGGATGCACAGGTAGCAGGTCTTTATAATGTGATCGGTTCCGATATGGATGATAAATATATGGCAGCACTGAAGAAGCAGATCATTCATCCGGATATGATCAAGGAAGTCGCTAAGGATATCAAGATCGTATATACTCCGTTACATGGTACGGGAAGTATTCCGGTTCAGCGTGTATTAAAGGAGCTGGGCTTTGAGCATGTTTACCCGGTACCGGAGCAGAAGCTGCCGGATGGTAACTTTCCAACCGTATCTTATCCGAATCCGGAGGATCCGAAGGCGTTTGCACTGGCACTCGATCTGGCAAAGAAGGTAGATGCAGATATCGTTCTGGCAACCGATCCGGATGCAGACCGTCTGGGTGTTTATGCAAAGGATATCAAGACCGGAGAGTATGTAAGCTTTACCGGAAATATGTCAGGTATGCTGATCTGTGAATATATTTTAAGAGAACGTAAGGCAACCGGTACCCTGCCGGAGAATGGTGCACTGGTTACCACAATCGTAACCACCAACATGACATTCCCGATCGCAGAGGATTATAAGATGAAGCTGATCGAGGTTCTGACCGGATTTAAGTATATCGGTGAGCAGATCAAGCTCTTTGAACAGAATCATACATATGAGTATGTATTTGGTCTGGAAGAAAGCTATGGCTGTCTGGCCGGTACACATTCCAGAGATAAGGATGCCTGCGTAGCGGTTATGATGCTTTGCGAGGTAGCAGCATGGTGCAAGAAGAACCATATGACCCTGTGGGATCAGATGATCAATATTTACGAGAAGTATGGTTATTATAAAGAAGGCTTACAGACAATTACCTTGAAGGGTATTGACGGAGCAGAGCAGATTCAGGCTATTATGAATGAATTACGGACCAATCCACCGAAGAGCTTTGGTGACCTGAAGGTACTGGCTGTCAGAGATTATCAGGCAGATGTCCGTACCGATTGTGAGACCGGTGCAACATCATCGACTGGACTTCCGAAGTCCAATGTTCTTTACTGGGAGCTGGACAACAACTCATGGTGCTGTGCAAGACCATCCGGAACAGAGCCTAAGATTAAGTTCTACATGGGTGTTAAGGGCAGCAGCATTGAAGATTCAGAGCAGAAGCTGAAGGCATTGACAGATGCATTAATGTCGCATGTACAGGCATAATAAATAACATCGGAACATAAAACAAAAGGAAAGGGCTGTGCTTTTCAACAGCCCTTTCGTGATATCAGGATGAAAAGGAGGAAGAATTATGTGTGGTATTGTGGGATATGTTGGAGAAGCACAGGCAGCACCGATCCTGTTAGACGGACTGTCGAAGCTGGAATACCGTGGCTATGATTCTGCAGGCGTTGCCGTTTTTGACGGTGAAAAGATCAATGTAGTGAAGGCAAAGGGACGTTTGCAGGCTTTGCGGGATCTGACGCAGGATGGAGCAGGCTTAAAGGGCTCTGTGGGAATCGGACATACCAGATGGGCAACCCATGGTGAGCCATCGGTGATCAATGCACATCCGCATTACAATCGGAATCATACAATTGCTGTTGTTCATAATGGCATTATAGAAAATTATCAGCAGTTACGGGATAAGCTGATTTCCAAGGGATATGAGTTCTGTTCTGAAACAGATACAGAGGTAGTAGCGCATTTACTGGACTACTATTATAAGGGAGATCCGAGAGAGGCTATCTTTAAGGTGCTGCATCGGGTGATCGGTTCCTATGCATTCGGGATCTTATTCCAGGATCATCCGGGAAAGGTCTATGCAGTCAAGAAGGACGCTCCGTTGGTTGTAGGGGTATCGGACGAGGGCAATTATATCGCATCGGACGTACCTGCAATTCTAGAACATACCAGAAAGGTTTATTATGTAAATAATTATGAGCTGGCAGAGCTTTCGGAGAAGGAGGTTCATTTCTTCAATCAGGACTGCGAGGAGATCCAGAAAGAGCTTTCGACTGTAGAGTGGGATGTGGAAGCGGCAGAAAAAGGCGGCTATGAGCATTTCATGCTGAAGGAGATCTATGAGCAGCCGAAGGCAGTCGAATCTACGATCAGTCCGCGGATCAAGGACGGACGGATCGTCATTGATGAGCTGAATATGACAGAGGATGAGATCCGGAAGGTGAGCCGGATTTATATCATCGGCTGCGGCTCCGCTTATCATGTCGGTATGGTTGGAAAATATGTGCTGGAAAAGATGACGCGGATCCCGGTAGAGGTAGATCTGGCATCGGAATTCCGGTATCGGGATCCGATTCTGGAGCCGAATGCCATGGTAATTATCATCAGCCAGTCCGGAGAGACTGCAGATTCGCTGGCAGCACTTCGGATGGCACAGAGTCTTGGTGCCAAGGTGCTGGGAATCGTTAACGTTGTCGGAAGTACGATTGCCAGAGAAGCAGATAATGTCATGTATACCTGGGCAGGACCGGAGATTTCGGTAGCAACGACCAAGGCATACAGTACGCAGCTGACCGCTATGTATATGCTGGGTATTTTATTTGGTGAGGCACGTGGCGTGATCACACCGGAGGATTATAAAGAGAAGATAAAGGAACTGCAGCTCCTGCCGGAGAAGATTCAGGAAATTCTGGGCGATAAAGAGCGGATCCAGTGGTTTGCAACCAAATATTCAAACGCAGAGCATATATTCTTTATCGGAAGAGGTGTAGACTATGCATCTTCCATGGAAGGTTCTCTGAAATTAAAGGAGATTTCCTATATTCATTCGGAGGCTTATGCAGCCGGTGAGTTAAAGCACGGAACGATTTCTCTGATCGAGGATGGAATCCTGACCGTTGCGGTGTCTACACAGCCGGATTTGTATGAGAAGATGATCAGTAATACCGTGGAGGTAAAGACCAGAGGCGCATATGTATTTGCACTGGTCGGTGAAGATAATCAGGGGATGAAGGATATCGGTGACTTTGTAGTGGAGATACCGCATACAGATCCCTGCTTTGAACCATCATTATCGGTAATTCCACTTCAGTTGTTCGGATATTATGTATCTGTAGCAAAGGGACTGGATGTAGATAAGCCGAGAAATCTTGCAAAATCAGTAACGGTTGAATAAATATGGATATGTCCTTTTGGTATAGAGCTGATATACTGGAAGGACATATTTTAACGTCATAAAAAGTTAAGAATTTTTAATGGATTCAGATATTGTACTTTTTTTTCCCATTTGCTATGATTGACTTGTTGATTTTGTAATAGTTTGGTAATAATTAGGAATGAAACAGATTGGAGAATTTTAAATATGCGGGGAGATACAGATAAGATACAGGTTCCACCGACAAAACGTCAGACCGGTCAGGAACGAATGAAGCATGCATCTGCCGGACTTATGATGCCGGGCTCGGATGTTAGTGTTGAGTCCAGAGTACGAGAACGACAGAGACAGCAGGAAGAGCTGGAACGTAGGAGGAGGGAGGCTAGAAAAAGGCAGCTGGAATCCGGGCGGACAGCATATGAAGGCGACGGAATAAATCTCGAAGAGGAAGCAGGAACAATGAGACAGGAAGAAAAGAAAGTATTATCCAAAAAGGAAAGAGCGTGGAAGAAGAAGATTAAGAAATTATGGCTGATATTGGCAAGCGAGGTGATCGTGCTTGCATTGTTGATGGTTGGTTTTGTAGTGAATTATGTGAATTCGAAAATGGATCAGATGAATATCAATGAAATAGATGAAAATGAAATTCTGATAAATGACGGTCTCTCTACTCTGACAAAGGAAGAATATACTACAATTGCACTGTTTGGACTGGATTCCAGAGATGTAACCAGTGATACGGGAAATCGAAGCGATTGTATTATTATTGCTGCAATTAACAATAAGACCAAAGAGGTACGACTGATATCTGTTTTTCGTGATACCTATCTTCAGGTTGCGGATCGTGGCGGTGATTATGACGGAGTATATACAAAGGTGACACATGCCTATGCCTATGGCGGTCCGAAGGCAGCAATTGAGACTCTGAATAAGAACCTGGATCTGCAGATTACAGAATATGCCACTGTAAATTTTGCTTCCCTGACCAAGGTAATCGATGATCTGGGCGGTGTAGTTGTCAATGTAGATGAGGATGAGCGTCAGTCGATTAATATCTGGCTGCCGGAGACTGCATCGATTGCAGGCATGAGCTATACCAATGTATATGAGACCGGTGACATTGTCTTGGATGGACTGCAGGCAACTACCTACTGCAGAATCCGGAATATCGGACAGGGTGATATTGATCGTGCGGGACGACAGAGAGAAGTGATCGGAGCAATTCTTGATAAGGCAAAACAGTCAGACTTTGTAACTCTGAATAAGGTGATCGATGATGTATTGCCGGATGTATCTACCAGCCTGACAAAGAAGGAAATGCTTGCACTGTTATCTGGTGTATTTGATTATACAATTACGGAGGGAGAAGGCTTCCCATTTATTTATAAGCTGACTATGGTTGACGGACTGTCGGTAGAGGTTCCGGCAGAGCTTGACAGAAATGTAGAGCTGTTGCATCAATATTTATATGATGCAGTGATTTCGGATTCAACGGCTTCTGCATCCACAGATACTGCAACAGATGAGAATGGAAATCCGGTAACAGGCAGTACCGCCGGTACCACGGAGCAGGTAGATGAGAGTAAACGATATGAGCCTTCCTATGAAGTCCAGAATATCAGCAATACAATTAAGGAATATACGGGAGTGGAGGCGCCGGAGGATCCGGATTTCCGTGGTGGCTTCTAAAATAGAACTGAAGGAGTGAAGCGGTATGCAGACAGAGGAATTAAACTTTAAATCGGCAGACGAAGTAACAACGATTCATGCATTATGCTGGAAACCGGAAGGAAAGCCGAAGGCGGTTGTGCATATCTGCCATGGCATGGTGGAGTATATTGAGCGATATGAACGTCTGGCAGAGTTTCTGTGTGAACAGGGATATGTAGTATACGGTGCGGATTTGCTGGGGCATGGGCAGTCCGTAGTAAATAAAAACTGTTATGGTTATTTTGGAAAGAATAATGGTAACTGGAAGCTGCTGTCGGATATTGTGATCTTACAGGGCTTGGCAAAGCGTTCTTATCCGGGACTTCCGTATTACATCCTGGGACATAGCTTTGGATCCTTACTGGTCAGAGAGTTTGTGGAACGGTTTCCGGACAGTGCAGATGGAGTGATCTTGCTTGGAACGATGTATAAATCGAATCTGGAGGCCAGACTCGGAACGTTGATTTGTGAATTTCTGGCAATGGTGAAGAAGGACGGCTATCGTTACAGAAGTACCTTTATGAATGATCTGGCGATTGGTTCTTATGATAAGCATTTCAGAAATGAGGATCTTCGTAACAGCTGGTTATCCAGAGATAAGCAGGAGGTTCAGCTGTATAATGCGACACCGGAATGTAATTTTATCTTCACGGTTGGCGCATACCGGGATATGATGACAGGACTGCTGGAGGCGAATAATAAAAAAAATCTGGCAAGATTACACAGAGATGTTCCGATTCTTTTGATGTGCGGTGATCAGGATCCGGTAGGAGATTTTGGTAAAGGACCGAGGCATCTGTATAATATCTATAAATCCATGGGATTGGATTGCAGACTGCGGATCTATAAGGATTCTAGACATGAGATTTTAAATGATCTGGAGAAGAAAAAGGTGTGTCGGGACATCCTGAAATGGTTGGATCATTATGTAGATAAAAAATAAACAGGGATTGATGTTATGACTGATAAGAAACGACGGATATGCATAGTAGTTCTGATCGCAGAGATTATAATTATAATCGGTCTGCTGGCGGGAATCAGTATGACCCGGAGTCATTCGAAGGCACTGCTGTTTGAAATACCGCAGGAGAAGCGGACTGTGGCAGCAAATTATGCGGTAGTGCCATTGGCAGAGGATAATTACTGGAAGTTTGTAAATCAGAGATTTATTCTGGTATATGATGATGCGGGTGTGCTTCAATGGGTGAAGATTGATAACGCATTTGGCAGAAATAAGTATGATTTTGACTCGTCCTTACAGGATCAGGGGAATTATAAATATTATACGGAAGACGGAACCATTACTTCCACCGTAGGAATTGATGTATCAAGATATCAGGGGAAAATTGACTGGGCGCAGGTAAAGGCATCCGGAATTGATTTCGCATTTGTGAGAGTCGGTCTCCGGGGCTATGGAAATGGGGCTCTGGTTTTGGATGATACCTTTGATTATAATGTTTCGGAAGCATTGAAGCAGGATCTGAGCGTGGGTGTTTATTTCTATTCACAGGCCATATCCTATGAGGAAGGTGTGGAAGAAGCGCAGTTTGTATTGCAGCAGGTAAAGGCATATAACATTAATCTTCCGATTGTGCTGGATACGGAGGATACGATGGATGATTCGGCAAGAACCAGCAGACTGACACCGGAGCAACGTTCCGAGGCCTGCCGCGGATTTCTGGAAACAATTCAGGCAGCAGGATATCAGACCATGATCTATGCCAATCTCAGATGGATTGCACTGGAGCTTGATCTGACACAGCTTTACGGCTATGATATCTGGTATGCACAATATGCGAATGAACCGACATTACCATATCAGTATAAGATATGGCAGTATACCAACGAGGGAACGGTTCCCGGAATTTCACAGCCGGTAGATCTGAATATCGGATTCAACGGGTTTGGAAAGAAGCAGTAAGCATAGGGAATAACGAACTATATAAGAGCGAAAAAAGAGAGAAAAAGAAGTCACATTCAAAGAATATGGCTTCTTTTTTCTTCATGATCAATAAAATCAAAATGACTTTATTTGGGTTGTGATAAAAATAGGCATAAAAAATAGCGGAAGGGAGATTCGAACTCTCGACACCACGGGTATGAACCGTGTGCTCTAGCCAACTGAGCTATTCCGCCATACAGGTTGTGTCAAAATGGGACCTACAGGGCTCGAACCTGTGACCCTCTGCTTGTAAGGCAGATGCT
>CAVFXS010000004.1:0-10262 GCA_963626805.1 Bacteroidales bacterium H4 | reverse complement strand
GAGATAATGAGTAAATTTATTGAACAACATAATTTTGAAAAAAATCCTAAAAAAATCTATGAACTTTTAAAAATAGGAATAACAACAAAACCATTTTTTGTAATCAAAGCGATAGATGATGAATATGTAGATTCATATTCAATAATAGGACACGATGATGGACAGGAATCATTAGAAAAATTTATAAGGGAATATTTATAAAAAAGGAGCATCCGGAGAAATATTTTTCCTTTGTGAAGACAGTGATAGTGGATGGAATATCTTATGATGTAGATGTAGATATTTTAGCAGGCATGTACGGTGGTACCCAACCGAAGAGAAGAAGTCAGCATGTGCAGGGGATTAAGGCATTAAAGGCCACAGGCGGTAATTTTGCATTTGAATTTCCAGCACAGAAGATTAGTGTGGAGGCAGAACGCCCGGATGGAGCAACAGATGTTGCAAATGTCAGTGTTGTAGCAGTAGTTCCTTATATAATAATGAAAACGGCAGCAATGGGCAGAGGAAAAGCAAAGGATTCTTATGATATTTACTTTAGATTTTTTCAGTGCCTTCCGACTGGAGCAGTTTCTTTGAGCAGCTTGCATGTTACGCAAAGAAAAATCGCCTTACAGTCTTTTTTGACCATATCGACAATAGAAATGACAAGGACGATTTTTATGCGGCTCTTAGCACTTTCTTGGAAACAAACAGCAACGCTAAAATTATCCTAATTGGTAAAGACTGGGATAAAATCAGCGTTCCGTATACATACACAACCCCTAAACACATATCAACTCAGGAGCTTGCGGATATTCTCTCAATTTCAAATGAATTATCCATTAAGCTATATTGCCTTACTGACGGTATTGTTAAGGCGAGTGGTTTGACGTTTACCAATAATCTAAGCACTACATTAACCTATATTTATGATTCGTTGGATGCGGAAGAGACAAGAACACTGATAAATTCAGCCTTTGACTAACGGTCAAAAAGCTGTCTACCGTTGTCTACCGATTCAGACAGCATAGAAAAAGCGGAAAAACCAGTAAATACAAGGCTTTCCGCACAAATAAAAAGAGCGCGAGACGGGACTCGAACCCGCGACCCCGACCTTGGCAAGGTCGTGCTCCACCAACTGAGCCACTCGCGCTTATGTCTGACGACAAAATGTACTATAGCATACAGGAGATAGAGTTGTCAACTGTAAATTGAATTATTTATCAATCAATGAAGTAAGGGAGCCCCTGCCCAGTCTACCTCGACCTGCTCACCGGGTTTGCGATTGATAATCTTAGGGTTTCACGGTGATTGGTCATAATGATGACCTCCTTCATAATAGATTTACACAATGATTGTGCATAATTCTATTATAAAGCAAGTGGCTCATTTGGACACAGATTATTCACCATAAAAGACCTTTCTGTCATTTTGAGTCTGCTTCCTATTCCGCATCTACCGCTCATCAACAATACCGGAATTACTATGATATCTGGAAGAACTGAACGGCGATGGAATAATAAATCATTGTCGTACAGATATCAACAACTGTAGAAATCAATGGACCGGCCATTACAGCAGGATCCAGATGGACGCACTTAGCCAGAATTGGTAGCAGGCATCCGATCAGTTTGGATAAAATAACGGTTGCGATAATGGACAGAGTCAGAACAATTGCCAGAGTCAGATCCTGATAGAAGATCATGATTCGCAACCCATTGATCACGGCCAGAATCGCACTGACTACGATCGCAATCCGAAACTCCTTCCACATAACCTGCAGGAAATCGCGGGTGCGGATCTCACCAAGGGCAAGACCACGAATCATCAGGGCGGAGCTCTGAGAACCGCAGTTACCACCGGTACCTGTCAGCATAGGCATGAAAGATACCAGAATCGGCAGGGTACTGATGACAGTATCGAATCGGTTGATGATGGAACCAGTAATCGCATTACTCAGCATCAGTATAATTAGCCAGACAATCCGGTTCTTAACCTGTGCGAAAACCCCGGTTTTAAAATAAGAATCATCACTTGGTGACATAGCCGCCATGATGGAAATATCCTCGGTATTCTCTTCTTGGATGACATCCATGGCATCATCGAAGGTGATGATACCAACCAGCCGTTCCTCAGTATCGACAACCGGAAGTGCCAGAATATCGTATTTTTGGAACTGGTGTGCAACGACCTCTTTATCCTCCAGCGTGTCAACAAAAATAAGATTTGTTTCCATGATATCACTGATATGTGTATCATCCCGGGCAATCAGAAGATCTTTAACAGAAACGATACCGATCAGCTTCCGTGCCTCGGTAACATAACAGGTATAGATAGTTTCCTTATCCGGACCGACGGTTCGGATTCGGGAGATTGCCTCCTTTACCGTAAGTTCCTTTGTCAGATTGACATACTCGATGGTCATCAGAGCACCGGCGCTGTCTTCCGGATATTTCAGGATCTGATTGATCGCATACCGGGACTGTGGATCGCAGTTGCGTAGGATACGGTTGACGACATTTGCCGGCATTTCCTCGATCATATCAACGGTATCATCGACGAAGGTCTGATCCAGAACCTCCTGCAGCTCCTTATCGGAAAAGCCGTTGATCAAATCTTCCTTCATGTCACTGTCCATATAGGAAAATGTATCAGAAGCCAGCTCCTTTGGGAGAAGCCGGTACAGGAGAAGGATATCCTTCTCTTCAAACTCTGTAAATAAAAGTGCAAGATCGGCGGGGTTTTCCGATGCCAGTACTTCGCGTAGCTTGCTAAAATTCTTCTGGTTTAAATACTCGGAAACCTGTTCAAACAGGGTCATTTCTTCTTCCATCATTCGTCCTCCTTGCACATAATGCATACAAATTTAACGTTACACGTTTATCAGAGCTTTGTCAATCGAAATCGGCCCTTCTTGAGTTTTCGCAACTGCGTAACCGCCGCAAAAGAAAA
Source organism: Bacteroidales bacterium H4 (assembly GCA_963626805.1). Taxonomy (GTDB): domain Bacteria; phylum Bacillota; class Clostridia; order Lachnospirales; family Lachnospiraceae; genus CAG-632. Next base: position 7,331 of record CAVFXS010000004.1, on the reverse strand, counting down.
AGTTTTCTTCTGCTATTACCAGCTGGCAAAAGGCATCCGTGGCATACTTTCATATGAAAAAGAAGGTGTCAGACTTTGGTTCCGGGCGAAACGTCCGAGATACCGCCAACTCTGCCTTGAGCTGGTCGTCTGAATAGATAAAAGAATAATTTTCCCAACGTCCGGTTCCGGCGAGGCTTATTAAAGTGCCTCTGCTCCTGGAACTGTCGCTCTTGATTCTTCAAAATTCAGAGGATTGGTGTTTTAATTAAAGTCATTACATATCAGATTGTATTTTGCGGAAAGTCAAGAAATCGGACGTCTTCCGGTATTGACTTTTTCGGAAAAACCTAGGACAATAAAACAGACAGATTTATTTATGAGGAGGTTTCAGATGAAGACATATATTAAGAATGGTCGGGTCATTAATCCGGCAACCAGTCAGAATGACATATATGATGTTGTAATAGATGGAGACCGGGTGCTGCAGGTGGCGAAAGATCTGGAGCCGGAGGTCGGAGCAGAAGTGATCGATGCGAGTGGAAAATATGTAATGCCGGGCTTTATTGATCTGCATGTGCATTTCAGAGATCCGGGACTGACCTATAAGGAGGACATTGAGACCGGTGCGAAGGCAGCCGCCAGAGGTGGTGTCACGACAGTATGTGCCATGCCGAATACGAAGCCGGTTGTGGATTCCGTAGAGACGCTTTCTTACATACAGAAAAAGGCAGAAGAGGTTGCTCCGATTCATGTAGAGCAGTTATCTGCAATCACGATAGGTCAGAACGGCACAGAGCTGGTGGATATGAAGGCCATGGTTGATCAGGGGGCAATCGCATTTTCGGAGGATGGAAAAAGCGTGATGGATGTGACCCTGTATGCAGAGGCAATGAAGCGGGCGGCAGAGCTTGGTGCAGTGGTAATGGCACACTGTGAGGATAAAGCACTGGTTCGCGGAGGCGTCCTGAATGAAGGTGTGGCATCGAAGAAATTTGGTGTTCCCGGTATTACCAATTCGGTAGAAGATATCATTGCGGCAAGAGACATCTTTCTGGCAAATGATTACGGAACAAAGCTTCATCTGTGTCATTGCTCGACCGAAGGCAGCGTGGAGCTGGTACGAATGGCAAAGAAACTGGGGATTCCTGTGACCGCAGAGATATGTCCGCATCATTTTACACTGACAGATGCTGATATTGATTCTGTGGATGCAAATTACAAGATGAACCCGCCGCTCCGGACCGAGAAGGATGTACAGGCATTGATCCGTGGTTTACAGGATGGAACTATGGAGGTGATTTCCACAGACCATGCACCACACAGTGCAGAGGAGAAGGCCGGAGATTTTGAACACGCACCGTTTGGAATTGTCGGTCTGGAGACCAGTGCTTCGCTTACCTATACTGCATTGGTTGCAACCGGTATTCTGACCCCGATGCAGATGGCGGAGAAAATGAGCTATAATCCGGCGAAGGTAATCGGAATCGATCAGGAACGGGGCAGTATTGAAGCAGGTAAGCTAGCAGATATCGTCATCTTTGATCCGAATGCAGAGTATTTCGTAGATGTAAATGAGTTTGCATCAAAGGGAAAGAATACACCATATAATGGAAAGCTGTTAAAAGGAAAGGTTATGCAGACCATTTGCAGAGGCCGGGTTGTTTACACTGCGAATTAGGGAAAGGAACAGGTACAGGAAATGAAGATGGGATTTTGGAAACGGACGGGGTGGCTGGCGCTTGGAATCGCACCGACACTGGTCGTACTGCTTTGGCAGGTAATTGTCAGTACCGTCAGTCTGGTTGTATATGTAGTATATAATAGCGTGATGGCAGGGGATTCCACACTCACGATGGAGCGGTATGAAGAGCTGGTTATGAACTTCACCGGCAGTTCTGCGAACAATGTGAATATGTTTCTGATTTATATCGGGTACCAGATTATTTTCGGATTGTGGTATTGGCTGATGTTTGTCCGGAAGAAGGGCAACGGAGAATGGAAACAGGTATGGAAGCCACAGCGAATCCTGGGGATTATAGGATGCGGACTGGCATTGCAGTTAGGACTCAGTATGGCACTGACAGTTCTGCTTCCGCTGTTCCCCAAAGTGCAGGAGAGCTATTCTGCAGTCATGAATGCACTCGGCTCCGAGAGTGCCCTGATGATCGCCTGTGTATGCATTCTGGCACCGATCGGAGAGGAGCTTGTGTTCCGGGGGTTGAGCCTGCGGATTTTAAAGAAGGCATTTCCATGGTGGTTTGCAGTGGCACTTCAGGCAGTACTGTTCGGTATTTATCACCTGAATCCGGTGCAGGGCATCTATGCGACGCTGCTGGGACTGCTGTTGGGATATACGGCACATCGTTACGGATCTGTAGTGCCCGGTATCCTGCTTCATATGGCAGTGAACAGCTCCAGCTATCTGATCACATATCTGCTTCCGGCCTCCTTAGAGGAGAATATAGCAGCACAGATCATTCTGATGGTTGTCGGATTTGCAGCAGTTGCCGGACTGGCAATCCTATATCTGAAGGGAGTTACGACACCGGATCCGACAGGAGCTGTGGCAGAAGCTACTGCAGTACCTGGTCAAAATACTGAATCCAATTAAGACCAAGCAATCGAAGCACTGTTTGCTCAGACATGCCGCGTTCCAGAAGACGGGCAGTGAGCAGCAGTGCTTCTTTGGGATTCCGGAGATTATCCTCAGGCTCCGGAACTGCAGGAGCATATTTTGCACGGGAATAGGAATCACAAAGGTCGAATCCAAGGCCGATGTGGGAAGCACCGGTCACGGACTGAATATATTCAATCTGACGGCACAGGGCATCAACCGGTGCTTCCTCATAGGAGCCGGCGATATATTTGCAGGCATTTAGTCCGGTGATGCCGCCCTGCTCTGCGAGAATCAGGAGCTGCTCATCTGTCAGATTCCGATAGTTCGGATGAATCGTCCAGGCATTGGAATGGGTGGCAATCATCGGAAGGGTGGCATCCATCTCAGGAAGCAGATGAACCAGCTGTTCAAATCCATCATTGTTCAGATGGCTGATATCTAAGAACATATGATGACGGATCAGCTCTTTTATGACCTGTTGTCCCAGTGGAGTGATCCTGCCTCTGATATCTGTAAACTGTGTGGCACTGCAGCAGCCGGTAGCAAGGAGATTCTGACGGCTCCAGGTCAGACTGGCACCCCGGACACCGGACTGGTAGAGGGTGTGAATCCGGTCCGGATGATTTCCGATGCAGTCCAGCCCCTCCATGTAGAGCAGAATACCGATCTTATGATGCTCCCGGACCGCATCTAAATCTCTTCTTGATGTGACCAGGCAGAGCTCCTCTGGGGCATCTGCAATCTCCTGTTTCAGCACCCGGATCTGTTCCAGTGCATTCTCATATCCCTGATCCCAGCGGAGTGCATGCTTTTTCCAGAGAACCTTCCAGCTGTCATGGACAGAGGCGGCAGCAGATTCCGGCACCAGATGTCTCCAGTTCTCCGGGAAAAAGACACTGTTTTCTATGTAGACAGAAGAAACGATGAGCTGAAAGCCGGCGGCTTTCCAGTAATCCAGATAACGTCTGCGGATAACGTCCGTTTCCCCGTGCTTGTGACGGATCAGCAGTTCTCCGGCAAGGTCGTTGTGGGCATCCGTGACCGGCACCTGCCGGTGAAGTGCTTCTGCCTGTTTCAGATAGTGGTTCATAATAAGTCCTTTCTGACAGTGTAGCTGTCCTGCTGAATCAGATCTCTGATTCACTATATGCAAAAGAAGTTGCATACTTGCGTTTCGGTTATAGTTTTCGTGAAATGTTCATAGAAATAATATATCGCATACAGACAGGAATGAGAAGCGGATAAGGCAGAAAACTGACAAAATGAAAGGGTAGTTCGCAGGGTATGGAATGAGAAAGGATAGGAGGGAAACTATGAAGGAGATACTAATTGCCGGAGTACCGGATAAGATCGGAAATTACAGACGGGCGGTCGAAGCACTCGGAGCAGTCAGCCGGGGACTTTATGCGTGTACCTGGGAGGAAGCGGAAGGCTGCGATGCATTGCTGTTGCCGGGTGGTGGAGATATTGCACCAGAGCTGTTCGGACAGAAGGATCAGGGGAGCAGAGAGGTGGATGAGATCCTGGATCGCATGCAGTTAAGGATTCTGGATAGTTATATTCGCCGGAAAAGGCCGGTACTCGGTATCTGTAAGGGAATGCAGATTATTAATACTTATTATGGCGGTACGATAAAACAGCATTTGCAAACGGCACATTTCCATGAGTATCGGAACGGAGATCAATATCATATGACGATTGCGAGGAAGGAAAGTATCCTGGAAGTGTTATATGGTCTGCGGTTCCCGGTGAATTCTGCTCATCATCAGGGAATCGACCGGCTGGGAGGACGGTTGCAGGCAATCCAGTTCGCGGAGGATCAGGTCATAGAGGGGATTGTACATGAGGAGCTGCCGGTGATCGGAGTGCAATGGCATCCGGAACGTATGCTGGAACCGGACGAAGACTGTGTAGATGGTAGAAGATTGTTGGAATATTGGTTGAAACTTTGATAGAAAGAAGGTAGAATAGCTAGAGACAGAAGCAACAGCAAACCTGTGGAAGATAGGAACGGAGGACAAATAATTGATTAGTAAATTAGTAAACAAGATTGAACAGTTAAATTCACCGATCGTAGTCGGATTGGATCCGATGCTTTCTTATGTGCCGAAGCATGTAAAGGCACAGGCATATGAGCAGTATGGAGAGACCCTAGAGGGTGCAGCGGAAGCAATCTGGCAGTTTAATAAAGCAATTGTAGATGCAACCTGCGATCTGATTCCGGCAGTGAAGCCACAGATTGCCATGTATGAGCAGTTCGGTGTGGAAGGTGTGAAAGCATTCCAGAAGACAGTGGAATATTGTAAGAGTAAGGGACTGGTTGTGATCGGAGATATTAAGCGCGGAGATATCGGTTCTACATCCGAGGCATATGCAGTCGGACATCTGGGAACGGTACAGGTAGGCAGCAAGACTTATGCAGGCTTTGATGAGGATTTCGCGACCGTGAATCCGTACCTTGGCTCGGATGGAGTAAAGCCATTCCTGAAGGTATGCAATGAGTGTGATAAGGGTATTTTTGTTCTGGTAAAGACCTCCAATCCTTCCTCCGGTGAGTTCCAGGATCGGTTAATTGATGGAGCTCCGTTATATGAATTAGTCGGCAAGAAGGTCGCTGAATGGGGCGAAGAGAGCATGGACGGTGCATATAGCAACGTTGGCTGCGTAGTCGGAGCAACTTATCCGGAGATGGGTAAGGTATTAAGAAAGCTGATGCCAAAGACCTATATTCTGGTGCCGGGCTACGGTGCACAGGGCGGCAAGGCAGAAGATCTGGTTCATTATTTTAATGCAGACGGTCTCGGTGCGATCGTAAATTCTTCCCGTGGTATCATCGCTGCTTATAAGCAGGAGAAATACCAGAAGTTCGGCAGTGAGCATTTCGCAGATGCATCCCGTCAGGCAGTGATCGATATGAAGAATGATATTAACGGTGCATTAGGTAAAAAATAGAAGATTACGAAGGAGAGAATACTATGTCTACAGTCAGAGTGACGGCTACGGTGATTCATCAGGAACCGATCGGAACCGGAATCTACAGTATGCAGTTAAAGGCAGATCAGATTGCAGCGCAGGCGAAGACCGGGCAGTTTGTGGATCTGTATAGTAAGGATGGAGCGAGATTACTGCCGCGTCCGATCAGTCTGTGTGAGATCAATAAGGAAACCGGAACCCTGCGTCTGGTATACCGGACCGTAGGAAAGGGTACAGAGGAATTCTCACATTTACATGCAGAGGATACGATCGAAGTAATGGGACCGCTGGGAAACGGATTTACACAGACCGCCGGAAAAGCAATTCTGATGGGCGGAGGCATCGGGATTCCGCCGATGTTAGAACTGGCGAAGGAGCTTCATCAGGCAGGAAATCCGGTGCAGGTCGTGTTAGGATATCGGGATGAGACATTTCTGGACGAAGAATTCCGGCCATATGCAGAAGTTTATTATGCCAGCGAGGACGGAAAGCATGGCGTAAAGGGCAATGTTATGGATGCAATGCGGGAGTATCAGATTACCGGAGACAGGATCTATGCCTGCGGACCGACTCCGATGCTTCGGGCAATCCAGACCTATGCACTGGAGCAGGGCATAGAGGCGCAGCTGTCTCTGGAGGAGAAGATGGCATGCGGCATCGGTGCCTGTCTGGCATGTGTATGCAAATCAAAGGAGACAGATCATCATACGAATGTGAAGAATAAGAGAATCTGTAAGGACGGACCTGTTTTCTATGCCGGGGAGGTGGAGTTCTGATGAATACAACAGTAAATATTGCAGGAGTTACATGGAAGAATCCGGTTACGGTAGCATCCGGTACCTTTGGCTCCGGAGCGGAATACAGTGAACTGGTGGATCTGAACCGTCTGGGGGCAGTGACGACCAAGGGTGTGGCAAATGTCCCATGGCCGGGGAATCCGACACCGAGAATTGCGGAGACTTACGGTGGAATGATCAATGCCGTTGGACTACAGAATCCGGGAATTGATCTGTTTGCAAAACGTGATATTCCGTTCCTGAAGAAATATGATACCAGAATGATTGTAAATGTCTGCGGAAAATCCGAGGCAGACTATGTGGAGGTTGTGGAGCGACTGGCAGAAGAGCCGGTGGATATGCTGGAGATCAATGTATCCTGCCCGAATGTAAAGGAAGGCGGTATCGCATTCGGTCAGAATCCGGATGCCCTTTATGGAATCACAAAGGCTGTAAAGGCTGTGGCAAAGCAACCGATCATTATGAAATTAAGTCCGAATGTAACGGATATCACAGAGATGGCAAAAGCAGCTGAGGCAGCCGGTGCGGATGCCCTGTCTCTGATCAATACGATCACCGGAATGAAGATCGATATACACAGACGGACCTTCGCAGTTGCAAATAAGACCGGTGGTTTATCCGGTCCGGCGATTAAACCGGTAGCAGTCCGGATGGTATATCAGGTGGCACATGCGGTGCGGATACCGATTATCGGTATGGGCGGTATTATGACCGGTGAGGATGCAATAGAGTTTATTATGGCAGGGGCAACCGCAGTCTCTGTAGGAACCGCGACCTTCAATGATCCGATGGCATCCGTAAAGGTCGTAGAAGGAATCGAAGCTTATATGAAGCAGTATGGCGTAGAAGATATTAATGAACTGCGTGGAATTGTAGAATAATAAGAATAATGAAAAGACTATGAAACCTTGAGTTTCCGCAAAATGTAATTAAAAAATAGTTATGTCTTCCCAGAGCACCAA
>CAVFXS010000003.1:0-9640 GCA_963626805.1 Bacteroidales bacterium H4 | reverse complement strand
TGACCCTCTGCTTGTAAGGCAGATGCTCTCCCAGCTGAGCTAAGATCCCATATAGCCGCTTGACACATCTGCTATTATATGGCTTCAGGCAGAAAATGTCAAGGGGTATTTTTGAAAAAATTTCAACTTTTGTTTTTCGGCAAAAAGGATAGGTTTTCATGGATTTTTAAACCGATTCCCTATATAATATGATTTATATATAATAATTTATATAAGAAAAACAGATATGACAGATAGAAATTACAGGACAGGAATTGGAGGCTTATATGCGAGTTGGATTAGGATATGATGTTCATAAATTAGTAGAAGGACGGAAACTGATACTGGGAGGCATCGAGATTCCGTATGAGAAGGGACTTCTGGGTCATTCGGATGCGGATGTACTGGTGCATGCGATCATGGATGCATTGCTCGGAGCCGCGGGACTTGGGGATATCGGAAGACATTTTCCGGATACCGATCCGAAGTATAAGGGGGCAGACAGCATGGTGCTTTTAAAGGAGGTCAGAGGACTGCTTGAAAAGAAGCTGCTGTTTGTGGGAAATATTGATGCAACGGTCATTGCGCAGAGACCGAAGCTGGCACCTTATATTGATGACATGAGGAAGAACATCGCCGATGTTCTTGAGGTGCCGGAGGACTGTGTCAATATTAAAGCAACGACAGAAGAGGGACTCGGATTTACCGGCAGTGGGGAAGGAATGTCGGCACAGGCAATCTGTGCATTGGAAACGATTGATAGCTTCAGCTATGATGTGACGGGAGGACCGGCAGGCTGTAATGGCTGTGCAGGCTGTCCGCAACCATGATAGCGGGGACAGATGCGGAGAGGCTGGTAGAACAGCTGGAGCAGAACCGGAAGCTGGAGCTGCGGGAGTATCAGACCTTACTGGAAACCCGGTTCCTCGGTATGAATGATGCCGAACAGAAAGCATTTGATACCTTTTTGTTTGAACGGGCAGTGCAGACGGCGAGGCAACAGTTTCAGAACCGGATCTATATCCGTGGACTGATCGAGTTTACAAATTACTGTAAGAATAACTGCTACTACTGTGGGATCCGAAGAGATAATAAAAATGCAGACCGATATCGGCTGACGGCAGAAGAGATTCTGCTTTGTTGTCAAGAGGGATATAAGCTTGGGTATCGGACATTTGTACTGCAGGGCGGAGAAGACGGATATTATACGGATGACAGGATCTGTGAGATTGTTTCTTCGGTGAAACGTCTGTATCCGGATTGTGCGGTTACACTGTCAATCGGTGAGAAGTCGGCGGAGAGCTACCGGAGATTTTATGAAGCAGGTGCAGATCGGTATCTGTTGCGCCATGAGACTGCGGATGCCGGACATTATATAAGTCTCCATCCGAAGGAGATGTCCTTTGAAAACCGGAGACGGTGCTTATCCGAATTGAAAGCAATCGGCTATCAGGTAGGTGCCGGATTTATGGTAGGAAGTCCCGGTCAGACCGTAGAATGTCTGGCAGAAGATTTAGAATATCTGGAAGAATTACAACCACATATGATCGGAATCGGACCGTATATCGTGCATAACCAGACCCCATTTGCGGGTAGCCCGAACGGTAGCGTGGAGCAGACGCTGGTGCTGATCGGAATCCTGCGGCTGATGTTTCCGAAGGTGCTACTTCCGGCTACTACGGCGCTGGGAACGCTGGCAGCGGACGGAAGAGAGCGGGGAATTCTGGCAGGGGCGAATGTGATCATGCCAAATCTGTCACCGGTCGGTGTCCGTAAGAAATACAGTCTGTATGAGAATAAGATATGTACCGGAGAGGAATCCGCACAGTGCATGCAGTGTATCCGGAACCGCATGAAACAGATCGGATATGAGATCGTGGTAGACCGGGGTGATTATCCGGAATTATAAAGTAACGAATGCAAATAGAAGAAAGAAGGCTTAATTATGTGGAAGTATGACCCGAAGAGTAAATGTGCAGATGAATTTATTAACCATGAAGAAATCATGGAAACCCTGCAATATGCAGACGCACATAAGCATGATAAGAATCTTCAGAAAGAGATTCTGGAGAAGGCAAGACTTCGAAAGGGATTAACACACAGGGAGGCGAGTGTATTACTGGCGAGTGACGTCGAAGAGATTACCGAGGAAATCTATCAGCTGGCAAAGCAGATCAAGCAGGATTTCTATGGTAACCGGATCGTGCTGTTTGCACCGCTTTATCTGTCAAATTATTGTGTGAACGGATGCACGTATTGTCCGTATCATGCCAAGAATCATCATATGCCACGGAAAAAGCTGACGCAGGAGGAAATCCGGCGTGAGGTGACGGCACTGCAGGATATGGGACATAAGCGTCTGGCAATCGAGGCCGGCGAGGACCCGGTAAATAATCCGATCGAGTATATTCTGGAGAGTATCCATACGATTTATAATATTCATCATAAAAACGGTGCAATCCGCCGTGTAAATGTCAATATTGCGGCAACGACCGTGGAGAATTACAGACGGTTAAAGGAAGCAGAGATCGGTACGTATATTCTGTTTCAGGAGACCTATCATAAGCAGAGCTATCTGGAGTTACATCCGACCGGACCAAAGCATGATTACAATTATCATACAGAGGCCATGGATCGTGCCATGGAAGGCGGTATTGATGATGTAGGATGCGGCGTGCTGTTCGGACTGGACAAGTACCGGTATGAGTTTGCCGGATTACTGATGCATGCAGAGCATCTGGAGGCGGTATTCGGAGTAGGACCGCATACCATCAGTGTACCGAGACTCCGGGATGCGGATGATATTGATTCCTCCAGTTTTAAAAACGGAATTGATGATGATACCTTTGCAAAGATCGTGGCATGTATACGAATTGCAGTGCCATATACCGGCATGATCGTGTCTACAAGAGAGAATCAGAAAACCAGAGAGCGGGTACTGCAGCTCGGCATTTCACAGATCAGTGGTGGATCCAGAACCAGTGTAGGTGGTTATGTGGAGCCGGAACCGGAAGATTTGAAGTCCGAGCAGTTTGATGTCATGGATAACCGGACCCTGGATGAGGTCATGGCATGGCTGATGGAACAGGGACACGTTCCGAGCTTCTGTACAGCCTGCTACCGGGAAGGACGGACCGGAGACCGGTTTATGAGCCTTTGCAAGAGCGGACAGATTCAGAACTGCTGTCATCCGAATGCATTGATGACATTGAAGGAATATCTGGTGGATTATGCATCTGAGTCCACACGGAAGCTGGGAGAGGCACTGATAACAGAGGAATTGAACAATATACCGAAAGAAAAGGTGAGACAGATCGTAGTAGAACATCTGGGACAGATTGAACAGGGTCAGAGAGACTTCAGATTCTGATCCGGGACCTATATGAATATGGCAGAAGAGGAAAGGGAGGATGTTATATGAGTATGAATGAAACACCAACCGGTGAACGGGTGCATATCAGTTTATTCGGAAAGAGAAATGCCGGAAAATCCAGTGTAATGAATGCTCTGATCGGACAGAAGCTTTCCATTGTATCGCCGGTAAAAGGCACCACAACGGATCCGGTACGGAAAACCATGGAGCTGTTGCCGTTAGGACCGGTGATATTTACAGATACACCGGGACTGGATGATGAGGGAACACTGGGAGAATTTCGAATCGAAAAGAGCTATCAGGTATTGGATCAGACCGATATCGCGGTTGTAGTTATTGACGGTGTAGTCGGCAAAGCGAAAGAGGATATTCAGCTGATCCAGCGCATCCGGGAGAAGAAGCTTTCGTATGTGGTAGTGTATAATAAGCAGGATCTGATTGCGGAGCAGTCAGCGGAGACAGAAGCAGAGGAGCTGAGCAGTCTTCTGGAGCAGCAAAGAGCCGGACAGGAGGTAGCAATCCGGGTCAGTACAGAAAGCATGTATCATATACAGGAATTAAAAGAGCTTTTGGCAGCAATGAAGCCTGCACTGAAACCGGAACTGCCATTATTGTCAGATCTGGTGGAGGCAGGAGAAACGGTAATCTTAGTAGTGCCGATCGATAAGGCGGCACCGAAGGGACGCCTGATTCTGCCACAGCAGCAGACAATCCGGGAGCTGTTAGACATTGGGGCGATCCCGGTGGTGACCAGAGAGACAGAGCTTATGCTGACCTGGAAGCAGCTGGTAAAGCCACCGGCTATGGTGGTGACGGATAGTCAGGTGTTTGAAGAGGTTGCACAGATGATACCGGATACGGTAAGACTAACCTCGTTTTCCATTCTGTTCGCACGGCATAAGGGGGTACTGAAGCCGGCGCTCGAAGGTGCGGAGAAGCTGCGGCAGCTGGAAAATAAGGATACGATTCTGATTGCGGAAGGGTGTACTCATCACAGACAGTGTGGAGATATCGGAACAGAGAAGCTGCCACGCTGGATCCGGGAGATTCATCCCGGAAAAGAGCTTTATTTTGAATTCTGCAGCGGAACGGAATTTCCGAAGGATCTGTCGCTTTACAGTCTGGTGCTGCAGTGTGGCGGCTGTATGTTAAATGAACAGGAGATCAGAAGCCGGTATCGGCGGGCAGCCAGCCAGAATGTCAAAATGACCAATTATGGAATTGCAATCTCAGAGATGAAAGGGATATTGAACCGGTGTATACAGTGTTTCCCTGAAATTGAAGGATGGAACCATGAATAGTGAGCATATGAATAAAGGAATGCCGGGAATTGTAATTAAATACGCAGAAAAGAATCAGCGGGAGGTCATCCGGGCATTATGGCAGGAGGTGTTTGCAGATCCGGAGGTGTTTGCGGACTATTATTTTGAACAGGTCTATCCGGAGAACCGGATTCTGGTAGCAGAGAAAGACGGACAGATTTTGTCTATGTTACATCTGAATCCCTATGAATGGCAGTTTGAGATGAATCCCGGACATCCGGTACGACTGCACTATATTGTCGGGGTAGCGACCGGGCAGGAACATCGGCGGAAAGGTCTTATGGCAGAATGCCTGAGACGGGCTCTGCAGGATATGGAGCAGGCGGGTGAGCCGTTTGCGTATCTGATGCCGGCGAAGGAAGAATACTATACACCTTTTGGTTTCGTGCCGGTTGCCAGACAGCGGATCTGGGAAAAGACTGATAAGGGCAGCGACTGGATATTGCAGGCAGCGGAACAATCCGAGCAGAAGGTCGAGGGTCTGGAGCAGAAGCTCAAAGAATCGACGCGGGAGATTGGAGAATCGGAGCCGAGGAGGCTGGTTCCTCCATGGAAAGCACGGAATTATCCATTGCGTACCGCGGCGTACAGACATCGACTGGAAGCAGAAATGAAGTGTGACAGCGGTGGGCTGATAGAATGGGCGGATTCCAAAGGATATGCGGCCTATGGATTTGAAGATGGAAATTTAGAAGCAGGTCCGGTTATTATGCAGGCATATATGGAAGAAACTGTAGGAGAAGAAAAGGAAACGGTATGCACTAGGATTGAGGAAACGGTATGCCCGACTTTGTATGAGCAGTATGGAGCCTGCCGGATCCGATATGTGGAGAAGCAGCCGATGATGCTCCGGATTCTGAAGCTGGAACGATTTGTGAAGCTGCTTGCATATAAAGGAAAGGATGTAGTATATCATGTGCAGGTCAGAGATACCATCTGCAGTCTCAATCAGGGCAGATTCCGGATACGCTTATCGGAGAACGGCTGTACAGCAGCCAGACTTTCGGAAACAGATAAGACGGAATGCAGGCTGCAGGAGATCGCCGAGCTGACGGAACAGCTGATAAAGGCTACGGATTTTGCGGATACATTATATATAATGGAGATTGTATAGTTGATATTTTCAGGCTAATTATATATAATGAGCGAAGAATATAGACCTGATAAAGGAGAAGACGATGAAAATTTACAATACAATGACCAGAAAAAAGGAAGAGTTTGTACCGATCCGGGAAGGAAAGGCCGGTATCTATGTATGCGGACCGACCGTATATGATTATATTCATATCGGAAATGCACGGCCGATGATCGTGTTTGATACCCTGCGCCGGTATCTGACCTATAAGGGATACGAGGTTAATTATGTATCGAACTTTACGGATGTTGATGATAAGATCATCAAGCGGGCAAACGAGGAAGGTGTAGATGCGTCTGTGATTTCCGAACGGTATATTGCAGAGGTCAAGAAGGATATGGCGGCACTGAATGTGCAGGAGGCTACTACACATCCACAGGCCACACAGGAAATTCCGGATATGATTGCATTGGTCGAGACATTGATCGAGAAGGGATATGCCTATGAAGTGAACGGAACCGTATATTTCCGGACCAGACAGTTTAAGGAATACGGCAAGCTCTCACATAAGAATCTGGATGATTTAAGAAGCGGTAACAGGGAGCTTAAGGTATCCGGTGATTCGGAGAAGGAGGACAGTCTGGACTTTGTTCTCTGGAAGCCGAAGAAGGAAGGCGAGCCGGCATGGGAATCTCCATGGGGCGAAGGCCGACCGGGCTGGCATCTGGAATGCTCCTGCATGTCAAAGAAGTACATTGGTGATATTATAGATATTCATGCCGGTGGTGAGGATCTGATCTTCCCACATCATGAGAATGAGATCGCACAGAGTGAGGCAGCGAACGGAACAGAGTTCGCAAGATACTGGATGCACAATGCATTCTTGAAGATCAATAATGAGAAGATGTCCAAGTCATTGGGAAACTTCTTTACGGTTCGGGAGATCGGAGGGAAATATCCGTTACAGGTGATCCGGTTCTTTATGCTGAGTGCACATTACAGAAGTCCGTTGAATTTCTCGGACGAACTGATAGAAGCTGCAAAGAACGGTTTGGAGCGGATCCTGACAGCCTATGATAAGATCAAGACCGCTGCAGAGCATGCGGAGACAGAGAGCCTGACCGAGCAGGAACAGGCACTGTGTGAGCAGATCGATGCATTTGTAAAGAAATATGAGGCTGCCATGGATGATGATCTGAATACGGCAGATGCGATCGCGGTTATTTTTGAGCTGGTAAAGCTGACGAATACAACGGTTCAGACCGGATCCTCGAAGGCATATTGTGAGAAGGCAATGTCTACGATCAAGATGCTTTGTGATGTTCTCGGAATCGAAGTCGAGCGGGAACAGGAATTACTGGATGCCGATATTGAGCAGCTGATCGAGGAACGCCGGCAGGCAAGAAAAGATAAGAATTTTGCACGAGCAGATGAAATCCGGAATCTCCTGCAGGAAAAAGGCATTGCACTGGAGGATACCAGAGAAGGTGTAAAGTGGAAGAGAATTTAATCGAATATTTCAAAACAAATATGAATCTGCCACACCGGGATATCCGCAGTTATTCTCCGCTGGCACTGGCATATATCGGAGATGCAGTGTATGATCTGCTGATCCGGACGGAGATCGTGTCAAAGGGAAACTGTCAGGTGAATAAATATCACCATCAGGTGAGTGCAATCGTAAAGGCGCAGGCACAGTCAGAGCTGATCCGGACTCTGATGGAGGAATTATCAGAAGAGGAGCTGGAGATATACCGGCGCGGACGAAATGCGAATTCCTATACCAAGGCGAAGAATGCAAGTATGGGAGATTATCATCGGGCAACCGGCTTTGAAGCACTTTTGGGTTACCTGTATCTGACCGGGCGATATGAGAGGATCACAGATCTGATCCGGCTAGGCAGAGAGAAGCAGAAGGAATCATAGAAGAATCAGGAGATAGTATGCGATACGAAGAATATACAATTGAAGGTCGAAATGCGGTACTGGAGGCATTTCGCGCAGGCAAGACGATTGATAAATTATATGTACAGGACGGATGTCATGACGGTGTGTTAAATACGATTACCAGAGAAGCCAGAAAGCATGATACGATCATTAATTATGTTGCAAAGGAACGGATGGATCAGATGTCAACGACCGGTAAGCATCAGGGTGTGATCGCACAGGCAGCAGCATATGAATATGCAGAGCTGGATGAGATATTTGCAAAGGCAGAAGAAGAGGGAGAACCGCCATTTATTTTTATTCTGGATGAGATTGAGGATCCGCATAATCTTGGAGCGATTATCCGGACAGCGAACCTGGCCGGAGCACACGGAGTGATTATTCCGAAACGGAGAGCGGCCGGACTGACGGCAACGGTTGTAAAGGCTTCTGCCGGAGCCTTGAATTATACGCCGGTCGTAAAGGTCACAAATATAGCACAGACAATTGAAGACTTAAAGAAACGTGGTCTCTGGTTTGTCTGTGCCGATATGAACGGAGAAACGATGTACCGTCTGAACCTTACAGGGCCGATTGGTCTTGTTATCGGAAACGAAGGCGAAGGAGTAAGCCGGCTGGTTCGGGAGAAGTGTGATTATGTTGCATCGATTCCGATGCATGGAGATATTGATTCTCTGAATGCCTCCGTAGCAGCCGGGGTACTGGCTTATGAAATTGTAAGACAGCGGTACAATGCCTGATTCCGCATTCGACGGTCATCAGTCATTCTCTAATAATGATTTATAAAATTCACAGTAATCTTTTCGCTTATCTTCGGTGAAAGCCATAGCTTCCCGGGGATGGCGGTTTAACTGCCCGGTAAACATGTACTGGAGGTCATATCCCCATACAACACCAGACTCTTTTAATGGAATCATATATTTTTCGATGAACTGCAGAAGACTGTACAGGCTGTATTTCGGGTTCTTCAGGAAGCCGAGCAGTAATTCCATGGCACAGTTTCCGGCACCGCGGCCCATGCCCTGAGCAGTCGCATCCAGATAAGAAACACCATAGGACATGGTTTCAATGGTATTTGCAAATGCCAGATTCTGGTTATTATGTCCGTGGAAGCCGATCTTCTTACCGGACTTCTCTGCGTATTCCAGATAGGTGCGGGCAAGATCTGCGGCATTCTCCGGGAAGAGAGAGCCGTAGCTGTCTACCAGATAAATAACGTCTACGTTTGTTGTACAGAGCATTTCCAGAGCTTCTTCGACCTGCTTGCTGTTTGCCTGTGAAATGGCCATGATATTACAGGTGGTCTCATAGCCGAGATTATGCAGATATTCGATCATTTCGATGGCAGACGGAATCTGGTGGATGTAGCAGGCTACACGAACCATATCAATGACACTTTCATTTTTAGGTAAAAAGTCGGTCTTGAAATCACATCTTCCGACATCTGCCATGACGGCAATCTTCATATCTGAAATATTATCTCCGATGATAGAACGGATATCTGCTTCATCACAGAACTTCCATTTTCCGAAATCATTGACGCTGAAAAGTGTTTTGCTGGCCTTGTAACCAAACTCCATATAGTCAATGCCGCTTTTAATATTAGTCTTATATAATTCACGGACAAATTCATCTGTGAAATTGAAATTATTGCAGAGACCACCATCACGGATCGTGGCGTCTACAACTTTAACATCTGCACGTACACTCATTAAATTACCTTTTCGTTGTTCCATTTGAGTTCTCCTTTGAATCTGATATAATATGATGGTCTGTTTATAAGGATAAATGTCTCCGCTTTTTTTATATAGACACTTCATTGCATTAGTGCGGTGACTTAACAGAGAAAATTCTATCACGAACGGAGTGGATTGTCAACAAATGAAACCAACTTGAGTTTCCGCAAAATGTAATTAAAAAATAGTTATGTCTTCCCAGAGCACC
>CAVFXS010000002.1:59516-68760 GCA_963626805.1 Bacteroidales bacterium H4 | reverse complement strand
GTACGGTGGTGTGGGAGGTCGGTAGATAAAATAATTATCTACCTCCTACCCGATTAAGCCTGAGTTTCCGAATCCGGAAATTCTGTTTTTTATTTTAAAACAGGTCTTATTAAAACAGATCTTCATATAGTTCTAAAATCTTCTCATATTGTTCTTTATTTACGATCAGGGAATGACCGGAAACCGTAAGCAGATTCTGATTCTTCAGCTTGGAAATGCTGCGGCTGATCGTTTTCTTGCTGACACAGATCTCATCTGCCAGCTGCTCCTTCGGTGTATCGATCTGGCAGACTCCATTTCGACAGAGGGAATCATAATATTTTACCAGAAGATACAGGAAGCGATCCTCGCCGGATGCACTTAGCAGAGCACGATCCTGACGAACCTGTGTGGTATATTTCTGAGCAACATGTGTAGCCATATAGTAGATGGCATCATTATCGGTCTTCATCCAGCGTAAAAAGACGCCGCGGGAAAGTACGATATACTGACATCTGGTTGCACAGGTAATGGTAGCTTTAAACTCCGGGTAATGGGTAAAGCTCTCGGTCTCACCCAGAATATTTACAGCATCTACAAAGGCGAATGTATAAACAAACTCCATGTTCAGCTCATAGGATAGCTTCAGGGTGCCGTTTAACAGCAGATAGAGATTCCGAAACTCATCTCCGGCATAAGCCAGAACGGTCTCCGGTTCTGCCGTGGTAACAACCATGGAGCTGATAATGTCCTCCGGCATATTTGCCAGAACACGGACAAACGGAGTATTCAGCTGATCCTCCGGAATATAAGAAAGTAACTGTTCATGGGTCATGGGCGTACCTCCTGATCCTGTGCAATCAGAAGCTCCATCGCACGGATCGCGGTCCGGATCGTATTACGGGTATCCGGTGCGGTCAGCATAGGCATCCCCTGTTCGTCCTCCTGAATCCGGTTCCGGTAAACGTGAAGAATACTACCGACTCTGGCACGGCGCAGACCGCCCAGAATGAAAAGAACCGAAGACTCCATTTCGGAGCCGATCGCACCACCCTGTCGGAACATCTTCCATTTAGCGAGAAGCTCGTCTGCCATCGGTGAATTTTCCGGCTCATGCTGACCGTAATAGGAATCCTTGGATTCTACGATTCCGGTGTGTGCAACGATCCCAATCTCGCATGCGGCAAGCATCAATGCCTGAATTACCTGCTGATTGGCAACTGCCGGAAATTCGATCGGTAAATATTGGAGAGAGGTGCCATCCCGGCGGATGGCAGCGGTGGCAATAATACTGTCACCCGGAGTTGGAATCGGACTCATACAGCCACAGGTTCCGATCCGTATGAAGGTGTGTGCGCCAAGCTTGGTCAGTTCCTCCATAGCTATCGCAGCGGAAGGACAGCCGATTCCGGTAGAAACCACAGAGACCGGAACGCCCAGCAAAGCTCCTGTGTAAGTAGTATATTCCCGATTGGATACGACAAAATGCGCATCCTGAAGATATGAGGCGATGACCTCAACGCGTCCCGGATCACCCGGCAGAAATACATAGTGACCAATATCCTGAGCGGAACACTGAATGTGATGCATAACTTCCATTGCGAAAACCTCCTGTATACATAATCTACTTGAGATATCTTATCATAATCAGCCCGAATCCTCAAGGCGGGAGAGGCATGGATTCATAGAAAAATTAAGATTTTGTGAATATACAGATATAATCCTTGACAAATATAGAATACGATGCTTTAATGAATATAGAGAGAAACGGAAAGGGAGTTGGAGTATGTATAGGATTGCGATTTGTGATGATGAGGAGTATTTTCGGGAATATATGAAGAAAGTAATTGTAAATGCAGAGGGGGCAGACAGTGACTTACAATTTGAATTTTACAGCTCGGGAGAACAATTATTAGATACAGAAAAGGAGCATTTGTTACAGATAGATTTACTGATTCTGGATATGCAATTATCCGGTATGGATGGATATAGAACCGCTGAAAATTTTCGAAAAATAAATAATAATGCAGTGTTGATATTTTGTTCTGGTGTAGTTTTGCCATCAGTAGAAGCCTTTTATGCACAGCCATATAGATATCTTCTTAAAGCATATACGGAAGAGCGGATGCAGATAGAGATGAAAGAAGTATTAAAAAAGGTAAAGGAAACACAAAGAGAGCCTATCATAGAGGGAAAATATCGGAATGGAAGGCTATATATAAGAGCGAGGGATGTTTTATATATTGATATTGTCAAAAGAGGATGTCAAATACATATTAACCCTGTGAAAGCAATACTGGATGTGGATGAGAGAGTGCTGATACCACAGAAATTACCGGAAGTTCATGAAAGGTTGAAGGAGTATGGATTTGTTTATGCACACAATAGCTATATTATAAATGTAAATTATATAAAAAAAATACAGGGGGAGAATGTAATTCTCAGTAATGACGAGTGTTTAAAGATTTCCAAATCGCGGTATAGGGAATTTAAGGAGCAGTTTACAAAATATATGGGACAAAAGTATTAGGGGGAGTACTATGAATTTCATCGATAAAGGGATTATGTTAATTGTATGTATAGTAGAAATTTATTTTTTATGGGATTTTTTTTATGCATATTTTGAGATCAGAGAACGATGGAAATCAATTGAAATAATATTGATCAGTATGACATCGGGGTTAGTTTTATTTCTATTTAATATTATGGGGAATTCATATTTAAATCTGATAGGAGTTCCAGTGATTTTATGGTGCTATATATCTATAATATTTAAAAGTAAAATTGGTGAGAGGATTATATATTTCTTAACTGCTTTTTCAATTTTATTGGGATGTGAATTTTTATATGTGGTATTGTTTAATGTTACGGCAGAGGATATCAGGGGTGGGGAATATGTACTATTGTCAGATCATGCCTTACAGTTAATTTCTATAAAGCTGTTTACATTTATTATTTTTATGGTTGTAAAACAGATATCGGGAAAATCAAGAAAGCATATGTCAAATAATATATTTCTTATGTATTTATGTGTACCTTTTGCAAGTCTCGGAATTATGATGACCAGCTTCTACTTGGTAGCAGGTGCTGTGGAAGTGTGGCAAAAAATGTTAATGATAGTTTTTTTTGTTTTGATGCTAATTGGCAACATTATGATTTTCTATGTTTTTGACAGATATTCGGAAAGTATATGTCAACAGGCAGAACAAGAAAATCTTATTGTTCAGCAACAAGCAGAGTTGCAATATTATACAAGAATTATTGAAATGCAGGAAATTCAAAAGGAATTTCAGCATGATATTAGCCAGTATCTGGGCATTATCAGAAAAATGGCAGAAGAGAATAGTGCAGGAAATGTTAAAGAGATTACAGAGGAACTTGCTGATGTTATCAGCAGCCATGAACAAAGTCTGTACAGTAGTGTGCCAATCCTGGACTATATTTTGAATGAGAAGGCAATCTTTGCAAGACAGAACAATGTAAATTATGACGTTTATGTAGAGCCGAATGTAATAATAACCGGGATTCATGAGATTGAATTAATCAGTATGATGGGAAATCTGATAGATAATGCTATTCAGGCAGCGGCAGAGACTGCAGAGAATGCATATGTAAAAATACGTATATTTATGCGTAATAATGGTGCCTTTCTAGTATTAAAGATTGAAAATAATTATGAAGAGATGCGTATAAAGAAGGATGGAAGATTTGTAAGCACAAAGAGAGAAGACGGATTACATGGATTAGGACTGCGTAGTGTTGAACGAATAGCGAAAAAAATCATGGATATTTAGAGTGTAATACGGAAGCGAAAGTGTTTCACACATTACTGGTTCTTCCCGGAAAGATATAAATGGTTAATTTTTGCTCAAAAAAGGTCAAAATTTGCCACCTCAATTGAAAAGAAGAAAGAAAAATGAAAGAATGAAGAAAACAAAGGAGGATGAAGGAAGTTATAGAAAGGCAGGAGGAAACGATATGAAAAAAAGAATTTTAAGCATGATTATTACATTGGCGTTGGTATTTGGATGTGGAGCGATGCAGGCGTTTGCCGCGGATGCGAAGGTGACAGCATCATTACCGGCAGATAAAAAAACTGTTTCATCAGGATATGCGGCATTTCAGGCAACTAACATGTTTGGAAAAGTATATGATATTTCAAAATATCCAATTAAGGTTCAATCTATGGGAATAAATAGGTCAGGAGAGGTAGCAAAGGAGGAGGCTGTGTTTAATTGTGCAGTAGGGTGTGAATATTCGCTTCCATTTAGAGGAAGATACAATATGCATAAGGTTGTGTTGACATGCTGGAATATTAATGCTCCAGCCAAAGGGAGCATTGGATATGGTTATATAGAGTAATAGCCATATAAATCGAGCGGGGAACTCCCGCTCGATATCCTAAACAAAATAGGAGGGGTAATTATGTTTCGTACACAGATAAAATTGTTTTTTCGCAGTCCTCTGCGATTGATTCTGCTTGCGGTGCTGTTTGGTGGCAGTCTGTATTATTATGGGCCAATGTTTCTTGCATGGTTTCAGGGACAGGTGTATTATGCGGGACTCGGAAAACTACAGGAGCAGCTTATAAATTTTGTCTATGTATTTCTGTTATTTTTATTTCTGGCATTTGATTATTTTCGGGAGGTGCCGGATGCAAATATTAATGAAACACTGAAGGCTGATAAGAATTATCTGAAACAGGATCTGGTGCAGGCATTGATGATGATTTTGGTTGTACTTGTATATGCATTCTGGTTTCTGATTATGCATATAGCTTGTCATATTTCGGATGGAACTTATACAACCCAGGTGTTATTTTATTATTTTAGATTGACTGGAACTTACTACATATTGGACGGAGTAGTCGCTATTTTGGCAGGGTGGTTATTTGCCAGAAATGCCGGGAAAATAATAGGGTATATTGAACTAATTGTATTTGCATTTATAGTAAGTCCTATAATGAGTTCACAGTTTGAAAGTTATTCTTATTTTGTAAAATGGATTACCTATATTTGTAAGATATTTTTGCTTATGCCACAGGGCGCAAATAGCATAGAAGTATATTGTATGCCAATGGCAGGGTTATTGGTTGCAGCCAGGGGGATTTTCTGGATTGGCGTATTTAGTGGCACTTTGGCTATTTATTTTTTACAGCATAGAAGAAATGAGAAAAGGCATAAAACAGCATATTATTTGTCAATTCTGGCAAGTGCTATATGTGCAATATGGGGATTAATATACAGTGGATTACCTGCCAGTTATTATTGTTCTGATAACTTTATCAGTAATGATGATGATCAATGGCGTTATACGATCGAGGGGATAGAGCAGGAAGAGTGCGAAGCGGATTTTCAGATCATATCCTATGATATGGATTTGAAGCTTGGAAGACAGATGAAGGCAACTGTAACATGTGTGCCATCCGATGGTAACTTAGATAGCTATGCAATGACACTATATCGGTTATATCAGGTAGATAGTGTAATAGACGAGAATGGAGATGCACTCGAGTACCAACAGGATGAGAATACGTTATTAATTTATGGACAGGAGGATGGAATCCGGTCCTTTACCTTAAAGTATCATGGCGGGCCGACAGGGGCTTCCTGTTTATATAATAACCGGTATGCGGTAAATCTTCCGGGATGGTTTCCGTATTACCCGGTGCCCGGATGGAACAAGGTATATCAGAATGCGGGGGAATATAGATATGTGGATAATAGGCTGAAAGACCCTGCAAGATTTCGGATTCAGCTTCATACAGATGGGAAGGTCTATTCAGATTTGAAACAGGAAGGAAATAATCTGTTTCAGGGAGAGAGTTATGGACCGACATTGCTGTCGGGGTTTGTAGGAAAAAGAAAATTAGCAAATGGAACTATTTTCATATATCCGTATCTGGATGCACCGAGTATTGAGGAAACGAAAGATTCGGAAGATTATGTTGTAGATAAAATAAGGCAAGAAGGAAATAAAATTCAATTGATTATAGAATTGCCGGGAATACCGGTGGGAGAACCGGGGATTTATGAAGAAGATCGCATCATTGCAGATACAACGTTTGTATTACTAAAAGCTGTATACGAGGATTCCGGTCAGTTTGATTGGAGAAAAGATATTGTACCAACGACAGAGGAAGACCGGATAGAAACTGTAAAAGCACTGTACTATACCTTTAAGAAGAATGAAACGGGAGAGATATTTTATGAGAATGTAAAAGATATGTATCTATCTCAAATGCAGGAATTTGGTTACACCGAGGATGATTTTGAAGAGTTTATGATCAAGAATCTCGGACAGGAGGAATGGGATTACTTAAATAATGGTGGTGTTTAACTGACAGGAAGGAATGCAGACATTAATATTTGCTATGTTCATAATGATTCCATATGCATATACGGAAAGTGCAAAACCGGACTATAATTATGCAACAACCAGTAAAGTAACAGCACCGGGCTATTTAGAGAATGCAGGAACCTATGCGTCAAATGCATACGCTCAAACCAGACCGACAGCAGGACAGGGAGGGGTATTGCTGACAATAGAATATCTAAATGGAACAGTAATAGCGTCAGGTGTATTTCCATATCAGGTGTCCAGAGATAGACTTGTGGCACGTGTACCTGGAAGTTACATAGTAAAAGTAGGAATTAAACCGGTTACATCGGGACAACGAGTTGCTGGAACCTTACACTATGGGTGGCAATAGAGGAATAATTATATGAAAATGTTAAAACTATTATTGAAATTGTCAAGTGAATATTGGAACAAGCATAGACAGCGATTTTTATCATTTGCTTTTTTGGTAATAGAGATACAGGAGAAGGAATTATGGCAAAAGCAGAAGGTAATGGTAGTATTTTTTATCATGGTCTTAATGCTGATATTAGTAGCGGCCTGCGCCATTGCATTCAGCCTGTACATGAGGATCCGAATCAGCACACCGAAGCTGGTAACACTGCGGTGTCTGGGAATGACAGAAAAACAGTTAATGGGGATGCTGATTATACAGAATATCTATTATCCGGTTGTCGGAGTGGTATTTGCGATACTTCCTGTGGCTGTGTGTCAGAGCTGGTTCTATTATCTGCGTCATTTGGTAGAGAGTGGAGCAGCAGACAACTGGAGTTTTAACCAGGACATGCGACTGTTGGAAATTCCGTTCTGGTACAATCTGTTTGATTACAGCTTTGGAATGGCATTAATTGGAATACTGTTACTGGGAGTGCTTCTGATTATTCTTGGTACGATACCACAGGTACGGTATATTAAAAAATTAAATCTGATACAGGAAATCGAAAGAAATACATATTAAGCAGAACTGGAGGAAGAATATGAAAGAATGGGAAATCCGGACGGAACATCTGTCAAAAATATATCACCTTGGAGACCGGCAGGTACATGCATTGCAGGATGTGAATCTTACAGTTGCAAACGGAGAAATGATTTCCATTGTAGGCACCAGTGGAAGTGGAAAATCTACATTATTGCATCTGCTGGGCGCCCTGGACACACCTACGGAGGGCAAGGTATGGATAGCAGGGAAGGATTTAAGTGATCAGAAAGATCGGGAACTGTCTGTGATCCGGAGAGATTATATCGGATTTGTTTTTCAGAAATTTCATCTGATGAATGAATTGACGGTGAAAGAGAACATTGTCTTACCTATGCTGCTGGCAGGAAAGACCGTAGATGAAGATTATATAGAAGGGCTGGTGGAGATACTGGGGCTGAAGGATCATCAGGAGCATCTTCCGACAGAGTTATCCGGAGGACAGCAACAGCGGGTGGCGATTGCGAGGGCCTTAAGCAATCATCCGGCAATCGTTTTGTGTGATGAGCCAACCGGAAATCTGGATCATCAGACCAGCCATGATGTTGCGGAATTATTATTGAAGGTGCATGAGGAGTATCAGAAGACAATATTGATCGTGACGCATGATGAAGAGATTGCCAATGTGGCAGAGCGGAAGATCAGGATTGAAGATGGGAAAATCATGGATGGCATGGAAGGATAATTCAGCTGAGACACAGGAGGGGTAGTTATGTTTCGTACACAGACAAAGTTATTTTTTCGCAGTCCCTTGCGGCTGATTCTGCTTGCGGTGCTGTTTGGCGGTAGCCTGTATTATTATGGACCAATATTTCTTGCATGGTTTCAGGGACAGGTGTATTATGCGGGACTCGGAAAACTGCAGGTGCAGCTTCGGGACTTTATCTATGTGTTTTTACTCCTTTTATTTTTGTCATTTGATTATTTCCGGGATGTACCGGATGCAAATATTGATGAAACACTGAAGGCTGATAAGAATTATCTGAAACAGGATCTGGTGCAGGCATTGATGATGATTTTGGTTGTACTTGTATATGCATTCTGGTTTCTGATTATGCATATAGCTTGTCATATTTCAGATGGCACCTATACATTGCAGGTACTGTTTTATTATTTTAGATTGATCGGAACTTACTACATATTAGACGGAGTAGTCGCTATTTTGGCAGGGTGGTTATTTGCCAGAAATGCCGGAAAGATAGTCGGCTATATTGTGATTATTTTATTTGCACTGTTGATTAGTCCTTTGGCAATTTCGGAGTGTACATGGCTCTCGTGGCAATACCCATGGATCTATAAAGTAATTCAGATTTTCCTGATTATACCGCAGGGAACCCAAAGTTTAGATCCGACGTATTTGCAGGAAGTTAACTGGTCAATTGCATCAAGAGGAATTTCCTGGATAGGATTGTTCGGAACATTATTATTGCTATCTTACTATAGGCAGGAGAAACGTAAATACCAGAAATGGATAATGCTTTTGGGGGCGATATGTACAATAGCTGCAGCTGTGTATTCGGAATTACCGGCCAGCTATTATTGTGTGGATAATTTTATATCGGATACAGATGATATATTTCGATATCAAATGTTTGGAATAAAACAACAGGAAAAGGATGCAGATTTCAAGATTAATTTCTATGATATGGAGATTCAACTCGGGAGACAGATGAAGGCAAAGGTAATATGCAGTCCCTCGGTTCAAACATTGGACAGGTACGATATGACACTTTATTACGCATATCAGATAGATCGGGTAACAGATGAAAATGGAGAGGCGTTGATGTATCAGAGGGATGAAAGTACATTAACCATATATGGACAACCGTATGGAATTGAGAAGATTTGCATTGAATATCATGGCGGTTCGCCCAAGGGGAAAATACATGCAAATAGGAATGAGATGTACCTTCCGGGCTGGTTTCCGTA
>CAVFXS010000002.1:0-59506 GCA_963626805.1 Bacteroidales bacterium H4 | reverse complement strand
CCGTATTATCCGATAGCCGGGTGGCAGAAGATATATGATACGGATAAAAATATGTATGTTGATAATCAGTTAAAAGAACCGGCTGATTTCAGAATACAGATAAAAACCTCAAAAACAGTATATTCCGATTTAGAAGAAGTAGCGGAGAACCGGTTCTGTGGAAAATCAGAGGGACCAACCCTGCTGATGGGATTTGTTAAGGAAACGGAATTAGAGAATGGAGTCAGATACATATATCCGTATGCAAGTGTGGAGAATCTACCTGATACGAAGTTTTATGCAGAGGAGCAGAAGCATTTTCTAAATACGCTGGAAAATACAAATAGTAAAATACGATTGTTTATGATAACCCCAAATGTTGATGAGGGTGGACCCGGAATCTATAGGGAGGATCAGATTATTGATAGTGTAACCTTTGCATATCTAAATAGCATTTATGAGGAAAGCGGACAATGGAATTGGGAAATGCGAAATAATGAAACAGATGAGGAAGATCGGATAGAGACTGTAAAAATGTTGTATTACAACTTTAAGGAAAATGAAACCGGAGAGACATTTTATGAAAATGTCAGAAATATGTATTTAACGCAAATGCAGGAATTTGGTTACACCGAGGATGATTTTGAAGAGTTTATAATCAAGAATCTCGGACAGGAGGAATGGGATTATTTAAATAAATGAGATATTTGAACCAAAGAGGACGAGTCTCCGTGCTTCCAAACGAAAGAGACCCGCCCATGCAACCAGTTAATATGTTGCAGGAATAGTATACAGAAAATATATGAAACTTGCAAGAAGGATGAAGGAAGTTATAGAAAGGTAGGAGGAAATGATATGAAAAAAAGAATTTTAAGCATGATTATTACATTGGCGTTGGTATTTGGATGTGGAGCTATGCAGGCGTTTGCCGCAGATGCTAAGGTAACAGCATCATTACCGGCAGATAAAAAACTGTTTCATCAGGATATGCGGCATTTCAGGCAACTAATATGTTTGGAAATGTCTATAGTGTCTCAAAATATCCGATAAAATATCAGGTAATGGGAAGTAATAATCCTAGTAGTGGAATAGGATATGCAGTTACAACTGTAATAATCGCTCCTGGAGCAAGTAGCAGCAAAAAAGTAGATAAAGCATATAATTCATATAAGATAACGTTAACCGGATGGGATGTTGATCATGCAGTAAAAGGTTGCATTGGATATGGATACGTAGAGTAAATAGGAGACAGGCCGAACAGGCAGAAAAGCCTGTTCGGTCATAGATAGAGGAGAGGATATTATGTTTCGAATACAAGTTAAATTATTTCTAAGAAGTCCTGTTCGAGTTTTTCTTCTTGCTGTTTTATTTGCTGGTAGTTTGTATTATTATGCACCAGCAGCTTTGGCTTATATACAGAATGGAACTTATTATCTAGGTTTAGGAATGCTTCAAAAACAATTAAGAGATTTTATTTATATATTTCTGATATTGTTGTTTCTGTCTTTTGATTATTTCAGGGAAACACAGGATGCAAAGTTATCGGAGATGTTGAAAGCGAACCGGAGTTACTGGAGACAGGATGTCATGCAGGCATTTGTAATGATGTTTGTGGTGCTTGCATATGCAATATGTTTTTTTATCATACACATCGGCTGTCATGTATTGGAAGATGCCTATACACTACAGGTTATGTTATATTATCTACGTATAATAGGAATTTATTACATATTAAATGGTATAGTAGCATTAATGGCCGGATGGATATTTGCGAGGATTTCAAATAAAATAATCGGATATATAGGGATTATTTCATTTGGATTTTTGATAAGTCCATTAATGAGTTCAGAGTTAGAATCTTATTCTTATCATATACGTTGGCTGCCGTATGTGATTAAATCTATTCTTCTCATGCCACAAGGAACACTTAGTATGGATGAATTTAGTCTGTCAGCTGCTAATTGGTCAATTGCAACAAGGGGAATTTTCTGGATTACAACAATGGGGACTATCTTAACTTTGTATTATTTACGACGACAGATGAAATGGCATCATATATGGAAGAGAGTGCTTATTGTAGCAGAAGCAGGCTGTGCAATATGGGCATTCATTTATAGTAGTTTACCGGCCAGTTACTATTGCATTAATAATTTTGTAGATGAGTATGATGATCAATGGCGATATATTATTGAAAATGTAGAACAGAAAGAACGTAAGGCGGATTTTCGGATTCTTTCGTATGATATGAAACTATATATGGGAAGGCAGATGAGAGCCGAAGTGACATGTGTGCCTTCTGAAAAGACATTACAGGAGTATGCGATAACATTATATCGGTTATATCAAATAGATAGTATCACAGATGAGAATGGAGATAAGCTTAATTATCAGCGAGACGAAAATACACTGTTAATCTATGGACAGAAAGATGGTATAGAAACCTTTACAATCCAATACCATGGTGGCCCGACAGGAAATTCAAACATGTATAATAATAGATACGCCATATATCTGCCTGGGTGGTTCCCATATTATCCGATTCCCGGCTGGCATAAGATATATGGTATGGATTCAGAGGGAAACGAACAATCTTATATAAGTAATAGATTAGATATTCCGGCAGATTTTACCATTCAAGTATATACATCCGGACAGGTGTATTCAGATCTTGATTTCAATAATATTAAAGGCAAACAGTTCTGTGGAAACAGTAAAGGGCCTACTCTTTTGGCCGGATTCATATCAGATATGAAATTAGAGAATGGAAGTATATTCATCTATCCGTCATTTGCAATACCTGATGTGAACGCAATAAGGGAAAAACAGACATATATTCAGAATGCAATAGAGAAGCAGGGAAACAAGATTAAACTGATAATGTGGACGCCATGTATATCAGAAGGTGCACCTGGTATCTATGAGGAAGATCGTATTATAGATTCGGTTACGTTAGATGTCCTTGCACGTACTTATAAGGAATCCGGGCAATTTGACTGGCAAAAAATAATTATACCGGTAACGGAAGAAGATAGAATCAGTACGGTGAAAGCGGTCTATTACAATATGAAAGAGACCTATGAAGGAAAAATGCTTTTTGATTGTGTTAAGGATGTGTATTTAACACATATGCAGGAATTTGGTTACACCGAGGATGATTTTGAAGAGTTTATAATCAAGAATCTCGGACAGGAGGAATGGGATTATTTAAAGGAGGCACAGGAAGATGTTGAAGATTGAGGATGTATCTAAGAATTTCAGAAGGAAACAGGTGTTAAAGGGGATATCCTGTGAGTTTCAAAATGGTGTGTATGGACTGTTAGGACCGAATGGAGCCGGAAAGACAACATTATTCCGGTGTATCTTAAACCTGTATCCTTATCAGGGAACGATAAGTCTGGATGCGGAGAAAGATGGAGAAACTCCACTGATCGGCTATCTGCCACAGAAGATGGGTGTGTTCCCGAATCTGACCGTGGAGGAGCAGCTACGGTATTTTGCGAATCTGAAGGAGATTCGGAAGGAAGATGTTGCAGATGAAATAGACCGGGTACTTCATTTGACCAATCTTTCAGAGGTTCGGAAGGTAAGGGGTAGAAAGCTATCCGGTGGTATGGTTCGGAGAGTAGGGATTGCACAGGCATTATTAAACCATCCTGCATTGATAATTTTTGATGAACCAACAACCGGACTGGATCCGGAGGAACGGATGCGATTTAAGAATCTGTTGCGTGAGATCGGAAAGGAAAGTATTGTCCTGCTATCGACGCATATTGTTGAAGATGTAGAGGCTGTGTGTGACCGGATATTGATCTTAAAAGATGGATGCCTGGCGGCGAAGGGAACACAGGAAGAAATCAGTCATATAGCAGATGGTCTGGTTTACGAGGTCTCAAAGGATGACGTTCTGTCAGAGGATTATATTGAGAAGGAGCGGGAATCAGACGGAGAAATGCACTTCCGGATTCTGACCAGAAGGCAGCTGCCGGATAGTCTGTTGCAGAAACCAAACGTAGAGGATGGATATTTATGCGTATTAAAAGAAATATAGCAAGAAATCTGAAAAATATATACTGGCAGCTTAAGGGAATCGGAATCTTTAATCTGGTGCCGGTTCTGGGACTTTATGTACTCATACCGCTGGCCAATCTGGCGGCATACGGTATGAGGCATGACATGGATTATTTGTATGTGAATATTGTTAAGCAGTGCCAGATATTTTGTCCGATTCTGTCTGTCTGGTATGTTATTTTTGTTCTGGAGCATTGTATCGAGGAACCGGGCAACGAATTATTGTACATCCGGCATAGAAATAAGCTGCCGGAGCTTCTCCTGTGTTATCTGGCATTTCAAATATTATTGCTTCCGCTGTTTGCGGTATATACGGGAATGTTTCCGGATCTGTGGTGGCTCTATCTGAAGCTGTGCGTGATACAGTTACTCTATCTTGGACTTGCGTATTTTACAGCATTTTTATGCAGAAAGATTACGATCAGTGTGCTGGCTGTATTATGTTACAGTATATCAACTGTCATAGCTGCAACGGTTGAGGTGCAGGGCATCAGTTATTATAAGGTGATTGTGAATCAGGGAACAGATCTGGTTCGGGAATTGATACCGTTCGCATTGGCCGCGGGTATTATGCTGATCGGAGGATGGATATGTAATTATTATTTTCCAATGAGAAAATAAGGATTTGTACCCGGCAGGTCTAACAAGCCATCTGTCCTTTATTCCCATATCGCAACCTCCTATAATGAGTCCTAAATCATGAAACAGGTTAGGACGATAGGAGGATGCATATGGAGAATTATCAGTATTTTGCACATGTAACAGAAGAGACACTGTTGAAATATTGTAAGGATATCTTTATGGCGGCAGGCATGAGAGAGGAAGATGCGGCCTGCGTTGCAGATAACCTTGTGTTTGCGGATTGTTGCGGCATGGAGTCTCATGGTGTGATTCGGATGCCTGCTTATACGAAGCGTTTGCAGGATCATGGTACGTCTGCAGATGCTGAGATCTGCATTGAAAAGGACAGCCCGACCACTGCACTGGTAAATGGCAATAATGCAATGGGACAGGTTGTGTCTACGAAAGCAATGAAATTATGTATCGAAAAAGCCAGAGAAAATGGGGTTGCCCTTGTGGGAGTGAAGGGCAGCAATCATTTTGGCATGGCATCTTATTATTCTGAAATGGCATTACCGGAGGATATGATCGGTATGGTGTTTACATCACCGGCCGCACATCTGATGGCGCCAACCGGCGGTATTGAGCCGATTCTTGACAATAATCCATTTTCATTTGCAATTCCATCCGGAAAGGAGCTGCCGGTTGTCCTGGATATGGCGACATCGGTAGTGGCCCGTGGAAAGATCGGAGTTGCTTTAAATAAGGGTGAGAAGATTCCGAAGGACTGGGCAATGACCATTGATGGCCTGCCAACGGATGACCCGAAGGAAGCTTTTGACGGAATCCTGCTTCCGGTCGGTGGCTATAAGGGATATGGACTGACCGTAATCGTGGGTATTCTGTCTGCAGTTCTGACCGGAGCATCCATTTTATCGGAGGATGTAAAGGATTTCTATGCAGACACGGCAGAGGAACAGAATATCGGTCATCTTTTCGGGTGTATTCGGATCGACCGGTTTATGGATCCGGAGCTGTTTAAGAAGCATATGGATGAAATGATAGAAGAGATTAAGGGATGTAAGAAAGCACCGGGGGTAGAAGAAATCCTTCTTCCGGGTGAGCGTGAGTTTAAGAACCGGGAGAAGCACCGGGCAGAGGGCATTCCGTTGACAGAAAATACCTACCGGAATCTGGTAGAGGTAGGAAAGCGATACGGCCTTCCGGAAATCGAGGTGATCTGCCTATGAAGCAATGGATTCCCTATGGGGAAAAGAAGTTGGAGTTTGAGATTGAAGATTCCCGCCTGCTCTGGCGGGTATCTCCGAAGAATCTTCCAGGCGCGGAGGATGAGGAGGCAGAAGTAATGCGAGCCCTGCTTCATCCAATCGGCAGCCCGACATTAAAGGAACTGATCGGTGTACCGGAAGGAAAAACGATAGCCGTTGTGGTGGATGACAATACACGGGTAACACCGGCGGAAAAGCTGTTGAAGCCGCTGCTGAAACTGTTGGAGGAGTACGGTGTAGATAGTCATCAGGTAAAGGTGATTTTTGCATTAGGCAGTCACCGGCCGATGACGGAGGAAGAGATGATCCGGAAGATCGGTCGGGAGTGCTACGACAGGGTGACTACGATCAATCATGAGTATGATAATGATGAGAAGCTGGTTCGGCTGGGGTATACCTCTCAGAATACACCGGTAATCGTGAACCGGGATTTTTACGAATCGGATGTGAAGATCTGCATCGGAAATATTATTCCACAGTTTATTGCCGGTTGGTCCGGTGGTGCAAAGATCATCCAGCCGGGAATCTCGGGAAAGGATACAACGGCACAGGTACATTTAAATGGTAGCTTGGACTGGCCGAAACGGCTTGGAAATCCGGAGAATAATATTCGTCTGGATATGGAGGAAATCGCCCGGATTGCGGGTGTTGATTTTATCATTAATACCATCCTGAATCTGGATAATGAGATCCGGCATGTGGTAGCCGGAGATCTGGTGGCGGCACACCGGATCGGAGTTACATATGCCAGAGAGATTTATGAGAGTCGGATCAGCCGGCAGGCAGAGATTGTAATTGCCGGAACCTATCCGGCGAATAAAGATATGTGGCAGGCAGACAAGGGACTGGCGGCGGCCAGTCTGATGGTAGTTCCGGGTGGAACCGTAATCTGGTGTCCGCCATGTGAGGAAGGTGTCAGTCCGGAGCATCCGGTTCTGTTGGAAATGGGTGACCGCCAGCCGGAGGAGGTATTGGCGCTGTGTAATGCCGGAAAGGTAAAGGACCGGGTGGGAGCTTCCGCCCATATCATGATCGGAGTCATGCGGCGGATGTCGCATATTATCGTAGTCAGTGACGGTGTTACACCGGAAGAAATGAAACAGATGGGCTTTGATTATGCACGGTCCATCGATGAGGCGATTGCTATGGCAACGGAGCGGGAAGGCTCCCGATCAAGCATTGGAATATTGACACACGGAGCAGATATTGCACCCGTGGTAGGAAACGGAGAGGAGCGATAATTATGGAAAAGAAAAGTATCATTTATATTGTACTGACGGCATTTTTCTTTGGAACACTGGAAGTGGCGTCGAAGCTTGGAGGTGCCAGCTTCAATGCAATCCAGCTGGTGTTCTTACGATTTCTGATCGGTGGTGTGATGCTGTTGCCGTTTGCGATTCACGATCTTAAAAAGCGGGCATATAAGCTGACGAAATCAGACCTGCTTTATCTTCTGGGACTGGGTGTCATCTGCGTCTGCATCAGTATGGCAATGCTGCAGTATGGCGTGAAACGGATCAATGCCAATCTGGCATCTATCATAATCAGTATGAACCCATTATTTACAATGATCTTCGCCCGGTTTCTGGTTGGGGAGCCATTTACGAAAAAGAAGGCATTGGTACTGGTAATCAGCTTCATCGGTCTGCTGGTAGTCCTGAACCCGGCGACCCTGTTTACAGGTAGCATTGATCCGTTTGGTCTGATCATTACGCTGCTGGCAGCGATATCCTTTGGTCTGTTTACCGCAATGGGTAAGAAACGGCTGGCAAAGATCGGCGGCATGGCGCAGAACAGCTTTAGCTTCCTGCTTGGATGTGCGGTGCTGTTTATCGTCATGCTGGTTGCAAAGATCCCGGTAGTGGATGGTATCACATTGCAGAGCCTTCCGGTACTTCTGTATCTTGGTATCTTTGTAACGGGTGCCGGATATATCTGTTTTATGAAAGCGATCGAGATCGCCGGTCCGTCCAATGCATCTATCGCATTCTTTATTAAGCCGGTTCTGGCACCGGTAATCGCATTTCTGGTCTTGGGAGAGAAATTCACATGGAATCTGATCGTGGGAATCGTGATTATCCTGATTGGTTCCTATATCAATATGCGGCCGGAGAAAAAGACGGGAAAGGAAGAGAAACCGGTACAGGCTGTAAAGACGGTATAAGAGAGGCGTGTAAGGTAGTTATATAAGATAGAAAGAATGGGAGGTGCTGGCGATATGTCTATGCATAAGGATGATTTAAGAAGCAAGAAGGTCGTATTCGTAGCAAACTGTCTGTTGAATGCAAACAATAAGGTGCTGGAGGTAGCACGGTATGCCGGAATGTTTTCAGAGGTGATTCAGGTTCTGGATGAGTTCGGATTCGGTATTATTCAGATGCCATGTCCGGAGACCCTGTACTGCGGAAATCAGCGCTGGCATACGACCAGAAATCTGTATGATAATGTAGGTTATCGGCGATTCTGCCGGAGCATGGCGGAACCGATGGCGGATTATATGGAGAACTATGCAAAGGTCGGATATGAGGTGGCAGGCATCCTGACCTGTGACGGTTCCCCGTCCTGTGGCATCACGAAATCCAGCTACTGCGAGGACTGGGGCGGCAGACCGAAAGCAATCCCGCGGACGCTGGTGGATCTTCCGGGTATCTATATGGAGGAGCTGCTGACATTGTTGAAGGAGCGGGGGATTCAGATTCCGCCGGTTTACGGTCTCCCGATGGATGATTATGAGAAGAGTACGCAGGAGATTTTGGATGATTTCCGGGCGTATGCGAAGAATTGGTAGAGGGAAAACAGATATTATTTTAAGGAGTGCCCATATTGTTATGAGCACTCCTTAATTATATTTGTCCGTACTTGTAACCGGAATACTGCCGGCCGGTTTCGATAAAATAGGGGATTAATCCTAATTTTTCTTATGTTTCCTCTTTCCTTCTTTCCGTAATTACAATATAATGTTTATAGTATATTACGGGAGGAATAATTTATGCTTATATCATTTCGGGTATTGCATGGCACCGAGCTGTTAAATGATGATGCTATTCAGCTTTTATCTGCGGATGCAATGCTTATAGAACCACAAAAATCCATTTATATAATTGCATTGGATGATAACACTCCGATTGGTGCTGCTGCACTTGAGCTTGATGAAACGGATCAACGCGAATGCTACATTATTTCATTATTTGTTGCCGAAAATTACCGGAAACAGGGAGTTGGAACACAGCTGTTGGAAATTATCCGTAATTATGCAACCGTGCATAGCTTCAGTCAAATCAACATTGCTTATCAGGAGGATTTGGCTAACATCAACGGAATGTTCTCATTTCTGGTGAAAAACGGTTATACGATGCCGCAAATTCAGGGAATGATTTACCATATTTCGGTCAGCGAACTGAAAAAGACTTTACTTGTTACCATGAAACGGGTTCCGGTCAACGAAAAATGCATCTATAACCAAAAGACGATTGCACCACATAGACTTAACAGTTTTATTGCACATGCTCCCCGCTGGGCAAATCCCCAGACGTGCCTTGGAAAAATCCTTGACGAAATGACCTTATATTACGTTTCCGGAGACACCATTACAGCATGTGTCATCTGTGAATTATTAGAGGGGAAACTTAATATCCATGCTGCCTATACGGTTTCCAATAATGAGGCCATCCATCTGTTTGCACTTCTTCAGACTCTTGCAGTTATGATTCCGGAATCCGGAGATAGTGTACGGTTTGACGAAATCACTATGAATGCTATGAACAGTGACAGTCAGAGATTAGCAGAAAAATTATTGGGGGGAGCGGAAATGACAAGCGAAGCACTTCAGGTATCCAGCTATCTTGTATCTCCGCTTGTTATGCCGCTTGATGATGACGTTGCACTGAATCATGTATGGATGCAGACTATCAGTTCATTTCTTACGCAGCTACACATACGGCATGCACTACGGATGAACACCGTTAAATATTCAGATATTGTTATTTTACAGAATCCGGATAAAGAGATCCAAATTAAATATTACCTGGATGATGCAAATGTATCTTATTTAACCGCATTGGTGACAGGAGAAGAAAATAGCATAACCTATAAGCTCGGAACGAACATTACCGATCCGGAAGCTGTTTATGAGGATTTCTTAAAACCTTTGCTTCAGGATTAGAGCGAAGTATCTTAATTGTAAGGAGGAATACAATATGCCAAAACCAGGTGTAGCAACCGATTCTGCACAACAGCTCTATCAAACGAAAAAAATCATACATATAGACACACATACGCAGCAGGATGAACTGACAGAGAATACAACTGCGACTTTACAAGATGTACAGTACCAGATGCAGCAGATACCTGACGATACATCCATACAGCCGACAGCCGATTTTTCTGTCGCTCCACAAAATGCAGTTAGAAATGCAACCGGGAAAGCATCGTGGAAAAATGGGATAAAAACTTTTTTCCGACCTAAGCAGACAAAAATTACAGAGACGCCTCATTCAGAGATTCAGGAGCAGTCTCAAGCTCAGGAACAGTCTCAGGAGCAGTCTCAAGTTCAGGAACAGGAGCAGTCTCAAGTTCAGGAACAGGAACAGTCTCAAGTTCAGGAACAGGAACAGTTTCAAGAGCAGACAAAGGTTCAGGAGCAAATTCAAGTTCAGAAGCAGGCGCCAGCTTCAAAACAAGAACGAAAAAAGGAAGCTTTTGCCAGAATTTCTTTGGAGAAATCTTATGAAAATGAAACACAGGAAAGAAGTCTGGCCTATCATCAGGTATTAAGGACAAATGTTGCCTATGATGAGCAGTTAAAAGACTCTACAAAGGCTTACCGGAAGCTCATGTCCGCACTCAGGGATTACACAAGCCTGAATGTAACAAAAGCCCGCTACAGTCAGCTTTCTGCAAAAGTCTCCCGAATCCAGAAGTTATTAAAGTCTTATCCGAATGGAGAGGCTCCGTCTGCGAAAGAATTAACCATTTTTAACCGTTATAAAGTATATTTTGATTTTAATTTTAACGGTACTCTGGAAGGAGTGCCTGCCGGTGCTATCCATGATGATTATTCTGATAAAGAGATAGGCACCGGTTACTGGTATTCTTCTAATAGTGATGCATCTGACCTGCCTTTATTTGCAAAAGAACCTACGGTTGATGATATACAACAAAGACTTCTGGGCGATTGCTATCTACAGGCGGCTCTGATTTCCATGGTTCAACAAGACCCACAGGCTATTAAGAGCTGTATGCGTGATAATGGTAACGGAACTGTGACTGTACGATTTTTCCAAAAAGATGCAGCGGGACAGGCAATGATTCCGAGATATGTTACAGTGAAAAAGACAGTTCCAAAATCTCTTGGTCTGGATACTTTTTCAGCAAACAATCTCTGGGTACAGATGATACAAAAAGCATATGCTGCTTCCGGCCTGCATGATAGTGATACACCTGAGGGAGCACAAAGAACATATTCCGATATTGAAGGCGGCAACTCACACACATTTTTAACGGCCTTGACCGGTAAAGAGTATATAAGCAAGGATGTATCACAGTCTACTGTTAAAGACTTGAAGAATTTTTTGGGCTCTACTAATTTTCAGGATCAGCTCAGCAGCCAAGATGAGGATACAGAAGTTAACATTAAGATGATAACTTTCCATAGTATATTTAATATCTACTTTAGCAGATTAGGACCGAAAGGAGTGCAATCAAAATATATTGCAGACTATCCTCGTATTACTATTGAGGATATAGAATGTGTTCTTGAGCATACCTTTTCAAAAGATACGTGGATACCCGAAGATTGTAAAGCAATGATGGAAGGGCTTCAGGTGACAGAAGAATTTTTAAGCAAGTATAAAAGTCGGCTTGTAAATCTATTGGAAAATTATAAGTCTGATAAGGGAGTGCAGATTGAACATGCCGGGATTACGGAACGCAATGGTCAAGGCATATATTCCCAAAATATGCTTACTTTATATGATGACATACAGGGCGCTTTAAAAGGTGGAAAACCACTGTGTTGCGGAACCAGAGAATTAAGAGGTAGCCAGAAAGGTCTGAATGGAGAGACTGAGGCAAATGGAATAGTTGGTGAGCATGCATATGCCATTCTCGGATGTGAAGAGCATGATGGTCATAAATTTATCCGGATGAGAAATCCATGGAATACCGGTGTAAAGGAATATGTAAAAATTACAGAACCCGATGGCACGGTACACTTTACTTCTTCCAGCAGAATGAAATATTTCTCCAAAGATACCGGAACTTTCCTGCTTGACTTGGCTGACTTTAAAAATACTGTGGATACTCTTTATTACTAACTTTTGGGTAGAAAATGAACCGGCACTGATATATTTCAGCATCGGTTCATTTTCTGACTTTGAATGTTTATCTTAGGTCTGGTTCGTCTGACCTGTATCCATGCATACAGGAAGGAGAGGAGCTCTGTGACCGGAAATGTGATCCAGATTCCATCGATTTCCCAGATATGGGACAGAATCCACATAATCGGAACCAGAAGAACCAGCTGCCGAAGCAGAGTAATGATTACGCTTTGTGGGACATTGCCGACCGCCTGCAGATAGGTTGCCATCATGGTAGAGATACCGTTGAACAGAAAACTCAGTGCCATGATCCGGATGGCCGGGATGCCGAGAATCAGCATCTGAGGACTGGCATCAAACAATGTCAGAAGCGGCTTTGCAAAAAAAATAATGATCAGTGCACCGGCACCCATCAGACCGGAGATGCACCAGGATCCGAACCGATAAGCCTGGCCCAGACGTTCCGATTCACCGGCTCCATAATGAAAACTCATCAATGGCAAGGTACCCTGGACAATGCCGTTCGCGGTCATTACCAGAAGTTGCAAAAACTTGGAATATATACCGAAGAACGCAACTGCGGTCATAGAATAACGATTCAGAAACGCATTTGTGATCATCAGCATAACAGGACTCAAAACATTTAATACAAAGGATGGAAATCCGTACGAGAAGGTACCCGTGATCAGATGGCGTTCGAATCGGAATTCTTTCCAGCGTACAAGTAATTGCTTTCTTCTGCGTATCAGGACAAGCAATGCCAGAGAAGCAGATATGGAATAGCCGATCAGTGAGGTGACGGCTCCGCCCAGAATTCCAAGCTTTGGGAAAATGCCGATTCCATAAATGAGCAATGGATCAAAGATAAAATTAAAGGCGGCTCCCGCCATCTGGAAAAGCATAGGCGTTACCATATCGCCGGTAGCCTGCACGATCTTCTGGATCATGACGTGAATCATAACCGGAATCGCACAAAAGGACATCAGACTCATATAGTTGATGCAGACACGGAACAGCTCCTCATCCTGTGTAAAACAGTGGAAATATGGTCGAATCAGAACCAGAGAAAGTGTGGCCAGAGTCACTCCGCACAGGATAGCAAGCAGCAGTCCCATATTTGCGGAACGACGGGCCAGCTCCTGATTCCGTTCTCCCAGATAGCGGGCAATCAGTACATTGGTACCGACACCCAGGCCGACTGCACTGGATATGATGATCAGTACGATCGGATAGGAAAGGGAAACTGCGGATAGCTCCGTTTCGCCTACATTTGCGACCAGAATACTGTCGACCAGTGTATAGAAATACTGGATGAACATGGAACACATAGGCGGCAGTGACATTCGAAGGGAAATCTTCGGAATCGGTTCTGATCGCATAGCCTCTTTGAAATTTTCAGAATTTTTCAAATGGTCACCCCCTTAGATGGTTGAAAGATTTTTTAATAAAACCGGATATTCACATGCCCGCAGATCGTTTAAGTAAGGAATCTCTTTCCGTTTTGCAGTAACCGTATCTGCATGAAGCTCTGCATAAATAATCGTTTCAGAGGCTCCGCCAAAGGCAATTACTTCGCCCTCCGGGCTGCAGATCTGGGAATGCCCCGGATTATAACGGCCGTGATCCATACCGTAACGGTTGATCGCACAGACATAGGCTACATTTTCGGCTGCCCGCTGTGGCATGATCATATCAAAGAGCCGGATATCCTGAACTCTCCAGGCTGCCGGACAGAGAATGATCTCTGCACCCTGGCAGGCAAGAATCCGTGCAGGCTCCGGGAAATTTGCATCATAGCAGATCATGATACCGATCTTGCCAAACTCTGTATCCAGAACCGGATAGGACTCTCCAAGGGAGAAATAGTCCTTTTCTTCTCCGAATAAGTGATTTTTATCATAGATGCCCAGAAGCGTTCCTTCTGAATTAATATAAAAGCAGGAAATATTCGGCTTACCGGATTTTCCGGGGCAGGTAT
Source organism: Bacteroidales bacterium H4 (assembly GCA_963626805.1). GTDB lineage: Bacteria > Bacillota > Clostridia > Lachnospirales > Lachnospiraceae > CAG-632. Next base: position 45,314 of record CAVFXS010000002.1, on the reverse strand, counting down.
GAAAAAGCGGAATGACACCGCAGACAGATATCTGATGCTCGATCGCAAAGCTCCGCATCTTATTTAAAGTAGGACTGTCAGACGGATCTTCTGCATAGTTGCATAAGTCAGTACCCAAAACGGATAGCTCATATCCGGTAGTAAACAATTCCGGAAAGACTAACAGATTCGCACCCTGTGCAACCGCTTTTCTGCCAAGCTCCAGTGCATGCTCCAGATTTGCCGATACATCGCCAAGTGTACAGTCCATCTGGATTAAAGCTATTTTACATAGTTGTTTCATAAGCATACCCTCCTTTTTGATTACAATAAAATGCATGGAAATTCATTTAAAGGACACATGGCTTTTATTTCTGATTTTGCTTTCGCTATAATGTGGAAAAACCAAAGGTAAGACAAGACACTAAGGGAATTGAAATCAGGAGAATGGAGGAAATGATTATGGAATTAAGAACAAGTTTACCGGAAATCAAGATGCCCCTGCCGGGACCGAAGGCAGCAGCTATTTTAAAAAGGAGACAGGAGGCAGTACCGTCTGCGATCACCAATCATTATCCGTGTGTGATCGAACGGGGCGAGGGGGCCATGTTCGAGGATGTGGATGGCAACCGGTTTCTGGACTGGGTTGGTGGTGTTGGTGTATTGAATATCGGCTATAGCCGCCCGGAGGTAGTAGAAGCGGTAAAGGCACAGGCAGATAAGTATTTTCATGCCATGATGAATGTAGTGACCCATGAAGGATATGTGGCACTGGCAGAAAAAATGAATGAGATCGTACCGGTACGTGGTGACGCAAAGAAGACATTCTTTGCAAACAGTGGTGCTGAGGCAGATGAGAATGCAGTCAAGGTTGCAAAGGCATTCACAAAGAGACCGGATATTATTGTATTCTCCGGCGCATTCCATGGCAGAACCGTACTGACCATGGCAATGACCTCAAAGAAGAAATATGCAGTCGGCATGGGACCATTCCCGGATGGTATCTATCGTGCAGATTATCCGAACCTCTATCGGAAGCCGGAAGGAATGACAGACGAAGAGGCAATTGATTATTATATTAAGGATATTAAACGGGTGTTTGAGGAATGTGCTCCGGCAGATTATATTGCAGCGGTAGTCTTAGAGCCGATTCAGGGTGAGGGTGGATTTATTCCGGCACCGATTCCTTGGGTTCAGGCACTTCGGAAGCTGTGTGATGAGCATGGTATTTTAATCATTGCAGATGAGGTACAGTGTGGCTTCTGCCGGTCAGGTAAGATGTTTGCTTCCCAGTATTGGAAGGATGCAGGTTGTGCACCGGATATTCTGGCAACTGCGAAGTCTATTGCCGGTGGTGTTCCGCTTAGTGCGATCACCGCAAGAGCCGAGATCATGGATGCCGTACCGGATGCAACAATCGGCGGAACGTTCTGCGGTAATGCACTGGCTTGTGCTTCAGCGCTTACCATTATTGATATTATGGAGAAAGAGGATTTTGCAGGCAAGGCAGTAACTATGGCGGAGAAGCTTCATAAGCATTTCGATGCATGGAAGGAGAAGTATGAGGTAGTCGGAGATGTCCGTGGAACCGGCTGCATGATGGGTATTGAGTTTGTAACCTCCAAGGAGACGAAAGAACCTGCAACGAAGCTGGTTGGTGATATCGTACAGTATGCAGCACATCATGGGCTGGTGCTGGAGGCAGCCGGTACTTACAGCAATGTTATCCGTTGTCTGGCACCACTGGTTATGACTGATGAACAGTTAGAAGCCGGCTGTGCAATTCTGGAAGAGGCAATAGTTGCATGTAGTAAATAAAGAATACACAGATATGGCTGCCCGGCGTAAAAACCGGACAACCGGAAATGACAGAAGAAAGGAGACAGGTAGCATGAAGAGTTTTAGAATCATGCCGACGATCGAGGTCTGTGATACTTTGAAAGAGTTCTGCGAGGACTTTCAGGTAGGAGAACGGGATCTGATTGTAACAAACCCAAGATATTTTGAACATTATTTTCCGGAAGATTGCAGACCGGCGGCAGTTGTTTATGTTAAAAACTATGGAACCGGTGAGCCGACAGATGATATGGTAGATTGTATCTGGCAGGACATAAAGGATGTTTCCTTTGATCGACTGATCGGGATCGGCGGTGGAAGTATTCTGGACATTGCGAAGATTTTAATTCTGAAGAATCCGTCTCCGGTTGTGGATTTATATGATGGAAGCCGACCGGTAGAGAAGGATAAGGATCTGATCCTGATACCGACTACCTGCGGAACCGGTTCTGAGGTTACCAGTGTATCGGTGTTGAATGTATTGTCAAAGGGCACCAAGATGGGTCTGCAACGGGATGCAGAGTTCGCAGATACAGCGGTGCTTGTAACAGAGCTGCTGGATTCCATTCCGTTTGGTGTATTTGCAACCAGCTCGCTGGATGCGTTCGTTCATGCATCAGAATCATTTCTTTCACCAAAAGCGACCGTTTTTTCCAAGATGTATTCGGAGAAAGCAATTAAAATGATTATCAATGGGTACAGGCAGATCGCAGCTCAGGGACAGGAGCAGCTAAAGAGACTGACCGGTGAATTTCTTCTGGCTTCCTGTTATGCGGGAATCGCATTTGGAAATGCCGGATGTGCAGCCGTGCATGCGATGAGTATGCCGTTTTCAGGTGCACATTATGTGGCCCATGGCGAAGCGAATTATGCGATTTTTCAGGGGGTGTTTGAAACCTATGAAACAATCAAGCCTCAGGGAGAAATCCGTAATTATAAGAACATTCTGCAGCAGGCACTGGACTGTGAGCAGGATGAGGTATTTCAGGAACTGGAAAAGCTGTTTGAATGTATCCTGCATCGGAAGCCGTTGCATGAATATGGTGTGACGGAGGATGAGCTGGGACATTTGGCAGATCTGGTAATTGAGAAGCAGCAGAGACTGACAGCGAATAATTACGTTCCGCTAGGCCGGGATACAATGATTCAGATTTATCAGTCGTTGCTCTGATAAAGGAGGAGTGCTTATGAATACAGGTTTATTAGCAGCGAATGTAGCAACTGCAGAAGGGGCAGGACTTGCCATCTGGTTTCTGGCAGGAACGGTTCTGGTATTTTTCATGCAGTGTGGATTTGCTATGGTGGAAACCGGATTTACAAGGGCGAAAAATGCCGGAAATATTATCATGAAGAATTTCGTGGATTTCTGTATCGGATCCATTGCATTTGTACTGATTGGATTTTATCTGATGAAATCCAAGGCATATTTCAGCGGATGGGTTGGTGTACCGGAGTTTGATCTGTTAAAGGATTTTAACGGATTCCTGTCTTCCGGACAGTGCAGTACCTTTGTATTTGGCGTTGTGTTCTGCGCAACTGCGACAACGATTGCGGCAGGTGCTCTTGCAGAACGGACGAAGTTCAGTGCATATTGCATTTATTCCATCGTAATGAGTGCACTGGTATTTCCGATTGAAGCCGGATGGGTATGGAACAGTCAGGGCTGGCTGGCAAAGCTTGGATTTACAGATTTTGCAGGCTCCTGTGCCATTCATATGGTGGGTGGTATCACAGCACTGATCGGTGCCTACTTTGTCGGACCGAGAATGGATAAGTATCATAAGGATGAGAAGGGTAAGACGGTTGCCAATGCAATTCCGGGACATTCGATTCCGATGGCAGCTCTGGGATGCTTTATTCTCTGGTTTGGCTGGTACGGATTTAACGGTGCGGCAGCGTCTTCGGTAACACAGCTCGGAAGGATCTTTATGACAACAACGCTGGCACCAGCGGCAGCATTGATTGCATGTATGCTCTTTACCTGGTGGAAGAACGGACATCCGGATGTGGCGATGTGCCTGAATGCGGTGATCGCCGGTCTGGTATCTGTTACTGCCGGATGTGCATATCTGGATGCAGTAGGTTCCATCATTATCGGAGCGGTTGCAGGTATCCTGGTGGTAATCGGTACAGAGTTTATTGATAAGAAGTTACATATCGATGATCCGGTCGGAGCGGTTGCAGTCCATGGTATCAGTGGTATCTGGGGAACCTTTGCAATTGGTCTGTTTGATACAGAGCTTGGCTTGTTCTATTCCGGTACCTTTAATCTGCTGGTAGTTCAGCTGCTTGGTATTGTAGCGATTGCAGCATTTACGGCAGCATGCATGACCCTGACATTCTTCCTGCTTAAGAAGTTTGTCGGATTACGTGTCAGCAAGGAGGACGAGATCCTTGGTCTGGATATGAGTGAACACGGACTTCCGGCAGCTTATGCAGACTTCCAGCTGGCAGCACCGGTACATACCGTGGAGGATGAGTTTGATCTGGATCTGGATGATCTGGAGCCAGTAGTAATCACAGATGCGGCAGAACGTTCCGGAGAACGGTATACCAAGATTACAATCATTTGTAATGAGGATAAATTCGGCGTCTTAAAGGATGCTATGGCTGTTATCGGTGTCACCGGTATGACAGTTAGCAATGTAGTTGGATGTGGTGTTCAGAAGGGACGTTCCGGCAGTTATCGTGGCGTCCGGATGAGTATGAACCTGCTTCCGAAGGTTCAGGTAGATATTGTAGTATCTACCGTAGATCCGGGCCTGGTAGTGGCTGCGGCACAGAGAGCTCTGCATAGCGGTCAGGTTGGCGATGGTAAGATATTTGTTACGGATGTTACGGATGTCATGCGAGTCCGGACCGGTAGTATGGGTAAGAAAGCCCTGAATGATGAAGACTGATACCGGTCGGTGTAGTTGTTATAAATTATTTGTTAGGTTCTAATTGCATAATGACAGAATATGTCCTCCTCTGAAACTATAATCATAGGTATGAGTCAAGTGACTTAAAACATGATCAGAGTGCAGAGGAGGATTTTTATTATGGAAAAAGCGATGAAACAAATGATGATAGTGGTATTGAGTCTGGCTGTTATGCTGGTAGCCGGTGGATGCAGTAGTGTATATGATGTTACAAAGGATGCGGTTCTGCGTACACAGAGCGCAATGACGGATCCGAATTCCATGATTATATATGGAGATATTATAAGATATCAGATAGGAGATTTAGTTATTTATGATATGGAAATAAATGCTGCTAACATGATCGGAGGATATACTGGAGCAACAGAGGTGCAGTTGAATGTACAGCCAAACTATGATGCAAATGGCAGAGAGACGGGTGTGATAAGTTATTTGATCTGTACAGAAGGGGATGATGAATGGATCAGTAATCTGAATGAGTATTATGAATATGAGGCGGATTTAGATGTTGTGAAATGTAGGAAGGACATAGTTTCCGGTGAGAAAATATGTAAGGAACTGGAAATTCAGCATATGCAATACTGATCATATGCAATATAGAAGACAAAGGAGATAATTACTCCTTCGTCTTCTGTATCAGAATCTCATGCATAACACTTAGCAGGATCAAAAAGAGGATAAGGTATGCCGGTAACAGGGCAACCGTAATGTTGTTTGCAATCAGACCGAAAACCGGTGGCATAAGGCAGGCCCCGACATAAGCACTGGCCATCTGGACACCGATAATAGCCTGTGAGCGGTCAGCACCGAAATGATCCGGTGTAGAATGGATAATACATGGATAGATCGGAGCACAGCCGAGACCGATCAGAATGAAGCCAATTAGTGATACGGTACTTCCAAGTGGCAGGAATAGAGCGAGCACACCAAGAAGGATGATTCCCTGACCAAGGCGGATCATCTGTGTATCGTTTAACTTCATGGTAATGAATCCGCTGATCGCACGACCGATCGTGATTCCGATATAAAACAGACTGGCGAAAGCGGCAGCGGTTTCCGGAGCAACACCTTTATGCAGAACCAGATAACTGCTGGCCCACAGACCGCTGGTCTGCTCGATCGCACTATAACAGAAAAACATCAACATAACGGATTTTGCTCCCGGAATTGCAAAGATTTCTCGCAATGTCAGGATATGATCGGATGTGGTATCGGATTCGGATGCTACATCCTTTTTCTCTTTCTTCCAGAGAGGCAGGCTGATGAACAGGATAAAGGTGAGTATCCCCTGCAGGATACCGATGTAGCGATAGCCGCCGTTCCAGTTCTGACTGTGGCTTAAGGCGAAACCCATAATATATGGGCCGGCGGAGGCACCGACTCCCCACATACAGTGCAGCCAGCTCATGTGCCGGCTTTTATAATGCAGAGCAACATAATTATTTAACGCAGCATCTACACTTCCGGCGCCGAGACCGTAAGGAATGGACCACAGGATCAGCACCCAGAAGGAATGGCTGAAGGAAAAGCCGAAGAGTGCCAGAGTCGTCATAGCGACACTGATAGCAGTGACTAGACCGGCACCGAGACGCTTCGTCAGGCGGTCACTCATCAGACTGGAAATGACAGTGCCGAGAGCAATTACCATGGAGATAATACCGGCATAGGAAACCGGTATCTGAAACTCCGGATACATGCTTGGCCATGCGGCACCCAGCAGCGAGTCCGGAAGCCCCAGACTGATAAAGGCCAGATATATAATTGCTAAAAGTAATTGAAACATAACAGACTCCTTAAATTCATTTATTTCCTAAACGTTCTGGCAAAGATTATAACAAAGAAAGCAGGGCAAAAACAGGGCAGAAATGGACCATATCATGGGATGATTTTGACATGGAGGAAGAAACAGTAATACAACCCCGGCTTTTTGCATAAGTTGTAAAAACAAAGCGACGAGGGTCTTTCGTGAAAGCCTATATTGAAGAACGGGCAATGGAGATTGCTCAATATATCGTAGAACAGAATGCCACAGTACGGCAGGCAGCTAAGAAGTTTGGTATTTCAAAATCAACGGTACATAAGGATATCACAGAACGGTTGGTGCAGATTAATCCATCTCTGGCGGCACAAGCAAGGGTGGTTCTGGACGTAAATAAATCCGAGCGCCACATCCGTGGTGGAATGGCAACCAAGGAGAAATACCTGCACCAGCAAGAGGCAGTCAGAAGCTTTCATTGATTACAAAGAGAATTAGAAGGATAATTGCAAATGGTCAACAACCCCGGCAGATACCTGCCGGGGCTGTTGGGTTATTTCTGAGCAGAACTGTCAGTTGCCGACTCTGTCACATCGTCTGATTTGGAAGATCGCTTGTTCTCCATAATAAAGGCAGTAATGCCTACAATCAGCGCTGCAACAGCCATAATGCCAACTAGTATATCACGAAACATAATGCTCGCTCCTTTCTTAATTCAGTTTTTGGTATTATTTATAAGAATTATAGAAAAGAGTTGACCGGTTTTTGACCGTCCTGCCGGTGTATGTAGTAAATAATAGAGGCCAGTGGTCCAAAGGGGTGATAGAACCACGCAGTAATATCGATCGGGAAGCAACAAAACAGAAAATAAAAGAATATGTACCATAACGGATTACAAAATGATGTATTTCTGCGGCTAATCGATGAGGCATGAGCGGCTGACTGAAATCTGATCTGTGTAAGGATATCATTGCCGGTGGTCTGTTTCAGGTGCTCCGGTGACAATTCCAGCAGGTTGGATTGATTTTTAAGTTGATTAATAACTGTGGTCAGAGAGCGGGAATCCGATTCTGAGCATTCGGAATATAATAAAGGGGAATCTGCAGGAAGAATATCCTGACACATCCCGGCAATAAGTAAAGTACATATGATAAATAGTTCAAAAAATGCGTTGCGAATCATTCGAAACCTCAAATCCAAATCAATATAAGATGATTATAAGCGATATATCCCGATGTGGCATATAAGGTTTGGTAAAGAAGATATCAGGCATCCTGAGCCTGCAGTTGTTTCTGCAGACAGGCTTCACAGGTTCCATAATAGGTAATGCTGTATTTCTGAATAGAACCGTGGAAGGAAGGTGACACAAGCTGTGTCAGATCCGGCATGGTATGAACCGGAATATCAGAGACACCGCCGCATTCCTGGCAGAAAAGATGTGGGTGCGGATGGGTGTTCGCATCAAAATGGTCTTCCTTTGTATCACAGGTAATGCGAAGAATTATACCATTGTCTGATAATTGTGACAGATTCCGATATACAGTACCCAGACTGATATTCGGAATGGTCTCCCGGACAGCTGCATATACCTTATCTGCAGTCGGATGATCCGTACGGGTTTCCAAATATTCAAGAATAACTTCACGTTGATAACTTCGTTTCATAGATATCTGATCTCCATATTGAGCAAATCGTTTCATAACAAATACAGTCTAATAATAGTAGACATATGAATATTTTGTCAAGAATTTATGGGAAAAAAGCACAAATTCGAAAGGCATAAACTCGTAAAATATGTAAATATTGACAAATGGACGAAACTCTTGGTACTATATACAGTAAGAAATGAGGACAGGCTATCATGGAAAACGAGAAATTTTTAAATGACATGTATGCAGCGGTTATAAAGCAGTTGCGGACAATTGTATTTGAAATAGATTTTATCACAGGGGAGAAATATTGTTCGCCTCTTTTTGAAGAATGTTTTGGAGTACCTTCTGTTTTGTGTGATGATTTTACACAAGATGAACAGATAAAGCATATTGTATATGAAGAGGATTTGGATTTGTATCGGACATTGTTTCAGAATCGATATGGAGAGCGATCTGTAACCTGTAGATTCAATACAAAGGATGGCAGTGTGAACTGGTTCCGGATTACCCTGCAGTATGATTATCTGAATACAGGAGAACTGAAGAGGGTAATCGGTACGATGAAGGATGTCAGTGAGGAGATTCGTTCTTCGGCAGCACTTCGGTATCATCAGGATTATGATGCACTGACAGGAGCTCCGAATTTTGAACGGTTTACAGATGAGGTGAATCGTTTGTTACTATGGGATAACGGACATGATCATGCTATCATTGTATTTGATATAGAACGGCTGAAGGTCATTAATGATCTTTATGGTATCCGAATGGGCGATTTGGCATTGATGCATCTGGCAAATGTGCTTCAGGATATGGTTGAGTCTCCCAATGCCTATTGCCGTATGCACAGTGATGTATTTTGCATCTGCATGATGTATGAAAATAAAGGCGATATCATAAGATTTATAGAAAGATTAAAAAAGAAAATTGAAAATAATCAGTTCAGCTTTGATTTGAAGACTTCGTATGGTGTATATCTTCCGGATGAGAATAATTCTCTGGCAGTGAATATTATGTGTGACCGGGCTGCCTTAGCAAAAAAGAGTATTAAGAATAATGTTATGCAATTTTGTGCATTCTATGATGAAGAATACCGTGCAGAGATTATGAAAAACAGTGAGATTGAGGCAGAAATGGAGCAGGCACTGCAGCAGCGACAGTTTGTGATGCATTTGCAACCGAAATTCAGTCTGGAAACCGGAGAAATTGTAGGAGCAGAGGTCCTGACCCGGTGGCAACATCCGAAGAAAGGCATGATAAAGCCGGATGATTTTATTCCATTGTTTGAGCGGAATGGCTTCATCATAAAGCTGGATGAGTATATGTGGGAAGAAGCCTGCAAGGCGATTCACAACTGGCAGCAGCAGGGACGCAGGCAGTTTCCGATATCTGTAAATGTATCCAGATACCATATTTATAATCGAAATATTGAACAGGTACTGAATAATCTCCTGAAAAAGTATGGGCTGACACCGGGAGCATTATCATTAGAGATTACAGAGACCATGTTCTTTGACAATCAGAATGAATTGTATTTTCTGTTGAACCATTTGCAGCAAATGGGATTTCGACTGGAGGTAGATGATTTTGGTTCCGGCTATTCTTCACTGAATATGCTACGAAATGTACCGGTGGATGTATTGAAGATTGATAAGGGTTTTCTGGATGATACACTGAACTCAGAGAAGGGAAAGATTGTGATTCGTCATACAATCGCTATGGCGAAGGCACTGCAGCTACAGATTATTGCAGAGGGAGTAGAGACCGAAGAACATGTGCGGTTTTTAAGAAATTCACGGTGTGATATTGCACAGGGATATTACTTTGCAAAGCCTATGCCATTAGAAGAATTCAATAAGTTAAAGTTTTAGGTTGACATCAATAATGCACTGTTGTATATTACTTCTGTATTAGCGGGTGAAATAACGCTTGAATAAAAGGAGCTAGAATTAAAATGTTTGAAAAGATGAAGAGTATTATTTCAGAGCAGCTGAGAGTTGACGAGAATAACATTGAACTTGAAACCTCTTTCAAAGAAGATTTGGACGCTGACTCATTAGATTTATTCGAATTAGTTATGGCAATTGAAGATGCATTTAATGTTGAAATACCTGCAGATGATGTAGCAGAGTTACATACAGTCGAAGATGTAATTAACTACTTAAAGGAGCAGGGGATAGAAGTATAGGGGGTATATGCAGATAGATTGCCACATAAATGATAAGAAATAAGGCGTCCACATCAAGTGAACGCCTTATAATTTTACTGAAATAAATCTCAGAACTTATTTATTCGCCTAAAACAACTTCAACAGTATGTTCCTTGCCATCAGCAAATACCGGAAGAACATTTCCTTCGATTGCATTGCCATCAACGGTTACGCTCTTAACACCCTTGCTGACATGAGAAGGATTGCTAACGGTAATCTGGTAGGTTGCATTCCGGAACTGACGAGTAGCCTTGAATCCATCCCATGCAGAAGGAATCGAAGGATCAATCTTCAGTCCGTCATAGTCAGGAATGATACCCAGCATATACTGAGAAACTGCTACGAAGTTCCATGCAGCAGTACCGGTTAACCAGCTGTTCTTAGCCTCACCGAAACGGCCTGCATCCTTACCTGCGATCATCTGAGCATATACATAAGGCTCAGTCCTGTGTAAATCAGAAATATCCTCTAAGTAAGCAGGTGCGATCTTTGAGTAGTACTCAAATGCCTTATCACCGTGCCCAACATATGCTTCCGCACAGATAATCCATGCGTTGTTATGGCAGAAGATACCTGCATTCTCTTTGTAACCGGCCGGATAAGTAGAAATCTCACCGTACTCAATGTAATACTTGGTAAATGCCGGATTATTTAATACAAGACCATGCTTGCAGTTCAAATACTTATCAATGCTTTCCAGAGTCTTTAAGTCATAACCCTTGTCCTTGCCAATCTCAGACATAACAGCGAAGCCCTGTGGCTCAATGAAGATCTTACCCTCTTCACATTCCTTAGAACCAACCTTACGTCCGAAGTCATCGTATGCACGTAAGAACCATTCGCCATCATAGCCGTATTCACAGATCAGGTTCTTCATCTTGTCGATCTCAGCCTGAGCTGCTTCAGCCTTATCATTCAATCCCTGATGCTTGCAAAGTGCTACATATTCAGGACCGGCGTATGTAAACAGAGTTGCTACAAATAATGACTCAGCAACCTTTGAGTACTTGTCATCGCCATACTTTGGTGAAGTCCATGTCTGGAAGCTCTCACCCGGAGTATTTGAGAAGCAAGACAGATTCAGACAGTCGTTCCAGTCAGCTCTCATGGAGAGTGGAAGACCGTGAGGACCTACATTGTTAACTACACGGTAGAAGGACTGCTGTAAATGATGCATCATAGGCTGAGCTAATTTCTCATCATTTCTGTAAGGAACCATCTCATCCAGAATTGAATAATCACCGGTCTCCTTAATGTATGCAGCAGTTGAAAGGATCATCCATAATGGATCATCTGAGAAGTCACCGCCGACTGCATCGTTGCCCTTCTTGGTAAGTGGCTGATACTGATGGAAGCAACCGCCATCTTCGAACTGGGTAGCAGCAAGATCCAGAATTCTTTCTCTTGCACGATCCGGAATCTGATGAACGAAACCAAGTAAATCCTGGTTGGAATCACGGAATCCCATACCACGGCCGATACCACTCTCGAAGTAAGAAGCGGAACGTGACATATTAAAGGTAACCATACACTGATACTGATTCCAGATGTTAACCATACGGTTCATCTTGTCATCCGGAGTATTAACGGTGTACTTAGAAAGCAGATCTGTCCAGCTCTGCTTTAATTCAGCCAGTGCTGCATCTACCTTTTCGGTTGTATTGAACTGTTCGATCATTGCATAAGCTCTTGACTTGTTCATAGAGCCGTCTGCATTGAACTTTTCTTCCTGTGGATTCTCAACATAGCCAAGGATGAATACCAGATCCTTAGACTCACCAGGAGCCAGGCTGATGTTCAGGCAGTGAGAAGCGATTGGTGACCATCCGTCAGCCTTTGAGTTGTTAGCCTTACCTGCTAAAACGGCCTGTGGATTGCCAAATCCGTTATATAATCCCATGAAGGTCTCGCGGTCACAGTCATATCCTTCGATCTCAGAGTTAACTGTATAGAATGCGAAATGATCACGACGCTCTTTGTATTCGGTCTTGTGGAATAAAGTAGAACCTTCAACTTCTACTTCACCGGTGTTGAAGTTTCTCTGGAAGTTCGTGGAATCATCTTCGGCATTCCATAAGCACCATTCCAGGAACGAGAAGAACTTGAATTCCTTTGGAGTGGTTCCTTCGTTCTTCAGAGTCACCTTCTGAACCTCGCCCTTGTAATTGTTTGGTACGAAGAAAGTAACTGTAGCCTTCAGACCGTTGCTCTTACCGCTGATTACGGTATAACCCATACCATGACGGCACTCGTAGAACTCCAGATCCTTCTTGACCGGAGACCAGCCCGGTGACCAGATATTGTCATCATCATTAATGTAGAAATAACGTCCACCCATATCAACTGGAACGTTGTTGTAACGGTAACGTGTAATTCTTCTAAGTCTTGCGTCCTTATAGAAGCTGTAGCCACCAGCTGTATTGGAAATAAGTGAGAAGAAATCCTGATTTCCTAAGTAGTTGATCCATGGGTATGGAGTCTTAGGATTTGTAATCACGTACTCTTTGTTTTGGTCGTCAAAATAACCGAATTTCATGTGTGTGTGTACCTCCCTTTATTCTAGCGGACCGCATGGGGTCTCTTAAAATCCATTATATCGTATTCATGGCATAAAAACAAGAAAAACAACAGAAAATAACCGATATCCTTTTGCAATTATTCCGGAATCACAGTGTAAAAATGCTGGGTAACGGTTTTACTTTCACCGGGAGCCAGCTCCGTGTAACCGGTATCATCCGGTGCCAGTGGAAGATTCGGTGCATCAATCATCCAAGTCATAGGCTCCGGGCAGAAATATCCCTTCTCACCCCAGTCGTTCCAGATGACCCAGAACTTGTAATCCCGGGATACTTCATAACGGATTTCTTTTCCGCTGGCAACATCGGTTGCAACGATTCCGTAAAACGGTTTGCCGTCCATATCGCCCATTTCCGCATAATAGACATCATTGTTGATGATCTGTTTTACCGGAACCATGGAACCGGTCAGGTACTGACGGTCATGGTTGTCCAATGGCATAAAGATACCGGTTGGCAGACAACGGTCATTCAACTGCCATTTCTCACCGATCGGTACGTACAGACGCATGTCCTCGCCCTTGCCGTCTGAGGTGAAAGGTCCCATCATTGTGGTATGTGTGCAGACACCATATGGCATCTGCATTTTTGACAGATTCGTCATGGTAAAAGAATAGAAAAGTCCGTCTTCTGAAAGGGTAAAGGTAAACTCTGCCTTAAATGCGATAGGAAGGTATTTGAAATAATCATCCTTATCGTCATACACATATTCTGTAACAGCAATAGCTGCATCATCAGTAGTGGTTAAGGATACAATGGTATGCTGACGTTTGTGCAAAAAACCGTGAATAAAGTTTCCGAGAGCTGACTCGTTAATATCCAGTTGATAAAGAGCATCCGAGGTCTTTAAACGACCGCTGTCCAGACGGTTTGGAAGATAAAGCGTCGGCAGTCCGTAAACTTCCGGAGATTGTTTGATTTCTTCGATTGTGGTTTCTTCATCATAACGGAAAATCTCAATGTCATGTGCTTCATCGCAGAGCCGGATGACATTGCTGCCGATGCCCGGAGCGATCATGGACAGATAGCTGCCTGCCCGCAGTTCGATGCATGGTTCTCCTTTGTAATTAATGGTTTGTGCTTGAATAGGACTCATTATGAAAACCTCCCCTTTTATACAAAATACAATAATCACATTTTACCATATATGGTAGAGAAAATCGACCATAAAATTTGTTACAGATGTATATAAAAAGAGGTGGTTGATACAGAAAAATGTAAGAATTGGGGATAGTTATTTTTATGAAACCGTGATATAATAAACAGCGCATTAAAAGGCAGGAAAAAGGAAGAAACAGCTCAGGAAGGAGTGCAGTTATGCCTCTAAATTATAAAAGCAGTTACAGGGAACGTGTCAGGAAACGGAATCTGTTCATTATCATAGGAATTGTTATAATATGTTTGATTGTTGCAGCGGCGATAGTATTCACGAAAAAGCCGGCAGGAGGGCTTGGCGGAGGCAATCATTCCGGAGAGTGGGGGAAGGTCGTAGAGCGGCAGAAGCTTTATTTATATACAGTTGGTACACCGAAGGTAAGTCCGAGCGATGTGAATCGGGAATATATAAAGGTAGATAAACAGGTAGAGGATTCATATTTTGATGATGCACTGTTTATCGGGGATTCCCGGACAGAGGGCTTTATGCTGTATACCAGTCTCAGCAATATTAAGGCATATTGTTCGAAGGGACTGAGTATTTCAAGAATTTATGAAGATAAGATCGTAACGCTGGAGGACGGACGAACGGTGACCGTTATGGACGCACTTCAGGAGGAGAAATATAAGAAGATATATATTATGTTTGGCGTAAATGAGCTGGGCTGGCCGTATGATGATCTGTTCATTGAGCAGTATACGAAGCTGCTTCATGATGTAAAGCAGCTGGAGCCGGATGCCATCATTTATGTTGAGAACATTATTCCGGTATCGGCAGCACGTTCTGCGACGGATCCGATTTATAATAATGATAATGTAAGGCATTTTAATGAAATGGTAGAGCAGGTATGCAAGGATCAGAATGTTGTATATCTGGATGTTGCGTCTGCACTGGCGGGCCCGGATGGAGCGCTTCCGGCAAATGCCAGTACGGATGGCGTGCATTGTAATAAGGAATATTGTGCAGTTTGGTTGAATTATCTGAAGGACAACACATATGAGATAAATTAGGAGGATGTTGCTATGAAAATGATGTGGAAAAAAATGAAAAAGGTAGTGGCTGCCGGTCTGGCAGCTATGATGGTGCTCGGACTTGCAGGCTGTGGAAACGGCAATGCAGATGTTGATATTGATCCGGTTGCATTGGCAGATGATATGAAGGCATCCGTAACCTTTCAGGATCAGCTTTCTGAGGTAGAGCTGGATAAGGTGCTGGCTCTTTACGGAATTGATGCGGAAATCGTGGATTCCGGCAAGGCTTACCTGAGTACGAATGCAACCGCAGAAGAGATTGCAGTTATTAAGGCAAAGACAGCAGAGGATGTGGATACGGTCAAGACAGCGGTTCAGAATCGTGTAGCCGCTCAGCTCCAGTCATTCCAGAGCTATAATGCCAATGAGGTTCCAAAGCTTGAGAATCCTGTGATTGAAACTGCCGGTAACTGCGTGATTCTCTGTGTATGCGATGATAAAGGGGAAGCAGAGACTGTGATCGATACATATACGGCAGCAAAATAAACAGAAGTCAGAGTTAAAAGAAAACCCTCTGTGCAGGAGGGTATCACATAAGGTCGGATGTGATATTCTCCTGTACAGAGGGTTTATTTATGCAAAGATTTATGGTAGATCACGGGAATTCTGGATCTGCGATAAATACTCGTAGGAACGCTGGTATTTGGTCATGCGGCGTTTATCCTCAATCGTCAGCATGCCGAGACGGGAGCGATTC
Organism: Bacteroidales bacterium H4; assembly: GCA_963626805.1. GTDB lineage: Bacteria > Bacillota > Clostridia > Lachnospirales > Lachnospiraceae > CAG-632. The sequence goes on along the minus strand of CAVFXS010000002.1, from coordinate 29,504 downwards.
ATATTGTCATGAAGATCATACAATTTCACCTGGGTTGCCAGACGGTCGGCAGACAGCTGTTCAATATAAAGCTGATATGGCACCTTACGGTCATGGGTTAATAAACGCAGTGCATTCAGGACCTCCGGTGAGAAGCCTTCCGCCTGCAGCATTTCAATAGAAATCGGAGTATCTTCGATGACATCATGCAGAATCCCGCAGATCATTTCCGACTGGGTCTTTCCGGCCAGCATGACACGCATGGGATGCAGGATGTATGGTTGTCCGGCTTTGTCCAATTGTCCGCGATGGGCTTCAACTGCAATTGCAATGGCTTTTTCCAGCATAAAATTCTCCTTGGTAATGCATTATTTATGCCTGTACAAGGCAGGTTACGGATAGATATATTACTGTTATTATATCGTACTTGGTACGGGAATACAATTAAGAAAAATGTCAGAATTTCTAAAAGTTTTCATAGGGAAAAAGGAATAAAGTATGAACCAGAGACAGTTATCGGAAGGAACATTAAAAAAACTATAGCATAGAATAATTTATAGATGATGACAATTCAGCAGTCGTATAGAACGAGAACCCAGGTTTCCTGACAGGGAAGTATTTGATGAGATACCAGTATGCCGGCTGCTTTGCAGATAGGTTTTCTGCCAACGGAACGAACCGGATTCCGTGGCAGGAAGCCGGAGGGATTGCAGGATACATAGTACGCAGTTACGATTTATCTGCGGAGCAGTCAGCAACGGAAGAAAAGGAGAGAGCTTGAGTGGGCAGCAGGGAAGAACAGCATAAGCAACAGAAGATGAAACGCATGCAGAAGATGTGTAAAGTTATGCCGACAGCCGGTGGCATTCTGGCAGTTATTCTGGGAGCGGTATTTCTGATTCAGGCAACGGGCGGTACGAAGGAAGGAACCGTCGGACTGATGGAACGGCTAAAACCGGAATTCCATGCAGAACCGATTGTATCAGCGTCAGAGCAGTTTCCGGATCTGGATATCCGGGAGGAATTTTTGACGGTGAATCCGTATTCGAGACCGGGGACGGAGTTAAAGAATGTAAAGAAGATTGTGATTCATTACACGGCCAATCCGGGGACATCCGCACAGGCAAATCGAGATTATTTCGAAGGACTGGCAATGACGCAGATTACATCCGCCAGCAGTCATTTTATTATTGGGTTAGATGGAGAAATCATACAGTGCGTGCCTCTGAATGAGGTAGCATATGCTTCGAATGAGGCGAACTCATACAGTCTGTCGATTGAGTGCTGTCATCCGGATGAAAGCGGAGAATTTGCGACGGTTACATATAATCAATGTGTAGCACTGGCGGCAGAGCTTTGCAAGTATTATCATCTGGATCCGGAGACGGATGTCATCCGGCATTATGATGTGACGGGCAAGGAATGCCCTTTATATTATGTAGAAAATCCGCAGGAATGGGAGATGTTTCTGGGATTTGTTAAGGACCGAGTATCATAGCTTGAACTTGATCTGAATCGGTTTTTTTAACTGCTGACCGCCTCTGGAACGGACCTTGGTAGAGATGTTCAGATAGTAAAAAACGCCTTCTGCATAGGCTTGGACTGGTTCGATTTCAATCATATTGGTATCCGCATTATATCGGATGTTGGCATTCACAGGTGCCCCCATCTCATTGGTCAGATACATCGTGGAAGCGTTTACGGTGGAAGGGTTTAACGGCGTGTTGAACTTGATCCTCCAGACGAAGCTTCCGGTGCGGAATGCCAGATTCTGATGTACTTTTTTCTGTAAATCTTCAGGAACATTTTCAATGTCCAGATATTGTGCTGCCATCGTGTGGCCTCCTTTCAAGTCTGGTAACATCATACCATTTTTCAGGACTTTTTGACAATAGGACTTGCCAAAATCGCAGGGACAAAGTATTCTTGAGTGTGGAGTACAGAAAATGAGAAAGAAGGGTATTACAATGAGTAAAGTAAGCTGGAAACCTGGAAATATGTTATATCCATTACCGGCGGTGTTGGTAACCTGTCGGGATAAAGCAGGCAATGATAATGTTTTGACCATTGCATGGACCGGAACGATCTGTTCGGATCCGGCAATGTTATATATATCGGTTCGCCCGGAACGCTATTCGTATCCGATGATCAAGGAAACAGGAGAATTTGTCGTAAATCTGACAACCGAGGAGCTGTTAAAGGCCACTGATTACTGCGGTGTCCGCTCCGGCAGAGATGAGGACAAGTTCCGGGCGGCAGGACTGACGAAGGGAGAGGCACAGAAGGTGAATGCGCCGATCATTATGGAGAGCCCTGTAAATATTGAGTGCAAGGTGAAGGAGATTGTTCCGCTCGGAAGTCATGATATGTTTATTGCAGAGGTAGTAAATGTACAGGTCAGTGAAGAATACATGAATGAAAAGGGTACATTTGATCTTTCTGCCGCAAAGCCACTGGCATATTCCCATGGTCGCTACTATGAAATGGGTGCAGAGCTTGGAAGTTTTGGTTATTCGGTACGGAAGAAAGCATAGGAGGAACAGGTGCAAATGAAGGGAAACAATGTTATTCTGATCGGAATGCCGGGATGCGGTAAGAGTACGATCGGGGTTGTGCTGGCAAAGGTTCTGGGCTATGAGTTTACAGATTCGGATCTGCTGATCCAGAAAAAGGAAGGTCGGTTATTACGAGAGATTATAGCGCAGGAGGGCGAAGAGGAATTTATCCGCATCGAAAATGCGGTGAATGCCGGAATCGAGACCGATAAGCATGTGATTGCAACCGGTGGCAGTGTCATCTACGGCGAAGAGGCAATGAATCATTTCCGGGAAATCGGAACGGTTGTATATCTGAAGCTGTCTTATCCAACAATCTGCAGTCGACTGGGAAATATCCGTCGGCGCGGTGTTGTATTGAAGGATGGACAGACATTAAAGGATCTGTATGATGAGCGGATCCCGCTTTATGAGAAGTATGCGGATATAACGGTGGATGCAGAAGGATATGATGTAGAAGGGCTGATGGATGAAGTGGTTCATATGCTTCAGCAAACTTAAAGAATCTGAATAATTTCAAGCTCCGGCTTTTTGGACAGATCAAGAAATCCGTCTGAAGTGCGGATCATAGGACGTGACAGGGAGTTTTCGTTTATCATGACGATCTCGCCCTGTTCGTTGTTGTTTAAAAGCACGGTTTCATGCAGATAGGTCTGAACAATTCCTTTTAAAAATGTAAGGATAAATTCCGTATCGTATTTTTGAAAACCTTCTGTCTCGAACTGGCGGATAACCTCAAACGGGCAGATACCCTTCCGATATACCCGGTCGGCCGTCATCGCCTCATAGATGTCCACAATGCAGACAATACGGGCAAAGGCAGGGATTTTAGTCCCGGAAATATGTAGAGGATATCCGCTGCCATCGTATTTCTCATGATGACAGAGCGCAACCTGGGCGATCCGGGAATCCAGATCCTGCTTGGATAACAGCTGATAACCGAGTCGGGAATGCTGCTTGATCGTCTCATATTCTTCTGCAGTCAGACGTCCCGGCTTGGTAATGATTTCGGATGGAATCAGTAGCTTTCCAATGTCATGAAGCAGACCGGAAACTGTCAGTAGTCTGATATCTTCTTCCGGAAGATGAAGCCATTTTCCCATGATATTACAGATGATAGATACATTCAGGGAATGGGCGAAGGTGGAATCGTCAAAATGCCGCATATTATGGAGCATGTCAAATACCTGATAGGAGGTACCGGCATGCTTCAGGATGTCAGCGGTCGTTTTAAACATCTGATCAATGTCAATCTGGGTGTCACGTTCGGCAATATCGGTCAGAGTGTACTGGAAATGCTCCTTTGCCTCATAAAATGCATTACTGTACTGCAGGAAATCAGCACTTTCACGAATATGCTGTGCATGGGTCTTATATACATTGGGAGATTCCGGGGTATTGGAAACGGAAAAGGAAACCGTTTCAGAAGGCGTCTCGGTAAAAACAGAGATCTGTTTAATGCCATAGTAAATCAGACGGGGCAGAATCTGTTCCGTAATAACTACGCCTTTCGGCAGGATCAGCTGGTAATTCTGATTGTAAACATCATCAGCAACCTGCATTCCCGGTTTTAAATTGGAAAAAGAAACCCGTTTATGATCCATTTTGACACTCCCATTTATAATCTATTATCAGTATAGAAAAGGAAGCTTGAAAAGTCAATCGTCGGACATAAATGTGTCTTCGGGAATAAGACTTTACAAAAGAATGAAAGACTGCTATAATTGTTACGAAAATGTTACAAAGTGATTTAGAATTGAAACAGGAGTCAGACAAATGAAACGTGACAATAAAATGAAACGTGGCAATGTGGGAATGATTCGCAGAAAACTAAAGATATACCGTGGTTTGTTTATTGCAACAAGCGTTGCACTGTTAGCATTTCCGGTTGCTGTAAATGGTGATTTTGTAAAAGAACGATATCAGATTCTGATTAATGGCAGGAGTGTGGGAACAGCAGAAAGCAAAGAGGCAGCACAGACAGCCTATGAGCAGGCACGTCTGGAGCTGAATGCACAGTCAGATGCTCTGACACTTGTAGATGCTGAGGTGGCATACGAGCCGGTCAAGAAGAGCTTTGAAAAGGCTGAGGATGCAGAGGTATTGAAGCAGAATGTGTATCAGGAGCTGCAGGCATGCACAGTGAATAATAAGGCACTGGCATATACCTTGAAGATTAATAATTATACAGTTACACTCTCCAGTGAGGCTGAAGTGTTACAGGTGTTAGAACAGGTACAGAATAATTACGACACTGATGATGAGTTTCTGATCGAACTGGCATCGGAGAACAAGCAGGAAGTCGGAGCTATGACAACGAATGTAGTGAACGCTTCCAAGACTGCGAATAATCCGCCGGTTTTAGCTGCTGATGCAGAGGGCAATCCGACAGTTGCAGATGCTTCTGCAAACGTAGGAGAAGACGGTATCCTGTCAGTGGAGTTCCAGGAGAACATTGAGGTAATTGAGACCTATGCTTCTCAGGATCAGTTGAGTGATGTACAGACAGCCTATGAGAGTATTACCAAAGAGCAGGAGAACAATGAAGTTTATCAGGTGCAGGCGGGTGACTGTCTGTCCACGATTGCAGATAAATATGGTATGACAACCAGTGAACTTCTGGCAATCAACGAAGGCATGGAGATCGATTCCAATATTTTAGTTGGTGATCAGATTGTAGTTATGGTTCCAAAGCCGGAGCTTTCTGTTGTAATGCAGGAGCAGACCACATATACCGAGGATTATGAGGCTGACGTACAGTATGTGGATAATCCGAATAAATATGTTGGTGATGATACAGTGATTCAGGAGCCACAGACCGGTAACCGGACCGTAACAGCAATTGTAAGCTATAATAACGGTGCAGAGACCGGACGTGAGATCATTAAGCAGGCAATCAATACAGAAGCCGTTCCTAAGATTGTAGAACGTGGCACCATGCCGCTGCCGACGTACATCCGACCGACAACATACGGAACGTTGACTTCCGGCTTCGGTGCCCGCTGGGGAACTATCCATAAGGGTATTGACTGGGGTGTCCCGGTAGGAACCGCATGTCGTGCTTCCAGAGCAGGTCGTGTCGTATCCGCAGGCTGGTCCGGTGGATATGGTTACTGTGTAGTAATCGACCACGGGGATGGCGTAAAGACCAGATACGCACATTTAAGTTCTATTCAGGTAAGTGCAGGACAGTACGTAGATCAGGGCGAGGTAATCGCAAAGACCGGTAATACCGGTGACAGTACAGGACCACATATTCATTTTGAGATTATTGTAAATGGAACTGCAGTCAATCCGGCAGGATATTTATAAAATGAAATTGAGCTCCTATGAGTGGTGAGATGATGCATTATCCATAGTTTTAAACTATGGATAATGCGTTTTTTTATGTATTATACAAATGCTGCAAATCCAATTATAATGACTTCCATAAAAGAATTAACAGGTTGGAGGTATGGTTTATGCAGACATCAGTAATTGGATTTCCAAGGATCGGTACGTTAAGAGAATTAAAATTTGCTTCTGAAAAATATTTTAAAGGGGAAATCCAATCGGAAGACTTATTACAGAAGGCACAGGAACTGCGAAAGACACATTGGCAGACACAGAAGAATGCGGGAATTACTTATATTTCAAGTAATGATTTCTCATTTTATGATATTGTGCTGGATACAGCTACGCTGCTGGGGATTGTTCCGAAGCGATATAAAGAATTGAATCTGCCGGAGCTGGATACGTATTTTGCAATGGTGCGAGGATATCAGGGCGACTCCGGAGATGTTAAGGCACTTGCCATGAAGAAATGGTTCAACACGAACTACCATTACATTGTTCCGGAGCTGGAAGATGATACAACAATTAAAATATCCGGAAATAAGTTATGGTCAGAGTACCTTGAAGCAAAGGCACTTGGAATAGAGACAAAACCGGTCGTGATCGGTGCGTATACAATGCTGAAGCTTTGTAGATGTACAGGAACCAGAACAGTAAAAGATTATGTAGATGAGATTGTGGAAGTATATAAGGATCTGATCGGAAAGTGTGAGAAAGAAAAAATCGCATGGATACAGTTTGATGAACCGGCATTGGTGCAGGATATGGGAGAAGAGGACATTGCGCTTTTTCATAGACTGTATGATGCGATTCTGACAGCGGTAAAAGACAGCAAAATACTTTTACAGACATACTTTGGTGATGTAAGAGATATTTATCAGGATTTGATTCGCATGCCATTCGCAGGGATCGGCCTTGATTTTCTGGAGGGAAAAGAAACACTTCATTTAATTGAAACATTCGGGTTCCCAAAGGAGAAAGTGCTGTTTGCAGGACTGGTTAACGGAAAAAATACCTGGAAGAATCACTATGAGAAGACATTGAAGGTTTTAGCGGATTTACGGGAAAAAGAAATTCAGACTGTATTATCGACATCCTGCTCGTTGCTTCATGTGCCATATACGTTAAAACATGAGACGAAGCTTTCTGCAGAATATCTGGCTTATTTTGCTTTTGCCGAGGAGAAGCTGACAGAACTTAAAGAACTGAGCAACCTTGCGGAGGATACGGAATATTTCAATGCAGAGGCATATAAGAAAAATCATGATCTTTTTGCTGCCGATCGGAAATGTGGAAATGAAGAAGTAAAAAACAGACTTGCACATGTAACGGCAGAGGATTATATCAGAGAGCCGAAGAGAAAGGAACGCCAGAGTCTGCAGAAGAAGGCGTTTGGGCTTCCGGAGTTCCCGACAACGACGATTGGTTCATTCCCACAGACCAGGGATGTAAAGGCGAACCGGTCTGCATTCCGTAAGAGAGAGATTACCAGAGAGGAATATATAGAGTTTAACCGGAAAAAGATCGCAGAATGTGTAGCATGGCAGGAGGAAATCGGACTTGATGTACTGGTGCACGGAGAATACGAGAGAAATGATATGGTGGAGTATTTTGGCGAGGCACTTGGCGGGTTCCTTTTTACAGAAAAAGCATGGGTGCAGTCTTACGGAACCAGATGTGTAAAACCACCGATCATCTGGGGCGATGTGTATCGCGAAAAACCGATAACGGTAGAATGGTCCGTATATGCACAGTCACTTACCAAAAAGATTATGAAGGGAATGCTGACAGGGCCGGTTACCATATTGAACTGGTCATTTCCAAGAGAGGATATATCCATTAAGGAATCCATCTCACAGATTGCACTGGCAATCAGGGATGAAGTGCTGGATCTGGAGGCAAACGGAATCCGGATGATACAGATTGACGAGGCTGCCTTAAGAGAAAAGCTGCCGCTCAGAAAATCTGACTGGTATACAGAATATCTTGATTTTGCAATTCCGGCTTTCCGTCTGACGCACAGTGGAGTGAAGGCGGATACGCAGATTCATACACATATGTGCTACAGTGAATTTACAGATATTATTCTGGCGATAGATGATATGGATGCAGATGTAATTACATTTGAGGCCTCACGTTCGGATCTGCAGATCCTGGATTCACTGAGAGAAAATCATTTTGAAACAGAAGTAGGACCTGGTGTTTATGATATTCATTCTCCTAGAGTGCCGTCTGTGGAAGAAATTGTTCGTGCATTGAAGGTCATGCTTACAAAGATCAGCCGTGAGAAGCTTTGGGTGAATCCGGACTGCGGATTAAAGACAAGAGGTGTGCCGGAAACAGATGCGAGCCTTAGAAACATGGTTGCAGCTGCAAAAGAGATTCGTACCAATGTAGAGCAGTAAATAGTATGGAATTGACAACGGCCAGTAGACAACTTGTGTATTTTATGATATAAAGGTAACAACCAAATAGATTATGATACTTTCCTGCCACCGGGTAGGGGAGTTAAGCGTCAGAATTTCTATCGTTAGGTCTGAGAAGATAGAAAGCACTGGCGCTTTATTTTTTGGAAAAAAGAAGAAAAGGAGTGTAAGAGCTGATATGAGTAATCCAATCGCAGGTTTGACAAAAAAGGAATGGGGAGCGTGGATCGGTTCATTATTAATCATTATTATTTCAAATCTGTTATCCGGCAGTTGCGATCCGTTGACATTAATTGCTGCATGTATAGGAGTTACATCTCTGATATTCGCGGCCAAAGGAAATGTATGGTCTCAGATTTTGATGATAATATTCAGTATTCTGTACGGTATTATTTCATGGCAATTCCGATATTGGGGGGAGATGATCACATATCTTGGAATGACTATGCCGATGGCAATCTGGTCAACGGTAACATGGATAAAAAATCCCTCAGAGGGAGGTAAGGAGGTTGAGATTCAGAAACTGACTAAGAAGCATGTGGTTTTATTGTTAGTCGGTGCAGTCGTTGTTACCACGCTGTTTTATATGATTTTATCTGCATTAAACACGCCTAATATAGTATTCAGTACCATATCTGTAACAACAAGTTTTTTTGCGGTATCATTGACAATGTTACGATCTTCCTATTATGCAGTCGGATATGCGGCAAATGACATTGTACTGATTGTTCTCTGGATTCTGGCATCCATCAACGATTTGCGTTATTTAGCAGTAACTGTTATCTTTGTTATTTTCTTTTTTTATGATGTATACGGCTTTATCAGCTGGAAGAAACGGGAAAATATTTCACTTGGTAATTAGTCTGACACCGGACTATACTAGAACAGTACGATTCCGGACTAATGAAAGGCGGTGTTTTAAAGCAGAGTTTGTGTTATACTGATCTATAATATTGCATGTTATGACAAATAAATGGTCAATTATACTATACGAAGGAGTTTAAGGATTAGGGATGAGGGATAAAAAGGCAAGGATAAAAACAATATCAGCATTTGGCATTGTACTGCTTCTGGTGGTTGCAGGCTTGCTTCTGGATCATTTCGACCAGACCACAGATGTATTTCCGAGTGAAAACACTGTGATAAGTTTATACGGAGAAGCACATGGTTATAAGAGGTATTATGATATTGAGTTCGAGGTGTGGAGTAAATACTATGATGAAGGATATCGCAACCTTTTTGTGGAGCTGCCATATTACAGTGCGGAGTTCTTAAATGAGTGGATGAAAGCGGACTCGGATGAGCTGATCGATTTATTCTTTGAAGAGATCCAGGGAACCCAGTCGGGGAATGAATCCTACTATGAGTTCTTTCATGAGATCAAGGAACGTTGCCCGGAAACCATATTCTATGGTACCGATGTAGGACATCAGTATGATACCACAGGGGCAAGGTATCTGGAATATTTAGAGGAAAACGGACTTGATGACTCCGAACAATATAGGCATGCAAAGGAATGTATCAGACAGGGAATAGAGTTTTATAATAATGAGACGGAACAGAATGGGATGGCAGAACTGCGAGAGTCCTACATGGTGTCGAATTTTATAGATGCATACACACGATGCGGTGGCGGCAGGATCATGGGGATTTATGGAAGTTACCATACGGACTTATACAATCCTGATCTGATGGCAGGGAAGCTCAGGGCACAATATGGAGATATCATAAGCAGTGTGAAATTAAGTACGCTTGCTTTTATGCGGATTGGACGGCCATATGACCTTGGCTTTTGTGTTACAGGTTTTATATTTCTTCTGATGCTGTTTGTCCCGAATATCATCTGGGCACGCAAGGCGAAGCCGGATGGTTATGATGAAAGTGCCAGAAAAGAGAATAAGATATTATTGATTCTTGAACGCATTGGTGAAGCTCTGGTGAGCACATCCCTTGTGATCTTTACGGCAATTAATCCGAAGGTAATGTTCCTGGAAGGCCTTCATTTTGAATGGAAGCTTATAATCTGGATGACGGCATTTGTGTTGATGGTGTTGTATGAATGTTACTGGATCAAATATTTCAGAAGTTCGAAAACGCTGAAGGATTTTTATATGTCCTTCGCGGGATTTCCTGTAGCCGGAGCAACACTTCCGGTGATTGCGTGTCTGTTACTGGGTATTTATTCCGGAAATGTGATTGTGATCGGAGCAGCGGTTATTCTTGGAATCGGACATATTGGGATTCATGTTATGCACAGGAAAGAAGCAATATCGGGATATAATGAAAGTTCAGAGGGATAGAGTATGGATATAAAACCGGATTTTTATGAGGAATTTAAGTGCATTGCCGATCGGTGCAGTATGACCTGCTGTATGCAATGGAAAATCGCAGTAGATGAGCGGACGCTTGCAAAGTGGAGGAAAACTACTTTAGACGGGAAAAGGCTGGATGTAAATGTAAAGAAAAACGGCAGCGAAGGAATTATAAAGCTTAATAAGAATGGACGATGCCCTTACCTGCAGGAAGGGCTGTGCAGTCTGGTGACAGACTTTGGAGAAGATATGCTTTCTGAAACCTGTCACGTATTTCCGAGAGAGGTGCATGAATTTGAGGACAGATGGGAGTTGTCCCTGGTATCCTGCTGTCCGGAAGTGATTGACTTTTTGTATAAGAGCGATGGGCTTGTAATTGAAAATCTGGATAAAGCAAGTGGAGATCTGTGTTTTGAGATCCGGAATCTTATGATGCATATCATAGGAAACAGGGAATATGATGTTAATTCCGCATTGCTGATGGCATTTTATATATTGCTCGATATATATGAGAAAGACGAAATAACGCCGGATGCTATCCGGGCATATGAAAGCGACGATAACCTTAAAGAGATATATCATGCCATAAGCGAGCTGACTTCCGATGAAGGGGATTGCCTTCGGGAGAATAACGAGTTGTGGCTTGATATTGCATATAATTACAGAAAAGAAGGCTTATACACCGAATATATAGAAGCAGTATCCTGTCAGGCGGAAAACATTCTGGAAGAAAATACGGATATGCATATGGATGAGTTTAAAGAGGTATTTTCTGCCTATGAAGATCTGTTCAGAAATTATCTGCTATCTGAAATATTTACCAATATGCTGATACCGGACTCAGATCTTGAAGCAATGGTTGTGATGTTTCAATGGATCTGCATGGAATATACCGTGATACGGCAGGGAATATTCCTGAAATGGCTCAGTAATTATAATAGGAATGCGGATCATTCATTATCCTATAACACGGTCAGGGACTATATGGTTGTGATAGCCAGAATGACAGGATATGACCAGGATGACATCTATGAATATATGGAAGACAGTTTCCGGGATATCATGTGGGAGTGGTCATACCTGTGGCTGATCATGGGAGGATTTATTTTATAAGGCGAATAATAGTAATGGATAATGGTAAGAGTATAGGAATGAGAGAGTAAACTGAATTTTCATATATGCACTTTTGAAAAAAGAAGAAGTGCAAAAAATGCACTTTTTATATTGACAAGGTGCAATATTTGCACTAATGTATATTTGGAGGTGCAGAACGTGCTGAAACAATTGAGAATTGAAAAGAAAATGACACAGAAACAGGCAGCGGAAGCTTTGGGGATTTCTTTGCGTTCATACAAAGCATATGAAAATGATGAGGATAAAAAAAGCACTTTAAAGTATCAATATTTAGTGGAAAAACTAAGAGCTATAAATCCAATAGATGAGGAACATGGTATTCTTGAACTAAGTGATATTCAACAAAAATGTTCCGCTATATTTCAAAAATATAACGTGGAATATTGTTATTTGTTTGGATCCTATGCCAAAGGGAATGCAGGTGCGTTAAGTGATGTTGATTTGTTGATTGCCTCTGATATTACCGGGTTAAAGTTTTATGGATTAGTTGAAGAATTAAGAGAGAGCCTGAAGAAAAAAGTAGATGCATTAGATATAGAACAATTGAGGAATAATTATGAATTACTAAAAGAGATACTAAAGGATGGTATAAAAATATATGGATAATACAAAGGACGATAGTTATTATACAAAAAAGATGCGTACGGATCTGCTATTTATTGTTGAGCATATGAACGATGTGGATATTGAAGAACTGAATTCAAATGAAATATTACTTGATTCCATGCTGTTTAGAATGATTCAAATATCGGAGTGCGCTAAAAAGTTATCCGATGAATATAAGTCCGAGCATACGAATATACCATGGTATGCATTGTATGGCTTGAGAAATCGAATTGTCCATGATTATGGAAATGTTGTTCTTGATGTTGTGTATGATACGTTGAAGCATGATATTCCAGAGATGTTAAAATTAATGGAATAATTATATTGGATAATTGTTGAAATTAATAATTTTATAAAAGAGGGAATAGATCTGATTATAAACAGGTTACATACCTGCGCCAACGTAGCACAGGTGCGTAACCTGTTTTAATGTTTATTTCAAAATATGCCGGAAGAATACGACCAGCTTCTTTGCAATCTGATACATCTCATCCGTAGAAGGGGCAGTATCCGAATCAGAGTGCCTGTCAGCAACGGCTGTATCCGGAGTTTCCGGGGAAGTAGTTCCTGCAGAAGTGGTATTGCCTGCAGAGGCAGTTGTCCGGGTGATCGCATCCAGTGCTGTTGCAAATGCATCCCGATTCTGTTCCAGAAATGCTACGCCCTCTGAACGTTCCGCTGTCAGAGTTGTATCCCAGTCTGCTCCATTCCATTCCAGATTTGCCTGAAGGAGACCATATTGTCTGGTCGGAAGACTCGCCTGCAGGCTACGGTTCTTTCCGGAATTCTGAATTACGGATAAATGCAGAACGCCCCATGTACCGTCCATTTCCATCGGAATCTGATACTGTTCATGTCGACTCATTTTCTCCAGAACGCGGAGACCGGAACGAATCTGTTTTAATGCCTGAATGTCACGGGCAGTAATCGTACCGGCCTGTTCGGCAGTTTCGGCTGCTGTGGCAGCTGTCTGCTCAAGGTCGGAATAAGCTGCTTCCATTGTTTCCGGTGAGGATAAAGCTTCATCCAGCTGTGATAATTTCTTATGAGCGGTATCGGCGGAACCGTCGAGGCTCTGAATGGTATTCGACAGGTTTTGGAAGAATATGCCATTTCCTTTCGTTAACTGCAGAAGGGCTTCCATATTATTAATGGATGGAAGAAGCTGTAAATCCTGCATCAGCTGATAATCGGTTCCATCGAAAGCAGACAGATCCGGTGTATGATCTGTCATGGACTCTGTTGTCAGCTGTTTCTCAATACGATCCAGAAATTCTTCAAGAGTCACTCCCGAAGCAGACTCCTGAACCATGGAATCAATGACATCCGGAGACAGAGCATCCCGCAGATTTTTTACCAGCTGTGACTGGTAAGTGGTCTGCACATCAATTCCACCAAAGGTTTCATCAACGATGGTATCCATGCCGGTGGAACGATTGCTTCGATGGGCAGTCAGGAGATTTTGCAGGGTCAGGTTCTGACCGTTACGAACCAGAGTTCCAATATCTTTTCCCTGAGAGCGGGTAATCTTGTCAATCAGCCGGTAAATACCGATATAGCCGGTACGTTCCTCTCTGCTGATCTGCTTACGGCGATCAAGCTTCTGTAAGAAGGTACTGTATTTCTCATCAGATGCCACATCGGCATCCGCAATATACTCTTCTGCTAATGCATTTAATTCCTGAATCGGCATGTTTAATGGATTAATGCCATCCTCCACCAGATGCAGGACAACCGAAGGCTGTAGGTTCTGGATCAGAGTCTGTACCTCCTGATCAGCAGCCTTTACCTGTGAAATATTTTCGGGAGTCAGCTCCATCTGGTTGTATCCGAGAATCCGGACAGCCCGTGCATTGGCCTCTGTAACAGGAAGCTGCAGCTCGCGCAGGATCGAATCCACATTCCGGAAAGCTTTATGAATGGAATCGCCCATATCACTACGAGGTGTGGTCATCATGGTCTCGTAAGAGCTCAGGGCATCCTGGGAAGAGGCACGGTATTCCGACAGAGCCTGAATACCATCCGTGTGCAACCGCTGGATGGTAAAGGAGCCGGAGGCCCATGTACGTCCGATTGCAGCAGCCGGGAGTGTAGGAAGTTCTGCTAATTTATGGTTGGTTTCCTGAATCAGGGCAATTTCCGTATTGGTAGGCAGAATGCCATCTGTGGTCATCTGTTGACGGTAGGCGACAGCCTCCTGCTCACGCAGGGCATCCACGACCTGTGTAAGATCTCTGGTGCGGATGTGGATATCTTCCGATGCCAGAGCATAGCTGGCACTCCAGGTCATTTTCAGCCGCAGCTCCTCTAACTGCCGAAGCGCTGTCAGATCAGAGATGGCGGCAGCAGAAGTGACATCGGAAGTATTATCGAAAGAAACATTACTTCCGGATGTAGCTGCACGCTTGCGGCTAAAAGCAGAAAGTGCTTCTAGAGTATATGGTAATCCACTGGCTGCAAATGCTGCCATATCCGTATCTGTAATCCGGTTCAGATCATCCATGATAGCATCCGCTACTTTAGATGGTGCCGGAAAATATTGTTCACTGCTTTCAAACAGGTGCTTCATATCAGAAACTGTGATGGAAGTGTCGGAAGCTCCGGTAGAAATCTCGGTCTCTGCTATGAAATCCTCCATATGAGTGCGGAGACTATCCATGGTAAAGCCATTTGTATTCAGGTCCTGAACTGCCTGATAGGTAAGCAGGGAATCCGTTGTGACCGGGAGCTGGTACTCCAGCAGGAATCTCGCAGCATCGTGCTGCTCCTGTGTGATGTCCAGTCCTGCAGCCTGCAGCGTCCGGTCAATCTGTGGTAATAGCTGTGTAAAATCCTCGTCAGAGATAGGCTTCCGCGTTGGCATGGATTTACTGCTGAATGCAGATTTATATAACTCATCCGGGCTGAACGGAGCCTGATTCTGGATAAAGTAAACAGCCTGTTCCTTCGTCAGTGGGAGCTGATCATTTAGCTGCTTTAAGGCATCCGGGAGATCAAAGGAGGTATCTCCGACAACCATCCGGAAAGCCTCCGGATGCTCGTCCGGCTGTTCGATAATAATCTGTTTGCGGACACTGTCAATCGCCTGCTGCAACTGATCATCCTGTTCCTTGCCACGCATCTGGCTCAGCAGACTTTTAATAAAGGTAATATTAGATGCAGATACTTCAATGCCCATCTGGCGGAGCTTTGCACGCTCTTCTTCTGAAAGGCTGCGGGATACCTCTTCGGCATCCTCCTTCAGCTGACCGGCCTGCGTGTCTGCATCCGGGCAGGCCTCGTTCCAGGTATCAACGAAGCGTGCGGTGTTGCAGCGAATCTCTGTCTGCATGGTGCCGCTTCTGGTATAGATCGACTGTTCCTGCTGATCGATCAGCTTCAGCGTGATCTCAGAGGAATTACTTCCGGTAATGCGGAGATAGATCCGATCTCCGGTCTGTGCATCCTTCAGTGCATTTGAACGCACCTGGACCGGGGTGCCATTCATCTCTACGACCGGATGCTCACCACCCTGTAAAACCGTACCGGTCAGAAGGTCCCCGACTGCATAATCGGTCTGATTTGTGCCGGAAGCATAATAATTCTGTCCGGTAGTTGTGTTGGATATATGATTTAATGTGTTTGACATAGAGTATCATTCCTTTATTCCGAAATATTCTGATATATATATCGGAATAAAGAATGAAAAATCTTAGTGATAAAAGGTCTGATAAAGAGACTCCCGACGATCGGCTTTCAGCGGAAAGCTTTCACGGTAGCGGGCCACATCGGATAGATCAAGGTCGACATAAAGAGTGCCGGTATCGGCAGGGGTAACAGGTGTCAGGAGTTCTCCGGTCGGTGTGTAGGCTGCAGAGCTTGCGGTGTAAGAGATACTATTACCGAGGCCGGTCCGGTTTACTCCGAGTATAAAGCATTGATTCTCGATCGCACGTGCCTGCAGCAGGGTATGCCAGTGGGTAATCCGGCTGGCCGGCCAGTTGGCAATAACAACGATCAGTTCCGCCTGACGGGAAACTGCCTGAAAAATCTCCGGGAAACGCAGATCATAACAGATAAATCCGGACATGCAGATGTCGGGCAGGGACAGAAGGCTGAGTTTATCTCCGGCAATATAATGCCTGGATTCTTCACTGAAGGAGAAGGGATGCAGCTTCGCATATTCCTGCAGGATCATGCCGTCCCGGACATAAACCAGCTGGTTCGTATAACCCTTGTCATGGGCGGCAATATATCCATAAATGATGCCAATGGACAGGCGGTGTGAGAGACCACAGAAGAAATCAGCAGTGGAACTGCAGACACCCTCCGGTTCTGCAAACAATTCCGGGCGCATGGTGAAGCCGGTCAGTGTCATTTCCGGGAAAATGATCCAGTCGCAGCCCTGCGCGGCAGCCTGTTCAGTCAATTCTGTACAGAGACGACGATTTTCAACAGGATCTTCCCATGTGATATCCATTTGTGTTAATGCAAATCTCATAGCTTAGACCTCCTGAATAGTAATTTTCGAAACGGAAAAAATAAATAAAAATAACACTTGCATATAATAGTCATATGTGATAGTATCAATTCAACAAGAAGTAGTTTTGAAAACTACATGATGGAATATTAAAACCACAATATGAAAAGAAGCAAATAAATTATAATAAAAGTATACCCTATGTAGGCATGAAACTACAAGGACTTTTGCAAGGGAGGTAATCTATGTGGAAGCAATTCAGAAGACAAAGGATAAATCAAAAACAGGAAATGCAGGATATGAAACATCAATCCGGAAGCATAAGATCAAGGATCCGGGAAGTGCTATTACGCATTTTATCGCTATGGTTATGGCGGCGGCTGCCACAGCTCCGCTGATCGAGCGGGCCAGGCAAAGCACCGGGGGTTCCGGTGTGGCGGCAGTGACCGTCTTTATGGTCAGTATGATCCTGCTTTACGGAGCCAGTACTTCGTATCATAGCTTCGATATATCGCCGAAGGCGAATAAGGTACTGAAAAAGATCGATCATTCCATGATCTCGGTGCTGATCGCGGGAACCTATACTCCGCTTTGCATTATCGGGCTGGGAGACCGGCTGGGTTATATTCTGCTGGCGGCAGTCTGGAGTGTAGCAGCATTGGGTGTTACCTTTAAGATCTGCTGGGTGACCTGTCCGAAATGGGTATCATCCGTAATGTATGCGGTTATGGGATGGCTATGTATGTTCGTGGCACCGTTCATTATCCGAAATGCAGGTATGCGGGCATTCGGCTGGCTGCTTGCCGGAGGAATTCTCTATACTGCGGGGGCAGTCTTCTATGCATTGAAGCTGTCGGCATTTAATGAAAAACATAAGAATTTCGGTTCCCATGAGATCTTCCATCTGTTCTGCATGGCAGGAAGCTTCTGCCATTACATGATGGTATATCTGTATCTGGCATAAGAAGCAGCCGGTATGTCCGTATCGGAAATTATATAAGAAACTACACAGGAAAGCCGTTTGCATAATGATATGTGAACGGCTTTTTCGATGTGTTTTTGTTGCATAATTTGCCGGAATATGTAACTATAGTAGATATGAATAGAACAAATGGGAATAGGGGGATTTAAAATGGAAAATGAAGGGAAAAAGGCGAAACAGAACCCGTGGTTGATCCTGCTTTCAGTGCTTGGCCTGTTAAGTGCACTATGTCTTGCATATGAAGTGCTTATAGGGGTTTTGCCGATCCATCTCCGGATACAGGAGCTGTTGATTGTGCTGGCGGGACTGGCGCCGTTTGCGTGCATTGCATGGGGAATCTGGGATACGATTCATAAGAAACGGGTGAGTGTAGGCCTGATACTGGGAATCATTAATATGGGAATTGCAGGCATTACGGTAATTGCTTTTATCCTGACACTTGTTATCGGAATCATAACCTGGGATCCGCAGGGCGGCAGCTGGCTGATCGTAGTATAGATAGCAGAAAGGAGGAGGGGAAGCGATGCAGTTTCAGATTAATGCAGAGGAGTTTGAGGAGTCGGAGGAAACGAAGACCGGAGCCATGCGTTATAAGGTCATGGAGGCAGTACAGAGAACGAATTATCTGGAGAATATCTATGAACAGAAGGCAGATTGTATCCGGATGCGAAAGCGGAATCTGGGCTGGGCAATCGGATTGAGCTTCGGTGTGGCAGTCCTGCTGATGTTGATTGCAACGGTTATGCAGATTCTCACGATGGGGAGTGGCTATGGAGCGGTGTTTGCCATGTGGCCAATCCTGTTGTTAAATATTATGGCAGTGATTTTTGTGCTGAGTGCGTTGCGAAAGGTAGCATCTCTTCTGACCCATAAGGGGGCATTTGCAGCACCCCTTCGGATGATCTATAACCGGCGGGTAAAACGATATACATATGAAGAGCTGCAGACAACCGGTATCTATACATTGGCAGAGGAAGAGCGGGAATGTCAGCAGCTGTTAAAGCAGATTCGAAATGACCGGAAGGAGCTGCAGGCATATCTGGAAAATCCGGAATCGACAGTAGAGGCAGGAGAGGAGCTCCTGTCCTATATGGACAGTCATTTTGAGGAGAAGGACCGGAAAGCAACTCTGCTTTACGGAGAGCGGGTTTAAAGGGAGAAATCCATACACAACTCTTTTATTTATGAGGGATTTATGGTAAAATATAGACAGTATTTACAGCAATGGAAGGTAGATTACAGGAGAAAATATGGGGCGGTTTTTAATTGTATCCAGAGTGGATCGTTTAGCGGAACATCTGGAGCTTGCAGAAAAATATAACGTGGGATTTGAGATCAATGATTTCTTTGATCCGCAGCTGTTGGATGACGAGAAACGGCAGCAGGCGGTGCTCGAGCAGTATCTGAAGGTCGGACTTCCGGAAGGCAGTACGATGCACGGGGCATTTTTTGATGTGACGGTG
Source organism: Bacteroidales bacterium H4 (assembly GCA_963626805.1). GTDB lineage: Bacteria > Bacillota > Clostridia > Lachnospirales > Lachnospiraceae > CAG-632. Next base: position 10,255 of record CAVFXS010000002.1, on the reverse strand, counting down.
TTCAGTAATGATGCAAAAATTCGTGAGATATCGAACCTGCGGATGCATCAGAGCATGGAGATTGCGAGAAAGCTGCATGTGAAGGGTGTAGTATTCCACACGAACTGGAATCCGATGGTCTGCGGTGAGATTTATGAAAATCAGATTGTAGAACGGACCGTTTCCTATATGAAGGCATTGCTGGAGCAGTATCCGGAGATTGAGATTTATCTGGAGAATATGTTTGATTCCGATCCGAGGATTCTGACGCGGATATCGAAGGAGCTGAAGGAGTATAAGAATTACGGTGTGTGTCTGGATTATTCACATGCAACGATATATGGCAGTGATATTGCACATTGGATTGAAGAGCTGACACCGTATGTAAAGCACTTGCATATTAATGATAATGATCGGAAGCAGGATCTGCATCTCGCACTGGGAGAGGGACAGATTGACTGGCACCGGTTTATGGAGTATTATCGGACCCGATTTGCGGACTGTAGTGTATTGATCGAGACTACGCAGCCGGAGAATCAGGCGAAGTCCCTTCAATATCTGGAGGGTTTTGGCAAGGGTGAGATACAGCCGAAGATTCCGGGCAAGGTGCTTCATTCCGAAGAGCTTCTGGAGAAAATATTCTGGTATATGAATCAGCTGGTGGATGAACGGGGCTTTTCTTCTACTCTGATGCTTCTGACGAATATGGGACGGTGTCTGGTAAATTCAGACCGGGCATCCTTCTGGTACTGGGATGTAAAGAGAAAGCAGTACTGGACACTGGCGGCACTGGACAGTGAACAGATCATTGTTCCGGAAGGAACCGGGATTGTCGGCGCATCGATTCGGAATAATGAGATCATACTGATCAATGAGCCGTATGAAGATAGCCGGTTTAATCCGGAGGTGGATCGCAAGACCGGTTATATTACCCGCTCGATCCTGTGTATTCCGGTTACGAATACGCAGGGCAAGGTAATCGGTGCGTTTCAGGCGATTAATAAGATGAATGAGAATGGTACAGAGGGCTTTGATGAGCGGGATGTGAACCGGCTCCGTCTGGCTGCTGTTTATTGCGGAAAGACGTTGGAGTCCCATTTGTTATATCATGAGGCACAGGTAGATCAGCTGACCGGGCTTAAGAACCGGCGCGGGTTCTATGAGTATTACAGTGACAGCGTCAGACCGGCACTGTTGAATCAGGCGGTGTCTGTGATCATGTGTGATATTGATTTCTTTAAAAAGGTAAATGATACCTATGGACATACGGCCGGGGATGCAGTGTTGATGTATATTGCAGATATCTTACAGAGGGGCGTCCGAGGGAATGGAGAGGTCATTCGATGGGGTGGCGAAGAGTTTATCCTGTTACTTCCGGGACGAGATCTGAATCAGGCAGTGCAGCTGGCAGAGGAGCTTCGGATGACGGTAGAGGCACAGGGGTGTCTATATGAGGCACAGGAGATCCGGGTAACGATGTCGTTTGGCGTCCGCGAGCTGAATGGAGATGTTCCGGCGGATGAGAATATTGAGTATGTAGATGCAAAGCTATATGAGGCAAAAGAGACTGGACGAAACCGGGTAGTATCTTAGGGAGACAGGAGAATTACAGGTACAGGAGGCGGAAATATGACAGACAGAAAATCTGTTTTTATCAGTTATAGTTCCAAAGATCGGGCTTTCGTAAACAGGATTGTACATAAATTAGAGGAAATGGGAATCTACTGCTGGCAGGCACCGGAGCATATTCCGGCAGGTTCCAGTTATGCGAAGGAGATTCCAAAGGCAATTCGGGAATGCGAAGTGTTTTTACTGTTCTTATCGGAACAGTCACAGGGATCTATCTGGGTGGAGAAGGAAACAGACAGTGCAATCTCCGAACGAAAGAACATTATTCCGTTTCAGATAGATGCTTCACCGTTAAATGAGACATTTCGATTTTATTTAAATAATGTGCAGATGATTTATTATGCACAGAATCCGGAAATGGCAATGAGAGAGCTGGAGGAAGAACTGAAATATCTGGCACAGTCAATGGGGACTTCGGCTGGTGCAGATGCAGACAGACATTTGCAGGAGCAACGGGAGTCAGAAGCATGGACCGGACAGTTACAGAAAAAGACGACAGCGGAAGATGCAGATTCGGCAGAGAGCCGACCGGATAAGCGGTCTCACATGAGTTTTACTAGACAGCTACGGAACACCAATGCACTTCGGATCAATCGGATACCTCTCACCTGCAGAAACTGTGGAGGCAAGAATCTGACCAACGTATCTATGGGTATTTATCGTTGCGATGATTGTGACACAGATAATTATGATGATTATCAGACCGTCCGAAATTATCTGGATAGGGTTGGAATGGCACCGGCATTGGTGATCGAGAAGGAGACCGGAGTTCCGCGCCGGGTGATTAACTATTTCTTCAAGCAGGAATACCTGGAAATTCCGAAAAGCTCCACGATACGTGTTCCATGTGAACGTTGCGGAGCACCGATCCGGACTGGTACCCTGTGTGATGCGTGTAAGAGTGTGGCACTGGGAACTGCGAAAAAAGAAAGGGATGCATGGCATTCGAAATATAAAGACGGATGAAAATCAGGCATATAAGAAAGTGAGGGAGTGCGTATTGGAGAAGTTGATCTGGATCGTAGGAAGCGACCGAAAGGAAATGATAGAGACACAGAGACAGATAAACTCGACCGGAAGTATGAGGGCTTTCTGTATGCTGTCAGTCGAGGCGGTTGAGAAGGCGGTTGAGGCACAGAGCCGGGGAGAACGGTCCCGGATCAGTACCCCATCGCTTATTATTATGGATTATCAGATAGCAGAGACAGAGGAATTCCGCCTGTTGTCACTGCTTAAAAATCAGCAGGCACTGGCAGGAGTGCCTGTTTTCTTCATGGTGGAGGAACGGAGCCGGCAGATAGATGAGTCATGCTATGCGCATGGTGCGATGGTTGTTCTTACGAAGCCGTTTGTACATTCGGATATTGTGCGGATTGAGCAGACGGCATGGCAGCATGAGGTGACGAAGAATTATGAGAAAATGCTGCAAAAGCAGGCCGGTGATCTGCAGGCAGCCAGAGAGATTGTACGGTTAAATGAGCAGCTGCAGTCCAGAAATGAGCTGCTGCATCTGATTCTGGGACGGTATTTCTCAGATAAGGTGATTGACGTGATCATGGAGAACTCGGAAGGAGCCGCTCTGGGCGGAGAGAAACGGGAGCTGACCGTTATGATGTCAGATTTACGTGGATTTACGTCGCTGTCCGAAGCACTGGAGCCGGAAGAGGTAACGGATCTCTTAAATCTTTTTTTGGGGAAAATGGTAGAGGCAATTACGCAGTATCACGGAACGGTCATTGAGTTTCTCGGAGATGGGATTCTGGCTGTATTCGGTGCACCGCTGCCATCGAAAGAGCAGACAGCGGAAGCAATAGCAGCAGCCATCACGATGCAGAATCTTATGGGCGAGGTGAATGCTTACTGTGCCAGAAAGGGATATCCGGCACTGGAAATGGGAATCGGAATCCATCGCGGAGAAGCATTTATCGGAAATGTAGGTTCTGAGAAGATGATGCGTTATAACGTCATCGGGCGGGTGGTAAATGAGTGCTCCCGCATTGAGAGCTACAGTGTCGGTGGACAGGTGCTGATCTCTACGGAGAGTCTGGAGAAGGTCAGTTGCCCGATAGAGGTGCATAACCGTATGGAGATTACGGCAAAGGGTATCCAGAAGCCGGTCATTGTAAATGAGGTAATCGGTATCGGCGGCGAATATCAGCTGCTGATTGCCAATGTTGAATTTGACGTATTGACTCCGGTGGATGACTGGATCTTATTTAATCTGTATCCGATTGAAGGAAAGCTGATTCAGGAGGAACCGCTTCCGGCCAGACTGGCACAGTTCTCCTGCAAGCGTGCGGTGGTGGAGCTGGATGATTTCCAGGCAGACTTAAAGGTGTTCTCGGATGTGGAGATTTTCGCAGCGACCAAGGACGGTCATGCGGTATTTACCGGCGTGTATGCCAAGGTGGTAAAGCGTCAGTTTGACCGGGTGGTGCTGCATTTTACCCATGTGAGTCATAGCTTTCAGACATTCTCCGGGCGATTTGTGACGGAGGAGCGGGAGAAGTAACAGGAAGTGTAAGGTGACATGGATTTGAATAAATTGACAGGAAAACATGTCTCGGATGAAATCGCAGAGAATAGACAGAGGAATTGTGTGGATCAGTGAAAACGGGATCCGTAAAGATGAATTCGGAATCAGAAGATAGTGAGGAGAAGCAGATGGCAGTAGATAAGTATGGATTTACACAGGAAGAATTAAACAGAGACGGCATGAAGCGACAATACTGCTATGCGGAAGCACCTCTGGTCATGATTGAGCTGGATGATACACAGGGAGAAGAACTGGCAAAGCAGATGGTGTCAGACCAGTGGGAGCAGGTATATGAGGCTAGAAAAGAGCAGCTGGAAGCATTCTCCTGTCATATGCTATTGCTGGCATGGAGCACGCAGGAGGAGGAACAGCTTCTGTTCTTAAGTGATACGAAGAGTGTGCGGGCATTGGATTTTCTGGACTATCTGATCGGAGATTTCGGACTGGTGAAGGGAACTGCGAATTGTGGCAGCGGCAGAATATCATCTGCAATCCTGAAGGTTCAGATGTCCGGAGAAGATATGACAGATACCATGGAATATTTCCTGAAGATGGCAGCTTCCTATTATCAGGATTGTGATCGCATCCGGGTAGAGGACTATGCGGAAACCCATGCAGAGGAAATTTATGCCATGCAGTCTTATTGCAAGCGGAAGATTCCGTGGGCATATGTGCGGTCAACGGATGTGACGGAGCCGGGACATAAGATCTGCATGAAGACACTGGAAAATGAAGCGGGACTGACCGTGCGGGCAGATGAGAGTATTTATATCATGATCGGCTGCCGCGGTGAGGTATATGATATTACCAGAGAGAAGTTCGAGAGAACCTACGAGCCAACAGAGGAGCCGTTAGATGTATTTGAACGGATGCTTGACTTCCTGCCGGCTGTGGAAACGGTGCCGGAGGGGGCATATATCAGTCTGGATGAGGTTGCACATCTTTGCTATCCGAAACCGGGAGCAGGGATCTATGCAAAGGAATTGACCAAACGGACACGGGTGTACCCGGTGGACCGGGACCAGGAATATTTCCTCGGACGACCGGGGGATTATCTGGCCATCCGGAAAGAGGATATCCGGGATATCTATGTGATACAGAAGGAAATATTCCGGCAGACGTATGAGGAGGAGTAGGATGGAATATGAGGAGTTAAGACAGGGACTGGAAGCAGCCTTTGTGGATTGGAATACATCGTCAAATCTGGCATATAAACCGCAATTTATTTCGAATGATTATAGAGTTGGGCGGAAAGTGCTTTCTTCAATAGAGGAAGAACTGTTACATTGTGATGAATTTATAATTAGTGTGGCGTTTATTACAATGGGTGGCATTGCACCATTATTACAGACCTTTAAGGAATTAGAAAAATGCGGAATTAAAGGAAGAATCTTAACAACGGATTATTTGCATTTCAGTGATCCTCAGGCCATTCGTAAGTTGGCAGAATTAAAAAATATTACTATTAGAATGTATTCAAATGATCAGGAGAAGGAAGGATTTCATACCAAAGGATATTTTTTCAAAAAAGCGGAGATATATCGGATTATTATTGGTAGTTCGAATATGACACAGAATGCGTTGACGAGAAATCGTGAATGGAATACCAAAATTGTTTCAACAAATCAAGGAGAGTTTGCAAGGGATGCGTTAGCTGAATTTGAAACCATATGGGATGCACCACAGGCATTAGAGTATGAAACATTTATTGAACCCTATACAGAAATATATACGCGTGAGAGAATTGTCCGAAAGCAGAAGGAAATTGCCAAAAAGGATGCGATAGTATCCTTTCAGGAATATACACTGTGCCCGAATACCATGCAGGTTGGATTTATTAATAATCTTAAAAAAATACGTGAATCAGGGGAATGTCGGGCCTTGCTTATTTCAGCAACCGGTACAGGTAAAACATATGCTTCAGCATTTGCCCTACGTGACATTAATCCTAAGAAGGCACTGTTTCTAGTCCACCGTGAGCAGATTGCAAAGCAGGCGATTCGCAGTTATAAAAAGGTATTTGGCAATCAAAAAAGTATGGGATTGCTATCCGGAAATACAAAAGAGTATGAAGCAGATTATTTGTTTGCAACTATGCAGATGATGGCAAAGAAAGAAGTGCGGGAGCAGTTTGCACTGGATGAATTTCAGGTGATTATTATAGATGAGGCACACCGGACAGGGGCAGCCAGCTATCAGGAAATTATGAATTATTTCAAACCGGAATTTTGGCTGGGGATGACTGCTTCTCCAGAACGTACAGATAGTTATGATGTATTTTCGGTATTTGATCATAATGTTGCATATGAAATCCGACTGCAGCAGGCGATGGAAGAAAATTTGTTATGTCCGTTTCATTACTTTGGAATTACAGATTTAAAAGTGGATGGAGAAATCATTAATGAGAAATCGGATTTTAATTATTTGACATCGGATGTAAGAGTAGATTATGTATTGAAACAGGCTAACTATTATGGATATAGTGGAAAGCGTGTAAAGGGACTGGTATTCTGCAGAAATAAGAAAGAGGCAGAGACATTTAGTGCGAAATTTAATGAGCGAGGCTATAGAACAGTTGCTTTAAGTGGGATGGACAGTCAGCAGGCCAGAGAGGATGCAATCGAGCGATTAGTGGCTGAGGATACAAAGAATGCATTGGATTATATCTTCACAGTGGATATCTTTAATGAGGGTGTTGACATTCCGGAGGTAAATCAGGTAATTATGCTGCGCCCGACAGAGTCGCCGATAGTTTTTGTGCAACAGTTGGGGAGAGGTCTGCGAAATGCAGAAGAAAAAGAGTATGTTGTGATCTTAGATTTTATAGGAAATTATGATAATAATTTTATGATACCAATCGCTTTATCGGGAGATCGTAGTTATAACAAAGATACTATTAGAAGATATGTTATGGAAGGGTGTCGGGTGCTACCGGGGGCATCTACAATTCACTTTGATGAAATATCCAAAACGCAGATTTTTAAGGCTATTGATCATATAAAAGGAATAAAAAGCATTATAAAGAAGAGTTATCAGGATCTGAAATATCGGGTAGGACGAGTGCCAAAGCTGATTGACTTTTATGAAAACGGTGAGGTTGATCCAATATTGATCTTAGATAATTATAAGACATATTATCAATTTCTTTTGACCGTTGATCCGGAACAATGCAGGGATTCTCTAAGTGACCAGGAAATTGTGGCACTGGAATATCTATCAAAACTAATAGGACATGGAAAACGTCCTCATGAAGTAGAATTACTGGACCTGATGTTAAGTAATGATATCATAGAAAAAGAGCAGTTCATAAACATAATGAAACAGATATATAATTATCAGATTTCGGAGGCAGAAATTAACTCGGCAATTTCAAATCTGGATGGAATGTTTGTGAGCAAAGAAGAAGAGCTGGAAAAATACAAGGCGGTCGAAGTGCTGATGCGTACGGAAGCTGGACGGATAGAACGAGTAAAATATTTTGTGGCAGGCCTACAACATATGAATTATCGGATATATCTTCAAGATCTGGTTCAGATAGCCAAAGCACGATTAGCAGATATGCATAAGGGGAAGTTTCGAGAAGGATGTTTTGTACTTTATGAAAAGTATTCAAGGCGGGATGTATGTCAGTTGTTGAATTGTACCAGAGATTTGTCATCTACGATGTATGGAATGAAGCGGATTGGCGATGAAGCATGCATATTCGTAACATATCATAAGAGTGAAGATGTAACGGGGAAAGAATATATAGAAGGAAAGCCGGATTATGCAGACGAATTTGTGAATAATCAGATCTTTATGTGGGATTCCCAGATTGGTCGGGGACCGGATAGTAGCTATATGCAGGAAGTGTTGACAGCTGCGAAGCGACATCTTTTTATTAAGAAAAGCGATGCGGAAGGTGCAGATTTTTACTATATGGGAATGTTTTTTGTATCAAGTGAATACAAAACATATAAAATCAAAACGATTAGTGCTTCATACGCTCAATACAGATTATGAATACATAGATTGCGTTAAGCGAGGACGAAACCCTAAATATGAAACAAAAACAATTCATGGGTATGCCGAAGCATTTATAAATCTAATCGAAGCACCGATTGTTGTCAATGGAAAAGTGATTTAAGTCACTAAGGCTGATTAAGTTCAGCCTTTTTTATTTGTCACGAAGGGCTATTTAATTATAACAAGCGGTAGCATGTCCGCTGATTAAAAGCAAAGGAGAATAAACATTATGAAGAAACTTAATTTATTTCAGCAATTCAATTTTGGAGCATGGGCGAAAGACAAGCAATTTATGATTCAATCTATCAAGTGGAATGACAAAAAAGGTTGTGTCAGTATTGATGTAATCATCACGGAAGACAATACCGACTATGGAGATGAAAACGTCAGCAATATTTTTGAAAAATTCAAGGTTCATCTAATTAAAGATACCGATGAAGATGATGTCGAAAAATATCATATTAGAGACAAAATCATTTTCAAGAATATCGGCAAATGTAGCGTATGGGGAGACTATGCAAGTCAGCTTTCTGTTGAAGCAATTATTGAGGTGGTAGAATGATAATCAGTAAGCGTAAGTATTACTGTAACTTTCTTCTATGTATGTTGGTTGTGGGCGTACTTTTATTTATGAGTGCGCCTGTCGCCAATAAATATTTATTTCATATTAGCATAGTGAATGATATATGCCGATATGCGATCATTATGGAAGGCATAATCATAGTTGCGGTAATCACAATCATATTGATAAAAAATCGAGGACTTAAAAATTTCATAAGCAATCGTATTTTACTATCGCATATAGAAAGTAATCTTATTTCCGTAGGTGCATACATAAAACAAGATGATAAAGTATTTGTTGAACTTCCGAGAATCAAAATCAAAAAAGGCATTATAAAAATAAGCCTGAAAAATCTAAGGATTCGTACAATCATTGAAAGATATTTGGACTCATTTTCTACTGCTCTTCCTGAGCGGTACATTGTTGAGGATTATTTTATTTCACAAAACAATGCCGAAGTAATTATTGTCTATGAAGATATGAAAAACTATAGGCCTGAGCAATATGCACTTTATGATTATGTAAGTAAGATAAAATCAATGGATTTGCTATCGTTATATTTTGATAAAAAGCATATCGTATCTTTAAGAGACTATCCTCATTTTTTAATAAGTGGTCAATCGGGTAGCGGAAAATCATATCTTGCAAATCAAATAGTCGTTCAAGCAATTATTAAAGGGTATGAAGTTGTAATATTAGACCCAAAGCGTTCCTATGGCTTATATAGGGACTTTGCAGATTATAGTTATGAATTAGATGATATCGTATCAAAATTAAAATCTGTGGAATCTGAGATGTCTGAGAGGATGAAACAATTACAACCGGAGTTAGATAAAAACCCGAATGTTCTTGCGGTTGATGTAGGATTCAAACCAATGCTTGTTGTAATTGAGGAATACATATCATTGATATCTTCACTTGATAAGAAGCAAAAAGAGGAAGTCGAACGCATTGTTAAAAATCTGAGTGTGCTTGCAAGACAAAGCAACATTCATATTTTAATGGTAATGCAGGCGGCAGGCACAGAAAATATAAATGCAACTACAAGAAGCAATCTTACAAAGATTCTTTTAGGAAATGCACAATCTAATATTTTGACTGCTACTTTTGGAACTGGTGCAGACATACCAAATGTTCATAGTAAAATGAACAAAGGGGAAGGCTTGATACAACTTGATAGAATTACAATGCTCAGAGTACCAAAGATTGATGATATAGAAAGTTTTAAGGAAGTAATCGGCTGATGTGTCGCAGACTGACATTAGCCGATAAAAAGCTAAAAATAATGGTATATTTGTATATTTTAAGGTTGTAAAATCCGAGGATGTTTTATATAATATAATCTGGATAAATAAATACATTTGAGTTATCACTCCCTTATCACTCCCTTATCACTCCCTTATCACTCCCTTATCACTCCCTTATCACTCAAATTCTTGTATATTGTATATTAAAAATAGTAGATAATGATGTAAGCCACAAAACCAATAATACAAGATTCGGTAGTAAAGATAAGAAGTGCTCAAAAAAGATGAAAGGATGAA
>CAVFXS010000001.1:0-5671 GCA_963626805.1 Bacteroidales bacterium H4 | reverse complement strand
CAGAGAAAAGTGGCACTAGGATTTGTATCCTAGTGCCACTTTGTCTACAGTCTGAGGTGTTCACGGTGAACACCTTTTTCTCTTTAATGGAAGGATGGTATTATTTATGAGAAAATATATAGGAACAGGAAAGCTGGATGAGGTAATTGTGATCATGAGCGAAGGCTCACAGGAGGCAAGACAGATTATTGAAACATTAATAAATGGGGCACTGAAGGATAAAAATAACTGGGAAGTACTAAAAATGTTGCTACAGTTTGATGAAATGAATATTAGAGGAGAACAGATCGTCCGGGCGTATGATGTATTTTATAAAAAAAGCGCAGAGGATCTTTTGGATGGAATACGGCTCCACGATCTGAATCTCGTATCATTTCTAAATTCATATCCGGATGCAAAAGAGAAGGCAACTGTAACGGCTGCAATTCGGAATGGATTCAAACAGGTTGTTTCTGCTAATCCTCAAAACCAAATATACATAGTTGACCAGGCGTGGAATGTAGCATATATTATTCCGGATAAATCATATCTGAGGTTGATTGCAGCATCTGGAGCATATCGTGACATACAATTAGATTACCTGGATGATTATCATTTTATGGTAAATCGCCGGATATGGGAAATACACGAATTTGGTGTGCAGTTATTAGAAAGAGGACTGCAGTGTTATCCAACTGATCATAAAGAAATCCGACATGATATATTATATATTCCACCACATTCAGCCCGTGAAAAAAAACGATTTCTTAAAATGTTACAGTAGTATTTAAAAAGACCGATAACTTCATGGAACAGATTCTTCCGTTGCTATATCCGTGAGCACACCTGCAACACGCGCATTTTTCATGGAGTAGCGCTGGGACAGATACCGCATGGCTGCTCCGGACTCACCATCCGGACCGCCCGATGGCGGATATGATTTCCAGAGAATCGGTATCGTCAGATACATGCGCCTTATGATAACGGAAGAAGATACCGCTTTCAATCAGAAGCTGATTTTTGACGGTGGCCGACCGGACCGGAGATGAAAGGGTGGCCAGACATACGGGAGGCAGAGGAGAATCCGGTTCGCATAAAGCATCGATTACCAGAGACTCTAACTTCTGACGGCTGATGTAATGAGAGCAATGGCAGAGGCCGTGATTATAACCGGAACATTGAAATGCGGTGCCTTTATGAATCTGTACCAGAGGTCGATTGCAGGAATCGCAGTAGACCAGCCCCTTCAGGTAATAGGAAGCTGGCAACGCCGGGGGGATGGACAGGGCGTCGGGGGGATTGGAGGGATGTTCTTTTTGCCAGCGTATCTGCACCTGTTTCCAGAGGGCATCGGAAATCAGAGCCGGATGAATGCCATCTGCATAGTCCATGGATATGGATGTGTAGTTTCTGTCATAAAGCGGGGGTGGAGCGGTAGTCTGAAAGGAAGCCGGGCGGCTTCGTTTCCGGAGCTTCCCGATATAGACCGGATTCAGCAGAATATAGGCAACGGATCGGGGCTCAAAGGGATTGCCGTGGGTGGTGAGAATGTCCAGATGCCGAAGATGGGCGGTAATGTCCTTTAAGGAGGTGCCAGAGGCATATGTCTGAAACATATAGGAGACCCAGGGTGCCTGTTCCGGGTGCGGCTCAAAAGAAATCTCGCCCATCCGGTAGCCAAAGGGCGGCGTGGAGATGGCACGTCCTCTGGAAAAACGCTCCTGCATTCCGCGGCGTACCTCCTGGGCCAGATTGATCGAATAATATTCATCCATAGCTTCTAAAAGTGCCTCGATCAAAATTGCAGTCGGATCATGGGAGAGAGGTTCTGTAATGGAAATCACTTCGATCCCGCATTCCTTTCGCAGCATGGATTTATAGAAAATGCTGTCCTGCCGGCTGCGGGCGAATCTTGAAAATTTCCAGACCAGGATATTCTGAAACGGTGGTTGATGTCTGCCGGCTCTGGCAAGCGCGATCATTTGCTGGAAAGCGGGACGCTTATCAGCGGTTCTTCCGCTGATTCCCTCATCGACAAACACATAAGACTCCGGCATCTGCATATCATGAGCTGCAGCATATTCTTCAATACGTTTACGTTGACTGTCCGGAGAGAATTCTATCTGATCTTCTGTGGAAACCCGGATGTAAGCAGCTGAAACAACGGACATAAAGGTAACCTCTGAAAGAAAAAGAATCCCTATAATTTATGAAGAAAAAAGACAGTTTATGTATTTTTCATTTTTCTATTGACGTTTCATTGAAACTATGTATAATTGAGTAGGTGGTTTAGCAAAACTAAACTTCAAGTTTAGAATTAAGTAACTGCTGGAAATGTGGCAGACAAAGTCAGGTGCAGGAATGAATATAGGAAAGAAGATTAAAGCATTACGGGTACAGAAGGGACTGACGCAGGAGGAGCTGGCTGACCGGGCAGAGTTGTCCAAGGGATTTATCTCTCAGGTCGAACGGGATCTGACGTCACCGTCCATTGCGACACTGATGGACATTCTGCAATGTCTGGGTACGGATCTTAAAACATTTTTCAGTGATTCCGAGGATACACAGGTGGTATTCCATAAAGGGGATTTTTTTGAAAAAACGGATGCGGAGCTTAAGAACCGCATTGAGTGGATCATACCCAATGCCCAGAAGAATATGATGGAGCCGATTCTGGTAACGATAGAACCGGGAGGTTCGACCTATCCAGATAATCCGCACGAAGGTGAAGAGTTTGGTTATGTATTGACCGGCAGTATTGAGATTCATCTGGGTGGACAGGTGCATAAGGCGAAAAAACAGGAGTCTTTTTATTTTACGCCGGCACAGAAGCATTATATAACATCGAAAAATGGTGCAGTGATACTCTGGGTCAGTACACCACCGAGTTTTTAGGCTAGAGCCATCTCACAGGAGGAAGAAAATGAGTAATGTATTGATTGAATTAAAAGGATTGACGAAGAACTTTGAAGACCAGCAGGTTTTAAAGGGGATTGATTTAAATATTTATGAGAATGAGTTTCTGACGTTGCTCGGACCTTCCGGCTGCGGAAAGACAACCACATTGCGGATCATTGCAGGCTTTGATGAGCCGAGTGGCGGCGAGGTTTTGTTTGATGGTATCGATATTTCCGGGATCCCGCCATATAAGCGCGAGGTTAATACCGTATTCCAGAAATATGCACTGTTCCCATTCCTGAATGTATATGAAAACGTAGCGTTCGGACTGAAGATGAAGAAGATGGATAAGAGCCTGATCGAGCATAAGGTTAAGAAGACATTGAAGCTGGTCGGTCTGGAAGGGTTTGATAAAAGAGATGTCACGAAGCTGTCCGGCGGACAGCAGCAGCGTGTGGCAATCGCCAGAGCATTGGTAAATGAGCCGAAGGTGCTTCTGTTGGATGAACCACTTGGTGCACTGGATGCGAAGCTTCGGAAAGAGATGCAGGGCGAGCTTAAGAAGATTCAGAAAGAGGTCGGTATTACCTTTATCTTTGTCACCCATGATCAGGAAGAAGCACTGTCCATGTCAGATACAGTTGTGGTTATGAATGAGGGAATCATTCAGCAGGTAGGTACACCGGAGGATATTTACAATGAGCCGGAGAACCGCTTTGTAGCAAGCTTTATCGGCGAGTCAAATATCATGGACGGACACATGCTGGATGATCTTCTGGTAGAATTTGACGGCTATGAGTTCGAGTGCGTGGATAAGGGCTTTAAGAAGAATGAACAGGTAGAGGTCGTGATCCGACCGGAGGATATAGATATTGTAGAGCCACAGGATGCGAAGATCCAGGGTGTTGTAAAATCCATTGTATTTAAGGGCGTGCATCATGAGATCGTGGTGGAAACAGAGCAGCGGGATTACACCGTTCATACTACCGATTATTTTGAGGTTGGATTAAAGGTTGGTCTGAAGTTCGGGCCGGACGATATTCACGTTATGTATCGTATGGACTGGGAATAGGAGGCAGCGAATGAAACATTTTGTAAAGCTTGTCCGGCCATATATGATCTGGGCAGTTGTTATGATTATTGTGCCATTGCTTCTGATCGTGCTGTATTCCGTAACGACCGGAGGAAATGATCTGGTAAATATTCAGTTTACGCTGGATAATTTTAAGAGAATGACAGAACCTGTCTATGTAGCGGTGTTTTTGAAGTCCTTCCGGCTGGGTCTGTTGTCAGTAGCCATCTGTTTGGTGGTAGGTTATATTCTGGCATATTTTATCAGTCGGTTTAATGAGAAGGTGCAGAATATTCTGGTACTGTTTGTAACGATTCCGATGTGGATTAACACCCTGCTCCGGACGTATGCGTGGATCTGTCTGCTGGCAGACAAGGGTCTGATCAATACATTTCTCGGATGGTTTGGAATCTCACCGATCACGATGATGTACACGGACTTTGCGGTTGTACTTGGTCTGGTCAGTGACCTGCTTCCGTTCATGGTAATTCCGATTCATACATCTTTATGCAAGATTGACACCTCCCTTCTGGAGGCAGCCATGGATCTGGGTGCGAATAAGTTCCAGACCTTCTGGCGGGTAACATTTAAGCTGTCCATTCCGGGTGTGCTAAATGGAGTGATCATGACATTCCTGCTGTCTATTTCAACCTTCGTTATTCCGAAGCTGTTGGGTGGTGGTCAGTATATGCTGATCGGTAATCTGATCGAGAATCAGTTTATTTCTGTCGGAGACTGGAACTTCGGAAGTGCGATTTCGGTGATCCTTGCATTTATTATATTGATTGCGATTACGCAGATGAAACGGTTTGACCGGGAAGACAGTGAGGAGGAATAAGACGATGAAAAAGAAAAAATTAGGCGCTGTCCTGTATATCGTATTGTGTTTTTTGTTCTTATACCTTCCGATTGTGGTAACGATGATTTATTCCTTTAACTCATCGAAATCCCTGACCAGCTTTGAGAGTTTCTCTCTGCGCTGGTATGAGAACCTGTTTTCCAATGGAGAAATCATGCAGGCGGTATATGTATCTGTCACGATAGCATTACTGGCAACTGCAATCTCAACGGTGCTTGGTACGATAACAGCCATTGGGTTATCCAGGTCCCGGAAGGTATTAAAGGATATTATCTTAAATGTAAATAACGTGCCGATTATGAATCCGGATATTGTAACCGCCATTGGACTGATGATCCTGTTCTCTTCCCTGAAGATGGAGAAGGGATATCTGACAATGTTGCTGGCACACATTGCATTCTGTACACCATATGTTATTACGAGTGTGTATCCGAAGGTGCGGAATATGGACCCGAACCTTGCCAATGCAGCGATGGATCTCGGAGCGACTCCGTTTCAGGCATTGACCAGAGTCATTCTGCCAATGCTGAAGGAGGGAATTTATGCCGGTGTACTGCTGGCATTTACAATGTCATTTGATGATTTTGTAATCTCATATTTTGTTACAGGTAATGGAGTATCTAATATTTCCATTATTGTATATAACATGACGAAGCGGACGAATCCAACGATCAATGCTTTGTCAACGCTGGTAATTCTGGTAATTATTATTACCCTGGTCTGCATCAATGTAATACCGATGCTGCTACGAAAGAAGAAAGAAAAAAGGATCAGATTACTGCAGGGAAAAGGGATATAACATCATAAGGAGCTTCCTGTATAATTCAAAATGTAGACGTTGAAAAATAAAAATACCTCAGAGT